>JAZKEQ010000025.1:0-110712 GCA_040386935.1 Bacteroidota bacterium | reverse complement strand
GCTTTACAGCTTTCACACGCCATGTTTTTTACATAAATTTTCATTGTCGTTTAATTTGATAAATGGAAAAAGATGGAATTTAATATGTCGCAATGATTTTTATGTTTGTACATCTTGTAAAGATACAGCTTTTAAAGCTGTTAGCTTATAAGACAGAATCAATTAGTTTTATAAATATTGGGATTGTAAAGCTCCATATACACCTCAGGATTTGGCAATTTAGTAAAGCCATATTTTTCGTACAACCAATCGGCAGTTGAGGTCAGTAAAATCCAGCGCCTTAGTCCTTGCAAGTTAGGGTGACCCATTACCGCATCCATCAGTTTTTTTGAAAGCCCACGGCCGCGATAATCATCTAAAATGTAGATATCGCCTAGATAGGCGATGGTAGAGAAGTCGGAGATGATCCTTGCAAATCCGATTTGCTTATTTTTATGGAATAACCCAAAGTTGAGCGAATTGTCAATTGAAGTTTTCACTCTTTCAAATGGAATATTGTCGCTCCAGCCCGAGTGTTTGGATAAAAAATCGTGAATGGCAATAAGGTCCATTTTTGATCTGTCGGTTGTAATTAAAAAATCATCAAAGTTGTGTTCTATTGTTGTCATTTTCTTATATAAATATTTCTCTCAGTATTCAATTTGATATGTTTATTTCTCTGGAGGCAAGCAATTCACTAAAATAGGTTGTCTTGTTAGCTAATTATATAACTTAAATATGTCAGAATTGTCTTCTTTTTCTCCTTGTAGGGTACATAACAGGAACCGTATAATTGACCGTCTTAGATAGATTTCCGTCTGATAGAAAATAATACCAGGTGCCTATCGGTCTTTCATCTCTATTATAAGTGTTAATATATGCAATATTTCCATTGTTGAAATACCCAATAATCATTAAAGTATCACACAATTGATTGTAGTGATAGGTGACTTTTGATTGATTGGTAAGGCCAAATTTTTCAAAACACTTATAAGTTGATTTGTAGCTAATTTGAATTTGGGTATCACTGTAATGAATGGAATATAAACCGAGTGTTTTAACTAAATATTTTTCCGGTTTTCTGGTTTTAAATTTTAGAAAAATGGTATCTTTTACTTGATTCCATTGCCCTGTATCATCAGAAATTTTGCCCAAACAACCATAATTTGTCCTATTGAAGGTGTGATCAGTGAGAATAGAATATGTTATTACAACCATATCAATGAATTTATATTCTCCCGGACAATACGCTGAATCGTTTGTATTGTCATTACTTTGAAGTGTTTTTGAAAAGCTTTGTATTGTAGTTGACAATAAAGAGAAAAGCAACAATAATTTCATTATGGATTTACCTTGCATATACTTATTCGGATGAAGATATAACAAAGTTAGTTAATACCAATTGCTAAACCAAATAACGCTAAAGGCGTTAATCGCAACTACTTTTTCCTATTTATCAGCCACAGCAAAGGGAAGGGGAGAACACCAAGGAAAATTAAGAACAAAGCACTTATCACCATGGTGGATTCAGCTAAGGGAGTTGTGATGTATTGCTTGTTCCATGATGTGTAATAATCTACACGGCCAATATTGTGCAAACCGATTGCAAAATCTTTGCTCCAATCTGCAGATCGGAATATAGCCGAGTCTTTCTTCGGATAGTTGTTCTTCGTAATGTATTGAAAGTCTTTTTTGATTTGGGTTTCATTCATCCAGTCTTTCAATTCACCTTCAGTTGGGGTGCGTTCGTTGGCTGATTGATAACGCAGTATGTGGTCAAGTACAGGTTGTATGTCGGCTAAGTTCCTGGTGGCGTTTGTTTTGTATACATTATTTCTGTACACCATTATGCCGCCTATCAGCAACCATATTGCCAGCCATCCACATGCCAATATATTCAGACTTTTTTTCATTTTATTTTCCCGTTAAAAATAGTACAACAAATATGGAACTCTTTTTTAAGTGTACCGCTATCAGTCACTGTATTTGTCGCAAAAATCTTTTACACTGTCCGTTAAGGGGTATTCCTTGCCGAATTTAGGGTCGAGTATTGGAGGCTGTGCAATAAGTGTCAATGGGATATGCCCCGACCATGCTTCGGTTGTATTGTCCTCATCGCCAGCCGGTCCACCGCTGCGTATTTTTGCTGAGGCACTGTCAATTTTCATTTTAATAACCATGGTGGCTTTTAATTCATTTTCGCTGCCTATTGGCACTTCATTCCATCTGTCTTTGATGATGTGATCCGTAATGATTTTCAATGCTTCAATTCGCTCATCATAGTCTTCAATCAATTCAGCGCGACCAAATAGTACTGCAGAGCGGTAATTGGCCGAGGTGTCGTAGAGTGAGCGCGCCAGTACAAGTCCGTCAAGATGGGTGACTGCGATGCAAATGGTTTGAGATTTGAGAATCTGATTGAGCATAAAATTTTTTGTTGAACCGTGAAGAAAAATGACATCATCTTTTCTGCCGAATGCTGTGGGTATCATCATTGTTTGCCCTTCGTGCTGAAAGGCTACGTGGCATAGAAAGCCTGCATCCAGAATATCGTATACTGTTTGCTCTTCATTGGCAGCTCTATTGGCGCCTCTTGTTATTTTATTGAATTCCATAAATCGTTATGCTTGTGTTGATGCTGTAGAAAGGTCTTGAATACATTGTTCGCGGATGGCCCACAATTGATCCAGACTCAGGTTAATACCATTATTGATCATCCATTCCGAAAGGAATTGTTTATGATAACTCACTTTATAATCTGTTATCTGCTCAGGAGTAATACTGATTTCCCTGAGAATGTTGTCTGCATCATGTGTTACTGTAAACACAGGTTTGGTAATATCTATAATCCGGCCATTGTATTTTAAATAATTATGGGCTTCAGGAATGTAATCCAATTGGTGTTTTTTGAGAGTGGTTGCAACATCGGGTGTATTGACTGCATTCATTTTTACCATGCCCAATATCAATTCAATGTCATCGCGGTGATGCTCATCTGCCAATTGTTTCAGAATAGCATGCTTGGTGCCACACGTGCCACAGTTGTCAGAAAATACGGTGAGCAATTGTGATTTATCTGTATTGCGGCCATAGGGCAGGTGCATAATGTAGTCGGCTGCCTGGATGAATGTATTTAGTCCGCGTTCAGTGAATGCATTGGCAATCGGTGCATTTGCGGTGATATCAAAATTGGGAAGGAAGGATGATGTATTCAATTTTTTGCAGGCGTTGAATGTAAAGTTGACAGCCACAGCAATCCGTTGTAAACCGCTATGTGCCCATTGGTGGCATGGTTCTCTTTGGGCATGTAATCAAAATGGGAACCCAATTTTTTGTTGTTGATCATCACCAATTTTTCGTAAAAAGTATTGGCCATAGATTCCATGGTATTGAGATAGTCACCCGGACCGGCACCTTCTTTGCCAACACCGATGTAAACCGAAGTTGTTTGCAGGGTACTGTCTTTTAATTTGACAGGGTCATATTTAAATAAGGAACCATTGTCCCACCATAAACTCGGACTGATGATTAGGTATTGATTGAAGAGGGTTGGTTTTTTGAATAAAATTTCAATTGCCAATAAGCCGCCCAATGATTGCCCTATGATGGTTTTAGAATGATTGGTATTATAATTTTTTTCAATGAAAGGCTGTAATTCTTTTTCAATAAATGTGATGAATTGCTCAGAATGACCTGTCGTTGGAAATGCTTGTTTTTCTTTTTCAACTGTACTGGGAAATGTGAAATCTCTTTTGCGGTCGACATTGGCAATGCCCACCAGTATTGACTTTGGTGTGCGGTTCACCCAAGGAAACATGTTAAATTGCAACAGTCCTGCTACATGAATAAAATCTTCATCAGCACTGCCATCCAGTAAATAAATGACAGAATATTTTGTTGTGTCGTCAGCCTTATATCCTTCGGGTAAATAAATGTTTAAGATGCGTTTTTCGTTTAATACTGTCGACTGTATTTCGCGGGTTTGTCCCAGTACAAATGGTTTGATGCTGTCGTTAGCGATGCTTTTATTTCCGAATGTTGTGTTCAATAAACAGATGAATGTTAACAGAAGAATAGTTTTCATAGACGGGTGGTTTAAAATGCAATTACAGAAATGGTTGTATGCAAATTAACAAAAACTAAAGACACATTCAAAAAGATAATGGCTGTACCGGTATAATAAAAAAAAACCGACAGCTCTCGCTATCGGTTTCTAAACTCAAAATAAGTCTTATGATGGTATTATTGTAGGATGAGTTTAAAGGGGGGCGACTGGTTTTGCGGTTGGACCATATAAACACCACTGGCCAATCCTGCAGTAGATAGTTCTAATGGTGTGCCATTGGAGACATTCACTGTGCGAATCAGTTTGCCATTCATGTCAGTTATTTTAACAATGATTTCTTCTTCGTTGCCTTTGTATGCAATGGTGATTTTATTGCTGGCCGGATTTGGGTACACATTGAATTGACCATCGTTGTTAAGATAGCGTACTGACAATTGTTTCACACTGTCTCTCAGTAATGTTGCACAGAATGTGTCAGTGCAAAGTGTATTCGTGTCAAATACTATGAGGCAAACATTATACACACTGTCGCTGGAATAAATACTTACAGAATCTTTTGTAGATTTAAGGTGAGTCACATTGCCACTTTTTTTGATAATATTCCATTTGAAATAGTTTCCAAAGTTAGATTGATTATAAAGGCTAAGACGGGCATTTGTTCTTGAATACGAAGCAGTGAAATAAGCTTGCTTACCTTTACATGTTGTATCAGGTTTTACCACCTTAAATTTAATTGGCTTGCATATAGTTTGCGTACAGGTCAAATCACAACTTGTAATATTCAAACAGGCCTGGTAGTCGTTGTTTTTATTATAGGTGTGCTCTGATTTGTGTAACCCGGTATTGTCGTATTGGCCATCACCAAAGACCCACGAGCTAACAATTCCTTTCGCTGACATATTGTAGAATAGTACCTTGCCCGTTGCAGTATCAATTACATACATGAAATCGCCCGCAAGGTTACATGTTTCTATTTTAATGCTCTTGCAAATAGTTTTACTGCAACTTGAGTTACTTGAAGTTAAACACACATTGAATGTGCCATCTGCGTTGAAAGTATAAGTGGGATTTTTTGTTGAACTGCTACCGCTGCTGCCAAATGTCCAGTAATAAGAAGTGGCGTTGCTCGAGGAAGTATTGGTGAATGTTACTTTTCGACCTACGACAGTGTAGGTGAAATTAGCGGTTACGTTGCAACTGTCAATCTTTACTTGTTTGCAGGTAGTGTCTCTACAACCCGAGGTCGAATCTTCCAGTATATGACAAGTGGTGAAAGTACCGCTTCGGGTGTATTTATGAGTGAAATAAGAAGTAGAATATATAGGACTTGTTACAGTTGTGCTACCATCGCCCCAATACCAGTATTCTTTCCCTTTTTTAGGGTTGTCATTATAGTGGTTGGTTGAATATACATAACGGCTATCGATGGCGCCTGTTCCATAAAAGTCAAAAGTTGTTCTGAATCCACAGCGGGTAAAGTCTGCTACTGTATCTATTTCATATTGGTATAAACTGTCCTTACAACCTGTTATCGTGTCTTTAATTTGAAAAATTGAAAGTCTGTAGATGTCTTTGTTCGCATATGTATGAGTAAAATTGCAACCTGTTTTTGTTGTTCCGTCACCGAAATCCCAGGAGTATTTTAAGGCGCTATTGCAAGGAATCGTGGTTGTTATTGATTGGCCAGATTTTGTAAAACTAATTTTAGGGTATTTGAAAAAGCATGCCTTCATACAAACGGTATCACCACAGTTTTTTGTACTGTCCCAAACATAAACACAAACATTATAGGTGCCCAGCCTGCTATATTTATGGGTAGGTCTGTAACCCGAACCTGTGGTGCTGTCACCGAAGTTCCAGGTAAATCTTTTTTTAGAAATTCCTGTTGTTAAATAAGCTGAGAAATAAAAATTGCCTGCTGTATCATGGTGGCTACTAATATATATCAAACCTTGGTTGCAAGCTGCTTTAGAAGTGTTGAAATTCAACATCATCAATAGAATTACAAAAGTAGTACAGAATTTTGTAATTGTCGTTTTGAATTGGTAGAGTGGATTCATATTAAACTTTTTTAGAATAGACGACAGGGATGATAAAAATGTGACAGATTGTAAAATAAATTTTCGGAATTGTTGTATTTTTTTACTTCTTAGAATAAAAAAAACCGACAGTTAAGAACTGCCGGTTTTGTATTTAAATAAGTCTTGTGTTTTTCTATTGTAGAATGAGTTTAAATGGGGGTGACTGGTTTTGCGGTTTAATCAGATACACACCACTCGCCAATCCTGAAGTTGATAGCTCTAATGGCGTGCCGTTCGAGACGTTCACTGTACGTATTAGTTTGCCATTCATGTCAGTTATTTTTACAATGATTTCTTCATCGTTGCCTTTGTAGGCAATGGTAATTTTATTGCTGGCAGGATTTGGATACACATTGAATTGGTCATCATTGTTAAGATGTCGCACTGCTAATTGAGGCAAGGTATCTCTAAGAATTTGGCGACAGAATGTATCTATACAACCGGTAATAGTATCATATGCAGTGAGGCATACAACAAATGATGAATCAGTTACTGTAAAATGTGTAGAGTCTTTTTTGTATTGCGTACTATAAGTTGAACCGCTAGCTTTATACACTGTCCAGTAAAAACGGTTGCCGAAATTTGATTGGTTGTAAAGCGATAATTTCGATGTTGATTTAGAGTAAGCTGCTGTGAAATATGCCTTTTTATTGTTGCAGGTTGTATCAGGCTTTTTAAATTTTATCGGTTTGCATACAGTTTGAGAACAACTCAAATCACAACTTGTAACAGTCATACAAGCCTGGTAATCGCTGTTTGTATTGTAGGTGTGCTCAGTTCTGTGTACACCCGTATTATCAGAATAGCCATCACCAAAATACCATGAGCTCACTAAGCCCTTCACTGACATGTTGTAAAATTGCACCTTGCCGGTTGCAGTATCTATTACATACATGAAATCAGGGGTAAGTTTGCAAGTTTCTATTTTAATGCTTTTACAAATAGTTTTACTACATCCATTGCCTGTATTAGTTGCTTTTAAGCAAACATTGAATGTGCCATCTGCGTTATAAGTATAAATTGGATTTTTTGTAGAACTGCTGCTGTTGTTGCCAAAAGTCCAGGAATATGTATTGGCATTAGTTGAGGTATTTGTAAAAGTCACTTTTCTGCCGGCTATTGTATAGCTGAAATTAGGGTTCACATTACAAGAATCTATTGTAACTTGTTTACAGGTGGTATCCCTACAACCCGTGGCCGTATCCTCCAGTATATGGCAAGTGGTGAAAGTGCCACTTGTTGCGTATTTGTGAGAGATGTAAGTGTAGTAACTGATAGGACTTATAACTGTGTTAGAACTACCATCTCCCCAAATCCAGTATTCTTTGCCCTTTTTTGGCGTACTGTAGTTATAATGATTAACAGCATAAACATAGCGCGTATCAATTGTGCTTGTTGTATAAAATTCAAAATTTGATTTAAATCCACATCTTGTAAAATCGATGACAGTATCTGCACCTGCGTTATAAAAACTATCAAGACAACCTGTTGCCGTGTCTTTTACTCGAGTAATGCGAAGGTTAAATAAATCCTTAGTGGCATAAGTATGGGTAAAATTACAGCCATAAGCAGTGCTGCCATCTCCAAATTCCCAGAAATATTTCAATGCACCTGTACATGTAATAGTTGTTGTAATTGTCTGGCCCGATCTTGTAAAAGTGATTTTTGGCGCTTTAAAATAACAGATGTTTTTACAAACGGTATCACTGCAATTTTGCAAACTGTCATAAACAGCTACACAAACATTGTAATTGCCGCTTGAAGCATATGTGTGGGTAGGGTTGTAGCCCGAACCTGTAGAGCCATCACCAAAATCCCAAGTGTATCTTTTTTTTGTGCCTACTCCTGTAGAAAAATAGGCATAAAATGTAAATAGTCCTGCAGTGTCGTGGTATTCATACAAATAGATGGGGCCCTGGTTGCAGGCTTTAACTGTAGGTGTGTTGAAATTCAACATCATCAGTAGAATTACAAAAGGTAATAAGAGTTTTGTAATAGTCGTTTTGAATTGGTAGAGTGGGTTCATAATAAACTTTTTTAGAATAGACGCAAAGGGTGACAAAAATGTGACATGCTTTAAATTTTTTTTCCAAGATGTTTTCAAAATATTGATGGTACACAGTTTTGACTGCGAATTAGAAACATAAAAAAAACCGGCAGATGAAGCTACCGGTTCTTTAACTCAAAAATAAGTCCTTTGTATTGTTATTGTAAAATGAGTTTAAATGGAGGGGATTGATTTTGGGGTTGTATGATGTATACCCCGCTTGTTAATCCGGATGTGGAAAGTTCAAGCGGTGTGCCACTTGAAACATTCACGGTGCGTATCAATTTGCCATTGATGTCAGTGATTTTTACAATGATTTCTTCATCGTTGCCTTTGTAGGCGATTGTTATTTTATTGCTGGCCGGATTAGGATACACATTGAATTGTTCGTCATTGTTAAGATGTCTAACAGCTAATTGCGGTAAGCTATCTGTTACAATGTATTTGCAGAATGAATCTCTACAACCGGTAATTGTATCATAGGCATAGAGACAAACATAATAAGTTGAATCAGGAACAGTAAAATGAACGGAGTCTTTCCTGTATTGCCATGTATAGGCGGTACCAACTGATTTCACAGTCCATAAGAATCTGTTGCCAAAGTTAGATTGATTATAAAGTGACAGTTTAGTTTTTGACTGAGAATAGGCAGCAGTAAAATATGCTTGCTTGCCTATGCATGAATCAGTCTTAAATTTAATAGGTTTGCAAACAGATTGAGAACAGTTTTGCTCACAATTCACAACAGTCATACAAGCCGTATAATCATAGCTTTTATTATAGGTGTGTTCTGTGCGATTCACCCCGGTATTGTCGTAATTGCCATCACCGAAACTCCAATTGCTGGTCATGCCTTTCAATGATGTATTGTAAAACTGTACTTTTCCGGTAGAAGGATCTATGGTGTAAACAAAATCGGGAGAGAGTTTACAAGTTTCAATAGTCACTGATTTGCATATAGTTTTGCCACAAGAACTGTTACTTGCTGTCAGGCATATTTGAAATGTACCGTCACTGGTAAAAGTATAAACAGGGTTAGTGTTATAAGAAGTGTATTGATTGCCGAAGTTCCATGTATAGGATGTGGCATTTGATGTTGTATTTGTAACAGTTACTTTTCGTCCTGAAACCGTAAATGTGAAATTTGGTTTGACATTACAACTATCAATGGTTACTTGTTTGCATGCAGTATCTCTACAGTTTGTAAGCGAATCAAAAATGATATGACAAATATTGTAGTTGCCACTGTTTGCATAAGTGTGATTGATGTATTTGTAACCTGAAGTAATTGAGTTGATGATGGTATTACTCCCATCCCCCCAATACCAATATTCTTTACCTGCTCGTGGTTTTGTGTTTTTTGAATAAACATAAGCCGTATTTTGAACGGTACCGGCAATCGCAAAATTGCTGACTATTCCACATTTTGTTAAGTCTAAAATTGTGTCCGCTTTCATGGTGTCTCTACATCCTGAAATCGTGTCGTATCCACTGATGATGCGAATCTGGTAAATTTCTTTAGCCGGATAAGTGTGAGTGACATTACAGCCTTGCGTACCCGTATTATCTCCAAACAGCCAATA
This sequence comes from Bacteroidota bacterium, assembly GCA_040386935.1. Classification (GTDB taxonomy): domain Bacteria; phylum Bacteroidota; class Bacteroidia; order NS11-12g; family UBA955; genus JABMMZ01. Next base: position 100,956 of record JAZKEQ010000025.1, on the reverse strand, counting down.
ATAAGAAATATTTGGATTACAAGATAGGGTAGTTGTAATTGTTTGCCCTGTTCTGGTAAAAGTAATTTTTGGCGCAGCAATGTAACATACAGTTTTGCAGAATGTATCACCACAATTATTGACACTGTCCCACAGGTAGACGCAAGCATTGTATGTGCCTGCAGTTGTGTAGGTATGTGTAAGAGATTGTCCGGTGCCGGTGTTGCCATCGCCAAAATCCCAGCTAATTCTTTTGTTGTTGAAATTGCCATTGACATATGAATAGAAGTAATAACTACCCTTAGAGTTGCTCTGAGAATAAAAGTCAATATCTGTACAAGCAGTTGATGTAGATGTATTAAAAGCAAACATCAATAGCAGCATCACAACAGATAATTTGTTTTTAAAATATTTTGTTGTGAGATAAGTAGTTTGTAAGAGTTGATTCATAGATGACTTTTTATACTAGACGAGAAAAGTGAAAGAAACGTAGCACTGTTAAAATAATATTTTATAAATATTTGATAGTAAGTGGTTTAAATATAATTATATTTAATTTTTTAATTACTAGTAAAAGTTTGATTGCAAACTTGCTGAATTGATTACTGGAGTGTAATTTTGACAAAAAAAGTTGTATGTATATCACCATCACCTCTATTGAACTCAAGAACCTTTTTAAATTTTTTGGTCTTGCTAAATACGCGCTCGACATTCTTAAACAGTTAAAAAAAGAGCAGGGGTTTACTGCATTCAGAAAAACGGGTATTGGCAAAACACATTATACACTTACGGCATGGGAAAGCGAAGCTGATTTGAAACGCTTTGCCCGATCAGGTGCTCACCTTACTGCAATGAAAGCATCAGCAGATTTAGCTGCTTCAATATCCACCTATACGTTTCAAAGTGATACCATTCCCAATTGGAAAGCAGCAAAAGTAATGTTGCAGGAAAAAGGGAAGAAGATGAACTTTTAAGATTACTCAACCACACAGGTTGGTGTATGTTTCACCGGGAAATTACATGAGTTGGCAATGAAACATTTCTCATTGGCTTTATGGTGAAGCGAATTGGCTAAATCAATTTTTGATGCATCGGTAATGGTGACTTTAGGGTAAAGCATTACTTCAGTAAAATGTCCACCACCTTCATTTTTTTCAGCCATGCTGCCTTTTGCATTATCCGTATAAGCGGTTACAATAATGCCATTGTCGGCACAAAAATGGAGGTACCACAACATGTGACAAGATGATAGAGCCGATAACAACATTTCCTCAGGATTAATACGTGTAGCATCGCCTCTAAAATAAGGGTCGCTGGAACACATAACATCTGTTTTGCCCTCTATGGATAATGTGTGATTGCGGCCATAGTTAGCATAGCCTGAAGTGCCTGTGCCGTTGTTGCCGGTCCAGGTAATGGTAGTGTTATAATGGTGTTCCTTTTTCATTTCAGTTTCAAAGATATTTATTTATTCACAGATTTACAGGCTGTTTTCTTATAGCAATTGTCATATTGTTAAAAAAAATGGGAATATTACAATTGCCACTGTATATTTGTTTCAGTGAAGTACTAAAATGCGTTTCGTTTTTTCTATTCTGCTGGTATTTAGTTTGTTTGCAACAAATCAAACTGTAGCGCAAAGTACAGAAGGAAAAGACTTTTGGGTGGCATTTCCTGATGGTGATTTGTATTGCAGGCCTCGTACGGATGATTCAATGATGGGTATTTGGTGGGATGATACTTTAGAAGTTTTTGTTACCTCAAAATATAAAACCAAAGTTAGCGTAACAACGAATCCGGACTTTGATCCGGCATACTCGAAAACAGTTGACATAATGCCCAATGTGCCATATCGGTTTCAATTGCCATCTGAAATGGCCTGTCGCTCACTGATGTCAGAATTTAAACTTCGCTATGGGGTGCATATTGTTTCCGACTCCCTTGTAAGTGTTCAGGCGGTGCATCGGTATTGGACCTCCAAAGGTTCAACGACCGTGATGCCCACCGAATCCATCCCCGAAAATCCCGAATATTTTGTCACGACCAATCAGAACAATGCGATATGGGTCTGTTTCACAGAATTTACCAATAAGATTTCAAAATCGAGTGAGTTTGTTGTCGTGGCCATTACAGATTCATGTGAAGTGGAAGTGATACCCATGGCCCGATCGGCAACAGAAAATGAAGTCATTAATCGACCCATTAATGTAAGGCTCAATAAGGGGCAAGTATTTCCCTATGTCAGCTCAGATTTTGATCTTACGGGTACCACCATACGGTCGCGAACTCCGGGTGCTAAGTTTGCAGTGTTTGCCGGTAATCGTTTAACCTATAGCGAACAGGAAGATAGCAACGGCACTATCTGTAGGGTAAGTAATCCTATTGTGATCAAATACCATAATAATCTAACAAATTTAGAATACATGGACCACACATTTGAGCAAATGATACCAACTGTGAGTATGGGCAACAGTTATACTGCCATACCTTTTAAGAATAGTCTTGGCGGTTATTATCTCAAAATTGTAGGGATTGAAGATTATACGAAAGTTTATATTGATGGTGTGTACTATACCACCTTGAACCAAAGCGACTATTTTACCTGGAACAGCGGAACATCGGTACCTATAAGAATTACGGCAGACAAGCGCATATCTGTGACACAATTTTCTAAAAGTGTATTGTGCAATCAACACACAATGCCTAAAAAATACCTGGGTGATATTTCGCAAGTGCAGTTGACGCCTGATGAATTGTATACAGGCAATGTCAGAATAAATAATGTGACTGATGGGAAGATTACAGTCATTGATACAATGAAAAAAGCGGAAAATTATTTCAACGTATTGGTGAAAGAAACAGATACTGCAGTATTTACAATCAATGGCAATAAGGTGGCTCCCAAGTTATGGAAACCTATATCAGGTGGCATGGCGTACACACAATTTAAAATGAAAGATTCCCTTTATACACTCAATAGTCCAAAGGGATTTCAAGCAAATTATTATGGGTATGCACAACACGAGGGCAATGTTTACAATGCCACAACGAGCTTCAAAAAACTGAGACCGGATTTTTATTCGAATACGCAATGCTATAATGACACCTCAAAATTTAAGGTTGCAAAGAGTGATAGTTTTACCAATTTCAAATGGAGCTATAACAATAAATACAGACAGTTTACAGGTGATTCATTCCGATACAAAGTACCCGATACCGGTTTTATTTCAGTCACTATGTATTACAATCATGTACGGACCAATGCACTGGATTCAGTGAGAAAGAAATTGTACTTTGGAGTAGGCAGTAAAATGCCCATTTTAATCAATGATACTTTGATATGCGGCTATCTTGATCTCGAGTTGTTCTGCAACAATTTTAACAGACATAATTACTATACTTGGGAGAATGGGAGTGGGGTGTATTACAGAACCATACGCTATCCCGGTCAGTATTGGGTAAGTGTTACAGGACGCAATGGGTGTACTACTCGCGATACATTGAACCTTAAAAATTTCCCTTTTCCCGTTGCCCGATTTACTTTAACTGATACCCATTTTTGTCTCAATAAAAACAGACCCATCATATTCACCAATACCAGTCATTCTATTGATAGCATTGTTACCAATCAATGGGATTTTGGCGATCAGAATATCATCAATAACGACACCGTAATTCCCCATGTGTATACCAAGGCCAATACTTATCTGATACATTTGCGTGTTACCACGGTTAACGATTGTGTGCATGATACGTTTAAGGTCATTGATATTTTGCCCTCGCCCGACCCGCAGTTTGATATAGTGAAGATAGACTCCTGTTTTAATACCAACTACATCGTTTATAAAAATAACACCGTCATCGATTCGGCTTATCACAAAAGATTTAAATGGTATTTCAGTGAGGGCTTTGTGATTAGTAACGGCAATCCTACCACACCTCGCAAATACACGCAGCCCGGGACTTATACCACACATTTAATTTATGAATATAACAATGGTTGCCTTGACTCATTTAGGCGAAAAATTGTAATTTATAAAAACCCTGAGGCAAATTTTACATTAAAGAATCCGCTGTTTTGTATCAAGGATACCGTGCATTTTGTGAATACTTCTACGAGTGTTCATCAACCCCTCAAATACCAATGGCAATTTGGCGACAGTACTTTCGATACCATCATTCATGCTGTTCATCAATTTAAAAAAGCAGGGAATTATTCAACCACACTCATCGCTATTTCTCCTCAAAGTTGTAAGGACACCATTCAACAATCCATTAAAATGTTTGGCGCACCAAAGGCGCAGTTTGTAATCAATGATTCGCAACAGTGTTTTACGGGCAATAACTTTACAATGATGAATACATCGGTAGCCGATACCGGTATTTTAAAACCTGTACTGTGGCAGTTTAGCAATGGTGCTTCAATATTGAATAAAGATACCATTACAAAAATATATACCACCAGTGGCACCCAATGGGCGCGACTGACAGTTGCCAATATATTTGGTTGTACGGATAGCATTACAAAAACTGTCATACTGGATAAAGACCCTGTGGTTGTATTCAGAATCAATGATTGGTCGCAGTGTTTTAAACAGCAGCAATTCAATCTGAATTATATCAGACAATCTGCTAACGATAGCATTCAACAAATTAAATGGTTGATAGGCAATGACAGTATGCTAAATGTTGCAAGTGTCAACAATTACAAGTTCAATAGCATTGGACAATTCCCTGTGCGATTGATACTCACATCAACGAAAGGTTGCAAAGGTCAGGCGGTAAACTATGTATATGTCAATGCATCGCCACTGGCAAAAATTTCAACACCATTTCCTTCTCAGTGTTTCTCATTGCACAGCTTTACTTATACTGATAGTTCTCAAATAGCACAAGGCAAATTGGTATCAAGCAAATGGAATTTTGGTGATACCACATCTTCAATATTGAAACTACCGCCAGCAAAAAAATACAAATATCCTGGCACATACACCGTGCAATTAATTTCTGTTTCCGATTCAGGATGTTCAGATACCGGTCAACTGAATATTGCATTGCACCCCGGAGCAGGATTAAAGATACAACCTATTGCCCCCGTTTGTTTAGGCGACAGCAGTTTGTTTGTTGCCAAAGTGACCAATGGCAATATTCTACAAAGTAGATGGTACTTTGGTGATAATACATTTGCATTTTCTGATTCAGTAAAACACCGATATGATAAAGCAGGCGTGTACAATGTTAGCTTAAAGGTGGTCACCAATCAGAACTGTGCAGACAGTGTTTATTTGCCCGGAGCTGCCATTGTTTACAGTTTGCCTATCCCACGTTTCAAATACGATATCATGGCATTAGAAGGGCAAACAGACATGCGATTCGAAGACATTACACAGCCTACACCTACATCGCTGTTATGGAACTTCGGGCCTTATGGTAGCAGTGTGCAATCGGATACGACCATTAGTTTGGTGGATAGTGCTACGGTATATGCCCGCTTAACTGTAACCGATCATCGCGGATGTAAAAATACTTTGCAACAAAATGTGTTTGCATCTGTGCGCACCAATTTGTTTTTTCCTACAGCCTTTTCACCAAATGGCGATGGCATCAACGAAGGCTTCGGTCCTCAGGGAATGTTAGTAGCCCGCCAATATTCATTTAAAATCTATAACCGCTGGGGCGAAAAAGTATTTGACAGTGAAACACCCGGTGAAACATGGGACGGCACCTATATGGGTAAGCTATGTCCCGTAGGTACTTTTGTGTATATATTAACCTTAACCGATTACCGCAATCAGGATAAGAAAATAAGAGGTACTGTTACTTTACTCTGGTAATTAAAAACGCTTTTGTTCCCTTTGATAAATTCTTTCTCTGATGTAATCGGGAAGCGCTAATTTGTGATGGTTGTTGTAATCGTAATACACCACAATGTCTTTACCTGTAGCGGCCACATCACCATGCTGATCCACAATGGCGTGGGTTAAACCAAAGCTTGAGTTCTTGATAAAATCAACCTTTGCCAATACAGTAATTTCACCCGGATAAAACAGGGGCTTTTTAAACTGACATTCAGTAGATGCCAACATAGGACCTAGTTTAGATTCGGTGAACAGGTAGGTCAAACCAATGCTGTCCCAATAGTTAACGCGTGAGGCCTGTATGTATTTAAAAAATTCGACATTGTTCACATGACCAAATAAGTCGAGTTCACTCCAGTCGATTCTTAATGTTAATGAAGTATTAAATGTTTCCACTGTGCCTATTCAAATGGGTTTTGGACAAATGTAGTAAAACATTTGAGTGCAAACAAATGGCAGGTTAAGCGGCTACTTCTTTTTCAAGTGCTTTGATCCAGTCATTGTAAAGGGCGGTTTCCAATTGCAAGGCATCTTCACACAGTTGATGCCAATTGGGCGAAAATACTTCCAGCTGTTGTTTCATTTCATGCAGGTGGTTTTCTTCTTCAGCAATAATGGTTTTAACATTTACCTTGCAACCATGCGCTGTTAATACTGCTTGGTATTTGGGATACAAATCATCGGCTCTTACTTCTATGGCATAGGTTACCAATAGGTATGCGGCATATTTTAAATCATCGCCCTTGTAGCCGTAATTGTTTTTTAAATAACGACATACCTGTACATCCAATGCATGCAGGTAGAAATAACTTTGATCGGGCGCCATCAAATATTTTTTCTCATAAGTAGGGCAGCTTTCGTTTTGCAACTTGCTGATTTGTTTCTTTAAGTAATAGGCATGACGGGCTTCTTCGGCTGAGTGTTTTAAAATTATTTCATTTACCAATACCGGGTGTTCGCAGTTTTTTATTTTTTTAGCACCTGCATTTTCCATCATCGAAAGGGTGTTCAGCCATTTGCTGTGCAGGGCATTGTTGTTAACTATAGTTGTGAAAAGATGTTCCATTATTGTGCTGTATGAGTAGTTAAATCGGTGAGAGATTGTTTGAGTACGCTGTATACTTTATCGAGTTGTTCAATGGTAATACAATAGGGTGGCATGATATACACCACATTGCCGAGCGGGCGCAGCAGTACACCACGACTGATGTAATACTTGTAGGCCCTGTCTCTGAAACTATTGAAATAAGAAGTGTCTTCAGGGGTTTTAAATTCTATGGCGAGTATGGTGCCTCGGTGTCTTACATCTTTTATTGCAGGGTGGTCCTTTATCTCGTGGATGAAATTGGCATGCGATAATTTAATGGCGATGATATCACTTTTTCTGTCGTGGTTCACCAGTTTGATAGAGGCCAAAGCAGCTGCGCAAGCCAATGGATTAGCGGTGTAGGAATGACCGTGAAACAAGGTTTTTTTTCTGTCGTCAGAAAGAAAGGCGTTGTAAATATCTTCGGTACATACTGTTAAACCCATGGGCATAAAACCACCGGTCAATCCTTTTGAAAGACAAATGATATCGGGTTTTGTGTCAATGTAATCTATGGCAAATAATTTTCCTGTGCGACCGAAACCCGTCATTACTTCATCGGCTATGCAAATGATGTCATGGCTTTTTGCTTCGCGAATCATGGCTTCCAAATGCTCAGGTTCGTACATAATCATACCACCCGAACCTTGTATCAATGGTTCAAAAATAAAGCCTGCTACGGTGCCTGTTTTTGCAGCATCAGCAATCATTTTCAGACAATCATCTATATTATCAGCAGTAGGTGTTGGGATATAAATGGTTTCGAATAAGTGATTTTCAAAAGGCGCATTAAAAGCACTGCGACCACCTACCGACATGGCACCAAATGTATCGCCATGGTAGCCGTTTTCTAATGCCAGTATTTTTGTTTTACCTGTTACACCTTTATTGTGCCAGTATTGCAATGCCATTTTTACAGCCACTTCTACGGCTGTTGATCCATTATCAGAGAAAAAAACTTTGCTGAAATGATTGTTCAGTAGTTGAATGATGCGCTCCGATAATTGAATGGCAGGTGTATGTATAAAGCCTGCAAATATCACCTGTTCCAGTTGTAAGGCTTGTTCGGCTATGGCTTTTGCTATTGCCTCGTTAGCATGGCCATGAATATTCACCCACCATGATGATATTGCATCTATGTATTCGTTGCCATCGGTGTCGAATAGCAAGGCATCTTTGCCATGTGAAATATGAATGGGTGCATCTGCCAATTGCATTTGTGTAAAGGGATGCCAGATGTGGTTGGTTGTGTTAGTCATCAGCAGTTGTTTTAATTTGTATCACCTGTGTGGCGGTGTGTATAATGTCTCTGTTCACTATTGGCAGGTGGGGAATGTTGAACAGATTGGTAATGCCTGTGTGTTTTAAAATAAAGTTTTTTCCCGCTGCATTCATTTCACCGCTGAACACAATGCCGTTCACCAATATGTTGCGCTGTTGCAATGCCGCTATTGAAAGCAGGGTGTGATTGATACTGCCCAGGTAAGTACCTGCCACTAATATCACAGGCAGTGCCAGTTGTTCTATTAAATCAATGTTGAGGTAGCCGGGTGCAAGTGGGGTCATAATACCACCTGCTGTTTCTACCAACAGTTGATTGTCGGTAACGGGTAGTTTGAAATGATCGGGGCGTATCAGCAAACCATCGCGCTCGGCCGCATCGTGTGGCGACACAGGTGCCGTAAGCCGATAGGCTTCAGGATGTATGGTGCAATTGATATTGGTAACATGTTGTTTAATGAACACACTGTCCGATGTTTCCAAATCTCCGGCCTGTACAGGTTTCCAGTAATCGTAACCCAGTCCCTGACAAATAACAGCGGAGCAAATGGTTTTGCCAATGCCTGTGTGTATACCTGCTATAATTATGCTCATGCTTTAAAGGATTGAATGTGAGAAATTAATTGATCGATATCCGTTTTGGTATTGTGTAAGTGCAGGCATATTCTCAGTCGCTCGGTACCCACAGGTACAGTTGGCGACAGAATGGCCTTTACAAAATAACCGTTATTGAGTAAGTGTGCCGATAGTTGTTTAGCCACATCATTACTGCCAATTATCAAAGCCTGAATAGGCGAGTGGCTGTCGATAAATGTATAGCCGCTCAATTGTTTAATAGCAGTTTTAAAATGTGCGATAAGTGCCATCAGTTGCGCTCGGTCGGCATGGGGTAATAAAGTATAGGCTGTTGCAATTTGCGCAGAGGCATGCGGAGGCAATGCTGTGCTGTAAATAAAACTGCGGGCATGGTTAATCAGGTATTGACGCAATGTATGGCTGCCTACTACAGCAGCACCGTGCAGGCCCAATGCTTTGCCGAATGTAAACACGCGTGCAAATACCTGCTCCTGCAATTCCAGTTCAGCTACCAGGCCATCGCCCTTGCTGCCATATACGCCCGTGGCATGGGCTTCGTCAACTATTAATAATGCACCGTGCTGTGCGCATAGTGTTGCTATTGATTGCAGTGGTGCCATATCGCCATCCATGGAGAACAGTGATTCGGTGACTACAAAGCAAGTACCTTTTGCCAAGCGAATTTTTTTCTCCAGATCTTCAATATCGTTGTGCTTGAATTTGTAGTGTTGTGCAAGACTTAGTCGCGCGCCATCTATGATACTGGCATGGGCCAATTCATCTATTATAATGGTGTCACCCCTTTGTGCTATGCTGCTCAGCAGGCCGATGTTGGCGGCATAGCCGTTGTTAAATATCAAGGCCGCTTGGCCACCGTGGTAGTGGGCCACTAGGGCTTCGGTTTGTTCTATAGCAGTGGTATTGCCACTTACCAGGCGCGAGCCCGTAGCACCATTCATGGCATGTGTAGCAGGTTGTAATTCGGCAAGGCGGGCATAGCCCAAATAATCGTTTGAGCAAAAATCTATAAAATCCGTATCAGCCGTTATTAGCTCACGCAATAATCCCGTTGATTGCCGCAACCACAATTTCTCTTTCAGTACTTCATCAAAAGCGGTAGAGGTAGGCATCGCATTGTGTTTATACAGTTTCGGCTACGTCTTTAAATGCTTTTCTTGGTGTTAGGCCAAGGGTTTTAAACATTTGCATATCGGTATCGAAATCCGGATTAGGTGTAGTCAATAGTTTTTCACCGGCAAATATGGAATTGGCACCGGCCATAAAACAAAGGGCTTGTTCGGCCATGCTCATTTCATTTCTACCTGCCGAAAGGCGCACCACACTCTTAGGCATTATAATGCGGGCGGTTGCTATCATGCGCAGCATTACATCAATGCCAATGCGGGTGTTATTTTCAAGGGGCGTACCTTCCACAGCTACCAGTGCATTAATAGGCACTGAGTCGGGGTGTACTTCCATGGTGGAGAGGGTGTGCAACATTTTTACACGGTCCTCGTCCGTTTCGCCCAGGCCAACAATACCACCGCAACAAACGCTCAGCTTGGCTTTGCGCACATTGTTCAGTGTATTTAAGCGGTCTTCGTAGGTACGGGTGGTGATGATGTTTTCGTAATTATCGCTCGATGTATCGATGTTGTGATTATAGGCAAAGCAACCGGCCTCCTTCAGGCGCTCAGCTTGCTCGTAGGTAAGCATGCCCAGGGTGCAGCACACTTCCATGCCCATATCATTTACCTCGCTTACCATTTCCAGTACGCGGTCGAAGTCGCGGTTGTCTCTTACCTCTCTCCAAGCAGCACCCATGCACAGGCGCGATGCACCGTTGACTTTGGCCACAGCAGCGCGTTCTTTTACGGCATCTACTGTCATTAGTGGTTGCACTTCAATATCGGTATGGTAGCGGGCGGCTTGTGGGCAATAGGCGCAATCCTCTTTACAGCCACCAGTTTTTATAGAGATAAGGCTGCTTATTTGCACCTCGCTGTAGGCTTTGTTTTGGCGGTGTACGCTGGCCGATTCAAATATCAGATCGAGCAGGGGTTTGTTATAAATGTCGGTGATTTCACTCAGGGTCCAATTCGTTCTTATGGTCATATCAATACAATTTTAGGAGGGGCAAAGGTATTAATTTTTTTGAATTGAGGGCAGGGTGTTGGTAATAGGTTGGGAACAGGGGGGTATGTATATGACTTTTAAACTTGTGCTAGTTTCAATATGCAAAGCAGTTTACGATTACTAAATTTAATAGAAACAGAAAGGTGACAAAATTACATTTCACTTAATGACGTAAAATTCGTTTAATCAGTATTAATTACTTCTTCTCATCATCTTCTGTTGCAAAGTCAAAGTCTATGTAATTTAGGTCGAAATCAAAATCATTTTTCTCAATAATGTTTCTTCTTATTGCTTTAAAAACATTTTTACCTTCTTCCGTAATAGTCCAATAATCATTTGTATCTTTCAAGCTGTGTTTTTTAGAAGATGGTTTTACTAGGTCTAATACAACTAGATCTGCTAATATTGTTTTTGTTGTATTGCTTGGAATTGGAAAATTGTCACGAATTTCTTTTCTCTGCTTTGGCTTCTTCATTAACCCAATGTATTTTGCAGTCGCTTCTGTAGACTTTTCAACCATTAGTTCAGGAGCAAGTAATTTAAATAATTCAAGAAAATCAAAGTTCCTTGAGTCTTCCCAATCTTTGCCATTTTTATAAAAAAAACTTACTGCGATTTTATGATTATTTAAAGTAGTAATTATTTTATCGTATTTTTCGGATTCGTCTTTGACAATTTGTTTGTCAAGTTCAATAATGTGTTCTCGCAAACTAGAGTTCTCTTTGCTTAATCTTGATAATTCATTTAAGACTTCTGGACCTGTAGTTTCACTTGCCTTTACCCATCCAGCTCTTGGGTTTGTAGTAAATTGTTTTATTAATGCCAATGAAACTTTACCATATAAATCTTCCTTATTTGTCCAATAACTAACTATTTTCTTTTTAATTTTTGTTTTAAATTTTTCTAGTCTTTTTTTCTTATCTGTTTCTGTGTCACTTTTTGCAACAGGCCAATTGGCTTTATCTTGAATGATAAACCCCAAAGTAGGAATACCTAAATCAAACGCATAATCATATTCTTTTTCAGTAAAACTAATTTTCCCATCCATGGAGCCATATCTATGTGCGGTTATTACAACATAATAGTCACAATCTTCAATTTGTCTTTGAATCAATTTCCATTGCTCCTCATCACCAGCACTGAACATTTCCATGCCTACAGGTATATGCCCCATCTCTAATATGGCTTTGATTACTAAATCTCTTTCTTCTTTTAAGTCTTCATAAGTCGAACTCACGAAAATTTGATATTTTATTCTCATTGTCAGTGTTTGTTTTTCAACCTTTCGTTCTGCTTTGTTGTGAAATGTTTTGATTTGTTATTTTAATCAATAGAAATAAACTCCAATTGAGTATAGTTTTTTTTAAATATTCTCAAAATCATCATTGTCTAATTCTGATGTTCTGAAATTATTAGTTATTAAAGGTACTTCCTTTTCAAATGGCTTTCTTAAATTAAAATACCTGTCAGTTATTTCAATAACTTCATCACCTGTAATAATCGAATAATTAAATACTATAACATTTTTTTGATCTGTGGTAATAATAGTTGGCTTTAAAAAATGTTTGTCGTTTAAAGTTGATACATAAAAACATAATATTCCTTTTTCATTATTGAATTCAATATAATTCATTATCATTTGTGGAAATGATTCATCAATAGTATTTAATGAATTGGAACCAAAGTTTACTTGATAGATAAATTTTATTTTATCAAAAATTTCAATATTGAAAGTATTTTCAATGTTATTATCCTTTTTTAATCTCTCATCTAATAATGGATAATAATTATCAAATAATTGATTATAAAAATAGTCTTCATCAACAGTTTTAAGAGTATTACCTTCCTGTTCATTAAAGAAGCTAATTTCTGCCAAACAGAAGGTCAATATTAACACCTCTAAGGATTCAGATTCTAAAACATTATTTTTAAGAAATGGCATTAGTTCAGGAAGTAAAATCAGTCTGCCTGTTAACATATGTTCTAAAAATAATTTATCTATTGTTTCATTTTCTGTTTCTACAAAAGAAAAATTGTCTCCAAATAAAGAAGATTCTTCCCATGGAATTTGTTCATCTTTAGTGTCATTCTTTACCTCGTTTCTTGTGTTTTTGAAAACTAATTCTGCAGGTAAATTAGGTATTCGCATGTTTTTTAATAAAAACTTTGTATAAACACCATTTCTTTCGCCCTTCCTTTCTCTTGAAGTAGAGTTAGGGCTTGTTGAAAAGGCGATTAAAGTACCTGCTGGAGCATCCATTTTAATTAAACCTATGTTAATGCTTCTATTGCCAGAATAAAAGGGGTTATTCCTACAAGCATCTAAAATTAGTAAATGAAGATTTGTTTTTGAATATACACCCAAACAATCATCTGCATGGATGCAATTGTATTTAATATCAACTAGAGAATTTATCTGAGAATCCGATGCTACTAAATAGTTGTATTTTTCATCTTGTATGCCGTGTCCTGCAAAAAATATAATTGAAATTGTATTGTCAGAAATAGATTGTTTGAATTCTGTAATTCCAGCAATTATCTCATCCTGTGATGAATCTATTAACAAAGTGCTCTGAAAACCAATACTTGAAAGAAAGGAATGCATATCAGAAGCATCATTAATACAATTCTCTAATGAAGAAAAGTACTTGTAATTATTAATTCCGATGATAAGAGATTTTTTTTGCATTCCATCCACCCCCGCAATATAGTATTATTCCCCCTAATACCTAATTATTAACAAAACGGTTTATTATTTTAATAATAGGCTGTAGGTATTCAAATAAAAAAAGCCAATGCTAACAGCATAGGCTTTTTTAAAAAATGAAATAATACCTGCTTACTCCGTAATCCAAATCTTATAACTACCCACTGGCGCTTCGGTATTTTGTAGTACCAGCTTGGTGGCGCTGTTATCATTATTCAGCGTAGGTGTGGCATTATTAATTTCAGCACCGGGCAATATGGTGGCGGCATTGCCCTGTAATACGCCTGCGGTATTGCTTAGGCTAAATACAAGGGTGGTGGTGCCGGTATTGCGCACTCTGAATGAGCGGGACATACTGTAAGGGATATCGGCCACCAACTGTATGCTGTTGCCGGGTATATTGGCCTCGTAGTCGGGCAATGAGGGGCTGCCGGTGTCGTCAATACCACGGGCAAATAGGTACTCATCGTACAGGGTGGGGTTGGTGTTGCGAAATATGGGCATTAGCTTATCGAGCTTGTTATAAAGCAAGGCCATGGCTTGGTCGAACAGGCGGGTAAGATTAATGAGCTCGGCACCACGGGCGCCTATTCTTAATTTTGGCTCCTGTATCAGCTCCAGATAGTCTTGGGCGGTGGAGTTTAGTAGGGTCATGTCGGCAGGGGTGGGGGTAATGCCGACCCACCGAAGGGCTACACCCCTCGGTGATGTATTGCGCCCTTTCAGGGCTAAAACCTGCTAGCGTAACAATCAAAGCCCTGAAAGGGCGCAATCTCCATGCATAGGCTGCAGGCCTGTGCATAGGGTAGGCAATATGTTCCAAGTCCTAGATTGAGTAGCAAGTGTTAGAGCCATATTGAAACTAGCAACTAAATTTAATATAAGGGAATTGGATTTGTTCCAGGATTTTCCTCCCGAAAAATTGAATAAGACGATAACTGTAATTGAAAAACTGAGGAAGGAGAAGTAGGGGGGAGAGGGTTTAATAATTGCGCAACAGTTTATTATTCTTTATATAATACTTTAATCATTGGACCTTCTTTTCTAACCTTTTCAATTGCTTCTGTCCAATACTCCCAAAAAGCACTGTCAACAGGATAGTCGGTGCCATTCCAATACTCCCCACCACTTAAAATGTCTGTCAAGTCAGTCGAGCCACTATTCTCCCAATATGCTTTAATTGTATAGAGCATGGCTTCATAAGCTTCCTTTTTTGTAAGCGTCTCATTTTGCTCAATTCGCAATTTATCTGAAGGATATTTGTTATTCATTTTTGTTTTGGTTGTTTTTGGTAATTATTGAAAACACGTGGTTGTACTAGCACATTTACTCTATCCAAATTATTTTCTTTTCAATGCAATTCCGGTAGGTTCTAATGTTACTGGCGAAAAACCCCACAAATCACCTTTGATTATTTTATATTTCACAGTATCAGGTTGGTTGTCATTCTTAGTTTTGGTTTTATTCAATATTAGAATATCGCCTTCTATCGCCCAAGTTCCGTGTACAGTTGATCTATCTTTTCGTCCATGATCAATTGATATAAATTTCTTTCTATACGTATGATTCTGCTTGATAAATAACTTCGTTGTGATACATTCGTTACCCCGAAAACAAGTCAGGGCTTCATATTTTCCGGATACATTTAAAGTGTCTGTATTAATAAGTCGCTGTACTGAGGGGTGCTTAACAGTTTGCCCAACACTATTTTGCCCCAATAGTATAGTGATTATTGAAAAAAAATAAATTGTCAAATGTATGATTGTTCTTTGCATTGGTGTTAACTTATTTATGTTTTATCGTCAGGTTCATTGTGTAAATATATCTATTTGTCGATTAATTAAAAAACTGAGAAAGGAGAAGTAGGAGCTGTTCAAACGCCCCTGAGATTTTTATCAATATATTTGATATAGTTATCTTTTAATGCCGCAATTTGAACATTTGAAATCCCAACACATAACAATGGTCCACCGATTAGCATTAGGCAAGACAAGAGTATGAATTTAATTGAACCGGTATTTATAGCATCACATAAATACACGATGCTAAATGCGACAAAAACAAAAAACCAAATATACAATCCTATATTAGGCTTAGCTTTCAATTTTACTTCTGTTTGCCCGTTTTGCGATTCCAATATCTCCGCAACCAGCTTTGATTTCCCTATTAAACCAGTTCCATAAGCAGCAGATTTCATCCAGATTTCAAAAGTGTCTTTATTTTTAAATTCTCCTAATAAATTATTGTTGTCCAACAAAGTCCACTTTCTGTTAAGAACTTCATCTAACCTGGCAACAATCAATTCCTTTGATAAACTAAATGTATACAATATTTGATGCGGAAAGAAAAAGGTTCTGATGTGTTTTATCATAGGGAGGGATTGTAAATATATCTATTTGTACAGTAATTAAAAATAGTTATTCGGAGCTGAAAAGTTTCTGCCACCAAGAACGATTAGCTTTTGGCATGGGGCTGTTAGTAGCTGGGTTTACATCTCGGTTCGCTATGTATTCAAGTCTTAGTCTGATAAAGTCGCTGAGTAGCTTTTGTTCTTCAGGGTCGGTTGATTTTGATTTTAATTCGTCAAAATAGTCCAACAATTCCTTTGCTTGTTGTTTTGAAATTGTCAACCTGCCTGAACTCATTCCGGTGTCCATTGAGTATGAAGCACCCCTAATATAGTCTAGCAAGTATTTTGTACCGCCACGCTTTAAAAGTTCGTCAGCAAAGAGATGGAATTTTGAGTAAATACCAAAGATAAATGGTGAAGTTTTAGCTGTTTCTAAGTATAAGTCACGAATTAAATCAATATTTACTTTGCCTATTTGCGGCACTACAAACTCACATACTTGCGTGCGGAAACCAAAATTTTTATCTTCAAATTCTTTTCCTTCCTTTTCGTTCCAAATAAGTTTTATTCGGTCAAAGTCAGCCGATGCGTAGTTGTCAATATATGTTTGTAATTCTTGTTCAGTCATTTATTAAAGTGTCTTGGTAAGCTTGCCACTTACTCGTCTATTTACGAACTATAGGTTCATTGTGTAAATATATCTATTTGTACAGTAATTAAAAAACTGAGTAAGGAGAATTAGGGGTTGTTCTTAATACTTTTTCTATTGCGATACATCATAACAATTGTGACTATTGCTATTAGCCACAATACAATTTCAATTGCCCAAAGTGAGTTTGTAATAAAAGGAACAGGAGAGTTGTTAGTTTCTAATTGTTGAGGGATAGCGCTTAAAGGTGGGTATACTGTAAATCCGTCATCGTTTAAAACTACTCCTGCTTCAGAAATCAATGAAATATATATGTAAAGAAAACCGCTCAAAACTAATGCTGTGAATAAAAACATCACGTTACAGAGCTGGTTTTTGAATTTTAGCCAAAATTGTCTCATCAGATTTGCGGTAAAGTAAATTAGAAACCAAATTTGCCATACTATAAGGGATTTAAGGAGTACAAAATACGTGTCGTGCACTTGTATATTTAAAGTTTCTTCAAATAAAGCTGCTTGTTTAAATGACACTGCATAAATTATTAAAGCAATAATTAGCGTTGCTATTAGAAGTATAATTTCAGTTATAATTCGTCTTTTCAAAAATTGGGTTTGACTAAGCATTAGGCATAATTCCTTTATATGCGAACCATTGGTTCATTGTGTAAATATATCTATTTGTACATTAATTAAAAAACTTAGGAAGGAGAAGTTGGGTGTGGCATTTTATACTGTTATTGTTAAAATTTACTAAAGTTCGTATCTTTGTGAGATATAATGAAATTCTACGATAAATACCCGCAGTTAAAGGAGAAAGTTTACTTGACTCAGGTATTGACTAATACAGTTTTTTCAACGATGTCGTTGGAGAATCAACAGGTGTCAATGTCTAAAGTTGAGGAGATTGTTTTGTCATTATTAAGGGAACAGGAGCTAAAAGGCGGTCAATTCTTTTCTAATAAGGGCAATTAAAGGCTCAAAGTTGCCATTGTCGGCCATTTTCATTGCATCAATATAGGTTTTACGGCTGTTACCCTCACGATAGTAAAGTTCAAGTGGTTTGTAACCAAATTTTAGCGCTATAATATTGGCCATAACAGTAATTGAAAACTGTGGAAGGAGAAGTAGAAACTTTTAAATTCTAAACAACATGGCAAGAATAAGCCTGCTTTCTGATTTTACTAAATCTGGTCGCCAGTTTGGATCTAGTGTTGTTGTAGAGTAGCCTGTTTGAGAGGTTACACCTTTTTGGCCGGCAAAATACGGTACACTAGAATTTCTGTAAACAAATTCAAGTCTGAATGTGATACTTTGGTTTGGCATATAGTCAAAGTTTGTAGAACAATCCCAACCCGAAAATTTGTCGCCAACATTGGCACTAAAAGGGTATGCTCCTTCTGTTTGTGTGGGATTATTTGGATTGGGCAATGGGCTTGCTTGTCCTGTTGGATAAAGCACTAAATAGCGACCGGGATTTGTCATTATTCCGCCTCCAATAGTCCATGCGCATTTGTTTTTAGCAAACCACACTCTATTGTAAAACATAGCACTGGCAAAATATTGAGCCGGTCCTTGCGTGCTGTCGCCATTCTTAAAACCATTTACACCTCCACCTTTTTCAAACCCCAAATCACCTGTTAATGAAAATGCCATTTTTGTTATACCACGGGATGTTGGCTTATTGTAGTATCGCAACAATAGGCTATTGTCTGAGTGGAATCTTTTGCGATTTTGCAGACCTGCTGCATCTGTTCCATAATAGTTATTGGTCAATAGTTTTAAATTGCTATTTGGTACCCAGGTAATATTGCCCCCAATGCCGGGCATGCTATTAAACTTGCCATAACTCTGCCATCCGTTTATAATCCATGGTTCAATTTTTAAATGTTTAGTTGGGTGAATTTGAACACGTATGCCATTAAAAAACCATGGAGTATTGTCTGATGTAAAGGATGCTTGATACTCCCAATTTTCAACCTGATAGAATGAATTTAAACCAATGTACGACATAAATAGTCCGGCATCTATATTGATACCATGCCATTTATTAATGTGATAACCTGCATATGCTTCGCTCAAGTAGCGGTAAACATTGGCCAGTTGGTATTGCCCTCGATAGGGACTAAAATCATTGCGAGGAACAACTTGTGAGCGTGTGCCAAACTGTGTCATAATTCTAGCCCTTGCACCATTGTAGTTAAAGTCGCCCCCAAAATGCAAAGCAGAAAGTTGTACTTCGTTGTTTCTGGCCAAAGCTGTAGAACCAACGACTGTGTTGTCATTAGGATTATTGAATGAATAGGTGTAATTGACATCTAACATTATGGAGGGGGTAAAATATTTTAGATCTTTCCAAATATTAATGGTTCTACGGTCGCTTCCGTTTTGCCAGGTCATATCAATACCTTCAAATGGTTCACCTTTTTGTTTGTTGAATTTTTGGGTTTCATTTTCTGAACTATCTGTACTTGCATTCTTATTGTTGCTTAAACTGTCCAATAATTCTTTTTTGAGTTGATTGATAATTTGCTGCTTTTCTTGAGGGCTTAATGTTTGTGCTGAAGCATTAATTGTAATATAAAAGCAGGCTAAGATGATTAATTTTTTCATTTTGTTATTTGTTGCGTGTTAATTCAATAGGGTTTGTTGGTTGATATACAAAAGGGATTTGTTCTACTATCACATCGCTTTTGTCAATTCCAAAAGCCTTTTCATCACTTAAACCCAAGCGCTTTAATAAAAAATAAGAATTGAGTAATAATCCTTCTTTTAAAGCAAATTCGTTTTCTACAGAAAGAAATTTTTCAATAACAACAAATTTGAAATCGGGTTCAGCATTGTATTTGGTAGAACCATCGGCCCTAATGTGTAGGTTTAATTCTTTTTCAGCAACTAAGTTTTGTACGATTTTTTTGAAATATAATTCCGTTTTGGGTTGAATTCTGAACCCTACATTAATGTTAATTTTTATCACTTTGTCGTCTACCAATTCAGAAACATCGTAAGAAAGTGTATAGGGCTGTTCGGTCCTGTTAATGTGTACAAACCAATATACATCAGCACGTTTAGGCTTTTTGGCAAAAATGGAATTGATGATTTTTTCTTCTACTTCGTGCCTTTTGTCTGCCTTGGTCAGGTAAATTAAATGCGTTGCAAATTTGGGAATATTGTCATCGATACTTAGCTCTGATAATTGAGAGGCAAATTTTCCTAAGTCTACAAATTTGGTAAATCGGTTGTTTATTTTTCTGGCATAAAACCAAACATACATGGTAAGGAATATGAATAATTCGAAAAATAAAAACATCCATCTTTCTTTTATTTTGGCAACATTGGTAATGAAAAATGATGTTTCTACGGTAGCAAAAAGTAGAAGTAATGCTATAACAATTAATTTGTTCCATTTGAGTTTATACAATAAAAAATAACTCAATAAAATGGTAGTCATCATCATAGTGATGGTAATAGAAAAGCCATAAGCGGCTTCCATATGGGTAGATGATTGGAAGTACAGTATCATAGCAATACAGCCCACCCATAGTATGTTGTTTACACTTGGAATGTAAATTTGCCCTTTTGTTTCTGATGGTTGCCTTACAGCCACTCTTGGCCAAAAATTCAGGTTCATGGCTTCACTTATTAATGTGTAACTGCCGCTTATCAATGCTTGCGATGCAATGATAGTTGCAGCAGTAGCAATGGCAATCCCACCTAGTAAAAACCATTGTGGCATCATTTCAAAAAATGGATTTCGTCCGTTCAATGTTGACTGGCCTTGTTGCATAATCCAAGCAGCCTGCCCCAAATAATTTGTTAGCAAGGTTATTTTTACAAATGCCCAAGTAATACGAATGTTTTTTCTGCCGCAATGTCCTAAGTCGGAGTATAAAGCCTCGGCTCCTGTTGTTGCTAAAAATACAGCACCCAAAAGCCAAAAGCCTTGTGGGTAGTTTGCCAATAAATTGAAAGCGTATTGAGGATTTAATGCTTTCATTACAGAAGGGACCTGTAGAATTTGTGAAAATCCGATTGTAAAGAGCATTGCAAACCACACCACCATGATAGGGCCAAAAACAGAACCTACTTTCTGTGTTCCAAAGCGTTGAAAGAAAAATAAGAGAGAGAGAATAACAACAACAATGGGTACAGTTGGTATATGCTCAAGTCCTTTTATCATGGTTAACCCTTCAATGGCAGAAGCAACAGAAATAGGCGGAGTAATGATGCCATCAGCTAATAATGTTGTGGCGCCAAGTATAGTTGGTATTACCAGGTGTTTACTATACTTACGAACCAATGCGTATAACGAAAAAATACCTCCTTCACCTTCATTGTCTGCTTTTAATGTTAGCCAAATGTATTTTACAGTGGTTTGCAATACTAAAGTCCAAAAAATGCAGGAAATGCCACCAAATACAAGCGCTTCATTAATGATACGGTCGCCAACAATTGCTTTTAATACATACAGGGGACTTGTGCCAATGTCGCCATATATAATTCCTAATGCGACTAAGAGTGTAGCTGCTGTTACCTTGCCTTTTTTAATGTTTTTAACATTGACCATTTAACAAATATTAATGGTGCAAAGGTGGCTGTTATGCTATAGGTAAATTATAAAATAAGGGCGGGTTAATATAAAGAAAATATAAAGATGGGGTAGTGGATTAAACAAAACGATAGCCAACACCACTTTCTGTAAAAATATGTTGTGGTTGATTTGGGTTAGTTTCAATTTTTTTGCGAAGTGTGCCAATAAAAACGCGTAGATACTGAGTTTCAGTTTGTGAGCCAACACCCCAAAT
Source organism: Bacteroidota bacterium (assembly GCA_040386935.1). Classification (GTDB taxonomy): domain Bacteria; phylum Bacteroidota; class Bacteroidia; order NS11-12g; family UBA955; genus JABMMZ01. The sequence goes on along the minus strand of JAZKEQ010000025.1, from coordinate 79,532 downwards.
TTCTTTTAAAATAAATTGATGTGTTAAAACTCGTCCTTCATTTTTTGCCAGTAATACCAATATATTAAACTCTGTTGCAGTCAATTTTAAAACATCATTCAGTTTAGTAACAACTCTGGCTGCTATGTCAATCTCAAGGTCGCCACATATAATCTTGTTTTCTGTATTGGTTGATTGGTTTCTGCGAATGGCAGAGCGAATACGTGCCAATAACTCTGCACTTCTAAATGGTTTTGTTAAATAATCAGTTGCACCATTGTCTAATGCAGAAACAATATCAGCTTCGTTGTTTTGAACGGAGAGGATAATTATGGATTTATTATACCAAGTTCTTAATTCTTTTAGAATCTCATGTCCGCTTTTGTCGGGTAAACCTATGTCTAATAATATTAATTCAGGGGGATGATTTGCCGCTAATATTATTCCGGCCTTACCTGTCTCGGCTTGCCACACCTTATAATCATTACTTTCTAGTGTTATTTCAAGTAACTTTCTGATTTGTGGCTCATCGTCTATAATTAAAATTTCTGTCTTACTCATTTTTTAAGTTATTTAGGTAAGATGCTTCAGCCGGAAATTCGACAATGAATTTTACGCCTCCGGTTGTATTGTTTTCAACTTTTACAATTCCATTATGCGCTTCAATGTATCCTTTAACGATGGATAATCCTAAACCACTACCGCCAGTTTTGGTCTGTGGTAATCTGTAAAATTTGTCAAATAAATAATCTAATTCAGCCTCTGGAATGCCTTTGCCATTGTCCGAAACACTGATTACACAAGCACCCGATTGATGCGTGGCAACTATAGTAATAATTGAATTTTCAGGTGTATAGTTAATGGCATTGTGTAGCAGGTTTTGTAGCACTTGTTCTATCAATCCCCTGTCAAATTTGAATAGAGGTAAATTTTCATTTGGCTCAAATATGATGGTTTGCTTGTATGAAATTGGGAGTTTTTGGATGACTGAATTTATCAGCTCGTTGGTGTCGCACCAGTCTAAATTTAATTTCAACATGCCTGTTTCAAGTCGGCTCATATTCAGCAAATTTTCTACTTGTCTGTTTAATCTGGTGCCGGCAATTTCAATTTGATTTAACAATTCAGTTTGATTAGTGATCGAAAGTTTTTCCTTGTTGTCTTTTAAATTATCAACTGCCCCAATGATGGTGGAAATAGGTGTTCGTAATTCGTGAGAAAGCGAATTTAATAGCGTGTTATACAACTTTATGATATTTTCTTTTTCTTCTTTGTCCCTTACTTTCGCTTCTTCTCTGCGAATTTTTATTGTCAATACGGCATTTACCATTGCAATAAAAAAATATAATAGAAACATCAATAAATCTTCAGCACTTTCAATATGAAAAGTGAATATAGGTGGTATAAAAAAGAAATTCCAAATTAATGCACTCAAAAGTGCTGCACTTAAAACAGGTAAAATATCAAATAGCATAGCCACAATTGAAACTGTTACTAGCAGTAGTAATGCGACAGTTCTGTAGCCGATAAATTGTGAGCTGAAATAACATGCAACAGAAGTCAATAAAACCAAAGAAATACTAATAAAGTATTGATTTAGAAGACTATATTTTCTTGTATTTACTAGGTTCAATTTTGTGCCTGCATTAGTCATCAAAAATAACAATAATTGTATAAAGATTTTATAAAGATATGTTGTGTTGTTTGGTGATAGTTTTGAAAATGAAGTGCTTTTAATTTTAAGTATTGGTGGCTTGTAATTCGGGTATAATCAAATGCAGAACTAGTGCGTTTGTAATAATTTCTTTTTATGAGAAATATGAAAATTGGATATACCCAAAGGTAGGTCAATGATTTGTCTTTATTTGTTTTTTGCTAGCGTATTTAAATTCGCTCTTTTTTAATCCAAGCCTTGGGCAGCTGTACCTTTTACCTTTTTAATAGAATAATATTTTTTTGTACCTTAAAATAGCGAACCGTTGTGAAAAGTATTATTACCCATAGTAAAACCAAACTGATGTTCGGCCATTTGCCTTTGCAAATTCCAAGAAGCGTTTAAAATTCCTTAAATCTTGTCCGAAGTTGTTATCAATATAGCCCTCACCCTTGTTAGTGTTAAAGTCTGTAAAATAGTAGCCGTAGTCGAGGGTGTCTTTTGTTCCGTAATTGAGTTTTCGGTCGATATTGTCAATTTTAGAGAGGCTATCAATCAATGAATTGATGGTATTCAATACCTGGTCAATATTGTCCTTTACGGTATCTTTATCCGCTTGAATAAGCTTTAATGTTTCTTCTCTTTCGGTTTCGTTTTTTGCAAATGACAATTTGTGTTGGATATCCTCTTCCTCCCAATACTTCTCCATATTGTACAAAGGTGAAATGTCCACGCCTGCTATCCGCCCTATTTGGTCCAGTTCAGGTTCTCCATAAGAATCGCGCCTTAACATAAAAATACAAAAGGTTCTACTCAGGCGATGTTTGTTGCGAAGGCCGTGCTTTATGTCATAGTATTCCGCAGAAAAGAGGGCTTCGTAGTTGTCGGTTGCTATATGGATGTCGAGTCCCATTGTTGTTTGTTTGTAATAGGTTACAGCTAATTCATTTCTGGATAGTCTTTATCTTTTTCACCCCAAACATAAGCGCTATTCCAATATTACTTTTATTTACGCCTTCAAAATTTCTATATGAGAGTGGAATATTATAGCCATATACGATTTTCCATCTTCCGAAACCCATGCCAATTTCAGGTCTTATTCGCAATGAAGATTGTGTGAGGTCTGTATAGTATATTAAATTTAAACCCATTGCCATTCCACCGACTCCACCACCGGCCCAAACGCCTATTTTGGGTCCAATTAGGAGTTTGTTATCAATTTTAATTTCATTTGAAACAAAGTAAGCCCAGGCTGCAGGGTGATAGCCGATTCGGCCATATTGATTGACTGAAAGGCCCAATTCACCATAAAAATTTCTCCATAAATTAACACCTGTTAATACTGAAATATGTCTTTCTAAGTCGACACCATACCTCATTTTACTTACTGTTGAATCACTTTCTGTTTGCCCGTAACAGAATGAATTTGTCACTATAGTTAAAAGTAATATTGCTAATATTCTTTTCAATATTTCGTTTTTTATTATGCCCTAACTTGTTTATTTATTCGTGTGTGGTTATGCTTACGAAGATTCAACACTACATCGTAATCACTTGCAATATACTATTATATTTTTTTTGTTATAGTTGTGCTCAAGGATTTTATTCCTGAACAACAGAATAAGGCGATAACTGTAATTAAAAAACTGAGGAAGGAGAAGTAGGGGGAGATGGGGATTCTTTAGGATTGTTTTTCGCCAACAGCTACCACCATTTCACAAGGCCCTACAAATCCTTGCGTTGTTTCAAATTGTTTGAGCTCCTGTTCTATTTCTTCCCAAACTGATTCTTTTTCGCTGTCAGTTAAGCCACTCATCATTTGATGTAAGGCGCCAAATGATTCTTTCTCGAACTGTACACAATCTTTGGCAAAAGGCATTTGCAATGGGGAGTTAACCAATACCGATTTTACATTGATAAAGCCCGCATCGGTAAATGCTTTTTCTATAACACCTTCGGCACCCAAACTGAAAGGGCCCGGTTGGCCGGGTAGGGGTGGTGGCAGTTTAGCACGCTGGCGAATAATGCCTACAGGCGCTGAAAAGAATTTATTTTTGTCGGGGGTTGAATACACAATGGCGGCAACTTTGCCTCCCGGTTTTAGCACCCTCAACATTTCTTTTAATGCCTTTTGCTGATCAGGGAAATAAATAAGACCTACGCGTGATATCACGGCATCGAATGAGGAGTCGGGCAGGGTAAGGTTTTCGCCATCCATTACTTTAGTTTCTATATTATTCAGTCCTTCATCTTTTGCCATTTGTTGGGCAAACTCAAGGATATTGGATGAAATATCAGTCGCCAGTACATATCCTGTTGGCCCTACTTTGTGTGCTGTGGTAATGGATTGCTCGCCTGCTCCTGCGGCTATATCCAACACCCGCTGACCTGAGCTAACACTTGCCATGTCTAGCATGGTGTCAGTGGCTTTGCCCAGCCATTGATTAAGCGTAGGGCTCCAACGGAACCAAGCTTCTGCGGCTGCTTGCCATTGTTGGTGGGTAGTAGCTTTGTACTTCACCGGGTCGAATTGTTGAGTTGATTCCATATTATTTTTTTATTTAAGTGGGTTCTTTTCTTTAATCGCTGTAGGTGAATTATTGGCAAGATAATACATAATATGGGAATTGGTGTTTTAGGGGATTGGGGTATGCCTTACCCAATTACCAGGCTCTACCCACCGAAGGGCTACACCCCTCGGTGATGTATTACGTCCCGCATATGCGGGAGCGCAATATCCATGCATAGGCTGCAGGCCTATGCATATGGTAGGCAATATTTACCAAGCCCTACATAATGAAGGATTTTGGGTAGATTTTTTTGTTTCAGTTTTCACCAAACGATGCGATTTTAACTCCTTTTTTAAATATGAAATTCTTGTCTTTATAGAAATCGGTACCTGTAACGTACTTAAAAGTTAATGGGTCAGCATCTACAACTATTTGTTCGAAATAATAAGCATTTCGGATGTCGACCGAATATTCTGAATCGATATTGCGAAAGGTTTTACTATCAATGTACAAAATAGGTTCTCCAAAGTAGTAAACGCTGTTTGTATCCTTTGCCCAATTTGAATTAATTATTTTAAATGTGCTGATATCTGCATTTGCAAGCAAAATGCCATTGTAACAAATATTGATTGAATCCTTTGTAAAACCGCAACACAAATCGCTTTTCTTAGGTTCAATGGGCTTTTCTATATTTTGGTTCGACTCAATTGTATGTACGATATTAACAAGTCGAGCAACCCATATGGCCCCAATCATGAATAGCGGGACTAAAATTATGGGTAGGGCTGTTGCAATTAGTTTAGTCTTTCTAAAAAGCTTGGCATTGAATATATTTAAGGCAATTAGCAAAGGGAGATATAAGTTGATAGCCAGAAATGTTAAGTAACCTAAGAATGGATTAAACAAAAATGTTTTAGCCAATAGTAAGGAATTAACAAACAAGTAAGGCCACAAGAAACAAGGTATTAAAAATGTAAAATTGATAATTCTAAACCAAAGTGGATTCTTTTGCTTTGTTATTGGCTGATTGTTTGTCATTGTCTATTGGTTTTCCAAAATGTCTGTAGCTTATTGTGTGCCGAGTTGCTCTGTTTACAGTTGTGCTCAAGTATTTTACATCATAAAAGCCGAATATGGTAAGCAGCAATAAAAAAAATGCATTTATTAATCAGCTCTGTATTTGTATAGTGTAGTACTAAAAATGCTGCCAATTTCATTCTCTTTTGAAGTGTTGTATTTATCCCAAAAAATCCAATAGCTTGAACTATCATATGAGTCTTGAAAAGCGAAAAGTGAAATGACATCATTTCTTGATATAATGTTAATTGTAAATTTTTTGCGTGGGCTGGAGTGGTTATATTTTATTCGTTTGATTCCTTTGATGTTAGAACCTATTGTTTTGATAGCTGTTGTATCCAATAGTGTATCGTTGATTGTGATGGATATGTTCTGTTGGGATACAAACGCTTTGATTTCGTTTCGTGCTCTATTATTAAACATTGATGATATTATCTCCATAATAATATAGATAAAGATTGCTTGACCAAATAGTATAAAACCTATCAATTTTAATTTTTTGTCTTCGCTTGGTTTGCTATATTTTAATGCAGCTAGCACTAAGCTTCCTATAATCCCGACAAAAAAGGAGGGGTACAATATGTAGTTACCTTTACCGATAATAGAATCTAATGTGTTGATAGTATTTAATATTACTTGGGCCATCGTTTCAATGAATATCAAATTTTTTTGCTATTGCTTTTCCAAAATATCTGATGCCGACTGTGTACCGAGCTGTTCAGCCAGACCTATCAACAGCCCTTCTACACCACGGATGTAGCAAAGCCTATACACGTCACCAAACTGAACCACCTCGCCAACGAGTTGCGCATCGTATTGGGTTAAGCGTGAGAGCAATTCATCCAAATTATCAACCCGAAACATGATGCGCAGGTAGCCCAATGAATTGACAGGTGCTGTTCTGTGGTCGGCTATGGTATGTGGTCTGTGAAATTGTGTGATTTCAAGTCGGCTATGCCCATCGGGTGTTACCATCATTGCTATTTCGCATGACTGATCGCCAAGCCCTGTAACACGTCCGGCCCATTCACCTTCCACCATCATGCGCCCTTCCAGTGTTAGGCCTATCTCTGTAAAAAAAGCGATGGCCTTGTCGAGCGACTCAACAACAATACCCATATTGTGCATTTCCATTAGTTTACTTTTCGTCATTGTCTTGATATTCTATTTTGAGTATTGGTAATGATTTATTGATAGCAAACATAGTTTTTATTTTAATATTTTCTTTGGTAGGGTGGGCTTTTTTGATGAAAGGATTGGGATGTAATCCTTGTAAGCAATTTGGTATGGCTATCGGCTTTTGCTTACCCACCGAGGGGCTACACCCCTCGGTGATGTATTGCGCTCCCGCATTAGGCGGGACTTTATCGAATCAGCTAGCAACATCTAGTCCCGCCCTATGCGGGACGCAATATCCATGCATAGGCTGCAGGCCTATGCATAGGGTATGCAGAAATATGACAAGCCCTAAATGGTGTAGTGTTAAAGATTTAGTAAATAAAATTTAAGCGTCCCCATTCACCATTACATTATAATATTCTTTAGTGCTCAAATTGATTCGCAAACTAAAATAGCAAATACCACCATCTGCAACAGTAATGATGTATTTTCTCCAATTCGACCCATGCCAATCGCAGAAGCAATTGACCCATACTTCTTTCTCTCCTTTATCATTGAATGCCAAAACATATTGTCGTTTGTAAAGTTTTAAGTCAATTACAAAGTAATGTTTATTGATTTTTGAGTCTGGATTTTTCTCACAAACACGCTTGTACTCTGATTCACCATAGCGGTTATAATCTGTCACAAATTGATTCAATACACCCTCTAAATTTTGTGTGTCGCTGCCAATAAATGTTGCAGGTTTAAATTTTTCATGTGTCCAGTACCAGTGATTGTTAGAGTCATCGGGTATTACAGCATAGTTTGTTGTGTCGGTATCTACAAATGGCACAAAGGCTTTTGAATGGTGTTTTTTAATGTTGCACGCAGCTAAACACAATATAATTACGAGAAGTGTTAACAATTTTAACATTTTGATGCTCAGATGAGTAGAGATAGTCAAAGTTAAAGATTTTTTAAAACACTTGTTATTTTATTGTACTTTCTACAATGCCAATCGCTTCTTCCGGACTTAGAATCGGTAGTTTACTTAATTTAAAGTCTGCAATATTTCGGGTAATAATGGCGTCAATTTTTTTATTGGACTTTGAAGAAAAATATTGAATGGCATCTTCAAAATCTTTGAATTCCGAATGGAGTGCCAGTTTAATTGATTCTTTTGTGGTGTCAATCGTTTCAGTCATATTCTCAAGATCTTTGAGGATGGTGATGGCAGCTTTGTGAGAGGTAAGTTTTCTAACAATGTAATAAATGTTGTTGTACGAAACAGCTGTAATATAAAGTTTTATTTTTTCCTTTTCAGAATACTCAAATAGTTGAGCAGCTATTAACGAAAAAGGCCTCCGATCAGTCAAAAAATCAATGACAACATTTGTGTCTACCAAAAAATATTTCATTTAGAATATTTTTTGTTTAAGGTCTTTTCCAATTCTTTTTTGTAGTCAAAACCTTTTGGAGCCTTTACTGCACCAAGAAGTTTCTTTACATTTGGAGACAGATCATTTTTATTGTTGTCTTTTTGAACCAGGGTTTTTAAATAATTTTCTATCAGGTCGGAAAGACTACGACCTTTTTTGTTGGCATAAACCTTGGCAAGCTCTATTACATCTTTCTCAACTGTGAGGGTTAATTTGGTTGTCATAGCACGTGTTATTTAAAATACAAATATACGTATTAAAATTAAAAAATAAAATGTAAATATTACCTTATCAATCCCAATGACAGCAAATATTTTTCAATTTGTTTTTCCTGATAGGGGCTGTAACCTACCCAGCGCTTTACTTCATTTAATTTTGAGTCGAGCAGTATAAGGGTAGGGTGTTCATGGATGTCATGAAATGGTTTTATGGCTTTACAGTCCATTTGATGACAAGATAAACCGCGCTTGCCGAAGTAACGCAATATGTCACTTGATTTATCCGCAGTATTGACCCCAAGTACATGGAATTTTGTTGAATCCGCCCTGGCATCCAATGAATTCATAAAGGGCATCATTTGCATACAGGGGCCACAACCAAAATACCAGTAGTCGAGGAGGATATAACCTGTCTTAGTGGAATCAATTGTAAGCGTTTTATTGCCCAGCATGGGGATGACATAACCTGCAGGAGACAAGGTGTCTTTTTTTGGCACGTATACCAATGGCACATCTGCTCTCAGTTTGGTATAGGTACCCAATTTATAAGCCTTTGCCAGTGAATCATAATTTTGACCGTTATGGTATCTGAATCTGAATTCCCAATATTCATCAGCCTCGGTGGTATCATAATTGATATAGGCCATTTTTGCAATTTGCAATTGTTTGTTCACATAAAGCAAGCGAGCGCGATTGTCGTTTTTATATTGTTGCTCGATGATGGTCATATCAGGTAAATAAGTGTAGGTTGGTTTATTGTATGTTTTCTTTGAATAACCATCATTTTCAAATGTAGGGATATAGTGATATAGCCAAGTAAAAGCGCTGGGTGTTATATTTTCTCTTTTAATGGAATCGTAATAGTAAAATAGAGCAGATTTTATAAATGTATCTCGTTTGAAATTTTTAACATACAGACCACTCTTATCCCAAATATTATTCCAATAGATGGAGGCATCATACAGGGTTTGATTTTTACCTATGCGATATAAATGCGGTTGAATGTTAATCGTATCTTCTTTGAACCTATTTTTTGTAATGGCATCAAAATAAATAATACTATCGTGCAATTGAAAAACAGATTGATGCCTTGCTTTTAAAGCCTCATAAAAGGTGTCTTTTTGGGCTGTTAGTCTGATTGTAATTGTACAAAATAATAGTAAAAAGAAAAATAGTCTCATTTATTTGGAATGGGTTAAATGCAATAATAGGAGAAAATTAGGGGAAGGTAAAAAAAATAATTTAATACAAAAAGAGTGCTTACTGTTTGAGCAGATACTCCCTTTTTAATTTCTTATTGCCAGTCTATTTAATCAATCTTATACGTGAGGCTAGATGTAAGGGCGAAATTGTTGGAAGTGTTGTTTTTAAAAATGGGGTCTTTGCTGTGATACAGCTTTCCCTCAATTCTAAACAAAACACCTTCTGTAATATTGAAATCAAGATTTGCTGAATATCCCATTACCTGAAATCCATTGGCAGTTTGAGTTGTAATGATTATTTGATTTTTATCATAGTAATATTCTCCTCTTATAGCGGCTTTTATTTTTTTGTTGACTGCATATCGCACAATTACTACCGGTGAATACCATGTGCTATAAGTGCCGTTTGCAATTTTATCTGAACCAATATCAAAACCGGCAATTGCCCCCCACTTATTTCCGGATTCATATTGCAGGTATAAATTGTGAAATGTTCGAATGGCCTTATTGCTGTCAGGTTGGGTAGAACCCACAAAATTGCTGTAATTTAAAGTGAGTTTTTCTTTGATTTTGTAATTCAATTGCAGACCAAATGATGGTGTGTTGATGCCAGGAGGTCGTTGTATTGTTTGCCAGCCATTGAGCGCCATTAATGCCCAGTAAAAATTCTCATTTTTATTCGTGTTACTCAGTCTAATGCCGGCTTCGTAATAGGGCGAATTTTCAGCCAATATACTTCTGGTAAGGGTCCAGCAATCGGCACTTATCGCACTTTCAAATCCAATGTGCGAAGGAAAAATACCAGCATCAAGCCATAGTTGTCGCCTCTTGTTTAGCTTTACACCAACATTTGCTTCATATATAAAACTTGCCCATAGTGGTTCATGACTCAAATTATATTGTGGATAGTTGCCGGCCATCAAAGCCAAATTGCCACGGGTGATGGTATCTTTATAGGCCGCTTTTAAAATCAGCAAATTGGCATTTACTTCATTGTGCCGTTTGTGGTTGTATATAAATGCGGGTTTCTCGTTGCCGTATGGTTCTGAAAAATCGTAACTATAGTAAACATCACCATATACGCTGAAATTTATTTTAGACATTGTATCGCGCTGTGCCGAAAGTTTAAAACCCATGAGACTGATAATCAGAATTAGAAAAGTGGATTTATGAAACATAATTTTGACGGCTGAAATACCGGTTTCGAAAGTACACAATAATGTATTATGCAATTATCTTTTTTTTAAAAAAAAGGGCAGACCGTTTAGATCTGCCCGAGAGGAAATAGTTATAGCGTAGTTTAAAAGTGTCTGTTACTTGGTTATTAGTTGTCAGTACCGAATCTTCTGTATTGTTTAATTAAATTGCTCGTCTAACAGAAAATCTCACTAATTCCTTCATCCTAACCCCTAATTCCTATAAAGTCCCTGTTTCGCGATTATTCGCGGCTATCAGCATTGGGTTGGTGTACACGCTTTGGAAATAGGTTTTATCCAGGCTGTTGCGCACCGCTTTTGGAATATCGGATGACTGATGAATATATGGTCCACGGTGGTTGTAGTACTGATCGTAAATAGCAGGGAAGTCTTCTTTCTGGGTGTCGATAATGCCATCAATGCTCTCCAGAATATTGTCTATTTCCTGCATCAATAAATCGGCTTCTTTACCGGCTACACTGTTTTGCATGCCGTTGTCGCTGTCCTTGTGAATAAAGTATCTGAATTGGTTAATACTGGTTTTGAACGCGTGTAATTTAATAGGTGTAACACCAAATGGCAGTATGGCCGTGGCATTGTTGTTGGCCAAATCGAAGAGGTGTTCGCAATTGTCAAGCATCTCTACATCTTTGGTGTGATCGAGCATTGTTTTGGTAAGGTGGGCCTTTTCCGACAATACATTGGATTTAAGACTGAGTGCGTAAGCTTTTAATCCACCGGCTATTACTATGGCGCGTTCGCGTAAGTCGTGGTGGCAACTTAATTTTTGAATTTCGTAAGCAAGGTCTTTTTCATTCACTTTTTTATAAGTGTTGTAAAGCAGACTAAGTTTAGAGTTGAAACCGTTGACCCTTGATGTGAGAGAGCTAGCGTTAGCAGCCAAGGTCGTCAGATGGGTCTCAAAAAGCTCATGTATTTTGTGATACATACTTACTTTTTTCTCATGCAAAGATTTCATAAGGCTGAATTGTTTATACACAAACATATAAGTGGATGCTATCATTTCCAAATATTGGGAATTCTACCTTAAAGTATTCACACTCTTTTACTTGTATTTTGGTATTATAGTACTATGGAAAAATATGACATTTTATTTTTACAAACCTATTTTTGATAAAAGAACAACCTATAAACAGCTTTTTGACATGTTATTGATAATTTTAGGGATAAAAATAAAAAAATGAGCTAATCTGAACCGTTTCGTAAATCATTGATTATCAAAATAAAATGTGGCTAAATTCGCCAAAAAGATGTTTTAATACCCCCGTTTTTTGTTGAAAATTACCCAAAGGTGCAGAGAATGTGGATTGTGGTTTCCGGATAGCAAAAAATACCCTGTTTTGACCCTATTTTTAAGTGTTAACTACCATGATTGGGGTCCATAAATGACGATAAATAGTGTCTATTTTAAAAATATGCTTTTGAAAATCAACGAATTACATAAAAGCATAATTTCCAGCTGTAATCTTCACCTTTTCCTGTTTGATAGGATGCATAAATTCAATCTCATAAGCGTGTAAACAGATCGATTTGTTTTTCAGGGCTTGTGGAGCTCCATATTTCACATCACCTACTATTGGGGTCTTGTTATATGCCAGCTGTGCGCGTATCTGATGGAAACGCCCTGTAACAGGTTTTACCTCTAGCAAAGCTTGATGACCTCTATCTTCAATGACTTTATACGTTAAAACAGATTCCTTGCTGCTATCCACGAATTTAGTAAATACATCTGCCTTCTTGGTCTTGCTGTTTTTTCTTAAAAAATTTCGCAGTTCTTTTTCCTGTTCTGCAGGTATTCCGTTAACCAATGCTCTGTATGTTTTGCGGATGGTATCTTCCCTGAACAATTCATTCATTTTAGAAAGTCCCTTGCTGGTCTTGGCCAATATCACCACACCACTTACAGGTCTGTCGATGCGATGGATAACACCACAAAATACATTCCCCGGTTTGTCTTCGCGTTTCTTTAAAAATGCTTTTACCAATTCTGATAATGGCACATCACCTGTTTCATCGCCCTGCACCAGAACGCCTGCGGGTTTGTTGACCGCTATCAGATGATTGTCTTCATACAAAATGAGTGAAGCGATATTGAGCTCAGATGACATTGACTTCGGGTTCTAAAGTGATGCCAAATTTTACTTTCACACTGTCGATTATCGCCATGGCCAATTGGTATACTTCATTGCCTGTGGCCTCACCGTAATTCACCAGTACCAGCGCTTGCCTGGCATGACTGCCTGTGTTGCCAACCTGTTTACCCTTCCATCCACATTGTTCTATCAGCCAACCGGCAGGTACTTTTACACCATTGGGTTGTTCAAAACCTTTGATATCAGGAAATGTTATTTGCAGGGTTTTATATTGATCAGTAGGGATAGTAGGATTCTTAAAAAAACTACCGCTATTGCCCAATACAGCAGGGTCGGGGAGTTTGCTTTGGCGTATGTGTATCACCGCATTGCTGATGTCTTTTATAGAGGCGTTTTCAATGGCAATATGGTTGTCGTGCAATACAGTTTTAATGTCACCATATTCCACATGCAATATTGGTTGCTTACTCAGTTTAAATGTGACTGAGTATATAAAATATTGGCCTTTCAAATCGCGTTTGAATACACTTTCGCGATAGCCAAAATTGCAATCTTTTGCATTAAATGTTTCTATTTCCAGGGTCTCTAAATTAAGCGCTTCAAGCGATTCGAATACATTCACAATCTCAACTCCGTAAGCACCGATATTTTGCATGGGTGCTGCGCCAACAGTGCCCGGAATTAATGAGAGATTCTCGATACCTGCCCAGCCTTTGTCCACGCAATGCATCACAAAGCTGTGCCAGTTTTCGCCACTGTAAGCTTTAATAATCACATGCTCAGCATCTTCATGCAATACGGCAATGCCTTTAATTTCATTGAGGATCACCAAACCTTCGTAATCTTTGGTGAGCAACAAATTACTGCCACCACCAATAATGAGCAACTCGTGTTGAGGTGCTTCGAGCAACACCTGCTTGAGTTCAATAAGTGAAGTAACTTTACAAAAGTGTGAAGCCTTTACATCGATACCAAAAGTATTGTAAGGCTTAAGAGATATGTTATTGAGAATTGTAATATCCGGCAATTTTTAAGCAAGTCTTTCTTTTATATCCAGTCTGTGTTTACGTGCTGTGTCTTTAGCAATGTCATAACCGGCATCAGCATGACGAATAACACCCATAGCAGGGTCGTTGTGCAATACGCGTTTTAAACGCACTGCAGCATCATCAGTGCCATCGGCTACGATAACCATACCTGCATGTATGCTGTAACCAATACCCACTCCGCCACCGTGGTGTAAACTCACCCAGCTGGCTCCACCTGCAGTATTAATCAAAGCATTAAGCACCGGCCAATCGGCAATAGCATCACTGCCATCCATCATGGCTTCTGTTTCTCTGTTTGGTGATGCTACAGAGCCTGTATCGAGGTGGTCGCGACCAATAACAATTGGCGCACTTACTTCACCGTTCTTCACCATTTCATTAAATGCCAATCCGGCTTTTTCGCGTTCGCCCTGACCCAACCAGCAAATACGGGCGGGCAATCCCTGGAATTCAATACGGTCTTGCGCCAATGTTATCCAGCGTTTCAGGCCTTCATCTTCAGGAAATAATTCCAATATTTTTCTGTCTGTTGCGTAAATGTCTTCAGGGTTACCGCTCAATGCCACCCAACGGAAAGGGCCACGACCCAAACAAAACTGAGGGCGTATATATGCCGGTACAAAACCCGGAAAATCAAATGCATTTTTCAATCCTTTCTCAAGCGCACGGCCTCTCAGGTTGTTGCCATAGTCGAATACCACACTGCCACGTTTCTGAAACTCAAGCATCAGTTCAACATGCTCGTACATGGTTTGATAGCTTTCTTCCAAATATCTGTCAGGGTTAGTTTTTCTCAATCTGTCAGCACTTTCTACATCATAGCCTTTAGGGAAATAACCTACCAGCGGATCGTGTGCACTGGTTTGATCGGTTAATGTATCGGGCAATATATTGCGTTCTTTTAATCTGTTCAATAAGTCAACCGCATTGCAACACACACCAATAGAAACACCATCGCCCCTTTCTTTTGCGGTCAATGCCATGTCGATACCCTGATCAATGTCTTTGGTCATAAAGTCGAGGTAGCGGGTTTCAAGGCGTTTGCGTATGCGCCATTCTTCCATTTCAGCAGCTAAACATACACCACCGTTCATGGTAATGGCCAATGGCTGTGCGCCACCCATACCACCCAGTCCGGCTGTTACGTTCAATGTGCCTTTTAGTGTGCCATTGAAATTTTGACGAGCACATTCTGCATAAGTTTCGTAGGTACCTTGTACAATGCCCTGTGAGCCGATGTATATCCAGCTGCCGGCTGTCATCTGACCGTACATGGTCAAACCTTTGGCTTCCAATTCTCTGAATTTTTCAAATGTGGCCCAATGAGGTACCAGTTGAGAGTTTGAAATAAGTACACGGGGGGCATCTTTATGGGTTGGTAAAATACCGACTGGTTTGCCTGATTGAACAAGCAATGTTTCATCTTCATTTAAATCTTCGAGTGCCTTAACGATGAGGTGGTAGCTTTCCCAATTGCGGGCAGCTTTACCTGTACCGCCATATACCACAAGGTTTTCAGGTTTTTCGGCAACATCTGGATCAAGGTTATTCATCAACATGCGGTAAGCCGCTTCGGTTACCCAGTTTTTGCAATGCAATTGGTTGCCTGTTGGCGCTTTTATAATTCTATTAGCAGAAGTATCAATGGACATAATGCTGCAAATTTATGGCTAAAAATGCATTTTATTGGGGCGGTTGAATAATTTGTTGAGTAGATATTTAAAGGCAAATTGAAAATTATCCCTTTATTTTGAAACATTCAATTTCATGTCCACGGTAAAATTCATTGTATTTATATGTTTGCTTTTATTGTTACTGGCAGTGGATGTGTGGATGGTGCCTACTTATATCAATCCTTTCGACTTTAGTGCTTTAAACGATACGGTGTTCACAGCTATTCGGTTGCCGAAAGCATTGACTGCTATATGTGCCGGTGCAGCACTGGCGGCTTGTGGACTGATGTTGCAGCAATTATTTAAAAATCCATTGGCAGGCCCTTATGTGCTTGGCGTTAGTTCAGGTGCATCATTTGCAGTGGGCATCGTCATCATTGCAGGTTCTTCAATTCCCTTTTTGCAATCACAGTTTTTTCAAACAGTAGGTGTGGCTGCAGCAGGATTTGCAGGCGCATTCATCGTTTTGTTTTTATCGTTATTGGTCTCCATTCGGTTTGGGTACAGTTATATTTTGTTGTTGTTCGGTGTTATCATCGGACAAATAATCGGGGCTTTGCAAACCCTGCTCGACTATGTTGCCAACCCTACAGACTTAAAACAATACTCACTTTGGAGCATGGGTTCTTTCAGCAATACCATCGATACTTCGCTTTATCTGTTTATTGTATTTTCTGTAATTGGTTGCATCTGGTGTTTTGTATTAATGCGTCCCTTGTCGGTAATGATATTGGGTGACGATGTAGCGAAAACATTGGGCATCAAAACAAAATCCATATCACTGCAAATACTGTTGTGTACCGGTTTGCTGGCAGGCGTAGTCACTGCTTTTTGCGGTCCTATAGCATTTATCGGCATGGCTGTTCCTAACGTTGCTAAAATGTTATACAAAACAGCTGATTTTAGAAAATTGAGTTTGTTCACTTTTATGTTGGGTATACTGATGGCATTGCTATGCGATATCATTGGGCATTTACCTTTTTATGATTTGCATTTACCCATCAATGTATCCACTGCATTGATAGGAGGCCCGGTGGTATTAATCATTCTTTTAAAACGCAAATATTGAGTTCAGTTAATCTACATATCGACCAACTGTTTATACATCAAAAAGATCAAGTGTTGCTTAATGATTTCTCAGTTGAATTGAATGCACCTGCATTGGTCATTCTTACAGGAGCCAATGGGGCAGGGAAGTCTACTTTATTGAGAACCCTGGCAGGATTAAAAAAAGCAGATAAAGGCGTTGTTAATTATAATGGCAATAATCTTGAAACGCTTGATAATACAGAAATAGCAAAATTGCTGGCATTTGCCAATTCGAAAAAAATAGAAGAGGAATATATACGCATTATTGATTTAATTCGTCTGGGCCGATATCCCTATTTAAAAGTACATCACGATGTGCAATTGGCAGATGATATGATACAATTGTATATCAGAGAAATGGGTATTGAGAGTATTCAAAATAAATTTTTAAATGAAATCAGTGATGGTGAGCTTCAGAAGGCGGCCATTGTGCGCGCGCTGGTTCAGGATACGCCATTCTTGTTGATGGATGAACCTTCTGCATTTTTAGATTACCCATCAAAGAAACATTTATTCAGCTTGTTAAAAGCAACAGCATTTGAGAAAAATAAAATTGTTATTTGTGCCACTCACGATGTGGAATTAGCCGCAAAATCAGGAACACATTTTTGGCATTTGGATGATAAAACAATCACAATCTCTGATCATTCCATTGCCTGGCATATCAATGACTAATATTTGAAAAACCCTATAAACGAAAACATCTCCGAACCCTCAGGTATCGGAGATGCATCAGATCAATAATTCTTACTGTATGTGATAGGTAAAATCCTGAGTGGTGTTATCGCGATTTTCCAATCTAATGATTACTTTTTCGGGTACTGAAGTGCCATTAGCTGTGAAATATGCTTTGATAGCAGATAAGTCGAAACAAACTTCTTTTTCCCAATACGCTTGGCAAATGATATTGTCGGCATTAATGTTTACTGCTTTAGCAACAAAAATATCATTTAAGCTTTCACCCAAAGGCAGATGTTTTAAATGTAGGCGGTAATCTTTAAAAGGTTCGTCAGTGCATCCTGAATAACCTACTAAAGCATTCAAATAATTGCCATTGATGCCGGTACTGTTTAGTGCGGTAGAACCATCTGTATCGTATGTCGAAGGATTGACAACAGATGCCTGGCAATCGTTGCATTTTGGCTCTTCTATTAATGTTAAACATTCTATCACAATGCATTTTTGAGGGACTACACAACCGCCTTCTTTGATGCCATGGGCTGGATAATTAAGGGTTCTTGGGCCACAATCTGTTTCTGTATATCCCATTTCATACGATTGTCCGGGAACTACTTTGTCTTTGTATTCATCCCAGTTGGTAGCGAATAATAGGTTGCCTTCAGTAGTAGAAAAATGTGCAGTAGAATAGTAATCTACACTCAATGCAGTGACAGTTTCAGGTTTTAAGCAAGGATCAGGTTCGTGACATGGTTCTTTACAACTTTGAACAAATAGCACTAGCGAGAGTGTCGAAATGACGAACAGGTGTTTGATGAATTTTTTCATAATATTTTATAGTGAATAACTATACATAAGACAAGCCGTTTTTTTGTTTTGTTGCATTCCGAAATATTATTTTAAGAATTGCAATTGCAGAAGTAATCAAACAGGTTTTAGAAACGTATTTTTATACTTACCTGAAATACCAACGCCAGCTCAAAGCTAACTCCAATGCATGGATACGGGTATTAATGGCAGCTGTTTCTACAGGTTTTAAAGTGTAGTGATACAGGGGCCGGAAGGAGAGGGAACTATTCTTGTTAAGGTTGTAATTGATTTCAAAACCACCACCAATAATTAAATTTGAACGGCTTAATTGCGATTCGTTTTGTACATTTTGTTTGATGTAATAACCACTGCTTTCATCATATAACAATGCTTTTGAATGCAATAAATAATTATACGATAATTGACCGTTTATGCCAATACTAAATTTAGACTTATTCATCAATTGATACGAGTAGCCAATTGGGATGTTGAGGTAGTGAAAGCTGTTGGTTACATACGAGGCACCATCATCTTTTTTTCTTAAAGCAAAACTATCCGTGGCAACATTTTGATAAACAAATGGCACAGAGGTGCTCACAAGATCTATGCGTTCAATATTTTTAACCAGCAATTGATAGCCCATTTTGCTGTATTGCAGACCTGTATACAAATGGTGTCTGTTTTTTTCAAAACCACCTGTCCAGCCAACAGTAAATCCCCAAATACTTTTGTCAGTCTTTTGCCTGTATTGGCGATCGTATTGCGCGTTAGTGTTGCTCTGAGATGATTGTTTGCCGAGTGATAATGCAGAATGCGAAAGCAAAGGGGCAAATGAAAAACCGGTGTAAAAAGTTATACTATTAGCCTTTTTTGGCCCAGTAATAACTGAATCCTTTTTTGGAATATCTTGCGAATTATTAATTGCAGCAATAACACTACTGTCTGCAATAATTTCTGATGGTGTTAATTCATCAATTACAGTAATGGTATTAGATGGATTTGTTTCTGTTTTTTGAACTGGTGTAAAATTTTCTAAGTCGGCTATAGATTCATTACTTAAGCTGTTCTTATTATTAGATTGGGAAGTTAAATGAGTTTTATATTGATTGACAGCAGCACTTTTTGGAATCAATTGATTGGTTGGAATGAAAGCTGTAGGTGCAGATACTTCTTCTTTAGGTTGAATGACAATTAGTGAATCACTAACAGGCATTTTTACTTTAGGGATGATTGTTGGGTGAATAGCAATTTTTGGAGAACTGTGCGTGCCGCTAACAAAGAAGGAATAGGCTGCAACAGTTGAAATAAAAGCAGATGCACCTATCCAAAACCAAAAAACAATTGCACGTCTTTTGCGTTTTTCAGGCACAAGATGCGGTTCTATTTCTCCCCATAAACCCGCTCTAGGTGTAAGAGAAAATTCTGAAGTTTTATGATTCAGTTGTTCTTCAAACGATTTTTTCTTCATAGTGGGGGTTATTTTTTTTTTCAAGGGCTATGGCCAATTTTTGTTTTGCTCTCATGTATTGCGACCTTACGGTTACTTCCTTAATGTCAAGCATTACAGCTATTTCAGGATAGGTATAGCCTTCGATGGCATAAAGGTTGATAACAGTTCTGAAGCCCAAAGGCAATTTGTTAATTTCACTGATGATGTCATCGCAATTCATTTTGTCAATGGAAACAGGATTCTCGGAAAGGCTGATGAAATTATTCAGATCTATTTCTTCAAATTGCATGCGCATGTGTTTTTTAATATAGTTAATGGAGGTGGTCACAATTATTTTTCTCATCCAACCCTCAAATGATCCCTGAAAACGGTAATCGGAAATGCAATTGAAAATTTTGATAAAACCCTCCTGGAGTAAGTCGTTAGCCGTATCGAAATCACCGGCAAAACGGTAGGTAATACCCAGAAACTTTCCTGAGTACAAACGGAAAAACTCTGATTGGGCCAGCCGCTCATGGCGCTGACAGGCTTTAATCAATTGCTCTTCTTTATTTTTTAAATCCTGGGTTACCTTAAATGCCATTTACCGGTTTGAAGGGAAACAAATTGTACAGCTATTACACATTAGACAGCTAAAAACAGCTGTTTGTTGCATTGCAATATTTTTTTATTTATTTAAAATTACATAGATGATTTCGATGGTTTGATAAAAAATACAGATATATGACAATGCCATACTAAAAAGGATGACTTGCGATACGATAAGAAGTGTTAAATTTGCAGCACAATTTTTAAAAGGGAGTGTATTTTATAACGCACTTCATACAATTATCCTATGTCAAACGATATTAAACTCCATTCAATAGAAGAAGCAATAGCTGATATAAAGGCAGGTAAACTCATCATCGTAGTAGACGATGAAGACAGAGAAAACGAAGGCGACTTTCTGACCGCTGCAGGCAATGTAACCCCTGAAATGATCAACTTTATGGCAAAAGAAGGCAGAGGATTAATCTGCGTGCCTTTGCTGCCCGAGCGTTGCGATGAATTACAACTGGGTATGATGGTAAGCTCCAACGATTCAATGCATGAAACACCATTTACTATTTCAGTAGATTTAAAAGGTCATGGTACCACTACCGGTATTTCTGCCAGCGACCGCAGCAAGACCGTACAAGCCCTGATTCACGCAGATACCGTACCTTTCGATTTAGCCCGTCCGGGTCATATTTTTCCTTTAAGAGCCCAAAAAGAAGGCGTATTAAAAAGAGCTGGACATACCGAAGCGGCCATTGATTTTGCGCGTTTGGCAGGTTTTGAACCTGCAGGTTGTATTGTTGAAATACTAAAAGAAGATGGAGAAATGGCGCGCTTGCCCGAGTTGGTAGAAATAGCCAAGAAACACGATTTAAAAATTGTATCGATTGAAGATCTGATTAAATACAGAATAAAAAATGAAAGTTTAATCAATCGCGAAATAAGTGTAAATATGCCCACTGCATTTGGTGATTTTGAAATGGTGGCCTATTCTCAAAAAAGCGATGGTACCCAGCACCTTGTTATCAGAAAAGGCGAATGGACACCCGAAGAACCAATATTGGTAAGAGTTCACAGCAGCTGCATGACCGGTGATATCTTTGGCAGTTGTCGCTGCGATTGTGGTGAACAATTGCACAAAGCCATGGAGATGATTCAGGAAGAAGGTAAAGGCATTATCATCTACATGAATCAAGAGGGTAGAGGTATTGGCTTGTTAAATAAACTAAGAGCTTATCAATTGCAGGAGCAAGGGTTAGATACAGTAGATGCCAATATTCAACTAGGTTTCAAAATGGATGAAAGAGACTACGGTATTGGTGCTCAGATTTTACGCGACCAGGGTGTTTCTCAAATGCGCCTGATGAGTAATAATCCAAAGAAACGCACAGGTTTAATAGGGTATGGGTTAGAGATTATAGAAAATGTACCCATCATTACTGCACCAAACAAACACAATAAAGTTTACCTGGCTACCAAGAAAGAGAAAATGGGTCACGAATTGTAGCCTATTCTGATTTCGGTGCGAAACGCATTTTAATTCGCTCAATCAGTTTGTCGAATTTATCCTTTTGGAATAAGGCAGATTCTTTAGATGCTTTCTGCAAAATAAACAAACCTATAGGAAGCAATACCAAGCTGGCTATCCATGCTCCCAGCCACTCAGGTAATACCCCTTCACGCCCCATCTTTATACCAATCATATTGATGATGTAATACACAATGAACATGAGGATGGAAACGACCAATGGCATGCCCAATCCACCTTTTCGTATAATGGTTCCCAAGGGGGCAGCTATTAAAAATAAGATAATCAATACGGTTGAAAGTGTAAACTTTTCATGCCATTTTATTCGGAATAATCGGGCATCTGTTTGAAGTTCTTCTAACTGTTCATTTGATGACTCTACAAGGTCTTTCAGATTTCTAGAAGTGCTAAGAGCAAGTTCTAAAATGTTATAGCGATTCTCTTTTGCAAAATTGTATATGATGGTGTCTTTCACCAGTTTAGGACTGTCATTCACATGATTCTGCATCAGTATTTTTGGATTGGGATAATACGGCTTTAGAAAATCTCTGGTAGTATTTTGTTTGCGCTTTATTTCTCTTTTTATTGAGTCAATGGACTTCTCAAGCTCCACAATATTCATCATTACCGCACTGCCTTTAAACAAATCCTTATCCGTGTTTTTTAATTCGAGGTCGCCCAAATCAAAAGTCATTTTTTGTGACTCAAATTTGGTGATGGTTGATGGATAGGTTTTGGCGTAGTTGGCATTTTCAACCAATTCTTCGTAGCGTGTGCCGTTATTCAAAGTGAAATACAACAGGCGTTTATCATCACTCAATTTCATACGACCGCTTTCGGCTCTTACTATAATCAGTTGACTGTAACCCGGCTTTACCTCATAGATTAAGATATCCTTAATGGTTTCATTATCCGCTTCTTTTTTGCCGATTTTAATTTTGTAGCCGTCAATGCCATCATAAAAAACACCTTCCTTTAAATCAAATGCAGGTTTCTTATTGCGCACATCCCACAACAAACTTTTGGCTTCGAGATTGGCCTTGGGTATCACGATATTAGAAACATAAAAAGTAATAAAGGCTAAAATAATAATGATTACGAACGCAGGCATCAATGCGCGATAGATACTTACACCACTAGCTTTGAGCGCTACCATTTCATAGCTTTCAGAAAGATTACCAAAAGTCATTAAGCTGGAGATTAATACCGCCAAGGGTAAGGCCATTGGAATTAAATCGGCCATCGAGAAAAATAATAAACGCGTGATTACGTGCCATTCCAATCCTTTTCCAACCAAATCATCAATCCATTTCCAAAGAAACAGCATGAGGAATAAAAACATTGAAATAAAAAAAGTAGCAATAAAAGGTCCTATGAAAGCTTTAATGACAAGGATGTTTATTTTTTTCATAGAGGGATGGTCAGGGTATTCAACCCTTAAGCGCAAAGTTTATACCAAAAAAACGAAATTAACCGCCAGTAGCGTTTTTAAGCACATCTATTTCGCTGTGCCATAGCTCTGTGATTTCTCGTTGTTCGTCAACATAGCAGAATTCTGTCACCTTAAGTGCCACATCTTCTGTCAGTTCATCCACTATGATATCCATTTCCAGATATTCATCATCTTGATTTGTTGCCATCTTAAATCTCACCAGTTTGTTAGGAACAGTTTTTAACAAAATAGCTTTTTCCTCTTCGCCATCTTCAAATTTAAACGTAAAGTCTGTGCGACTCTTGTGGTCAACATCGAATGCGAACCATTCTGAAAGGCCTGAAGCACTGCTGATATAATTAAATAATAGAGGCGGTGAACATTTAATAGGGAATTCCAGTTCTAGTTTTATTCTTTCTCTCTTTTTTACCATTTTTGGACACTTTTAATTTCCATTCGCAATTAAATGCTTTTTATTATCTTTTAAATAAATTTTTTTCTCAATCTTTGTAAAATTTTTAATTATAGCTATTGGAAAAAATACATGTGAATAAAAATGTCAGTCTGTTTTGTCATCTTTTAATGGCGGCATTGGTTGCACCTTTACTTTTTTTTTATAGCAAGAGTGAAAGTCTGCTATGGGTAAACGGACATTACTTTCCATGGCTCGATAAGGTGATGTACCACATTACCCGTTTACCTGAAATAGCATTTGTGTTATTCGTAATTCTACTTGGGGTATTTACTCAGAAGCGCTATTTTTTGGCCATCGTTTGTGCCATGCTACTTTGTTTGGTTGCCATTTTGTTAACGAAATATTTATTTTTTGCAGATGCGCCAAGACCATACAGTTGGTTGAGTAAAAATGGCGTTATGTTTCATAAGGTTGAAGGGATTAAATTACACAGCAATGGCAGTTTTCCATCAGGACATACCATGGCGGCCTTTTGTTCATTAGCACTTGCAGGTTTTATTAGCAACAGAGGGTGGTTACAATTTTTGTTTTTCATAATGGCTGCATTGTCCGGTTATTCACGCATTTATGTTGCCCAACATTTTTTGATTGATGTATACACAGGCGGATTGGTTGGATTTACACTGGCCATCATTGTATTCACGGTTATTGAGAAAAAATTTAGAACACCATATTGGCAAATGCCACTCATCAAATTATAATGAATTCTTCTAAAGTCAATCCGTTCCATTATTTTTTTATTATTGCAATAGGGGCTGTTTTGTTTATCCCCTTTCTTGGTGCTGTACCGCTCTTCGACTGGGATGAAATAAACTTTGCAGAGTCAGCCCGCGAAATGATGGTATCGGGTGATTATACCAGGGTTCAAATTAATTTTACACCTTTCTGGGAGAAACCACCCTTGTTCATCTGGTTACAAGTGTTGTCAATGAAACTATTTGGAGTCAATGAATTTGCAGCACGTTTTCCCAATGCCATTTTTGGTATCATTACCCTTTGCTATATCTATTATATTGGTAAAAAGTATTTCAAAGGACATCTGGCACATTGGTGGGTGCTGAGTTATATAGGCGCCATCACACCACATTTTTATTTTAAAACAGGCTTGATTGATCCTGTTTTCAACTTTTTTATTTTCTGCAGCATCATTCAGTTTTATCAGGCAGCGCGCAATTATCATATCTCGTACAACAGCAATCGCCACTTTATGTGGGCTGGTATTTTCACAGGGATTGCCATTCTTACAAAAGGTCCTGTTGCTTTATTGATAAGTGTACTGGTGCTATTTGCATTAGTGGCAGCTAAAAGAATGTTGTGGTTTTTTAAAATCAAACATTTACTGATTTACGGCCTGTTTGCTTTCATTATTTCAGCCATCTGGTTTATTCCTGAAACGTTGAAGAACGGTCCTTGGTTTTTGGTGGAGTTCATCAATTATCAGTTGGGCTTATTCTCTCAGAATATTGCAGGACATCAGCAACCGTTTTACTACCATACATTGGTGTTGTTGTTTGGTTGTTTTCCCATTTCAATTATTGCCATCAGCTGCTGGAAACGCAACGAGTATTACACCTATACTGAAAATTTATTCAGGGTAACCATGGCTTGTTTGTTCTTTGTTGTGCTCATATTGTTTTCAATTGTAAAGACTAAAATTGTCCACTATTCATCGCTGTGCTGGCTGCCGCTTACCTTTATGTCGGCATATGCACTGGAGAGTTTTCATGCCAAGGTATTCCGTTTCAAATGGCCCTTTATGTTGGGTGTGTTGTTAATAGGTATTATATTGTCTGTGCTCATGATTGCTCTGCCTGTTATCATGATGAACCCCGGGCTTAAACATGAACTACTTTTGCTGATTAAGGATGAGTTTTCAAAACAAAATATTTTAATTGATGGTGGCTGGCAGTACACAGATTTATTACCGGGATTGTTGCTGTTAACGAGCATTGTTTTATTTGTCATAGCATTGGTGAAAGGGCAAACCATCAAGGCATTCGGTGTGTTGTTGGTTGGTAATACTGTGGTCATCATGTTCGCAGCCATTATGTTGGTACCCAAAATTGAAAAACATTCCCAACATTCAGCCATTGTATTTTTTAAATCAATACAATCTGAGAACTGTTATATTTTCAATGTTGGTTACAAAAGCTATGCGCCTTATTTTTATGCCAAAGCCAAACCTTTATCGCCATTCGACAAGATGTATACGGGGAATAAAAATTTCATTAAAGGCAAGTTGAAAAATAGTTACTACCATCTATCAGAAACAGAAAGAGCAGAGCTGGATGATGTACAAAAAAACTGGTTGTTGTTTGGTGCTATTGATAAACCTGCTTACTTCATTGCTAAGTCGCACGACATTGAAAATCTTGGCGATGCAAAAGACTTAATAAAGGTAGAAGAGAAGGGTGGTTTTGTAATGTTCAAACGCTTACCCAAGTAAGTGCTGGTACATCTCGGTCCACTGTTTTGACACGTGTTTCAAATCAAAATTTTCAACCATAATTTGTCGAGCTTTTACAATCATTGCGGCCTTTTCTACAGGGTGATTGAAGAGATAGAGAATGGCATTTGCAAAATCCTGAGGAGTGTCAGCAATCATACAATGCACTTTGTGCTTTACAGGTAAACCTTCAGCACCCAGAGATGTCGTTACTACAGCTTTGTTCTGCAGCATGGCTTCAATGGTTTTTATTCTGATGCCACTGGCACTTAAAAGTGGTACAACCAATAGTTCCTTGTCAGCAGCAAATTGTGTAACATTCTGTACTTCACCTTTTACTTTAAAGTTATCTAATTCCCATTGGTGGTAATTTGAGGGCATATTTTTACCTGCCATATAAAACTGAACTTTTGGCATCTCTCTTTGCAGCAAAGGCCAAACGGAGTTGTGAAACCACTCCATGGCTTGCTGATTGGGCATCCACTCCATCGATCCAATGTGGTAAATACTGTTGGGAAGTGTAGTTGTAGTTGGGTTTGACAGGAAGCGTGATGTGTCGAAACCTGTGTGTATGGTCTTTAAATATTGAATACCGGTCCATGTTTTCATCTCTTGTTCATCAGTTGATGCAATTGGAATAACGGCATTAAAATGGGGAACAATTCCTTTTTCAAAACGCTCTAATCGTTTGGCCAATAATTTTAAATAGAATTTGCGAATTGGGTTAGTCGTCTGTTGCGCCAGGCGCTCCCATATCCTGTATTCAATATTGTGTTGACGTAAAAGGGTAGGAATTTTGTTGTTCTGCTTAAGCGCCAGCACATATTTAGCAACATACAAACCTTCAAAATGCACAATGTCAAAATTGCCTGATTGCACCATTTGCAACAGTGTGTTTTCAAATGCGTTTTTGTAAAACCGTTCGATATTATAGGATTTTGAAGAAAAAAGGTTGAGCAATGCAGAAATAGGTTTTACATCGGTATCGATATCAAAAGTGACGCAGTTGTGTAAAAATCCCAATGCCTCATTGATGGTAACCTCGCTGGCATGGTGTTTATTGGTATTTATCGATAAATAGCTGATTTCATGGCCTTCTTCAGCCAATCCTTTTAACATATTATAGGTGGCAATGGCTCCTCCGTCATTCAGAGGATAGGGTATTCTGCTGCCGATGACTAGTATCTTCAAGGTGATGCAAATGTAAGTGTAAAAGGCCTTTTTAGGAAAAATCCGAAATATATTTTGATTATTGATTTTTTTATCTAAATTTGCAGTCCTTTTTAAAAGTAGTATGGCTAACCATAAATCATCAATCAAGAGAATCAGACAAACAGAGGTTAAAAACGAAAGAAACCGCTACCAACATAAAACCACAAGAAATGTTGTTAAGAAACTTCGTGAAAGCTCTGATAAAGCAGTAGCAGCAACTTTATTTATTGAAGCTGCCAGCATGCTGGACAAATTGGCTAAGAAAAACGTTATTCACAAAAACAAAGCATCGAACTTGAAATCAAGTTTGGCTTTGCACGTGAACAGCTTGAAATAATCTATTTCAGCGCTCCAATATTATGAGCCTCCGGAAACGGGGGCTTTTTTTGTTATAATATTTAAAAATTATCATTTACCTTCGTGCGATATGTGCATACACTGCACCTGCCATGAGAGTTAACGCAAAGGAACCTTTTGAACTGATTTACAGCCTGAACAAGCATCCTAATTTGGGCTATATGATTGAATTACACGCAGTTCAATTGATGAAGAATGGCAAGCACAGCTTGTTATCACAGAAATTACACAGCAATGCAGCCGATGGTTTTGATGTACCACCCGAAGATGTTGCCCTATTAAAATTGCTTGATGAGACCGAACCGGAGCTTTTAATAAAGAAATTCTTTGTCTCTAAAAAGAATGTTAAGCCTACCGATTTTTTTGCTAAGTATTACAACGAGGAACTGCACAATAAAATACGTCCCTATATTGAAAAACGCTTATTAAAAGTGTTTGAAAATTTTGGCAATCGTCAGCTATACCTCACCAAAGACAAATATGTAGCAGCCCATCAGGTTGTTATTGAAAAAGAGAAAGCCTCCATCTTGTTTCACTTCAGAAGGAATGAAGAAGGCACCAATTACTTTGCTACCATTAAGTTGGCTGATAAAAAGATCAATTTCAGTGGCAATGGCAGCGATTTGATTATTCAGGAGCCCGCCTGGTTGCTCACCAATAATCAATTGGTAACCTTCAAAAAGAATACGGATGGCAACAAGATAAAACCGTTTCTAAACAAACGTTTCATTACCATACCCCCTAAAAGTGAGGCGGTGTATTTTGAAAAATTTGTCAAAGGATTGGTAGAGCAGTATGATGTGTATGCTGAAGGTTTTGAAATACGCTCTGAGCAGTTTCAGGCTTATCCCATGCTGAAACTCAATTCATTTGGGGATGAGGCTATATGCGCAAGTTTGTACTTCAACTACGGGCCTTATCAGTTTCCTTATCACTCTGTAAAAATGGTATCGGTATCGGTTGAAAGAAACGACAACGATTTCATCTTTCACCGCATTCGCAGATCGCGCCAATGGGAAGACATCAAGAAACAAATCCTTGAAAACATCGGCCTCGAAATTTATGAAGGCTCACTGTTTACAGTTAAAAATCAGGCATCTCACAAGCTGCTTGAAATAATAGGGAATTATCAGGATCTGCTGAAAGAACAGGGCTTTGTAGTTGACCAAACGCTATTAAAACAACGCTTCTTTATAGGCAAAGCAGATATCACTTTTGATGTTAAAAAACATGGCGACTGGTTTGATTTACAAGCCATGGTGCAGTTTGGTGAGTTTAAAATTCCTTTCATCAAACTGAAGAATCACATCATCAAAGGCATGAGGGAGTATATCTTGCCAAATAATGATATTGCCATTATCCCTGAAGAGTGGTTTACAAAATACTCCAGCTTATTTGACTTTGCAGTAGAAGGCAATCAACATTTAAAACTTAAAAAGCACCACCTTGGTTTACTTGAAGGAATTGTAGATGAGCACCGCTATTCAAAACAAATCGATTTGAATTTTAGTGATGATATCTCATACCCTTTACCTAAAGAATTAAAAGCGACTCTGCGTCCTTATCAGTTGAAAGGCTATTATTGGTTGCGCTACATGAGCGATAAAGGTTTTGGCGTTTGTCTGGCCGATGACATGGGTTTAGGTAAAACCATTCAGTTGCTGGCGTATTTGCAATACAAATCAGAAATCAACCAACTGCATAAAGTAGATGATATGCAACTCACTGCATTGCCATCGCAAGCCAGTGATATCAAGCAACTCGACTTATTTGATATTTCTACTATATTGCCTGAAGTGCCATCTGAAAATGAATTGCCAGAGAAAGTTCAAAACGAAAAGGAAAGCGTTCCTCAGCAACCCAAAACTTCATTGGTCATAGTACCCACTTCATTAATCTATAACTGGTTGAACGAAAGTAAAAAGTTTACAACTCTAAAAGTATTTGTTCATGCAGGGATTAACAGGCGCAAGAGTTTGAATCACGTGGTCAATTTTTACGACCTCGTTATAACAAGTTACGGTACCTTGCGCAACGATATAGCATTATTCTCTTCTGCACAGTTTCAATCCATCGTATTGGACGAATCGCAGATTATAAAAAATCCATCTTCACAAACGGCTCAGGCTGTATTGAAACTTAAAGCACAACAGCGCTTTGTAATCACCGGCACACCTGTTGAAAATAGTATTACCGACTTATGGAGTCAGATTAACTTTTTAAATCCCGGTTTATTGGGCAATTACAATTTCTTTTCAAAAAAATATGTCAACTCTATTGAAAAAGAGAAGAATGAAAAGGATACCTTGATATTAAGAAGCATTGTAAAACCTTTCATTATGCGCAGAACCAAGTTGCAGGTAGCAACTGATTTGCCTCTTAAAACTGAGCAGATAAGGTATTGCGAAATGACCACAGAACAAGCTGAGTACTATGAAAAAGTAAAATCACTGTTCCGCAACGAATTGTTGTTTTCCATCAATCAGGTGGGCATGAATAAGTCGAAACTGATGATATTGCAAGGACTAACGAAATTGAGGCAGATTGCCAATCACCCTGTTTTGGTACAGGAAGATTACAGCGATGGTTCAGGAAAATTCAATGAGGTAATTGAGTTGGTTCAAAAAGCACTGGCGAATAAACACAAGTTATTGATCTTTTCACAGTTTGTTCAGCATTTAAATTTATACAAAGAATATTTCAAAATGCAGCAACAAGCGTTTCTGTATCTCGATGGCAGTACTTTGCCTGCAGAGCGGCAGCAACTGGTAGAGGAGTTTCAGAAGAATGATGATATTCCACTATTCCTTATATCATTGAAGGCAGGTGGGGTAGGGTTGAATCTTACAGCTGCTGATTATGTCGTATTATTGGATCCATGGTGGAATCCGGCAGTTGAACGACAGGCCATGGACCGCACCCATAGGATTGGACAAACCAAGCCGGTATTCGTTTATAAGTTTATTAGCAAAAATACGATTGAAGAAAAGATAATGGCACTTCAGCTGAAGAAGCAAAAGGTGTCGGATGATTTGATTGATACCAATGAAGGTATCGTAAAAAACATTGTGCAAAACGATTTAGAGGAGTTATTACATTAACCACTACATTGTTAAAAACATTGTTTACAACCTCTTGTCAAATGTTTTGCAGTTGTTTTTAAATTTTTACTTATATTTGCCTTACTATAATTTATATTCAAAATGAAAAAAGTATTACTTACAATAGCGGCTGCTATTTCCCTTAATGTTGGCTTTAGCCAAAAAACTGTAGATTGGTCAATTGATCAGGTTCTTTCTCCTACTGAATTACAAAGTACGACTAATTCGGGTACAGCCATCAATGTTCGTGTTGTTATGAAAAACAACGGTTCTGATTCTGTTTTAGTTGGTGATTCTATTTGGTATCAATGGGCTATTACCGATAATAACGGTGCGCTTATTGGCGCATTGGCTTTTCCAAATACCAATCCAAATCAATATGCCGTTAACATTGCTACTAAAAACATGGGTGTAAATGACACTGTTCACTATGTTGGTAATTTTACAACTCAATTAGGTGTTTACCCATCTGCTAATGTTAGATTTTTCTTCAGAGCACATGCATTGAACAGAAAAAGAGGTTTAGGTTTTGAGGCTACTCAAACCAATAATGTAGTAGCCAATCCAATCGTTTGGTATAATGTACAAAGATGGCCGGTAAGTGTTAATGGTGTAAATGCTGATGCTAAAGTATCAGTTTATCCTAACCCTGCTAGCAACAATGTAAACATTAATCTTGGTGTTGTTGATTTCAACGCGCCTGTTAAAGTTAGCATCATCGATGTATCAGGTAGAGAAGTAGCAACTGAAAACTTCAATGCAAGTTTCGAAAATATTTCAATGAATACTTCTTCTTTAGAGAAAGGTATCTACATTGTTAAAGTAATGAACGGTTCAATAGAGTCTACTACTAAATTGGTAGTTGAATAATAGCCTTAAACTTTTTATAATAAAAGCCGCAACATTTTGTTGCGGCTTTTTTGTTTCTAATCATTCATTCGCTTAATTTGCAGCGTTATTCCAATACAGAGTATGACAACCCAATCGCAAGATAGAATGGATAAAAGAGAATTGTTAGAAAAAAAACGCAACGAAGCCCTGCTGGGTGGCGGTGAAGCCCGCATAAAATCACAACACGCCAAAGGGAAATTAACTGCCCGTGAACGCATTCACTTTTTGATGGATGAAGGTACTTTTAACGAAGTAGGTGCTTTTGTGACCCACAGAAGTAAAGATTTCGGTATGGAAAATCAACAATTTTTAGGAGATGGTGTAATTACCGGATTTGGTAAAATCAATGGTCGCCTCACCTATGTATTTTCACAGGATTTCACCGTATTTGGCGGCTCACTGAGTGAAACCCACGCTGAAAAAATTTGTAAGATAATGGACCTTGCTATGCAGAATGGCGCACCTGTTATTGGATTGAACGATAGTGGTGGAGCGCGTATTCAGGAAGGTGTGGTATCATTAGGCGGCTATGCCGATATTTTTTATAGAAACACAATTGCCAGTGGTGTTATTCCACAATTGTCAGCCATTATGGGTCCATGTGCCGGTGGTGCTGTGTATTCACCTGCCATTACCGACTTTATAGGCATGGTTGAAAATACCAGTTACATGTTTGTGACAGGTCCTAACGTAGTGAAAACTGTAACAAATGAAGAAGTATCGAGCGAACAACTGGGCGGTGCATCTGTGCATTCCGCCAAATCGGGTGTGGCACATTTTTCATTTGCCAACGAAATAGAATGCCTTAACAGCTATAAGAAATTGCTGGGCTACATGCCTCAGAATTGTGAAGAGAAAGTGCCTTCATTGCCATACCAATCAGGCGATGAAACACGCGAAGCCTTAAAAAATATTATCCCTTCTAACGCCAATCAGCCTTACGATATCCGCGAGGTAATTGAAGGTGTGGTGGACGAAGAAAGTTTTATGGAAGTGCATAAAAACTTTGCAGAAAACATCGTAGTTGGTTTTGCCCGTCTGGCCGGTCGCAGCATAGGCATAGTGGCCAATAACCCTGCATTCCTTGCAGGCGTACTCGATGTACATTCATCAACCAAAGGCGCACGATTTGTGCGTTTCTGCGATGCTTTCAATATTCCATTACTGGTGTTTGAAGATGTTCCGGGATTTTTGCCGGGAACCGATCAGGAGTGGAATGCCATTATCACCAATGGTGCGAAGTTGTTATACGCTTTCAGTGAAGCTACTGTGCCGCGTATTACAGTCATTACCCGTAAAGCTTACGGTGGCGCATACGATGTAATGAACAGCAAACACATCGGTGCTGACATGAATTATGCATGGCCAAGTGCTGAAATTGCTGTAATGGGAGCAAAAGGTGCTGCTGAAATTATATTTAAAAAAGAGATTACAGGTGCTAAAGATCCTGAGGCTGCCTGGAAAGAAAAAGAAGCAGAATACGCTGAAATATTTGCCAATCCTTACAGAGCTGCAGAAAGAGGATTCATCGATGAAGTCATTTATCCGGAAGAAACCCGTGTTAAATTAATCAGTGCATTTGCCATGCTTGAGAATAAGGTGAAAACAATGCCAAGAAAGAAACACGGTAATATTCCATTATAACCTATGAAATTAATCTCAATAGTTGTACCCTGTTACAATGAAAATGAAGTGTTTGCTGAAACCTATAAGCGACTGACAGAAACCTTTGCTCAGTTAGATCCCGCTAAGTATCAGTACGAATTAATATTTGTAAATGATGGCAGCAAAGATAATACCCTTGAGTTAATTAAGGATGCTATCAAGAAAGATTCACGTGTTAAGGGACTTAATTTTTCAAGAAACTTCGGTCACCAGATTGCTATTACTGCAGGTCTAGACAATTGTAAAGGTGACGCTGCTGTTGTGATTGATGCCGACTTACAAGACCCACCTCATGTAATATTGGAAATGGTTCAAAAATGGGAAGAAGGGTATGATGTAATTTTTGGAAAGCGTGTAGAAAGAGCCGGTGAAAGCGCTTTCAAATTATTAACGGCTAAATGGTTTTACCGTTTTATCAATCGCCTGAGCGATGTAGATATTCCATTGGATACCGGTGATTTCCGTTTGATGGACCGCAATGCCCTCGATCAGTTTTTAAGCATGCGCGAGTCATACCGATTTGTAAGAGGAATGGTGGCTTGGATAGGATTTAACCAAACCTTTGTTGAATACGATCGCGAAAGTCGTTTTGCAGGCACCACTAAATATCCTTTGAAAAAAATGTTGCGACTGGCCAGCGATGCCATTCTTTCGTTTTCAAATACACCCCTTAAGGTTGCCACGTTTGTTGGTTTTATTACCTCTATGATTGCCTTTGGCGGTATCATGTATGCCTTGTACATGCGTATTTTTACAAATAATTATGTTGAGGGTTGGACCTTGTTAATGATTTCAATCCTTTTGATAGGCGGTATCATTTTATTGGTATTGGGTATCATAGGCGAATATGTAGGAAGAATATACGGTGAAATAAAAAAACGACCGCTCTATATTATTCGCGACAAAATGGGGTTTGATAAATAATAAAAGCTTCACCAATTATCTATTATTCAGACACTGTAGGAATTAGACTTTCTATGGCGCGATGACTGTAAATACTTAAGTATTTTTTGTTATCATTGCTTTTCAATTGAATCATGTCGTGTGCATATTCATTGATCAATAATAATAAGCATGCATACCGGTAGTCATTACAAGTTGAAAGAATTTTTACTATGGACAAGAAGAGAGATTTATTTCTTGTTTTTTTTGGCACTATTGCCAACTGTTTTATATCAGTATTTTGATTTTAAATGGTTGAGTATTCCATGGGTGCCTATTGCGATGATTGGTACTGCCGCTGCATTTATAGTTGGCTTCAAGAACACACAAACTTATAACAGGTTGTGGGAAGCAAGACAGATTTACGGAGCTATTGTAAATGCCAGCAGAGCATGGGGAATAATGGTAAAAGATTTTATTAAAGACAATCCCGATAAAACGATACACCGTGAATTGATTTACCGCCACATAGGCTGGTTGACTGCCATGCGCTTTCAATTGCGAGAAACCCGCAACTGGGAAAATATCAATAAGATTTACAATGTTGAGTACCGCAGGTTTTATACCATTGCAGAAAAAGCCTCAACACTTGAAAAAGAATTACCGGCTTTTTTAAATGAGAAGGATTTCGACTATGTGATGGGTAAGAAAAACAGAGCAACTCATATTATTGCATTGCAGTCGAAAGCGTTGAAGGAATTAAAAGAAGCTGATCGTTTGGATGGTATTAATTGGATTGAAATGGAAAATATATTGGTAAATTTATACGAGCAACAAGGGAAATGTGAACGCATTAAAAACTTTCCTTATCCGCGACAGTTTGCCTCCATCAATTTATTTTTTATCAGACTATTTGTTTGCCTGGTGCCTTTTGGTTTGTTAAATGAATTCCAAAATCTTGGAGAGCATATGGTGTGGTTGAATATCCCATTCAGCTTAATTGTTACCTGGGTATTTACTGCTATGGAAAAAGTAGGAGAGAGTACCGAAAATCCTTTTGAAGGTGGTGCCAATGATGTACCCATTACTGCAATGAGCCGAACAATAGAAATAGATTTAAGGGAAATGCTGGATGAAACAGATATTCCCCCGGCTCTTCAACCGGTTAATAATATATTAATGTAAAATGGGAATAAAAATAATCATAACAGGTGCGACAGGCATGGTTGGCGAGGGCGTATTACACGAATGTTTGAATCATCCTGAAGTAAGCGGTGTACTGGCCATTAACAGACGAATAGGTAACACAAGTCATCCCAAACTTACTGAAATTATTCATCAGGATTTTACAAATTTTGAAGGTATAAAAGATCAATTGAAAGGATATGATGCTTGCTTTTGTTGCATGGGCGTTACTTCTGTGGGTAAAGATGAAGCCACCTTTCATCAGTTTACGTATAATTTAACGTTGCCACTGGCTACATTAGTTGCATCACTCAATCCAAATGCAGTATTAACCTATGTGTCAGGAAAAGGAACAGATAGTTCAGAAAAAGGAAGTACCATGTGGGCAAGAGTGAAAGGGAAAACAGAAAATGATTTGATGCAGTTGCCGTTCAAAGGTGCTTATATGTTTCGACCTGGCTACTTGCATCCAACACCGGGATTAAAAAATACGCTTAAACTTTACAGATGGATGGGGTGGTTATATCCCATTCTCAAAACTTTTTTTCCGGGTAGCGCCAGCTCACTGAAAGAATTAGGCCTGGCAATGATTAAGGTTGCATTAACCGGTAATGAAAAAAAGGTAGTGGAGGTAAAAGATATTCTAGCACTAGCAAAAAAATAATTTTAAAAATTATAAATTGCCAAACCAAATATAAATTTAACCAATGTATATTAAACGCTATCTGAGACCTGGACTCATGTATTTTATCACATGGCGACTCATGTTATTTTCACTCATTACCGGAACTTGTGCCGTTGTGCTTTATCAGTATTTTGATTTCAAATGGGTTGCAGTTCCCTGGTTGCCTGTATCACTTATAGGTACGGCAGTGGCTTTTTATGTTGGTTTTAAAAACAATCAGGCCTATGACAGGGGATGGGAAGCGCGAAAAATTTGGGGAAGTATAACCAATCTTAGCCGATCATTTTCAGTTGCTATTCGATCTTTTGTGACTGATGAATTTACACAATCAAAAGTTAGAGAAGACGAGGTAAAAGAAGAGATAAAAACAATTGTATACAGACATATAGGATGGCTACACGCACTAAAACATGCCATGTGGCAACGCACAACATGGGAGCATCAAAGAAAAGTGAATGCGCGTTACAGGAATTTTTTTCAGAAACGTTTGGAGTATGCGACTTTCGAAGATGAGGTGAGTCGCTTTGTTAGCAAAGAAGAATTTAAGTGGGTAAAAGAAAAAAAGAATATACCGGCCAGTTTGCTTGACAAACAGTCGCAGCATATGTGTAAATTAAAACGCATGGGTTTGATAGATGATTTTAGGCATGTGGAATTACAGCGCTTCATAACAGACTTATATGACGAACAAGGCAAAAGCGAAAGAATAAAAAACACCCCCTTACCCAGACAATTTGCGACATCCAGCGCCATATTCATTATTATATTCACCATTTTATTGCCTTTTGGAATGTTGTCAGAATTCAGTCAATTGGGCGATGAATTAATATGGTTGCTGGTGCCTTTTAATTTAATTGTATCGTCTATATTTTATCTGATGGAATACATAGGTGATTACAGTGAAAATCCATTTGAAGGATTGGTGAATGATGTGCCATTAATGTCAATTGTGCGCAATATCGAAATTGATTTGAAGGAGATATTGGGCGAAGATGATTTACCCGAGCGCATAAAGCCGGTGTACGATGTATTGTTATAAACAAATAAACACACATATATTATGCCTACCTACGAACAAGTATTCGAGAATAACCTTAAGTGGCTAGAACAAAAAAAAGCAACTGATGCTAATTTCTTTGAGAAACTGAATAAAGACCAACACCCCGAGTATTTATATATCGGTTGTAGTGATAGTCGTGTTACTGCTGAGGATCTCATGGGTGCCGAGCCTGGAGAAGTGTTCATTCACAGAAATGTCGCCAATCTTGTCAACGCAACTGATTTAAATGTAATGGCAGTTATTAATTATGCAGTCAGACATTTAGGCGTAAAGCACATCATCGTATGTGGTCATTATAATTGTGGTGGTGTTAAAGCTGCCATGGTGCCTAAGGATATGGGTATTTTGAATCCGTGGTTAAGAAACATCCGCGATGTATATCGTCTACATAAAGATGAATTGAATGCGATTGAAAGCGAACACGATCGTTACAACAGACTGGTGGAGTTAAATGTACAGGAACAATGTATCAATGTCATTAAACTGGCAAGTGTTCAACAGGAATATCTTGAAAAAGGTTTTCCAACTGTGCATGGTTGGGTATTTGATATTGGTACAGGTAAGATTATGGATCTCAATCTCAATTTTCCTGAATTGTTGAAAGGTATTCAGGAGATATATAATCTGACCGGTAGCAAGTCATCAGTTTAATTGATAACAGGGGCCGATTTTTTTATTAATTTTGCGCTGTGAAATCAATTGCGCATCATGAACTGTCGATAGCAGGCAGTAAAGAAAAAAAAATAACACTGGATATTACTTTACCTGTCAGCAAAGTACCAACTCCGGTTGTTGTATTTTGTCACGGTTTTAAAGGGTTTAAAGACTGGGGGCATTTCAATTGGGTAGCCAATGCATTTGCAGAAAATAAGCTGGTCTTTCTAAAATTTAATTTTTCATTTAACGGAGTAACAGAAGGGTCACTTGCAGATATCTCTGACCTGGAAACATTTGGTAAGAATAACTATACGCTTGAATTGGCTGATTTGGATAAAGTCATCAGTTTTATAGAAAAGGAATTTGAAACGTACAATCTCGATAAGCGTCAGATTTACTTAATGGGTCATAGCAGAGGAGGGGGGATTGCTTTATTAAAAGCATCAGAAGACAAGCGTGTGAAAAAGCTGGCCCTGTGGGCTTCAATATCAGAGTTTGAAAGTTTCTTCAGACCTGAAACTATTGACAAATGGAATAAGGAGGGGGTAGTGTACGCACATAATAAACGCACTGGGCAGGACCTGCCTTTATACAAACAGTTTTATGAAGATTTTTTGGCGCACAAAGAGCAGTTGGATATTCGCAAAGCTGCTAAACTATTGGGTATGCCAATGCTGATCATTCATGGAGACAAGGATGATAGTGTAGATATCAGTCATGCGAATGCCTTATATGATATTGTACAACATTCAATATTGATTAAAGTAGAAGGAGGCGATCATACATTTGGTGCCAAGCATCCTTTTGCAGCAGAGACAGATGTAACAGAAATGCTTGAGGAATTGGTAGAGAATACGGTTGAGTTTTTCATCGATTAATTCAGGGGATTTAAATATTGTAAGGCATACTTAAAAAAAATTATTGCCTTTAAAAAAACTTTGCACTACATTTGCAGTCCTTGTAAAAAAGGTCGGATGGCCGAGTGGCTAGGCTCAGCTCTGCAAAAGCTGCTACAGCGGTTCGAATCCGCTTCCGACCTCAATCAAAAAACAGAAACCCCTGCGATAAGCAGGGGTTTTTTATTGTCTCATAAAGCCCACGCAAACCCCGTTTGCCAGTGGGCGTATGAGACAATAAAATCCCGCGCAGCGGGAATCTGTTTTTTGATTGACCGGCCCACCCCTCAGGATCATCCGCCAGAGGCGGATAACAAGCTACCGTTGAGATAAAGCCCACGCAAACCCCGTTTGCCAGTGGGCGTATGAGACAATAAAATCCCGCTCAAGCGAAGCTTGAAAACAACATACCCTAACCCAAGCAAAGCGTGGGCACTCTCCAATTCTTTTTTTTAAAATAATGTTTTTTATTATATTTGAAATATTGAAAAAAAATTGCCTGATATTATTTATCTGTATCTTTTTTGCGAATTCATTAGATGCGCAGAAATACTTCAACAATTGGTATTTTGGAGATAAAGCAGGTATTACTTTCAATACTTCACCCCCTTCAGCACTTACAAACTCACAGATGAAGTATAAAAGAGCCGGTTGTTCATCTATCTCTGATAGTTTAGGAAATCTGTTGTTTTATACAAGTGGAGATACTATTTGGAACAGGAACCATGTGATGATGAAGAATGGATATGGTTTGTTTGGGCATAATGGCAGTACACAAGCAGCGTTAATTGTTAAACAACCGGGCAACTCAAATATTTTTTATGTTTTTACCACAGATAATTATACAATATATAAAGATTCAAATGTTAGTAACCGAGGAGTGAATTATAGCGTAGTAGATATAAACAAGGACAATGGATTGGGTGAAGTCATCGTAAAAAATGTATTGCTATTTGAAAATTCTAGTGAGAAAATATCCGCTGTTACACACAGCAATGGGAAAGATATCTGGATTTCATCAATCAAAAAATATACCGATTCTATCTTTATTTATAAATTGACTGAATCAGGGCTATCATTACACCTTAACTATAAAACCGGCTATAAAGTTGGCACAGGGATTAGAAAGTGGGGGGTCGGTTATATGAAATTTTCACCAAAAGGTAATTTGCTGGCTTATTCAGATTGTGATGATAGCAGTTATATACTTCTGTTTAATTTCAATAAAACTACTGGGACATTGTCAAACTCAAGAAGAATTTATAGCAATGATTGGTGGCCTTCCGTGCTTTATGGTTTGGAGTTCTCTCCTAATGAAAAATATCTGTATGTAGTTAAAGGATTAAGTGGCTATGGGAGACTTTTTCAAATGCCGATTAAATCAATTTTTAACAATGTTAAATTCGAAGCACTAGCATTGCAAATCAACAAAAAAGCGACTGATAAAATTGCAGGAGCCCTTCAGTTAGCACCTGACGGTAAAATATATGTCGCCATGTACGATACCTGCTTGTCTGTCATTAATCAACCCGACAACTTGGGGTCAGCCTGTGATTTAAAAATGAATGCTGTTTTTCTCAAGGGTGGAAAATGTCGTTTGGGGCTGCCTAATTGTGTACAGTCGCTAATATATATCCCATTAGAGTTATTAGCAGATACCGCCTGTATGAGAGACTCTGTAATATTTACATTAAAAGGTAACGATATCAACAGTGTTCTTTGGAACTTTGGTAATGGCGATACCAAAATCAGTAAGACATCAAGAATAAAATATTTGTACAAAGATTCGGGGACATATTCTGTCAGTGCTAAAGTAACTTTGAATAATGGCAGCGATACGCTCATCTATTCAAAAATACGAATTGAATACATTCCATCGCTAAATTTTTCAAAAGACACCATGCTATGTGCAGGCGATACATTGCCTATCAATTTTGCAAATCCATGGGTTGATCAATATTTATGGGAAAATGGTTTTCAGAAATCACAAAGAGTGATTAAGCAGTCAGGTCAGTATACCATTGAAAGAAGTAATGCTTATTGCAGAACAGTTGATTCATTTGTTGTTTCATATGGCAAAAAACCTGCTGTCTATCTCGGCAATGACACTGCTTTTTGTCATAAGTTTTCTTTTACACTGGATGCTGGAAAAGACTTTAATGCCTATCAATGGAATACCGGAGATACGAGCTATCTCATTACGGTCAATAGCAAAGGGCAATATTCGGTGAAAGTTTATGATTCGCTCTATTGTTCGGCCGGTGATACAATCGCATTGGATGAATTGGTAAAAGGAAAAATTTCAAGCACATTAGATACTGTAACCTGTGAGTATGTGGTTTTATCACTGAAACAGCAAAAAGGTGTTTCCTACCAATGGAGTACAAATGACACCGGAGCAATGATCAAAGTGAAAGCAAAGGGGCTTTATTCTGTTAAATCTTCCAATAATTTTTGTTCGGTAACAGATAGTATTCTGGTTGATTTATTACCAAAACCAGCAGTCTATCTGGGGCCTGATACCCTAATTTGTAACAGTATAACACTTTCAACTTCTGAAAAGGGAAAATATCTGTGGAATGAGGGTCAACAAACGCCAACAATTTCGGTGAATAAGCCCGGTGAATATTGGCTTAAGATTTCAAGGAATCAATGCGAATCATCTGATACAATTAAGCTGAATCCATGTGATGAATATTTGTATTTTATTCCTAATGCATTCTCTCCAAACAATGACTCAAACAATGATTATTTCAAAGTTTATGGCACCAATGTATCAATCATTCAAATGAAAATTTTCAATCTCTGGGGCGAAATAATTTTTGATAGTAAAGGAGGATCTGATGATATTTGGGATGGTGTGTATCAAAATGCCATATGCCCTCAAGGTGTGTATTGTTATTTCATTGAATTTAATATTAAAAATGAAAAGCATTTTGTAAAGGGATTTGTACATTTAATTAGATAAAAGCTGGTTAAAATATTCTTTAGTTTAATTGCATTAATTATTTCTTTAGGCGATACAATTTTTGTATTTCAAATGAAAATTAGCCTGAATAAATTTAATTTAAAGGCCATCAGTCCCAAAAATCGTATGTTTGGGTAACATTTGAAAAACCTTTAATAGCGTGTTTTTTAATGCGTTTAAGGGCGGCATTCAGTACACTTAAAAAAAATGTGAATTTCTTTCGGGTTTTAATTGGAAATAATGCTTACTTTTGCACAAAAATTCAAAATACCCACAAGTAATGGCAAATATTGGAAAAATATCACAAGTAATCGGTCCGGTAGTGGACGTTAACTTTAGCGATGAAGGCGCACACCTTCCTAGAATTTATGACGCACTTCAAGTGACTAAGTCTGACGGAACCGTTGTGGTTTTGGAAGTACAACAACACTTAGGTGAAAAAACTGTAAGAACAATCGCAATGGATAGTTCTGATGGTTTGGTGCGCGGTGCACATGTAACTGATACAGGTCGCCCGATTTCAATGCCGGTGGGTGAACAAATCAAAGGACGTTTGATGAACGTTGTAGGTGAAGCAATCGATGGTATCAAAGTATTGGATACTACTGCAAGCAAACCTATTCACGCTGAAGCGCCTAAATTTGATACTTTGTCTACCAGTGCTGAGCCATTGTATACAGGTATTAAAGTTATCGACTTGTTAGAGCCTTACGCAAAAGGTGGTAAAATCGGTTTATTCGGTGGTGCCGGTGTAGGTAAAACAGTATTGATCATGGAATTGATTAACAACATCGCAAAAGCATACGAAGGTATGTCAGTGTTTGCCGGTGTTGGTGAGCGTACACGTGAAGGTAATGACTTGTTGCGTGAGATGATCGAGTCAGGTGTAATCAAATACGGTAAAGAGTTTGCCCATAGCATGGAAGAAGGCGGATGGGATTTAACTAAAGTTGATACTGAAGAAATGAAAAAATCACAAGCAACCCTTGTCTTTGGTCAAATGAATGAGCCTCCTGGAGCACGTGCACGTGTTGCCTTGTCAGGTTTAACAGTTGCTGAATATTTCCGTGATGGTGATGGTGAAGGTCAGGGTAAAGATATCCTGTTCTTTATCGATAACATTTTCCGTTTCACACAAGCAGGTTCTGAGGTATCGGCTCTATTGGGTCGTATGCCATCAGCGGTAGGTTACCAACCAACCCTTGCTACTGAAATGGGTGCGATGCAAGAGCGTATTACCTCTACTACAAGAGGTTCAATCACATCTGTACAAGCGGTATACGTACCTGCGGATGACTTGACTGACCCGGCTCCTGCAACAACATTCTCTCACTTAGATGCTACAACAGTATTGAGTCGTAAAATTTCTGAGTTGGGTATCTATCCTGCGGTTGACCCTCTGGATTCAACTTCAAGAATCTTGTCACCTGAAATCTTGGGTAACGAACACTACAACACTGCTCAAAGAGTAAAACAAATCTTACAACGTTACAAAGAATTACAAGATATCATTGCAATTCTAGGTATGGATGAATTGAGCGAAGAAGATAAATTGATCGTATCGCGTGCTAGACGTGTTCAACGTTTCCTTTCTCAACCGTTCTTTGTGGCTCAACAGTTCACAGGTTTGGAAGGTAAATTGGTTGATATCAAAGATACCATCAAAGGTTTCAACATGATTATGGATGGTGAAGTGGATCAATATCCTGAAGCAGCATTCAACCTTGTAGGAACAATTGAAGACGCTATCGAAAAAGGTAAAAAATTAATAGCAGAAGCTAAATAATCATCTTTATGCAAGTAGATATTCTAACCCCGGATCAAACCCTGTTTTCAGGCGATGCTACCATCGTTACTGTACCCGGAGTAAAAGGCAGTTTCCAGATTAAAAATAATCACGCACCTATCATATCTGCACTTGGTAAAGGCACCGTTGTAATCGATGGTCCTGAAGGAAAAAAATCTTTCCCTGTTACAAGTGGGATAGTAGAAGTATTGAAAAATAAGATTGTTATCTTGTCCTAAATACAGAAATAAATAAATTGAAAAAAGCCTCTCAGATTATTGGGAGGCTTTTTTATTGCTTTGGTATTATTTACTCAATCGAATTTATACAAATAATATTTAAATCCTTTTAAAAATTGGAATTTGACAATAAAACCCATTTATTTGTAAAATATATTTGTCAATATGATAAAACTTAAAACATCGTTATTACTTCTTTTGGGATGTGCAGCTATTGCTGTTCAGGCCCAATCTATCAGCAACGAAAGTGTAGTAAGCAGCGGTGGTTATTTTTCAAACAACAACAGTTCCCTTACATGGAGCGTTGGAGAAATAGCCACGGAAACCATTGGAAGTGGTTATAAGCTCACACAGGGCTTTAATCAACCAACAAGCACTACATCTCCTGTTTCATCTGTCAATGCCTTCACCATTAACATCAATCAGTTCAATATTTCGCCAAATCCGGCATTTGATCAGGTGACTGTTTTCAGCAAAGAAATTGCAGACTTCGAAATCACCGTTTACAATGCTTTGGGACAAGCTGTTCTGAGCAACGTAAAATCTACCAATCACCAATACAGCTTTGATGTTACCTCATTTTCAAAAGGGGTACATTTTTTAGTTATTAAAACAACAGACAATCAATACATTAAATCAAAATTAATCATTCTATAATTCATGAAACTTAAAACGTTACTATTATTTTTATTGAGCGGTATCGCATTTGGTGCCTTCGCTCAACAAACACCACAAGCCTTTAAATACCAAGCTGTAGCAAGGGATACAGCAGGTAAAGAATTGAGAAACAGAACCATTAACTTCAGAGTAAGTGTATTAAAAGGCAGTACTGTTGGCACTTCGGTGTATACAGAAACGCATACCATCACTACCAATAATTTTGGTGTAGCCAATATCACAGTGGGTGACGGTTCAGTTGTATCCGGTACATTTGCTACTGTAGACTGGGGTAGTGCAGCGCATTTCTTGAAAATTGAAATGGATGTTAATGCAGGAACAAATTATCAGGTAATGGGCGCCTCACAATTATTATCTGTCCCTTATGCATTGTATTCAGGCAAATCAGGTAGCGGTGGTTCATCACAATTATTAAAACAAGGTAATGGCATTATATTGAGAAACGACTCGATAATCAACGTATTACCTGACAGAACTGTAACCCTTACACAGGGAACAGGTATCAATATTTCAGGTATCTATCCTAACTTTACCATTGCGAACAGTCAACCGGATAAAACCCTTAGTTTAACAGGTAGTAATGGCGTGACTATTAC
Organism: Bacteroidota bacterium; assembly: GCA_040386935.1. Lineage (GTDB taxonomy): Bacteria > Bacteroidota > Bacteroidia > NS11-12g > UBA955 > JABMMZ01. The sequence continues at coordinate 35,017 of JAZKEQ010000025.1, read as the reverse complement.
AGGCACTTATCCTAATTTAAACATAGCAGGTGCAGGTAGTACCGGTCCTGACAGTGGTTGGTATTATAAAAATAAACAAATTTCATTTACTAACGGAAACGTAGGGATAGGCACTAAAACACCAACGCGTCCATTACAATTCAGAAATTTACCATTGTCTGATACACGTCAAACAATTTTAGATTTAAGAGTAGGTCCGGGTAGCAGTTCAGGTGGCACCAATGCGTATACAGGTATTTATTCAATGATTACCGGTGATGGTGCGAATGGTTTTAATACTGCTATTTATGGTTTCACTACAAGTGCAACTCCTGGAACCGGAACTTATTACATCAATCAAGGTGTTCAGGGTTATGCAGATTCATCTACTCAGGTGAACAGAGGTTTATCAGGTGGTGCCTTTGGTACAAACAGTATTCAGAACCAGGGGATTTTTGGCCGATCTTATGATTCAAATACCGGAGACAACGTAGGGATGTATTCAATAGCAGCAAATGCAGCCGGAATCAATTACGGGGCCTATTGTGCTGCAGATGGATCGACAGGAAGTAATTATGGTATATATGCTTCAGGTACAAGCTATGCAGGTTACTTTAACGGTGATGTAAATGTTACAGGTAACGTGTATCAGGCTTCTGATGCTAACTTAAAAGAGAACATCGATACAATATCTAATGCTTTGGGTTTAATTACACGATTACAACCGTTGTCATACAATTTTGTTCAGAATTCAAAAATGGGATTACCTGAATCCATTCAGTATGGATTTTTAGCACAGGATGTTAAAAAAGTAATTCCGACTATTGTTAAAACACAAACAGCTTTAACGGTGAGTGATTCAGCTAATGTTGATTTTACGAAAATGAATACCACTTCTTATGAAAGTATCAACTATATTCAAATGATTCCTTTGTTAACAAAGAGTATCATTGAGTTAAATGCTATCATTGAAGCACAAAACAAACGCATACTGGAATTAGAAAAAAGCGCTGGTATTCGCAGAGAGTAATCAGTTTTTAATATATTTTCAAAACGCCAGACTTCTAAAAGTCTGGCGTTTTTTTATGACTTAAAATTATCTTGCAAGCTCATACATCTGACAAAATTCTTCAGGTGTAAGTATGGCTATTTTTGAATGCGAAAAGTCGTTTGTATTTTGAGTAATTATGACATCAATACCCTGGTTCAATGCGCTGTGATATTGTATAGCATCTTCGATATCTGTGAATTTTGACGACATGGCCAGCTTTACTGTTTCTTCATTTTCAGTCGTAATTCTGAAGGGCTCATATATCTGTTGTGCCATAGTTTTTACCTTCTTTTCCGATTTAAATTGCTTGTACAAAAAGTAGGAGGTAATGGCTATTGTTGTAGGAGAAATGTATGAATGCCTACTTTTATTTAAAGATAAATTGATGGCCTTGGTACACACCGAATGATTGATAGAAGAACTTACTAACCAATCAATAATAACATTGGCATCAAAGAAAACATTGCGCATTGTTATTTAAAGCGTTTTTGGTGTTTTTCTATGATGATATCGGCTATTTCCGATTTTTTGGAGGCGGAATTTTTTAAAGATACAATACCTGCAAACTTAGCGGCATGCGTACTAAAACGATTGTCAGAAGATGGGGAATTTGATTTCATAGCGATGTAGGTTTCTAAAAAATCTGAAACAATATTTGAAATGGATTCATTCTCCAAAGCTGTGTATTTCTTGGCTTTTTCAACAAGGTGCTTATTGACACTTAATGTCAGCTTATTCGTTTCTGTAAAATCTTTTTTAGTTTTCATACGTACAAATTTATAAATTAATACGTATAAATTAAAACTTTTTAAAATTAATTAAGCTTTTACCAAGCAAAAATACCTAAATCTATTGCAGTAAATAACCTGATAATTCAATTGCGTTAGACGCTTGAGTGAATCGCTAATATTCATGATATCCCGGTAAACTGAATGGTTAACATTGTAATGGTATTCGAGATAAATAGCTTTAAAGTTTATGTTGTCGGCCAATATGTTATCCATCACTTCGTATTCAGCACCTTCAATATCCATCTTGATATAATCTACCTGATTAATATTTAGTTTACCCATGATACTTTTAATGGTTTCACTGGGAACTTCTACAAAGTTATCTGTCGCTTCTATGTTGTTGATAGAATGGGATACAAAGGTTTCTTCTTTTGGTTTAAAAAACTTAACAGTACCAACTGTTTTCCATAGGGCAGCAGCATAGAAAATTATTTTATCAGCTATGTTTTGTTCGTTCTTTTCAGTCAACTCACGCTTTACCTTATCAATGTATTTAACAGAAATATCTGTAGGGTCGTATAAATGTACAGTACAGTTGTATTTTTTGATCAGGTCGATTTCTGCTTCTATGTCTTCGCCCACACCAAATGAAAGAATGTTAGAAGAGGGTTGAATTAAACCTTTAGGTACAATCATAAATCCATAATCGTTACCGATACTTTCAAATTGATCAGGTCTGTTTTTATTGTATTTGCTAAGATAAAGCAGCTGAAAAATTTTGCGTTTGCTGAGATAAATAAAATTCATGAGTCGTATTAATTGATGTAACTTTTTCCTTGTTCTAGTGCTGTTGCCAGGCCTTCTGATTTTTTTCCGCCAGCGGTTGCAAAAAATGCCTGACCGCCACCGCCACCATCTATGTTTTTAGCCAATTCTCTCACTATCTGACTGCAGTTAAGCCCTTTGTCGTTCACTAAGTCATCCGTACAAAAAACAGTAAGCATTGGTTTATCGTTGACAACAGAGCCAATTACTCCAAATAGTTGTTGATAGTCGTTGCGTAGTTGGAAACAGATATTTTTTAAATGATCAGCACTTACATTGTCTACACGTTCGAATAAGAGGTTAATGGCGTTGCCATTCTTAGTAATTTTATCCTTCAATATGGCTTTTACTTCATTGGCTTTTTCAAGTTCAATCAAGTCGAGTTTCTTTTGTAATTCACTTTTTTCAGCACTTAATTTCTGAATAGCGGCTTCTATATTTTTAGGTTCACCAAGCAATTGATGAATACTTTTCAATTGTATTTCCAATTGTTTGTAATAAGCATCAGCTTTAATATTTGTGATGGCTTCAATTCTTCGAACACCTGCAGCTACTGAGCTTTCAGAGGTTATTTTAAAACGTTTGATAACACCTGTATTGGCTACATGGGTGCCTCCGCATAATTCAACTGAGAATAATTTATCAAATGTAATGACCCTAACAAGTTCTCCGTATTTTTCGCCAAATAAAGCTGTTGCGCCCATGTTGTCTATAGCCATTTGTATAGGCACATTGCGCTGCTCATTCAAAGCGATATTTTCTGCAATTTTTTCATTGACAATGGTTTCTACCTGTTCCAATTCTTCCTCTGTCATTTTTGAAAAATGGCTAAAGTCGAAGCGCAGATAATCGGCATTCACCAAACTGCCTTTTTGAGCCACATGATTTCCCAATACCTGCTTAAGCGCAGCATGCATCAGGTGAGTAGCACTGTGATTGCTAGTTGTTAATATCCGTTGCGTTTCGTTAACTTTTACAATAAAGTCCTGACTGCTGTTAACCGGTAATTTATTGACGTAATGAATGATTAGATCATTCTCTTTTTGCGTATCAGTTATCACTACAGCTTCATTGTCTGCCAGTCCGGTCATAGTACCGGTGTCACCCACCTGTCCACCACTTTCTGCATAGAAAGGGGTGATATTGAATACCAGTTGATACTGTTCCTTATCTTTTACTTTAACGGTTCTGTAGCGCACAATTTTTACTGTGGCTTCCATGAAATCATAGCCGATGAATTCTTCATTCTCATCATCCTGTAGATACTGCCAGTCGCCTGTTTCTTTCTTGGCATCCTTACGACTTCTGTCTTTTTGTTCCTGTAGCAGTCGGTTAAATTCTTCTATATTAATAGTTGCATTGTTTTCCGATGCAATTAATTGTGTTAAGTCGATTGGGAAACCAAACGTATCGTATAATTCAAATGCTGTTTTGCCATCCACTTCCTTGTTGTTCTTTGCAAAATGATCATTGATGCGTTCAAGTCCATTTGAAAGCGTTTTCAAAAATGAATTTTCTTCTTCCTGAATAACTTTAGCAACAAAGTCCTGTTGATTGGCCAATTCAGGAAATGTAGAACCAAATTCTCTTGCCATTACCGGCAATAGCTGATGAATGAAGGCTTCGCGCATATTCAAATAACTGTATCCGTATCGCAAGGCTCTTCTCAATATTCTTCTGATAACATAACCGGCACCATTGTTTGATGGCAACTGACCATCAGCAATACAAAAACTAACAGCTCTTACGTGGTCGGCAATTACCCTGAATGCAATGTCCTGTTTACTATCTGTGCCACCATAAGCAATCCCTGTTGTTTTTTCCAGCTGCTCAATAAGCGGTCTGAAAATATCAGTATCGTAATTGGATTGTTTCTGTTGTAATACTCTTGTTAAACGTTCAAAACCCATGCCTGTGTCAACGTGTTGTGCAGGTAGTTTTTCAAGGCTGCCATCGGCTTTGCGGTTAAACTCCATGAACACGTTGTTCCATATTTCAATCACTTCAGGATGGTCGTTGTTTACCAGCGTATCTCCACCTATAGCTTTGCGTTCTTCATCTGAACGCATGTCTACGTGTATTTCAGAGCAGGGGCCGCATGGACCGGTATCACCCATCTCCCAAAAATTGTCTTTCTTGTTGCCTTTTAATATTCTAGATGGGTCTATCAATTTTGCCCAATAATCATAAGCTTCCTGATCAAAGGCAAGCCCTTCTTTAGCATCGCCTTCGAAAACGGTAACATATAATCTCTCTTTATCTATTTGATAAACATCTGTCAGCAATTCCCAACTCCATTCAATGGCCTCTTTTTTAAAGTAGTCGCCAAAGCTCCAGTTGCCAAGCATTTCGAACATGGTATGGTGATAATGATCGACACCTACTTCTTCAAGGTCGTTGTGCTTTCCGCTAACTCTCAAACATTTTTGTGTGTCGGCAGCCCTTGTATAAGGCGCTTTCTTATTGCCCAGAAAATAATCTTTGAATTGATTCATACCCGCATTGGTAAACATCAGCGTTGGGTCATTTTTTACAACAATAGGGGCTGACGGAACAATTGTATGTTGTTTATTCTTGAAAAAATTTAAAAAAGTTAGTCGTATTTCTTGGGCGGTCATCATGCTTTATAAAATTATTCTGCTATTTTTGGCGTTTAAAATATTTTTGCAAAAGTAAGGAACGAAAAGAGTAAAACAGCATGGCCAAAACCAAATATTTCTTCAATCCAAAAACTCTCAGTTACGAAAAGTATAAACTGAGCAGATGGATTATATTTTTAAGAAGTATAGGTGTGTTCTCTTTTTCAGTAATATTAGGCTTCATATTTTTCATCATCTTTTCGCGATTTGTTGATTCTCCCAACGAGAAAAAACTGAAATCAGAGAATACAGATTTGGAGGCAGAGCTAGAGAATATGGGAACAAGATTAACCAATCTCAACACCGATTTAGAAAAACTCAGAGAAAAAGACGCCTCCGTTTACAGATCAATTTATGAGAGTGAGCCTGCAAGTGATTTGGCCTGGAAACAAAATCCTGCAGAGAACGAAAAGTACGAGAATTTAAGAAAGCTGCCCAATTCAGAACTGCTGATAGAATTGAATAACCGCATGGATGTGCTCAATAAGCACATGGAATTACAGAGTAAAAGTTTTGATGATTTGCTGATAATGGCAAGTAATAAGAAAGATTATCTCGCAAAAATTCCGGCCATACAACCGGTATCCAATAAGGCCCTCGACCGTATAGGTTCGGGTTTCGGTTACCGCACCGATCCGTTTTATCGCACACAGCGCTTTCATGCCGGTGTCGACTTTACAGCACCAAGAGGGGTAGAGGTGTATGCAACTGCCGATGGCACCGTATCATTGGTGAAATCTGAAATCTGGGGTTATGGGCAACACATTATTATCAATCACGGCAATGGATTCGAAACCTTGTATGGTCACCTCAGTAAATTTAAGGTAAAGACAGGGCAGAAAGTAAAGCGCGGACAATTAATAGGGTTGGTGGGTAGCACAGGTAAGTCCACCGCACCGCATTTGCACTACGAAGTACATAAGAATGGAGAAGCATTGAATCCTGCGTTCTTCTTTTATAACGATTTAACAGACGAAGAGTATCAAAAGATGCTGGAAAGAGCATCGGCACCGAATCAATCATTTGACTAAGTTATGGCAAAGTCAGAAAACACAGTTACAGATAAAAAACTCTTTTATCGCATGGGTGAAGTATCTCAAATGTTGGGTGTTGCACCCTCTGTTTTGCGTTTTTGGGAGAAAAATTTCGACTGTTTAGGTCAATTACATAAAAACAGGAGGGGAGAAAGGCTATTTACAGAGCACAATATCAGCGATTTCAGACATATTTTATTCCTGCTCAGAGAAAAAGGTTATACCATACAAGGCGCCAATGATTTGATCAATCAGCAAACAAATAAACTGCCGAAAACCCAACAAACAATGGATAGTTTGCTGAAAATTAAGGCTTTCCTGACGGCATTAAAAGAGCAGTTATAATGACCTTTTTAATGAACAAACAAAAAGTGTGTCGAAAAAAATCAATATTGATTAATGAAAAATAATCTAAATTTGTATCAATAATTACAATAATAAGTTATGGAAATTCAACAGAATGAAAAAGACAAGAAGAGTAAAACCTACCTGGCCATATTAATTGGCGCTTTATTAGCATTAAACATAGGGATAGGTATTAATCTCTACATGGGTAAACAAAAGAACAAGGAATTAACGGCTAAAAATGAAAATCTGACCAATCAGAATTCTCAATTACAAACAGAATTAGCCGAAGCTGAATCAGAAATTAAGTCTTTGCAAGAAGCCAATCAAGGTCTTGAAAGCAAACTGACTGAAAGAGATGAAGCCCTTGCACAAAAAATTACTCAAATTAAAATGTTGTTGAGCAAAGGAAAATTGTCTGAATCTGAATTGAAAAAAGCAAAGTCTGAAATCGCTTCTTTGAGAGGTCAGATAGAAGATTATAGAGCTCAAATTGAGCAATTAACTCAACAAGTTGGTGTATTGAAGGATGAAAATGCCGGATTGAACCAAAATTTAACTGCTGAGCAAGCTAAAACTGCTGAACAAGCTAAAATCATTGAAGCCCGCGACAAAACTATCGGTTTGGCTAAAAAGCTGAATGCAGGTTCTGTATCTGCGGTAGGAGTGAGAGAACGCAAAATGTTCGGCAAAAAAGAAGTTGAAACCTTTAAAGCTTCAAGAGTTGAAGAAGTAAGAGTAAAGTTTACACTTGACAGGAATGAAGTTGCTGATGCAGGTGAAAAGAACATCTACGTGAAGATTATTGGCCCGGATGGTGCACCAATTGCTACTAAAGTTCAAACAACAACTGTTGACGGTACTGAAACGCTGTTTACTGAAATGAAAACAGTTGATTACCAGAATCAAAAGTCTGAGCAAGTGGTATACTGCAAAAAACAAGGTGAATATAAAAAGGGTGACTACACCGTTGAAATATTCGCAGAAGGCTATAAAATCGGCACATCAAAATTCAATTTAAAATAAAAAATTGAATAAGCTTTGTATTTAATACAGTTTTTATTACATTTGCACCCTTAAAAATAGAAAGATATGGCAGTTACTAGATTAATGAGAAAAGACAGACGTAACAAAGAATTCACCAGAGTTAGAAAAACTAACCTGAAGAATGTAAGGTCTGTATTATATGTGCAATCACCATATAAAGGTGTTTCAGGGATTGTTTTAGAAGATCAACCTCAAGCACAATAATCATATTTGATACAAATTAAAATCCCATCTTTTTGGATGGGATTTTTTTTGCATTTTATTTTCTTAATTATTTTGAAATAGGGAGCTCCTCACCGAATTTTGTTGTTTTGTAATCCTATTACAATTGAATTTCACAATGAAACAATCACTTTTCACAATATTCCTGCTCTCATGTTCAATGGTATTTGCACAGCAAAATACCACCAATACAGCACAGCTGCCTGCTAAAAGCAACGATAAAGAAGCCTTGAAATTTTTTCTCAATGAATCAGGGTCCCATTATTTTCAGGCCGTATTCACCAATCAGGTATGGTTGCGATACAATCAAAGCAATCCCGGTACTAAGGTAGATGGGCTTGGGGCCAATGAAACTTTTGATATAGGATTAAGAAGAACACGTATTCAGTTATTCGGACAGATTACCGATAAAGTATTTGTCTATTTTCAATTCGGGCAGAACAACTTTAATGCTCAGTATAACGTGGGAGCCAATCGCAAGAATGCGGCCTTTTTTCACGATGCATTATGTGAGTATAAAGTCACCAAAGGCAATGGATTAAAACTAGGAGGCGGATTAACCATCGCAAATGGTTTGTCGCGCTTCTCTCAACCGAGTATAGGGACAATAATGACCATGGATGTACCTGTATTTGCACAAGCAACAGTTGATCAAACTGATCAGTTCAGTCGCAAACTCAGTATTTATGCACGTGGCCAGGTTTCAAAACTCGATTACCGTTTCAGTTTAAGTGATCCTTTTCCAATCGCATCAAATGGAAGTCCGGCCCCAATTGCTTCACAATATTCAAGCTTTGCTTCAATAGGCCGTCATAAGCAATTACAAGCCTATCTCATGTGGCAGTTTTTTGAGCATGAGAATCACACTACGCCTTACATGAATGGCACTTATCTGGGCAAAAAAAAGATTTTCAATATTGCAGTAGGAGCCATTTATCAAAAGAATGCGATGTGGAACCGTCCAAGTATGACCGATTCTATAGGATACCAAAACATGATGCTATTGGCTGTTGAAAGTTTTCTCGATATGCCTATAAACAAAGAAAAGGGGACAGCGATATCAGCATATGCAGGGTATTTCAATACCAATTATGGTACAAATTATTTGCGCTACAACGGCATCATGAATCCGGCCAATGCCACTTCACTTACTGCTGCGAATAGCATCAGCGGTCAAGGACCGATATTTGGTAATGCCTTTCCAATGTTTGGAACCGGTAGTGTTATTTACAGTCAGTTAGGGTATTTGTTGCCTAATGATTTATTAAAATCACATGGTCAATTAATGCCTTATATCTCTACCACTATGGCCGATTTCAATCGACTTGATGGCAAGAAAATGACGGTGTACAATGCTGGCATCAACTGGCTCATCAATGGTCATAAAGCTAAAATCAGTATTGATTGGCAAAACCGACCAACTTATTACCTGGATACCAATTTAAAAGTGCAATCAGGTTCAAGGAAAAATGCACTGACTTTACAATATCAAATATTCATTTAGGCGTTATTAATGATACACTTTCTCCAAAGAAGAATAGATTGCCGGGGTAAAGTAAACGCGGAAATTACGAATACCTTGAAATTTTTTTGAAATAATGCCTGTGCAAGAACTATCTATACCGGTGTTTCTCAACATATACTGAGAATTGTTGAAGTAGTTCGTGATTAAAAAAAAGCAATTAATAGACCATTGTATGTAGAAATTATGGCAGGAAACTTGCTGCAAGTTTAGTATAAAAGAATTTGCATGAAAAGATATTCTGTGTTTCTTATCATCATTCTGTTGATGAACGCTTGTTCAAAAGACAACAGCGCCAGTTATGAAAATGCATTTGCAATTACCAATTGCAATAAAATCAACAATCCCGGAAGCGGGTTTGCCAAAATTCAGTTAACGGTCGTCAATAATTCTCAATTAACAGGAGGATGTTGGGCGTATGTGAAAATTAAAAAAGGCAATACCATCATTGAAACCGGTACCATGATATTCTCATCATTGAATCCCGGAGAAAGCCAGATTGAGGAAGCATGGTTTTCAAAATTTGATTCACATAGTGAATATGATAGGGCAGAAGTAACATTGAATTGGAACATTGATAGTACAGGCTATTCACGCAATTACAGCTATTAGTGTATTTACTTTTCTGTATTTAAAATAAACTGATTTTTTCTTATTGATTAGCATACAATTTTGACTAAAACTCAATACGAATATTCTAAAGTGCCAAATTGAGTTAAAAATTAAATCCATAAATGTCGTTTCTTTGTTTTTTTTGAGACAATATGAAATCGACTTTTAAACAGGATATACGGGCTTCACTGGTTTTATATTTAGTTGCCTTGCCCTTATGTTTGGGCATTGCATTGGCCAGTAACGCACCTATTGTATCAGGTGTCATTGCCGGTATTTCAGGGGCTATTATTGTTGGGCTACTTAGTGGGTCACACACCAGTGTAAGTGGTCCGGCAGCAGGTCTTACCATCATTGTTATCAATGGATTGCAGGCAGTGCCAAGTTTTCATGCATTTCTTTTGGCTGTAGTATTGGCAGGTTGTTTTCAAATTATTTTAGGCAAAGTAAAAGCAGGGGTGTTTGGTGATTTTATTCCCGGATCTGTTATTAGCGGGATGATTTTTTCGATCGGCTTGATAATGCTGCTTAAGCAAATACCTCATGCATTGGGTTATGATTTTATAGCAGAAGGCCACGAAGAATTTATTCAATCTGACGGGCACAATACGTTTTCAGAAATTTTTTATGCCTTAATGGAAATTAATCCTGCAGCTATAACGATTACATTGGTTTCATTTTTTATATTGTATTTCTGGGATTCAAAGCAATTGAAGCAGTTTGGATTTTTCAGAATTGTCCCATCTCAGTTTGTAGTAGTTGTTGCAGGTATTGGCATCAATCAGTTATTGATTCTATATATGCCCGATTATGCGCTTAAGGGATTCCATTTAAGCGATGTGCCAAGTATAGGAGCTGAAAGTCTTAAAAATTGGGCTTTCCCGGATTTTACGACTATTGGCAATTTTGATGTATGGAAATTGGCCATCACCATTGCTTTAATAGCAAGTATTGAAACACTATTGAACATACAGGCAGGTGATAAAATAGATACTATGAAAAGAGTAACACCACCGAATAAAGAGTTGGTAGCACAAGGTGTTGGAAATATTTTCAGCGGATTGCTGGGTGGATTGCCGGTGACAGCAGTTATAGTAAGAACTTCAGCGAATATCAATGCAGGCGCACAAACCAAAACATCTACGATATCACACGGTATATTGTTGTTACTCAGTATATTTTTATTGGCACCTTTTATCAATATTATTCCAAAAGCGGCATTGGCTACCATATTGATACATGTGGGTTATAAGTTGGCTAATCCTACCATGTTCAACATTGAACTAAAAAAGAGTTTCAATCGTTTTCTACCTTTTCTGATAACCATCGTTGCCATTTTATTTACCGATTTATTAATAGGCATATGCATCGGTATAGTATCGGGAATTGGATTTGTGGTAGTCAGCAATTACAGAACTTCCATCATGTTGTTCAACGATAAAAATAATTATCTGCTGCGCTTCAATAAAGATGTTTCTTTCCTGAATAAAAAGTATCTGAGAACACTGCTGAATTCAATTCCATGGAACTCAAATCTGTTAATTGATACCACAAAAGCAGATTTCGTAGATGCAGATATCATTGAAACCATTGATGAATTCATTATTTCAGCACGCAATATGAATATCAAGATATCGGTTAAAAAAACAGCGACAAAACCAAATTGCATTTTCAAAAACATAGATTAAATGAATATTATAGATAAGATATTACTGGAAAATAAGGCCTGGGCGATGGACAAAGTAATGAATGACAAACATTATTTTGAAAAACTGGCCCAAATTCAGACGCCTGATTTTTTGTGGATAGGTTGCTCTGACAGCAGGGTGCCGGCCAATGAAATCACCAATACTGAACCGGGTGAGATGTTTGTTCACAGGAATATCGCCAATGTTGTAGATCTCAACGATATCAATCTGATGAGTGTTGTACAGTATGCGGTGGAGTACCTTAAAGTTAAGCACATCATTGTTTGCGGTCATTATGGTTGTGGTGGTATCAAAGCTGCTTTAAGCGATGACAGTTTTGGTAATATGGATGTGTGGTTAAAAAAAATAAAGGATGTGTATCAACAACACAGACACACCTTTCATCATTTACATACCGAAGATGAAAAATTAAAGAAACTGGTTGAATTGAATGTGATTGAAGGGGTGAATAAAATCAGTCAGATTCCTTTAATACAGTCAAAGCTGGAAACCGGAGATGAATTAGATTTACACGGATGGGTTTATGATTTAAAAGATGGTGTGTTACACGATATTTTGAAGGAATCAGTGGCAGTACCATTGGCGGGCAACGCATAAAAAAAGCCCTCCGCATAAAACGAAGGGCTTCTCAATATTTTAAATTAATTGGATTAAGGGGTAATTAGTTTTTTCATTTCGGCTTCAAGGTCAAACTCGCTGCCTTCAGTATAGCCAACGTGAGTATACACAATATTGCCTTCCTGATCAACTAGAAACACTTGAGGTGGGTTGTTAACGTTAAGAGCACGTGCTAAATCCTTATTTTCATCTGTTAAGATAGTGAAGGGCCAGCCTTTCCCATCAACAAACGGTTTTACTTTCGGAATATTTCTTGAATCATCAATTGTAACAGCTACTACTTCACAATTGTATTTTTTTTGCCACTCATCATATACATCGAGGATATTGTCAAGTTCTTTGATACATGGACCACACCAGGTTGCCCAAAAAGAGATGATGGTGAGTTTGCCTTTTACAGCGTAATCTTTTATGTCTACCGACTTGCCATCCAATGTTTTCACTTGTACTGAAGGCAAAGCCTGTTTTTGTTTTGTACTGTCGTTGGCCATGGCGCTCACAGTGCCAAGCATGAATAAAAAAGTAAGAATTGTTAATCTCATGGTTACAAATTAACAATGTTTATGCCATTTTTTAAAACCGACCTACATTCTATTTAAAAATAAGGAGGGTTAAATTAAAAGGGCCGCCCATAAAGCTTTGATTATGCAGGGTATTGCCAATTATTTAATGGTTCTTTTTTGTTTATGTATCAAATTTATGTTAATTTTGCACCCTTTTTTAGCCTAATTACAACCCAATGAAATTATCAAAATTCAACTTTGAATTACCGTCAAACCTTATAGCACAAGATCCTTCTAAACAACGCGATGAGTGTAAATTAATGGTGATAGACCGTAAAACACGGACTATACAACACAAAAAATTCAAAGACATTCTTGAAATATTTGATGAAAACGATGTATTTGTAATGAATAATACCAAGGTTTTCCCGGCCCGTATGTACGGCAACAAGGAAAAAACAGGTGCTAAAATTGAAGTTTTCTTATTGAGAGAATTAAACGAGGAGTTAAAATTATGGGATGTATTGGTTGATCCGGCCCGTAAAATCCGCGTTGGCAATAAATTGTATTTTGGCGATGATGATCTGGTAGCAGAGGTTGTTGACAACACAACAAGCAGAGGCCGTACCATCCGTTTCTTATTTGATGGAGACAAGGAAGAATTCAACAAAATTGTAAGAAAACTAGGTGAAACACCAATTCCTAAATACATTGATAGACCCGTAAAAAAAGAAGACGAAGAACGTTACCAAACCATATTTGCTAAAGAAGAAGGTGCTATTGCGCCACCTACAGCAGGTTTGCACTTCAGCAGAGAGTTGATGATGCGTTTGGATATCAAAGGTATTAAATTTTCTGAAGTGACTTTGCACCTGGGTCTTGGAACCTTTAGAGATGTTGAAGTTGAAGACCTGACCAAGCACAAAATGGATTCTGAAAGCTATTCAATATCTGAAGCTACTGCCACTACAGTAAATAAAGCAAAAGCTGATAAACACCGCATTGTAGCCGTAGGTTCAAGTGTTATGCGTGCATTGGAGAGTTCAGTATCATCTACAGGCTTATTGAATCCAAGTACAGGATGGACCGATAAATTCATTTTCCCTCCTCACAATTTTGCAATTGCCAATACTTTTATTACCAATTTCCACAATTCTGAAAGCACATTGCTGATGATGTCTGCAGCTTTTGGTGATTACGAATTCATCATGGAAGCATATAAAGAAGCCATTAAGAAGAAATACAATTTCCTTTGCTATGGCGATGCAATGTTGATTTTGTAATAGTAGGATTAAGGGGATAGGGGATTTTTGATATTAGGATTTTTGGTTTTTGATTTTATTAGGAATCCAACCCGAAGTGTCAGGACTTTCAGTAATTTAATAACTGATAACGAAGTGTTGGACTAATCCCGAAGTATCGGGACTTGCAGTAACTAATAACCCAATAACAAATAACTATTAACCTAATAACTTAGTAACTAGTAACCACTCATCAATAAAAGAATTCTTCTTCTTTCTTCAGATTCTTAAGATTGAACAGGTAGCTGATAGATATGCCGATGTAGCTGCCTTTGAAACCCAGATTGAATAATGGGGTAGTGCCTGTCTTATTGTTATAGACACTCAACAGATTGTTGTTATTTGAAAATCCCTGTCTGAAAAGCGCACTGAATACAAACACATTGCCATTCTTTGCGACATTCCCTACATCTATACCAAGATTCAGCATGGGATAAAAAGTGTTGGTTGAAGATTCATTGATTCTGAAATTGTTACCTTTATTAATATTTTCATATTCTGAGGATGAAAGCATAGAACAAAAAGTAACCCCAATATTTTCTCTAACAAAAGACACATTGTTCAGGCGTTGCTTATAAACAAAGTTCAGAGGGATTTCAAAATAGGTTTGATTGTGCTTCAATACATCACCATTTCTGTTGCTGTCATTGAATATGCGATACCCTTTTGAATTGATGTACAAACCCGATGATACACCAACTTTGTTGCTGAAACCATAATACATGGCAGCACCAACACTAAACCCTGATTTGTACCTGAAATTGAAATTGTTAGGCAACGTGCCAATTGTATTGGGTTTTGAAGCTATATAAGCTGCAGATGGACCTATACGGAATCCTAATTGGGCAAAAATTGATGTGGTTGAAAGGAAAAAGAAACCAATGATGAGCAGGTGGTGTTTCATTGCTTCAAACCTACATTTTTTTTTAATGTTAAACAAAGGATGGTCACATTTTGATGGCATGTTTGTGATGTTTGAAGCTTAGACGAATTATGCGTACTTTTGTTACAGTATTATTTTGAACAAACAAAACCTTATTAACGACTACATAGCATTAGGTGATTGCCTGAAGCAAATCCCTGATAACATCATTGATCTGGCACAGCAACACAACCAATGGTTCTCACCGGCATACAGTCGTATGTCGGGAGAAAATTGGGGTAAGGCGCTTAATCGTTCTGATATTGAATACTGGTTGAAAGACGCTGTGATGACAGAAGATAAGGAAGCAGTGGGCATCATTATGGCCGGTAATATTCCTTTTGTAGGGTTACATGATTTGTTGTCGGTATTGGCGACAGGGCGAAAAGCACTCGTTAAACTTTCAAGTACAGATGAGATATTGATGAAGTATGCCATCGAAAGTTTAATAAAAATAAATACTGAGTACGCCAACTACATCGAAATTTCTGAAAGATTAAATGATGCCGCTAAAATTATCGCAACAGGCAGCAACAATTCAGCGCGTTATTTTGATTATTATTTCAGAAATAAAGCTACACTGATCAGAAAAAACAGAACATCTATGGCTGTATTAACTGGTAAGGAAACCAAAGAAGAGCTTGAATGTCTGGCTGATGATATCTACCAGTATTATGGTCTGGGTTGTCGCAATGTGACCCATATTTTAATGCCACGCACTATGGACCTGCACCTTTTGTATACTTCATTGGATAAATACATGGACCATGTTAATCATCATAAGTTCTACAATAACTATATCTATCACAAGTCTATCTTATTAATGAATCTTACCAAGCATTACGACAATGGGTTTATGATATTTCAGGAGAAGGATGCTCTTAACGCACCTTTAGGAACCCTTAATTATCACTATTACGACAATGCGGATGAAGTAAAAAAGTATATTGATGATAACAGAGAACAGATACAATGTGTAGCATCTAATGATTTATCAATTACTGAAGCCATTCCATTGGGCACAACACAAGCACCTTTATTATGGCAGTATGCAGATAATATCAATACACTTGAATTTCTGAATCAGTCGGTAGCCAGTCATTAATTTGATATGCTCCTACATTTTAGTTTCATCTGATACGTTTTAAAATATTTTTTTTCTACACTTAACCCCAGTATTGGCGAAGGGTTTTTAATTTTCTGCAGAGGAATTTACTTTTTTTGCTGCAACCTTTTTTTTGTCTAACGTCAAATAGGCAAATCAGAAGGATTGGAAATGACAACTTCACAACAATCATTTTGATAGTAAATAAGAACTTAATAACCATTTAAAATAAACCATTATGAAAACTAAACAATTAACCACATGGATAGCAGCAGTAGCATTTGCTGCTATCATTTTCACAGGCTGTAGCAAAGAGCAAAACCAACCTGTAAGTTCAACCACTTCCGGCAGTGGCGATATGGCAGCTGCTGAAATCACGGTATTAGTAGATCAAGCTGATAACGATTTCATGAATGCCACTTATACAGGCGGAAGTGAAACCGAAGACTTTGATATGACTAACTCAGGTTTACCTGATGCTTATACCATTACTGAAGCAACAGCTGACGAAATTAATAGTCTGAAAAGAGATGGCGATGGTGCCGGTATACGCAAATGTCTGCATGCCCTTTCACTGAAAGAAGAACAATTGGCAAAAATTAAACGCCTTTTCAGTGCCTATGAAGCTTGCAAACACAGCATCATAATCCGCCACCACAATGCGCAGAAAGAATTGATAATAAAATACAACAGAATGCGTGAAGAGTTAGTGAAAGCTTTAAGAAACGGTAGAATTACTAAACAACAATTTGAAGCAAAAATGAAAGAATTGCGCAAAATGTTCAATGCCGATAGGGAAGCTTTGGCTAAAAAAGGAAGAGAAGCATTAAAAGGTTGCTATGAAAAAATGTTGAGAGGCTTAAACGGTGTATTAACCGAAAGACAATGGAAAGCCTTCATCAATTGCTATAAACACTAAAAGAATTCACATACCCACTATTCCAAAAAACTCCCCTGGTGCAAATGCTTCAGGGGAGTTTTTTATTAAAATAATTTTAGATTAAATCGTTGGCACGGGCTACCAGTTCAGCAAGGTCTAATACCTCTACTTCAGCTTCCTTGTTCTGATGTTTGATGCCATCTCGTAACATGGTCATGCAGAAAGGGCAGTTAGCTGCAATGATACCAGCGCCTGTTTTAACGGCTTCTTCAGCGCGTTCGATATTCACTTCTTTATTGCCGTGTTCAGCTTCTTTAAACATTTGTGCACCTCCGGCACCACAGCAAAATCCATTGCTTTTGCAGCGTTTCATTTCTACTAATTCAGCGTCAAGTGTTTCGAGAACACTGCGGGGAGCCAGGTATTCATTATTTGCACGACCCAAATAGCAACTGTCGTGATACGTTATTTTTTTGCCTTTAAAAGCACCACCTTCAACTTTCAATAGTCCTTTATTGATTAGGTTTTGGAGAAACTGTGTATGGTGCATCACATCGTAATGACCGCCTAGTGAAGGGTATTCATTTTTCAGGGTATTGAAACAATGAGGGCAGGTGGTTACAATTTGTTTGATACCATAACCATTCATTACAGCAATATTGTTCATGGCTTGCATTTGAAAAAGAAATTCGTTGCCGGCCCGTTTTGCGGGATCTCCGGTACATCCTTCTTCAGTGCCTAATATCCCAAATTCTATTTGGCAATGGTGGAGGATTTTTGCAAATGCTTTTGTTATTTTTTGAGCTCTTTCATCAAAACTACCGGCACAACCGACATAAAACAATACTTCGGGGGCCTTGCCTTCTGCTGCAAATTCGGCCACTGTTTTCACTTTAAATCCTAAAGACATGCTACAATATTACTTCTTTTTTTAAAACGCTGATAATTTCATCGCTCACAAGATATTTTACAGAGTGGTTTTCTTTCAACATTTGGCGGATAATCGTTGCAGAAATATTGAGCACCGGGCTGTCAAATACACGGATATTTTTTCTATCAGGGTAAGGGTTGGTAAATGTTTCAGAACGTTTATATATAAGGATAGGATAATTTAATACAGCCTGAAAATTTTTCCAATGGTTGATATTATTAATGGTATCGCTTCCCATGATGATAAACAATTCATCTTCTGGATAAATTTCCGTCAGCTGTTCCAGTGTCAGGAAAGTAAAAGATGGGAGAGGGAGACTGAATTCTATGCTGTCGAGTTCAAATTTTGGATTGTCGGCAATAGAAAGGGCCACCATTTTGAGGCGCAGCGCACTGTCTACCAAATCATCTTTTTGTTTTAAAGGGTTGTGGGGCGATACAACAAACTTGATTTTATCGAGGCCTGCCTCATTGAGCATATATTGTGCTATAATGAGATGACCGACATGGATGGGGTTAAAGGAACCGAAAAAAAGACCGATTTTCATAGTTTAATAAAATCCTTAACAATTTTCTCTGCATTTACAAGGGTTTCAGACAATACATCATTTACTAAAATGGTGTCGTATTCTTTTTCAAATTGCAATTCAAAATTGGCTTTGTCTATGCGCATTTGCAGTTGGTGTTCCACTTCAGTGCTTCTGTTTCTTAGACGCTCCATCAATATCGAGATGCTTGGCGGACGAAGAAATACGGACAGGGCACTGTCGCCAAATTGCTTTTTAATATTAACACCTCCAACTACATCAACATCGAATACAACAGTTTTGCCTTCGGCCCATAGGCGATCTACCTCACTTTTAAGGGTGCCATAAAAAATACCTGAGTAAACTTCCTCGTATTCCAGGAACTCATTATTGGCAACTCTCACTTTAAAGTCCTCAGAATCAAGAAAATAATATTCTCTTCCGTTTTGTTCGTTGGCGCGTGGAAGTCGGGTAGTGGCAGAAATAGAAAATCCAAGTTGGGGAATCACCTTTAATAAGTGATTCACTACTGTAGTCTTTCCACTTCCGGAGGGGGCTGAAAAAATAATGACCTTGTTCAAGTGTTGCAAAGAAACAAAAGATTTAAATATTTTCACTTTAATAAAAATTTATTATCATCAGGCAACTTTTTTTATTAAATTTGTATCTCATATAAAAAAGTCAACTAATTTGAATGTAAAACTTACATTACTATTATTCTTTTTTGGGTTCTCTTTCTCGGTTTTAGCAACACCCAATGCGGATTTTACTTTGTCTTCAAAACAAGGGTGCCTCCCTCTTACTGTAAACTATACTGACAGAAGTACCGGAAGTCCAACCCGTTGGGAGTGGGATTTTGGCAATGGCAACAAGTCAACCCTTCAAAATCCTTCGGCTATTTATTATAAAGCTGGTAATTTCACGATTTCCCTTACAATTTGGGATGCAGCCGGTAACCAATCCACTAAAACATTTAATCCGGTTCGCGTATTTCGCAGTCCAATTGCAGATTTTGTAGCAGATACTGTCGGTTGCGTGGGCGACCCATTGAATTTTACCGATAAATCCACAAAAGCAGATACGTCTATTACTAAATGGACCTGGGATTATGGCGATGGCAATTTGTCAAATGCGCAAAACTCCTCCCATGCTTATACCTATGCCAGCAAGTTTACCATTGGTCTAACTGTAACAGATGGGCACGGTTGTAAAAGTTTGGAGACAAAAAATCTGTATGTGCGAATTAAGCCTAAGCCTATTGTTGATTTTCAGCTGAGTGGTGATTTTAGTTGTACGATTCCGGTCAGTTTTGTTGCAACCAATAAAAGTTCAGGTGCCAGTAAGTACGATTGGTCAACAAACAATGGTGGCAGCTCAACAAGTAAGGACTATAATTTTAGTTTTAATAGTTTTGGCAATTATACGGTGACATTGAAAGCAAGCCATAATGGCTGTACAGCGACAATGACTAAGCCGGTAACAGTTCAAAAAATAGTCGCAGACTTTTCAAAGATTCTCAACAAGATTTGTGAAGAATCAACCATTGTTTTTACAAATAATTCTAAACCAAGAATAAAATCAACGACCTACGAATGGGATTTTGGAGATGGATTTACTGATACTTCATTCAATCCTACCCATGAATTCAATACACCCGGAACTTTTAAAATTATGTTGAAAGTTACGAATGGGGGTTGCTGGGATACAATTTCAAAAACAATTACAGTTGTTCCTAAACCTAAACTCAATATTACCATGAAAGATAGTGTAGGCTGTACTGCACCTGCAACTATTACTTTCAATATATCAGGTGCTAGTGTAACATTCAGTGATTGGGACTTTGGTGATAAATCAGGCCTTAAAACCTTTACGGGCAATATATTAACGACCAGCCATGTTTATAATAAGAATGGCAGCTATCGGGTAATTGTTTCCTATGCTGATGCTACAGGCTGTGTGAATATCGATACTTTAAAAACTAAAGTAAAGATTGGTATGCAAAAGATAAAAATAGATCCTGAAACCGTTGTTGGTTGTGTTCCCAAAACTCAGGATTTCAAAATAAAAGGATCACCCTTGTATCAGAACATTAAATCCTATGAATGGAAATTCAATGATTCCGCGTATGTTTACACAACTGCCACCATCAATCGCACGTTTACAAAAAGGGGCAATTATACCCTCATTGCAAAAATAACCACAGACAAAGGGTGTATTGTGGCAGATACCATCAGCTTTGAATTGGGTCAAAAATGGGATCCTTCATTTTACATCAAAAAACCTAAACATTATTGTGGCTTTGATACTATTCATTGGGTAAATACCACACAGCCCGACAGTATGCGCGATTCACTTAAATTTAAATTGTATATAGATTGGCAGAGGTATGTGGATCCTGCTGATACAACCGCATGGCTTTTCAAAAGCAAAAAAGACAGTTTAACTTATGTGAGTTCAAAAAAGGGAGGGAAATACCTTGTACGTTTAGAAGTGAATGATAAAGGGTGCATCTCTAAATCTCAAAATGTCGATACAATCAATTTGCATGGCCCTTATCCCAAATTAATAGCTGAGAACCTGGATTGTAAGTACGATAAGTTTAAATATACAGCCACAACCTCCTGGAGTAATAGATGGACTTTAAAATTGGATGACAGCTTATTGAATTATACGGGTCCATTCAAGTACACTTACAAAAAAAATAAAAAAAATATTTTTATATTAAGAGCATGGAACGATACATTCAATTGTTATGATTCAACCTTTCCTATTTATCCAAAAAAGTTTGATTATCCAATATTTAATTCCCAGCAAAGCAGCCCTTGTGCACCTTCTGTAATTAGTGCGGGCTATATGGGGAAATACAAATCTTCTAAATGGTTTTTGCCAAATGGCGATTCTGTCATTAATAAAAATTCCGCAAAATATACAGCGAAAGAACCAGGTTTATATCTAATTAAATTTACAGGTTTTACCGATTCTCTTTTATGTGCAGATACAAATTACTTTCATTATGCTGTCAACGGTGTAAAATTGAGAGGTAATGTCATAACATCGGGTAAATGTTTGCCGATTACACTTAATCTAATTGATTCATCGGCTGGTACTGATGGGAATGTACATACATGGCAAATAGGCGATGATTTTGTAAGCGCATCAAGCATGTATACACCTTATACGATAAATTCCGTAGGTGTAAAAGATACAGCCATCATAGTTAAACATATGGTCAGCTCTCCTAGTGGTTGTACAACTGAAAAGCGCTATAGTTTTCCATTCTCAGGCCCTAAAATAAGTTATAAAGTATCGCGTTTTGCAGTATGTGATACGCCAATGTTTTATTTTGATGCTTCTGTTGTTGATAGTTTGAAAACCAAGTTTCCTGTTAATTACGATTGGAAATACAGCGATGGTACTCAGAAAAACGGTATCAAAGTAAGTGGTAAGTTTAAAGTAATAGGGATGAACTATTTTACATTTACTGCCACTGATAATATGGGCTGTAAGGTTATCTATAATGATAGTTTCGAAGTGTCGCCTAATATGTTGCAGCCTTTATTTAAAGCTGACCCTACCGGCAGATTCTGTCCACCGCTTGAATGCAGTTTTACGGACATGTCAAAAACATTTAACAGTAAAATTGTAAAATGGGAGTGGGAGTTTGGTGATGGTACAACTTCACAATTAGTGAATCCTAAGAAATTATATTTAGTTCCCGGTAAATACGATATCACACTTAAAATTACAAGTCTCAGTGGTTGTACAGCCATACTCAAAAAACCGGCTTATGTAATCGTTAATGGTCCAAGAGGATTTTATGATTTCGATCGCGGTAATGCCTGCTTGCCTCACACTGTTGAGTTCAGAGGGAAGGCCATTGATTCTGCTTCAATGGAATGGGATTTAGGCGATGGTGTGGTAAGAGATGGTAACAATTTCAAACATACCTATACAAGACGCGGTCGCTATATTCCTGCCATGATATTATCAGATACCCTGGGTTGTAAATATACTTTACCGCCAATTGATACCATTGAAGTATTTGATTACCCTCAGGCAACATTATCTGTTAAAGGTTTGTGCTTTCACTCACCACTGAAAGTGAAAAATCAGAGCATTAGTAATCATGAAGATCCTAAAATGACTTCACAATGGTTCTTCAATGGTCAAAGCAAAAGTCCGGGACCGGATTCTATGTACAGGTCTACCAATCGCGGTTATCAGGAAGTAACACTTATCGTTGAAAATAAAGGAGGTTGTAAAGATACTGTATCAGCCAAAGTGAAAGTGTTTGCCCCTGTTGCACAATTTTCACCTTCCCTGCCAATGGTCTGTTTGGGCAATCCTTTGAAATTTAATAACCAATCCACTTCTGATACAACACTTAAATCATTCGATTGGGATTTTGATGATAATTCATATTCAACCCTTGAGCATCCTTCTCACATGTATCAAATGCCGGGTGAGTATGAT
The DNA here is from genome assembly GCA_040386935.1 of Bacteroidota bacterium. Taxonomy (GTDB): domain Bacteria; phylum Bacteroidota; class Bacteroidia; order NS11-12g; family UBA955; genus JABMMZ01. The sequence goes on along the minus strand of JAZKEQ010000025.1, from coordinate 12,042 downwards.
GTACAATTAATTGCAGGTGATGTCGTGAATTGCTATGATACCATTCGCAAACCTGCATCTGCTGTTGTTGGTGATACTGTTGCGCCTCCGCTGGTTCCTATTCGCAGAGCATCAGTATACAACAACAGAACAGTTGAATTGATGTATTCTAAATTCCCAACTTTCGACTTTACCAAATACATCATCTACAGAGAGTCAAACGGCAACTACTATAAAATGGCTGAGGTCACCAATCAGGATGATACCATTTATTACGACAAACAGTGCAATACATTGAGCCAATCGTATTGTTATAAAATATCTACTCAGAATTTATGTTTGCTAAGATCACCTCTGTCGGCAAGCGATGAACACTGTACCATAGAGACCAAGGCTTATGGAAAATTTGAAGCCAATACCGTTAAATGGAGCCCTTACATCGGTTTCGATAGTATTGATCACTATGAAATATGGCGTCAGAATTACGATAACAAAGGTGAAGCTTATACCTATTTGAATTCAGTGCCAAGCACTCAACGTACGTATGTTGATACACTCATTACCTGTTTCACCCGTCAGAATTATAGAATTGTAGCCAAGCAGTTCAATGGATTTAAAGAGTATTCAAATAGTGATACGGCAACAGCTAAACCGTATTACATCAATACCAACACCCCTAATTATGCTTGGCGTGCAACAGTTGAAGAAGATAAATTTGCACGTGTTGAATGGTTGAACAATGCCTGGAGCCGCAATGGTATGAAAGCGTATTTACTGACCAAGCAATTGACTGATGGCAGTGTGATGTTCTCTAATAAATATTTCAATTTGTTGGATACTGTTTACGATGATAAGTTTACCAATGTACAGGAACGCAGTTATGTGTATACTGTAAAAGGCATAGACAATTGTGGTGATACAACACCATTGAGCAATATCGCCCAAACCATTTTATTGAAATGCTATTTTGATGAAACCACCCAGAAACCTGCATTGCGCTGGAACCATTACAACAAATGGGCTCAGGGTATTTCACATTACGAAATAGAACAAAAAATGTTGGATGGTACTTTTGTAAACATCGGCAGAGTAAGTGCAACCGATACCCAATTCATTCACATGGGTGCACAACAGAATTGCACACCGTTTTTCAGATACAGAGTAAGAGCCATCAGTTTCACAAATAGTATTCTCAATCATTCTACTTTCAGTTTGTCAAACGAAGCAGATGCGTTCCCTCGTTCAACTTTATTTGTACCGAATGCATTCAGTCCTGATAAGAATAACATCAACGAAGCCTTTGGTCCTCAGGGACAATACATTCATCAGTACAAGTTCCAGGTGTACAATCGTTGGGGTGAAAAAATATTTGAAACCACCAATTGCATGGAAGCATGGAATGGCTATTTCAAAGATGAACGCTGCGAACAGGATGTGTATCTTTACAAAATAGAAGCCATGGGTGCTGATAAAAAAATCTATACGCTTAAAGGCACTTTCCATTTATTGCGATAGTAATTATTTAGCACTATATTCGCTATTCCATTGCCAAATCTTATGAATTATATTTTCAAAATCGCATTGGGATGCTGTGTCCTATTAGGCGCATTGACAGGCTGTAACAATCGTAGTATTAAGCTTCAGCTGAAATATGAAAAGGGTTTTGAGAAAAAAATTTATATAGTAACTGAAATGAGTTATGGCGATAGGATATCGAAGAGCAGCACCATGGTATTAAAGCTTAAATTGGATTCAGTAATGGTAAATTCATACCGGTTTATAGTTGATGTTAATAGCATAACATTTTTTTCAAGTAACGGTAATGAACTTGAAGATTATGATTCAAATGAGCCAGAATCAGAAATGACTAAAGATGAAAAAGCCAAGCATGCTAAATTCAATGATATGTCAGCATCTGAATTTTTTATAGAAATAGATCAACAAGGAAGAGTTATTAAACCATTTTATTATAAAAACGGAAATCCATACAAAGGCACTCATTCATACTGGGACGAGATTATTGAAATGCCAACCTTGCAAATTGTTTTCCCTGATCACGATATAGAAATAGGCGATCAATGGAAATATGAGACGCTAGTAGCTTATACAAAGCAAAAGAAAGAATTTACTTATACTTTGAAAGAAGTGAATGATAAAGAGGTAATAATTGAATTGTATATTGAAACTATAGGAATGGTATCAGGATTTAGTAAACCCGTTTTAAAAGGCACTTGTCGCCTGGATCGGAAAACAAATCAACTGATTAAAGCTGATATGAAATCAAATATGGCTAGTGATGGCGAAATGTCCTCCTTTACGATAGAATGAAAAAAATAGGATTTTTAGTCTCTGTTATTTTTCTAGCTGCGAAAGTTTTAAATCGCTATCCCTTATATTCGCTGAACCAATCAAATCTTATGAAATCTATTTTTAAAACCTTATTGGCTTGTTCAGTACTATTAGGTGCACTGGCAGGCTGTAATAATTCATCATCTAAATCAGATAAAGTTACCCTTCAATTGAAATATGAAAAGGGTTTTGAAAAAACCATTTATACAGTCACTAAAGCGAGTCAAGGCGATATGATGTCAATGAACAGCATCATGGAATTAAAGTTTAAGTTAGATTCAGTGATGGGTGATACCTACCGGTTTTTAGTTGATGTGAACAGAATAACATCTTATTCAAAAATGTATGATGAGGTTGAAGATTATGATTCTGATAAACCTGAATCAAAAATGACCGAAGATGAGAAAGCTGTACATGCTGATTTCAGGGATGTATTGGAATCTGAATTTTTTATTGAAATAGATAAACAGGGCAAAATTATTAAACCATTTTATTACAAAAATGGCACTCTATACAGTGGCGATATAATTGAAATGGCGACTATACAAATACTGTTCCCCGACCATGAAATTGAAATAGGCGATGAATGGAAAAATGAAACGACTGTTTCTTTAACCAATCAGAAAAAACAATTTACCTATACCTTAAAAGAAGTGAATGATAAAGAGATTGTCATTGAAATGAAAGCAGAAGTTGAGGGATTGAAATCGATGACCGGATCAACTGTTTTAATGGGCACTTATCACCTTGATAGAAAAACAAATCAATTGATCAAAGCAGTATTGAATTCGAATATGAGCGGTGGTGGTAAAATGAATATGACCATCGATCAAAAATAAAGCTTATTAGGGGTACTATTATTCTGTATGGGATGCTTTTACAACTATTATTAGCCGATGTAAATGATATAAATGCCGGCTATAATAATTAGGAATAGACCTATAAAAATAGCGTTTCCCCAATTATAACCGCGCCTTATGTTGTGATGCCCCCAACTTGATAAAGCCAAAGGGACCAGCAATAGATGCAATAAAAAGACCATAAAAGTCATTGCAGCAATGTCAAAGATATGGTCGTTATTATCACTATACCTTATACTGATGCCTGCCAGTAACATATAAAGTCCGGTACCTGTAATAGCAGCAGAGATCGCGAATGATAGTAACCCACCCAAAAATATATAAAGCAAATGATGAGGTTTAGCTTTTATCGGCTCATTATCAAACCCACATTGAGTGCAAAATTGACTGCCCTGCAGTAATGGTTGTTCGCATTTTAAGCAATTAGTACTCATAATTAAAAGGTGTAAATATTTCTGATAAGCGTTATCGTTCCTGTTAGTAATACCATTACAAGTACAGCATTTCTGAACTGTTGCTCACTCATTTTTTTAAGTATCAAACGACCGATGTAAGTACCGACAATACTCACCACTACCAATATGGGTACTAGGTATAAATCGTGTTGATGGATGTAACCGTTGGAGGCATACACCACACTTCGACTTAAGTCAATGGCTAAATCAATGATGGCTGATGTAGCGATGAATACTTCTACCTTCATGACATAGGCACTAAGCACTACACCGCGAATGGCGCCACCGGTGCCTAACAAGCCTGCTACCAGTCCTGATAGTATGCCGCCAATGACACTGTTAGTTGGTGTTGGTGCAATTTTTAAATTCTTTGCGATTAACAATACCAAGCCAATGATAATTAAGAATGCACCTAAAATAATTTCGAGGTATTGCGTGGAGATAAAACGACTGAGATAAGCGCCCAGTATAACAAATACAACTGCCGGTATGCCGATGTAAAAAATTAATTGTTTATTGAATCCATTTCGGAATAAAGCAATTTTTGATAAATTGCTGGCCACATGGAATAAGGCTGTAATGCCTAATACTGAATGAAAGTCGAGGAAGTAACCGGCTATAGGAACAAATAACATGGAGGAGCCAAAGCCACCAACGGTGCCAAATATTTCAGCAACTAGCGCCAGTATGATGAATAACAACAACTGGTCTATCATGAATAAGAAATTTAAAGATTAAAATAAACCGTTGAGTTCTGCCTCTATCTTGTTGATTACAAAATTGGCATCAGTAGAATCATTCTCAAAATCCAGTTCATCGATATCTAATATAATCAGCTTGCCGGTTTTGTAAGTAGAGATCCATGCTTCGTAGCGTTCGTTCAGACGTTTTAAGTAATCTAAACGGATGCTGTCTTCATAGTCGCGACCTCTTTGTTGAATCTGCTTAACCAGGGTAGGGATTGAACCTCTCAGGTAAATTAACAAATCCGGTGGCTTAATCATGTTGTTAAGCGAGTTGTAAAGTGCAATATAGTTATCGAAGTCTCTTGTGCTCATCAATCCCATGGCGTGCAGATTGGGAGCGAAAATACAAGCATCTTCATAAATTGTTCTGTCCTGAATAACGGCTTTGTTACTTTCTCTGATTCGCTTGATGTTGTTGAAACGCACATTCAGGAAATACACCTGAAGGTTAAAACTCCAGCGTTGCATGTCTTCGTAAAAATCACTGATGTAAGGATTGTCGTCCATGTCTTCAAGTTGAACGTCCCAGTTGTAATGTTTGGCGAGCAAATTAGTAAGGGTGGTTTTACCACTGCCTATATTTCCCGCTACGGCTATGTGCATTACTTTGTTCTGTGTTTTGGCCATTATTCTGCAAACTTATCGGTTTTATTCTAAAATTTTTGACAAATAGTTCAAATTGTGGAAATCTAAAAGAATAAGTTTAATAAAAGCGCTTAAAACCTATCAATTCTCTAACATCTGCAATGGTTTTACCTGCGCTTTCACGCGCCTTGTCTGCACCGAGTTTGGCTGTTTTACTCAACAGTGCATCGTTATTCAAAGTGTCTTCAATCGTTTGTCTGTATGGAGAGATAAAGGCTTCCATGTCTTCGGCCAATTGTTTTTTCATGTCGCCAAAGCGAATGGTACCGGCATAAAAGGTATCGTTGAAGTGGGCGATCACATCTTTCTGAGACACCAAAGCCATCAGGTCGAACAGGTTTTGAACAGCACTTGGCTTGGCTGAACCAGGCTCGCTGGGCTTATCTACAACCGATGTAACAGCCTTCATTATTTTCTTTTTAAGAATATCGGCATCATCGCTCATGTAAATATTGTCGTATTCTCCGGCACTCTTACTCATCTTGCCACTGTCTGTCAATCCCGGAACTTTAACGAGTGCATCGTTGTAATTGAAGGCAACAGGTTCAGGAAAATACTCCGCATTGTACAAGCGATTGAAACGATTGCCGAATGTTCGGGCCATTTCAAGGTGTTGTTCCTGATCCTTGCCTACAGGTACTTTATTGCCTCGGTGTAAAAGGATATCAGCGGCCATTAATACCGGATAAGTCAATAAACCGGCATTCACATTTTCAGGATGTTGTTTAATTTTTTCTTTAAATGATGCCACTCTTTCCAACTCGCCTTTGTAAGCATTCATGTTTAAAAACAAATACAATTCAGCTGTCTCGGGCAAGTCGCTTTGTAAGTACAGGGTTGATTTTTCAGGATCGAGGCCCAATGCAAGGTACTCAGCCAATACTCTTTTTACCGATTGGTGAAGATCCGAAGGTGTAGGGTGGGTGGTTAACGAATGGTAGTCGGCAATAAAAAAATAGCATTTGTAATCATTCTGCATGCGCAGAAAATTTTTCACTGCTCCGAAATAATTACCCAAATGCAATTTACCTGTTGGTCTGATACCGCTTACGACTGTTTCCATGATTGAGTCGCAAAGTTACTTGTTCAGACTGATTCTTGCAACGTTGACGCAATTAATTCGCCATAATAGCCATCGCGCTGTAATAATTCTTCGTGGGTGCCGTATTCTACTATCTCACCTTTGTTCAATACCAATATTTTGTCGGCATGGCGTACGGTTGACAATCGGTGGGCGATGACAATACTGGTTTTATCTTTCAGTAATTCAAGGGTTGCTTTTTGCAATAGCATTTCTGTTTCAGTATCGATGGATGAAGTGGCTTCGTCAAGAATTAATACAGCCGGTTTAAACACCATAGCTCTTACAAATGAAATCAATTGGCGTTGACCCAGCGAAAGGGTATTGCCGCGTTCCATCACTTTGTAATTGTACTGACCGGGTAGTTTTTCTATAAAACCATGGGCCCCAATTTTTTTAGCTGCTTCAATAATTTCTTCATCTGTAATATCTGTTTGATACAATCTGATATTGTCGTTGATACTGCCGCTGAATAAAAATACATCCTGTAACACTACGGCTATTTGTCGTCTTAGATTACTTAGCGCATAGTCGGTGTGTGGTACATTGTCTATCCGTATTTCGCCTTTCGATATTTCGTACAAGCGACTGAGAATATTGATGATGGTGGATTTTCCGGCACCCGTAGCGCCAACAATAGCGAGGGTTTTACCATTGGCCAGTGAAAAGGAAATGTCTTTCAATACATATTGTTCATTGGTGTAAGCAAACCATACATTTTTAAAATCAATATCACCTTTTATTTTAGTCGTCACCGTTCCGTTATCTGTATCAGCTATAGGTTGGTCTAGCAATTTGAATATGCGCTCAGCTGCTACTATGCCCATTTGAATGTTATTGAACCGATCTGCCAGCATGCGGATAGGGCGAAAAAACATGTTGATGTAAAGGATGAATGCGGTAATGGTTCCAAAGTCGAACAGCTGATGACCGGCTATCTGCTTGGTACCCCACCATACAATTAAACCCAGTGAAATAGAAGTGAGCAATTCAATGACCGGAAAAAATATTGAGTAGTACAGCACACTTCTGTCGTTGGCTTTATAGTGTTCTTTGTTGATCACTTTAAAATCCTCAAAGCTTTTTTGTTCTCTGTTAAAAATCTGAATAATCTGCATGCCTGTGAGGTGTTCCTGCACATAAGCATTCAGTTTGGCTACTGCCGACCGCACATCCTGAAAGGCTGCTTTTACTTTTATTCTGAACAGGTGAGAAGCGTAAAATAAAACAGGCAATACACTCAGCGCGATGAGGGTCATTTTCCAATCGATGACCAACATAAAAATAGTGATGGTGAATATCTGCAGTATATCGCCAACGATGGTGATAATGCCTTCAGCAAATAATTCAGCCAGTGTTTCAATATCCGTAACAGCGCGGGTTACCATGGTGCCCACCGGTGTTTTATCGTGATAGCTCAAACGGCTTTTGAGCAAATGGTTGAAGATTTTTAAACGCAGTTTTTGTACTACGCGCTGTGCTATCCAACCGGTAATGTACTCATTGTAAAATTGTATGAGACCCTGAAGCAGGATGAGGCCAAGGATTATCAGACAGATATTTCTAAGCCCTTCGTAGTTGCCAATGGCTGCATATTTATTTAAGCCTTGTTCTATCAGCCAGGGCCGAACAGGGGAGAGCACCGCCAATAAAATGGTGGTGGCTACTGCAAAGGCCATTTTCTGTTTAAAGGAAGAAGTCAGTTTTAATATCTGACCCAATACGGTAAAGTTCAAGCCGGTTTTTTTAGAGGAATCAGATGAAGCAGACATTGTGGTATGCGAAAATAAATGAAATCTTAAAATATTCGACAAAAATATTTTTAAGTGAATGAACGTTCATTTATATTTGTGCCTTTCATGAGAAAAAGAGATATTCAGAAAGAGAAGCTGCTGAGACAAAAAGCCCTGAAGATGGTCGCTAAAGACGGTCTTGAAGGTTTGAGTATGCAAAAACTGGCAAAGGCAGCCGGCATTTCTCCCGCTACCATTTATATCTATTTTGAAAGCAAAGAAGATTTGATTTTGCAATTGTGTTCCGAAATGGTGACCAAAATGTCGGAGGCTACGCTTAAAAACTTTGATCCCAATATGTCGTTTGCCGAAGGCTTAAAAGTGCAATGGATGAACAGGGCCAAGTACTGTTTAAAATATCCTCACCAGGCACACTTTATGGAGCAAATTAAACACTCTTCGTATCACGAAAAATCATTGCAGATGATGGAAGGCACCTTTAGAAAATCCATGCAGGAATTTGTAATCAATGCCATTGTCCGCAAGGAATTGATAAAAGTACCGCTCGAAGTATTCTGGTCGGTAGCTTATGCACCGCTGTATAATCTTGTGCGATTTCACAATATGGGAAAAAGCGTGGGCGGCCATAAGTTTCAGTTCTCCGAAGCCATCATGCTCGAAACCCTTAACCTTGTCTTAAAAGCATTAAAACCATAATTTATGTTATCAGAAGTCAGTGAATCCATCTCTCAATATTCATCATCCAACGATGATCATTCAGCTGTTTTTATTCTGGTGTTTAAAACCAATATCAGCACGGCCAAAGATATTAAAACCATTGAATCTGTATTAGCAGATTTATATGCTGTGAAGCGCTGGAATGTCGATAAGCACGATGTAGATAAAGTACTCAGAATTGTTGCCAATAGCGATATTACCTCAACCATCATCACATTGATAATCCAAGCAGGTTTTCAATGCGAAGAATTAACCGATTAAAAAATATATATGACTCAAACCATACCAACCTCTAAAACTTCTTTTACCTCCTATCAAAAATTAGTAATAGTCATACTTGCACTCACCCAATTTTCGGTAGTGCTCGATTTTATGATCATGTCGCCATTGGGTGATATCTTAATGAAATCAATGGATATTAGCACCACACAATTCGGCTTTGTTGTATCTGCCTACGCATTCAGCGCAGGTATTTCAGGACTGCTAACAGCGGGATTTGCCGATAGATTCGACCGCAAAAAACTGTTGTTATTCTTTTACATCGGTTTCATAGTCGGTACCTTGTTCTGCGGATTGTCCACCAGTTATATCATGCTAGTAACAGCCCGTATTGTTACCGGTATATTTGGCGGTGTTATCGGTTCTATATCCATGGCCATAGTAGCCGATTTATTCCCGCTCAACGAACGCGGAAGAGTAATGGGCTTTATGCAAATGGGGTTTGGCGCAAGTCAGGTATTGGGTATTCCCATCAGCTTGTTTATGGCCAACCATTGGGGATGGCAGTCACCGTTCATGATGATCGTTGTATTCTCAACCATCATTTGGTTACTCATTATTTTCAGAATGTCGCCTATTACCAAACACCTTGAATCGCGCTTGGATAAAAACGCACTCACCCACTTATGGCACACCATCTCATTGCGTAAATACCGCATTGGTTTTTTAGCTACAGCATTACTGTCGCTGGGTGGTTTTATGATGATGCCATGGGGATCGGCTTTTTCAATCAATAATTTAAAAATTACTAACGAGCAATTGCCTTGGTTATTCTTTATAGCCGGTGTCAGTTCACTCGTTGTAATGCCATTAATAGGTAAGCTGAGCGACAAGGTCGACAAGTTTAAAATATTTGCCATTGCCTCCATCTGGATGATTATTATGGTAATTATCTATACCAATTTAACACCCGTGCCTTTCTGGTTGGTATTAATGCTGAATGTATTCTTTATGGCCGGCATTATGAGCCGTATGATACCTTCAATGGCGCTGGTTACTGGCTTGCCTAAGTTGCAAGACCGCGGTGCATTTATGAGCATTAACTCATCGCTGCAGCAGATAGCAGGTGGTATAGCAGCAGCAGTAGGTGGTATGATCGTGCATCAGGAAACTAAAAATAGCCCGCTCGAAAATTATGATATTCTTGGTTATGTTATCGTTGTTATCACCATTGTCAGCATCATTATGTTATACCGTGTCAGTCAATTGGTGAAGAGACAAAAGGAAATGGACAAACAAGCAGCAGCTCACTAAAAGGCTTTTGTAACCACTCTTACAGTTGACTTGCGACCCGACTCATCGCTGCAGGTAATTTTCAATCGCCCTATTGGCGGGTGTACAAATACCGGTTGATTGGGTACAGAAGTGGCCACCAGTTTATCGTTAATGTACCACAGTATTTTACCGGTTCTGTTATCGGCCTCAGCATTCAGCATCAGTTGCACATGGCTGCTGGTTTCTATCAGATACTCGGCCTCGTGTGTGGGCGATATAATTTTTGGTCCTGTTGAGTGCTCCACCCTTTGACAAGCGGGATTATGCGCAGGCACTACTTTGTAAGCTATTTTTTCCTGTATGTAATAGTTCAGCAAATTGGCGGGATAATTGGGATACAGTTTTACCGTGTAAGGCGACAGGCCAATGCAACTGTTGCAATAACTCATGCTGCTATCGGCATTCACCATTACCTCCTTCATGTGGGTGCAAAATTGTTGTATTGTTTTATCAGGAATAAAAGCATCCATAATAGGTTGCGAACAGAAGGCTGAAGGCAGATGCCCGCTTTTAGAACACACATAGTGGTAGTCGATTGTTTTGGGTGATGCAAACCACTGCTTGTCCGATGCGTAATCCATGGTGTTAAATATTTCGAACAACAGGGGAGTGGCTATCTCAGCACCATTCAAACTGGGTACACCCTCGCCATCAAAATTGCCCAACCACACACCAATGGTGTAGCGCTTATTATAACCTATGGCCCAGGCATCCTTACGACCAAAACTGGTACCTGTTTTCCAGGCCACCTTTGGCATTTTAAATGTTTGATTGAAGTAAGCAGCCGGTAAATCGGGGCGATTCAAAGTCTGCAATATTTGTGTGGTTAAAAATGCCGCTGCTTCGCTTATTACAGGAATGGAAGTATTCGGCTTTCTGTATTGTAATAATTGACAAGGGCGATACATGCCCTTATTGGCCAGGGCTGCATAGGCATTGGTTAATTCAAACAGTGTAACACCACAACCGCCAAGGGCCAAACTTAGCCCTGTGTTTTTATTTTCTACCGACTGAAAACCCAACTGTTGCAATTCCTTTACAAACACCGGTGTGCCTATTTCATTCAATGTATTAACAGCAGGAATGTTCAGTGAGCGGGCCAAAGCATCGTTCACCGTAACAGGGCCCGAAAAAGTTTCATCATAGTTTTTAGGACTATAGCCATTTATGGTAATGGGCACATCGTACACCACAGTGCCGGGTGTGTACAGGCCCAAATCAAAACCCTTGGCATACAGAAAAGGTTTAAGCGCACTGCCGGGCGACCGCAGGCCTTTGGCGCCATCTACCTGACCGGCATTCAGCCTGTCGTTAAAATTATTGCTGCCGCAGTACACCAGCACATTGCCCGTTACATTGTCTATTACTATGGCGCTGCCATTTTTTATATTGCGGGTAGTTGTTTTTTCGACATAGCGTTTCAGAATATTTTCTACCTGCACCTGTCGGTAATAGGCTATGGTACAGGTAATGCGGGCACTGTCCTTATACGTATTTTTTAATTGCAAACTCAGGTGTGGCGCTATCTTTAGCAGCTCGTGTTTCTGTATGGCCACAGGTTCTTTCAGCGCTTCGGCTATCAGGTTGCGGTTAAAAGTGCCGTCATCATTAAAGTAGTGCAGCCAATAGTTGCGCGACTGTTCTATGGCTGCCAGCCGTGTTTGAATATTTAAACTGCCCGGTCTGTTGGGTATTACCGATAGTATCACACTTTCCGATAGGCTAAGCGCCATAGGTGCCTTGCCGAAATAAAACAGCGATGCTGTGCCGGCCCCTTCTATATTGCCGCCATAGGGCAGGTGATTCAGGTATAGCTCCAGTATTTCGCTTTTGCTGTATTGTAGCTCCAGTTGTATGGCTCTGAATATTTCGGTAAATTTATTGACAAAGCTGCGTTTCTGA
>JAZKEQ010000024.1:0-3163 GCA_040386935.1 Bacteroidota bacterium | reverse complement strand
TTGAAACCATGGCCACTGCTATTGCAGCGTCTTATATGAACATTCCATTAGCACACATCCAAGGAGGTGAAGTGACTGGAAATATTGATGAAAAAGTGCGCCATGCTATAACCAAATTAGCGGATTATCATTTTGTAGCCTCTGAAAATGCAAAAGAACGTGTCATTAAATTAGGAGAAGAGCCTACTGTAGTTTTCAATACAGGATGTCCCTCTATTGATTTAGCAACAACCGTATTGCAAAGTACCTCGCTTCCTTTTGATCCTTATGAGAAGTATGGTGGCGTGGGTGCAAAACCAGATTTGTCTGAAGGGTATTTAGTTGTCATGCAGCATCCAGTTACCACAGAATATCAAGACTCCCGTAAGCATATTGAGGCCACACTTGAAGCGATTCATTCCCTAAACAAACCTACGTTATGGTTTTGGCCTAATGTTGATGCTGGAGCTGACGGTACTTCTACCGGAATTCGTGCTTTTAGAGAACAACATCAGTTACCCAATGTTCATTTTTTTAAAAATATGGAAGGAAAAGATTTCTTGCAGTTGCTCCAGCACAGCTCTTGTTTGATTGGGAATTCCAGTGTTGGGATTCGCGAATGTGCTTTCTTGGGCGTCCCCGTTGTTAATATCGGTTCCCGACAAAATAGAAGAGATAGAGGCGGTAACAGTATTGATGTTGATTATTCTCAGGAGAAAATTGAAGCGGCAATTTTATTTGCTATAACAAAAGGGAAGTCCCTTTCGTCTCCTATTTATGGAAACGGGAATGCAGGGGTGTATATTGCTGATTTATTATTGCAATTACCGTTGCAGTTTCATAAAACGATTACCTACTAATGCAAATTTTAGGCTTAATACCAGCTCGTGGCGGCTCGAAAGGAGTACCAGGAAAAAATATTAAAAACCTAGCAGGTAAGCCATTATTGGCCTATACTTCAGAAGTGGCTTTGAAGTCACAGTATCTATCCGAGGTCATAGTATCGAGTGATGATTCCCAAATTATAACAGTAGCCAAGGAATTGGGAGTTGCAGTTCCATTCATTAGACCCAGCGTATTGGCATTAGATGCAACTCCTACTATTGATGTTATTATTCATGCTTTGGAATGGTATCAAGCTCAAAATGTTTTCTTTGATGCGGTGTGTCTGCTTCAGGTGACAAGTCCATTTAGGACTGTTCCTTTTCTTGATGCTGCCATTGAAAAATTTATAGCAAGTGGTTGTGATTCTTTGGTTTCGGTGCAACAGGTACCCCATGAATACAACCCTCATTGGACGTTTGAAGTGAATTCTAGAGGGAATTTAAAAATAGCTACAGGCGAAGAACAGATTATCTGCAGGCGGCAGGAACTTCCAACTACCTATCATAGGGATGGCAGTATTTATATTACTACAACGGAAGTGCTTTTAAGAGACCGTTCTTTGTATGGAAAATCGACTGCTTTTATTGAATCGGACCCCGAATTGTATGTTAATATCGATACGTTGGCGGATTGGGATAAAGCGGAGGAAATGATTAAAAAACAACAAAAATAATGTGTGGTATTGCAGGGATAATAGGCGATTACAAAAGTCTTCAATTGGATGCGATGTTGGCTAGTCAGTATCATCGTGGTCCAGATAGTACGGGACGTTTTTTTGATGAAGGTTTTGCAGCTTTAGGGCACAACCGCTTGGCCATTATTGATTTGTCTCCTCAGTCCAACCAACCTTTTTTAGATTCTTCAGGGCGGTATAGTTTGGTTTTTAATGGAGAAATTTATAATTATATAGAACTGAAAGCCGAACTACAAGGGCAGTATGCTTTTAAAACGGAATCGGATACCGAGGTTTTATTAGCGGCTTATCTTGTTTATGGTGCAGCCTGTTTGCAAAAATGCAATGGCATGTTTGCTTTTGCGATTTGGGATGCTCAAGAAAAAAAACTATTTGCGGCCAGAGATCGATTTGGCGTGAAACCTTTTTTTTATTCTTTAAAAGATAATTCTCTTTATTTTTCCTCTGAAATAAAAGGCCTTCATGCGGCTGGAATTTCAAAAATCCCCAATGAGAAAGTATGGGCTTCTTATTTTGCCTATGGTTCCTATGGCAATCCCGAGGAAACTTTTTGGGAAGGTATTTCACAATTGTCTGGCGGGCATTTTTTAGAATACGAAAATCAAGAGTTACATATAAAAAAATGGTATTCCTTTGAAGAAGAGGTTGCGAAACAACCCCAAAACTTAACTTTCGAGCAAGCCAAAGCACACTATGTTGCTCTTTTAAAAGACAGCATTAATTTGCGTTTTCGGGCAGATGTCCCAGTCGGATTTACTATTAGTGGTGGATTAGATAGTTCTGTATTGTTAGCCTTAGTCAATTTACAAAAGGAAGGTAGTGGCAATATCAATGCTACTATAAAAAGCCGAAAATCGGCAACTGTTACTCAGCAATCAAGAATCAATGCCTATACTTTCTATTCTGATAATCCAGATTATGACGAATTACCTTGGGTGGAACAAATGATAGCCAAAACTAATAACCCGTTGACTACAGTGCTTCTTCAAGCCGATGAGGTTCCTTATTTATCTGAAAAAATGGCGTGGCAACAAGATGAGCCTTATGGAGGAATTCCTACTTTGGCATACGCTAAAATTTTCGAACAAGCCCGAAAAGACAAGGTATTAGTTCTGCTCGATGGTCAAGGTATGGACGAGCAATGGGCGGGTTATGATTATTATACCCAAGAAAATGATATAATCATTCAAGGGGTTACGGATTCACCATTCAAAACGAATATACTTACCAATTCTTTTTTGAATAAAGCACAAAAACCAGTTTATCCAAAACCTTTTGAGGATGTGATTTTAAATAAACAATACCGAGATTTGTTCTACACAAAAATCCCACGAGCCTTGCGGTTTAATGATCGAATTTCAATGCTATATTCTACAGAATTGCGAGAACCTTTTTTGGATTATAGATTGGTGGAGTTTGCCTTTTCGTTACCATTAGACTTTAAAATAAAAAGTGGAATCACTAAATTTATGTTGCGAGAAATAGCTTCCGAATATTTGGATAATAACTTGGTTTTTGCACCCAAACGCCCTTTGCAAACTCCACAAAGAGAATGGTTAGCAGAAGATTTAAAAGAGTGGGTTACGCATTGTTTTGCTACAATCA
>JAZKEQ010000023.1:0-34350 GCA_040386935.1 Bacteroidota bacterium | reverse complement strand
GTCAACCAAAACGTTTTTCCCTGTGTAGACAATTCCTGGGCTTTCGCATTATTGAAAATTATAAGAGAAAATATCAGGACCGATATTTTGTAGATTTTTTTCATCCAACTAGGGTTTAAAGGCGAAATTTATGTTAATTAACTGTTAAATACAAAGCATTTTTAGTGTTAAAAACAGGGCGTATTTATTTGACCGTATTGGGATTTGGTTAAATAATGCTCTTATTGGTTCCGGTTAGATAATATCTATATTGACATCAATGATTTTCATATTTTTAATTCGCTAATTCCAACATTAAAATTACCTTTGCACCTCAATTTAAATAATTAAAATTTTTATGAACGGTTTTTTTAAAATCCCCTTAGCCATTAACGAAACAGTACTTGATTATGCCCCGGGCAGCAAAGAAAAATTAGCTTTGAAAAAAGCATTGGCCGATGCAAGAAGCAAGGTAATCGATATTCCTATGTACATCAATGGTGAAGAAATTAGAACCGGACTAACCGTTAATATTCACCCTCCCCACGATATTCACCACCAAATCGGTGTGTTTCACAAAGGTGAAGCAAAGCATGTTACCGCTGCCATTGATGCTGCGCTTGCTGCTAAACCAGCCTGGGAAAATATGCCTTGGGAACAGCGCGCTGCCATCTTTTTAAAAGCCGCTGAATTACTGGCCGGTCCTTACCGCGCTAAAATGAATGCTGCTACCATGTTGGCACAATCCAAAAATGCCTACCAAGCTGAAATAGATTCTGCCTGTGAACTCATTGATTTTCTGAGATTCAATGTGCAATACATGGCCGAAATTTATGGCGACCAGCCAAGCGCTAACAGCAAAACCATATGGAACCGTTTGGAACACCGCCCACTCGAAGGTTTTACTTTCGCTTTAACCCCTTTTAATTTTACAGCCATTGCAGGCAATCTGCCTACAAGTATGGCCATGATGGGCAATGTGGTGGTATGGAAACCGGCCTTTACTCAAATATATTCATCCCAGGTGATAATGGAGATTTTGATAGAAGCAGGTTTGCCTGCCGGTGTTATCAATCTGGTGTATACCGATGGACCGTCAACAGGTGATATTATTTTTAACCACCCTGACTTTGCAGGTTTGCATTTTACAGGTTCTACCGGTGTATTCCGCGGTATGTGGAACGCCATAGGTGCCAATATTCACAAATACAAAACTTACCCTAGAATCGTTGGTGAAACAGGTGGTAAAGATTTCGTACTGATTCACAAAACAGCTGATGTTGATACTGCAGTTACGGCACTTGCCCGTGGTGCTTTCGAATACCAGGGTCAGAAATGTTCTGCAGCTTCAAGAGCCTATGTGCCATCTAATCTTTGGGCGGCTGTTAAAGAAAAATTAGTAGCTGAAGTAAAAACCATGAAAGTGGGACCGACAGAAAATTTCACAAACTTTGTAAATGCTGTTATTGATGAAAAGTCATTTGATAAAATTACCGGCTATATCGCCAATGCTAAAAACGACCCGACAGTTGAAATAATTGTTGGCGGTAATAGCGATAAAAGCAAGGGTTACTTTATTGACCCTACCATTATAGTGGCTCAAAACCCTCACTACATCACCATGTGCGATGAATTGTTCGGGCCGGTATTAACGATCTACGTTTACAACGAAAACGAATTTGAAAAAGCACTTGAACTGGTAAACACCACCAGTGAATATGCTTTGACTGGTGCTGTAATTGCTCAGGACAGATATGCCATTACCCAGGCAACGGATTATCTCCGCCATGCTGCCGGTAATTTCTATATCAACGACAAACCAACAGGCGCTGTTGTGGGTCAACAACCATTTGGTGGCAGTCGTGCGAGCGGTACCAACGACAAAGCAGGCAGCAAAGCCAATCTGTTGCGTTGGACCAGTACTCGTACTATTAAAGAAACATTGGTGCCTGTTAAAGATTACAGATACCCTTTCCTATCTGAAGAATAAGCTTAGTATTGCAAATTCGGGGTTTTTCACTTTTTTTGTATTGTTCTAATTGTATTGCTCTTTGTTTTTGCTCAATCAATATAAAACCGTTTTATGGGTAACAGTACTTACTGTTGTCATAGCAATTCCGCTATTTTTAAGACTTGATGTAAAGAGTTTACGCGAGTGGGATGAGGCCCGCAATGCTATCAATGCCTATGAAATGTCGGTGAGCGGCAACTACCTTGTAAAAACTTATAATTACCAACCCGACTTATGGGAAACAAAACCACCCTTGCTGGTGTGGTTACAGTGCCTGGGTTTCAAATTATTGGGCTACAATGAATTGGCCGTGCGACTGCCTTCGGCCATAGCTGCACTAGCACTTGCCCTACTCATCTTGTATTTTTCAATTAAACATTTGAAACTACCGGTAATAGGCATCGTGTCTTTACTGATACTGGTTACCTCTCCCGGATTTGTAGGCGATCACTGCTCGCGTACCGGTGACCATGATGCCTTGTTGCTAATGTTTGAAATGATCATGCTCCTGTATTTTTTCAATTACAGCGAAAAGGGAAAAAAGCGACACCTGATTGTTTTTGGTATTGCTTTCTTTTTCGCCATGTTTACCAAAAGTATTGCTGTGTTCATGCTATTTCCGGGTATACTCCTGTACCTTATCCTTACACTGAAAATATTTAATGCAATTAAGGATTATAAATTGTGGTTGAGTGTATTAGCTGCTATAGCAGGTATTTCTATTTTTTATATTGTTCGCGAAAATGCCTCACCGGGTTATCTAAAAGCTGTTTGGAACAATGAGTTATTTCCCCGCTATTTCAATACTGCTGAAAACTATTCGTATGAGAAAGCAGGGTTCTGGTATTACCTGCACGCACTAAAAGACAATCAATACAGCTATTGGTTAATCATACTTCCTTTTGCATGGCTCATTAATTTTAGTTTTTGCAAAGATGTGCTGAAACGACTCAATTTTTTTCTGACCACTATTGCTGTTTTATTCTTCATCATCATTTCTTTAGGCACCAGTAACATGCAATACGACTTGATACTGATTCCTATTTTTTCTGTTATCACAGGTATCGCAGTTCATCAGGTGAGCAGTATGTTTCGTTTTGTGCCACAGGTGCCTTATTTATGGCGCCTATTGCTAAAACCTGTTTTGATTATCGCTGTATTCTATTTACCCTACAGTCTTATTATTTCAAAAGTAATAAGCAGGGGTGAAAGCAGTCGCGAAGTACAATACGCCTATGTGATGAAAGCAGTTGAAAAACAGTTTCCTAATATTAAAACATGGGATGTATTTGATCCCAGTGCCAGTAATTATCCCCTGGTGTTTTATAAAAAAATTTATAACGATACAAAAGGGTATAAGATTGGCACCATTAAAAATACAGCAGATATAAAGTCGAATCAATTCTTATTAATATTGAATGAAAAGCTGCCAAAACTTGATTCAGCAGGTATCGCCCACTATGAGGCAATGCGTCTTCAAGATTGCTTATTTGTAAAAACAATGCGTTGATTGCTTTTTGAATTTTTTAAGTTCAATATTCATAAAAATATAGGAATCATATTTTTAGGTGATAAGTCGTAGTAAACCAATTTTTTACACCTTGTCATTATTTTTATTATTTTTTAACAAAAATTTTTTTTTCTCGCTTTAAGCCGTATAATTGAAACGTGTTTTCATAGTTTTAGTTTTAAGAAGAGGTCAGGCCGTGTGCCTGACTTTTTCTTTTATAGGCATTTTCGATTCATGGCCTGTTTTGCATCTATAATATTTTCCCTTAATAAGCGTTATCTTCGCACACTTTAAAAATTTTCAATCAGGAGATACATGTACCGCACACTTAAACAGGTAAACTGGCCAAAAATAGAAGAAGAGGTATTAAGCCATTGGAAGGCCGACAATACCTTTCAGAAAAGCATTGATAACCGTAAGGACAGACCTGAGTTTGTTTTTTACGAAGGACCACCAAGTGCCAATGGAATGCCCGGCATTCACCACGTAATGGCGAGAGCTATTAAGGATATTTTTTGCCGTTACAAAACCATTCAGGGATTTAAAGTGGATCGCAAAGGCGGTTGGGACACCCATGGTTTACCAATTGAATTGCAAGTTGAAAAACGTTTGGGTATTACCAAAGAAGATATTGGTAAAAGCATCAGTATTGAAGATTACAATGCCGAATGTCGCAAGGATGTCATGCTATTCAAAGACAAATGGGATGAGCTGACAGAGCGCATGGGCTATTGGGTCGACCTTGATAATCCTTACATCACTTACGAAACGGAATACGTAGAAACACTTTGGTACTTGTTGAAACAATTGTACAACAAAGGTTTTCTTTATAAAGGTTACACCATACAACCTTACAGCCCTGCTGCAGGTACAGGTTTGAGCAGTCATGAGCTGAATCAACCGGGCACCTACAAACCCGTTAAAGACACGACAGTCGTTGCGCAATTTAAAGTTTCAGCCCACTCAAGAAAAACATTCAAAGATTTATCGGAATCTGCAGGTGATTTATTTTTCATGGCATGGACCACCACACCGTGGACCCTGCCTTCAAATACCGCATTGGCCGTTGGTAAAAACATCAGCTATGTTGCTGTTCAAACCTATAATCAGTACACTTTCCAACCGATACAAGTGATACTGGCTAAAAATCTGATGGGTAAATATTTCAATGAGAAAGCTACTGACATCGATTTAAACGATTATAAAGAAGGTGATAAACTCATCCCTTTTAAAGTAATAGCAGAATATAAAGGCAGTGATTTGGCAGGCATGACCTACGAACAACTGTTGCCTTTTGAAGCCAATGCAAAAGCAAATATTGATGGCGATGCATTTAAAGTCATCATTGGTGATTTTGTAACCACCGAAGATGGTACCGGTATCGTACACATTGCGCCTAGTTTTGGTGCTGACGATTTCAGGGTGGCCAAGCAAAATGGTATTGGTGCTTTAACCCTGGTTGACAAACAAGGAAAATTCATTGATGGTGTTGGGGAATTCTCTCACCTATATGTTAAAAATTACACCGATGCAGATGAAAAAGATCCGGCTTACAGAAGCACGGATGTACTCATCTCCATAAAACTGAAAGAAGAGAACAAAGCCTTTAAGGTTGAGAAATACGAGCACACTTATCCGCATTGCTGGCGTACAGATAAACCGATTCTCTACTATCCTTTGGAAAGCTGGTTCATCAAAACCACTGCTGTAAAAGACCGTTTGGTTGAACTGAACAAAACCATTCAATGGAAACCACAGTCGACCGGTGAAGGTCGATTTGGCAACTGGCTCGAGAATCTGGTAGACTGGAACCTGAGCAGAAGTCGCTACTGGGGTACCCCTTTGCCGATATGGCGCACCGAAGATGGCAGCGAAGAACTTTGCATAGGCTCCATAGCCGAGTTAAAAACCGAAATGGAGAAGGCCAATGCACAAGGTGAAAACAACAATTTGGGAATCAATGATTTGCACCGTCCTTATGTGGATGATATTGTATTAATATCTGGCAGTGGCAAAAAAATGTACCGCGAAAAAGATTTGATAGACGTGTGGTTTGATAGCGGTGCTATGCCATATGCGCAATGGGGACTAAACCTATCCCAAACCCTTTCCGAAGGAAAGGGCTTTAACTACGAGACTTCGAAAACGGGAAATTATCACTTAATAAAGGAGTATGCACTAAAACATAGAAGTAACCCCACTCCCGCAGAAGCGAAACTATGGGAAGCTTTAAAAGGAGATAAATTGGGTGGTTATCATATAAGAAGGCAGCATATCATCAATGATTTTATTGCAGATTTTGTTTGCTTAAAAAAAGGTCTAGTAATAGAAGTTGATGGCTTAATACACACATTACCTGACAATATAATTGCTGATGCTGAGAGAACCAAAATTTTAAATAGTGAAGGTTTTCAGGTTATCCGTTTCACAAATGATGAAATATTAAATAATCTGGACACCGTCCTAGCGTCAATAAAAAAGGCGCTTGATTCAGCCAAGCCACGAATCGCATCCTTCCCTTTTGGGGAAGGTAAGGAAGGGGCTTTCCCGGCCGACTTTATTGCTGAAGGTGTTGACCAAACACGCGGTTGGTTCTTTACCTTGCACGCTTTGTCGGTAATGTTGTTCGATTCTGTGGCTTACAAAAATGTAGTGGCTAACGGATTGGTGCTCGATAAAAACGGCAACAAAATGAGCAAACGCTTAGGCAATGCCGTTGACCCTTTTACAACCATCAATACTTACGGTGCCGACATTACCCGCTGGTACATGGCCACCAACAGCGATCCATGGGACAATCTGAAATTCGATGTTGAAGGACTGGCTGAAACACAGCGCAAATTCTTCGGTACATTGTATAACACGTATTCGTTCTTTGCTATTTATGCCAATATCGATAATTACAACTACGACAGTTCAAAACAACGCGATATTGCATTACTCAGCGAACTCGACCGTTGGATTATCTCTAAACTGAATACACTGAAAGCAACGGTTATCAGCAATATGGATGCCTACGATCCTACACCGGCTGCACGTGCCATCGAAACATTTGTATGCGATGATTTGAGCAACTGGTACATACGCTTGTCGCGCAGACGTTTCTGGAAAGGCGAAATGAACAGCGATAAACAATCTGCCTATGATACTTTGTTTAATTGCATCAATGAAGTGGCTCAGTTAATGAGTCCTTTTGCTCCTTTCTTCTCCGAATGGTTGTACCAAAGTTTGAATAAAACTACGGACTCAGTTCACCTTACTGAGATACAAGCGCCTCATACTGCCGCCATCGACAAGGAATTGGAAACCACCATGCAATTGGCCCAGGACCTTTGCAGCATGGTATTTGGTTTGCGCAAAAAACACAACATCAAAGTGCGCCAACCCCTGCATAAAATAATGGTGCCGGTGTTGAATGAAACATTTGGCAAACAATTGAAACACGTGGAACCGCTGATACTATCGGAAGTGAATGTTAAGGAAATGGAATACCTACAAGCCGATAATTCGGTGTTGGTAAAAGGTATCAAACCTAACTTTAAAGCATTGGGACCAAAGATTGGCGCCCAAATGAAAGAGTTGGCAGCAGCCATACAGCAGTTTACCGCTGCCGATATAGCCACCATAGAAAGCACAGGTAAAATTGACCTGAATCTGGGTGCGCGACAATTTGAATTGATACTGGCCGATGTGGAAATTACCTCACAGGATATTCCGGGATGGTTGGTAAGCACAAATGGGAATCTGACCGTGGCCCTCGACATCACCATAACCGATGATTTGAGACAGGAAGGTATCGCCAGAGAATTTGTTAACAGACTCCAAAACCTAAGGAAAGACAGCGGTTTTGAGGTTACTGATCGAATAAAAGTATGGGTTAAAACAGATGATTTGACAATGAATGCTTTGCATACTTTTAAATCGTATATTTGCACCGAAATTTTAGCAGACGCCATTGAATCCGATGAAAACCTTAGTGTAGGAACTGAAATTGAAGTAGAAGGCGCTACTTGTTTAATAAAAATAGAAAAAAATGGCTAAGAAGAAAATTGAAGAAAAAGATGAAAAAACGCGTTACAGCGATGCGGACCTCAAAGAATTTAAAGACCTTATTCTTTCAAAGTTAAAAAGCGCTAAAGATGAATTTTCAAAAATGCAAAAATCTTTGCAAAACCCTAATGAAAATGGGGATGAAAATACTTCAAACCAATATCTGACACTTGAAGACGGTGCCAGCACATTTGAGAAAGAAAACCTGAATCAACTGGCTGCAAGACAGAAGAAATTTATTGACAGTCTTGAAGCTGCTCTTATAAGAATTGAAAACAAAACTTACGGTATCTGCCGAGTTACCAACAAACTGATTCAAAAAGAAAGATTGTTGGCTGTACCTCACGCTACCTTGAGTATGGAAGCTAAATTGAACCAATACAAGTAATTTACCTTTCTGATTTGCAAGAGGACCAAACACTTACTGCTGAATCCCTTTCTGAAAAGAAAGTACCGCTTATAAAGTGGATACTTCCTTTGGTGATCATTGCATTTGTGATATTCATTGATCAGTATTTGAAATACTGGGTGAAACACAACATGGTGATGCATACCGAAAAACCCATTATCGGCAATTGGTTTCTCTTCCATTTTACTGAAAACAACGGCATGGCCTTCGGTATTGAATTTGCCGGTAAATACGGTAAACTCATACTCAGCACATTTCGAATTGCAGTAGCTATCTTCGGTTTCTGGTACTTGTTCAATGCCATTCGCAAACACCAAAATACCGGTTTTTTGGTATGTGTAGCGCTTATTCTGGCAGGTGCCATCGGCAATATCATCGACTGTTTATTTTACGGTGTGTGGTACCAGCACATGAACGAATACGAAGGCGGTTATTTGTTCGGTCGCGTGGTTGATATGCTGTATTTCCCTATTATCGAAACCCACTATCCAAGCTGGTTTCCATTCAAAGCCGGTCAATCTTTCACCTTCTTCAGCCCGGTGTTCAATCTGGCTGATGCTGCCATCAGTACAGGTGTTATCTCCATCATCATTTTCCAAAAAAGGTATTTCAAAAAAGAACATATTACCGAAAATGTAAGTAACTTTGAAGTTACTACTGAAGCCGATAATAATTCTTTACCAAATGATGAGACCGCAAAATCTGAGACTGAAGCTTAAATCACTTTACAGGCACTGCCTGCTCGCCTTACTCACCTCTGTATCTTTTGTTGCCACTGCCCAAAAAGACGGCTTGTTGTGGAAAGTAAGTGGCAATGGTTTAACCAAGCCCAGTTATCTCTTCGGCACCATTCATATACACTGCAATGCCGATACCATTAATCAACCTGCCTTACAACAATCGCTGAACAGTACGGACCTGGTGGCCCTTGAAATAGACTTGAACAGTATGCAAGTATTGGTAGAGCTGTACAATAAATCTGAAGAACCATCGCCTGTTACACTAAGAACTTATCTCAGCGCATCGGAATACCACACGGTAGACAGTGCTTGCAGAGCCCTGCTTGGCGACTCGCTGGACAACCTCGACAATAAATCACCGGTGTACTTAATGAGCAGTATGATGTTTTCCCAATCCTTTTTGGGTTGCAGACCCATACCCATCGATTTTAAAATTGCACAAATGGCAAAGGAAGCCGGCAAACCCACCATGGGACTTGAAAAACCGGGCTTTCAAGACAGCCTAATAAAAAGTATTCCTTTCGACATGCAGGTGCGCTGGCTCATGGATTTTTGTCGCAATATCAGTAGTGCCAAGGCCGATTTTCAAAAACTGTTAACTGCTTACAACTCGCGTAAAATTGAAGACATTTACAAAGTAACTTTTGAAACCAGTCCTGAAATGAATGAACTGTCGGATGCCATGCTCACCCAACGCAATGTGAACTGGGTGAATTACCTGAATCTGAATATGAAACTGCAAACCTATTTTGTAGCCGTTGGGGCTGCCCACCTGGGTGGCAAACAGGGCTTAATAGCACTGCTGCGCCAGGCCGGGTATACGGTTACAGCTGTTAAACTTTAAACACTTACTCTTTCCCAAATTTCGAAATCGAAAGCATACAAATGGCGCTCGTCCATTGGGTGTTGTTCAGTATAGGTTAGCTCCCATTCCTGCAAATCCCATTGGGGAAAGAAAGTATCTGCATCTGGCCAAATGTGGTGCACTCGGGTAATGTACAAGCGGGTGGTTAAATGAAGCAGCGAATCATAAATTTTACCACCGCCTATTATCATCAGTTCCTCGGTAGTTGGAGGTATTAGGGTCAATGCTTCTTCATAATTATAGGCGTGTACAAACCCCTCGGGGATATTGGCCGTGCTTGACGACAGCACAATGTTCAATCTGTTTTTTAAAGGCTTGCCCAGCGACACCATGGTGTTGCGACCCATTACCATAGCCTTGTCCTTGGTTTTTTCCTTAAACCATTTAAAATCATCGGGCAGGTGCCACAGCAATTCGTTGTTAAAACCGATGGCATTGTTTTTATCCATTGCCGCTATCATAGAAATCACCATTTTTGCCATTGCGTTTTTTACAGCCGCAAATAAACAACAAGTTTTGTGTTAAAAATAGCCTGGTCCAATATCTACTGCCACCCATTGCCCCACGGGCACCGCTTTCCCATGCAGAAGTATGCGCAAATACCCGAACAGCTGCGCCACAGGGGGTTGGTAACTGCAGCCAATTTTTTTGAACCCACGCCCATAGCCGAAGAGGTGGCCCTGCTCACCCATACCAAAGCTTACTGGGACCATTTGATACAAGGCACCCTGCATCCCAAAATTATCCGCAGAATAGGCTTTCCACTCAGCCCACAGTTGGTATTGCGTGAGCGAATTATTGCCCAGGGCACTGTAGATGCTGCTCTGTATGCCCTGCAACATGGAGTGGCTTTTAATGTGGCAGGCGGCACCCACCATGCCTTTGCCGATAGTGGCGATGCGTATTGCCTGTTGAATGATTGCGCCATAGCGGCCAATTACCTGTTGCACAAGGGGCTGGCCAAAAATATGCTCATCATTGATTTAGATGTGCACCAGGGGCAGGGCACCGCTCACATTTTTGAAAATAATACTGCGGTGTACACTTTTAGCATGCACAGCCAAGGCAGCTATCCATTAAAGAAAGAGCGCAGCAATTTGGATGTACCACTGCCACCCCAATGCAGCGGTACGCAGTATTTAGAGCTGCTCTCAGAGGCTTTGAGCACTTTGGCAACCAACTCCTTTGATTTTGTATTTTACGTAGCCGGTGTGGATGTATTGGCGACTGATAAGCTGGGCCAATTACAACTGAGCATGGCCCACTGCGGGCAGCGCGACCGATTGGTGTTCGATTTCTGCACCCAACAGGGCCTGCCCATAGCGGTAACCATGGGTGGTGGCTACTCGCCCGAAATTAGCGATATAGTAACCGCCCATTGCAATACCTATGAGGTAGCGCTGGGGGTGATGAAGTAAGATTATTGAGTTGAGCTTGCTTGCTTGGATCTTCGTTTATTCTTGAAAAAATAGACCAAGCCAATATGTAATCCAGAGCCTTTGTTGATGTACCTATTTTGATTGTTGTTAAATATATTGTGGGTTACAGATTGGTAATAATTGTTAAGCCCTTTGGTGTACACGAGCTCAATACCCAGGTTCCTGTTTTTTATATTAAAAATATAGCGACCTCCTAATAGCAGATGAAATTTATTTGTTGTTAAATAAGTTGTTTCATGTACAAAAAAAGTATCTCCAACACCTAGTATAACTTCTTCCGGGGGTCCTTTAGTAAACATACCCCCTCCACTTAAATAAAGTCCATTATCATTATTGGTCCCTATTTTTTTATGAAAAAGTATTGACAAGGAAGGGCTAAATGATTGGTTTATTATTTTAACACCACCATATTGCTCACTTGATATTACTTTATTTCCAATCATTTTATATCTTAAACCAACTTCAAGAATATCGCCTTTTTTAAAAAGGTAATTAAAAGAAAACTCCGCTTGTAAACCCAATAACGATTTTTTTTTGAAGTTTTCATCCATACGCAATGTCGTTCTTGAAAACGAAATACCGGGGTATACTTTAAATGCAATGCTGCTACTGGGAATTGTTGTTGCATCACAATTAATTGCAGCAAATAGTAGGCTTATAAGACAAGTTTTAAGGATTCCGTTTTTAAGTATTGTCATTGTATGTTAAATTTTAACAAAGCCATCTAGTTTGAAATTTCTATGAACCAAGTATAATTAACATTATCTATAGATAAATTACTATATGTGCTATCATTAACACTGATTATTCCATAAATATTGCTGTAGCAAAAATTAATTTTGTCATCTATTCTAATTTTGCATAAAACATTGTCAGGAGCTAACCCTGTTGTAAAAAACACCAAACCTTCATTTCCGGATAAAACCTTCCCAGATGGGGGTACTAACTGAAATATGTTTCCCCTTTGTGTCCCAAAAATAGAATCAACTTTAGTAACGTTTGAGTCGATTCTATTGTACAAATATGCTTTTTGTAATTTCTCTTTTTGCAATCCTTTTTTGCTATAAACCATTTCTTGGGATAAACTATCTTTTGAAATTAATGAAATTCTATAACACACTGCTTTTCTAGACTTTTTGATTTTAATTATTGTATCATACTCACATTTTAATGTCATTGAATCTGATTCATCATCATTAAATTTACATAATCTAAGACAATATTTTTCGACATCATAATATCTGGTAAATTTGTTTTGAGCACTTATTTTAAAACTTGAGAACAAGCATAATACCAATAAAAAAACAACAGCTTTTAACCTTATTTTTCTTTCAATATTTGTTCCGAAGCTTCGAAACCAGCAAACTTTAGAGCTTGAAATACGGATTGCCATTGTGTATTATTTAGGTAAATTAATGCGCTTATATATGCTATTCATGGGATTTTGTTGTGATCTGGTTTGTGGGAATTGTTGCCGAAAGTTTGGGACAACAATGGCAAAATTTATTTATACCCCTCAAAAGTTAACGACATAGGCAGAGTATAGCAACCAAGAGAATCGCAGATGATATAAGAAAATTCTGTATGGCTTTCCTTTTTTAACTTAAATATTGGGTGTGTGCTTTTCTGATAATATGTTTTTCTTATTCCAGATCTTGTTGAGTTATGAGTAATTATTATAAAACTGTAATTAATAAGCTTATCAGCAGGGTTTTCTAAATACGGTTCTAATGTTACTATATCCATAGTATCGGAAACATCAAATCGAATATCCCTAAAAAAGTCTATTGGTTTTTTTGTTATTGAATCGTAATAATTGATATAATAATCTACGGTATCGTTTGCATATTTTTCAAATCTTGCTTTATTCCCATTACTGAAATACCATGTCCTGGTTTGTTCTTTGATATTATCAAAGTAAAGCAGTTTATTATTTTTATACCCATACTGAGCTACTTCAATTGTATCACCTGAAGCATATATACTCTTACATCTAAGACTCCCATCTTTCTCATACATTAGAATAGGGCCTACAAGTGAATCTGACTCCATGTCAAATTCCATCTTCTTAATTTTTGTTCCTTCGTAGTAAACTACTTCGTGTTTTATATTCCTTTTAGGTTTACTTTCATTGCAACTTACAAAGGCAAATGCTGTACTAATAATCAATAACTTATACCGCCAATTATTAAATTTATTGCTTGTGTTTACTACCATAGTGTTAATACAATAATAGATAAAACGTTTGATATTAAAATTTCCTCCCCAAAGTACAAAGGCCTCTCTTTCTTTCATACGGCACTCCACTAAGTTTGCGAACTTCTTCGTGTATTTTTGGTCCCATTAAACAAGTAATAATTACCTCTACTCCACTATTTGTTATGATACGAGCGAAGTAATAGCTTTCTAGGCCGGTAAATTGTATACCGCCCTTATCAAGACTAGCTGAACGGTAAACAGTAATTTTAGATAGTTCATTACTACTGTATCTATATTCTTCATTATTTTTTCTAACGATTAGTTCATTTGCGTTTACTATAATTTCCTCACCTGCATTTCGATGAGTATATTGTATATGAAGATATAAGACGGGCAGTGTATACAACACCCAAAAACAAGTAAATATGCCAACCATCGTAGGCTCAAAACTCAAATACCAAAGAATAATAAGCATGAGGGCCGTTCCCATTAAGTGGAAGGATGCAACGCGTAAGTGATTGGCAAATGTTATTCTCATATTTTAGATGTTTGTGGTTTCTATTGCTTTCGCTTAAAGAACAGATACGTTGTATCAGGTAAATAACCCCAATGCGTTTTAAAATATTTATATGGTCGTGAGCCGGTATATTTTGCTACAAATGATGTTGAATCTTTATTGGTAATTACAAACCCATTAAAATGGAACGACCCAATTGTAATTCTGGACATTAGCTCACACTTAAAAGTATCCTTATTAAGGGGATAAAAATAGCCGTATTCTTTTTTTGAATATCTTTTATTTTCGTGCCTAAATACAGAGTCATTAAAGATTCTAAGACACTCTTCCTCGGTTATGCTATCCATAATAAAACTTGTGTGCTTAATAACTCTGCCATCAGAATACCAAATGAACAGCTGTTTGGAGCCATAATTAGTAGTGTCAATGGCTGTAAAAATTGAATTGCTATCAAGTGCAGTAAATAGATTTTGATCATATTTACCTTTGAAAAAATCGCGCTTTTGGGGTGGGTCTAATGCGGCTATTATGCCACAGGAGCATATCGAAAACAATAGAAGTAAATAAAATGCAGATACAAGCGTGCTAATTATTCTGCCTTGGGTAACATTGCTCATCGTTTAGTAATTACAATGATACAGAAAAAACGATATGCTTATTCCCAAAAGTTCGGGACTAACAATTACGCCATCATCCATTTCCCCCATCTGCACAGTGTTAGCGAGCATTTGGGCGCAGCAAGCGGCCATTTTGAAACACTGAGAGGGCATTTTGACGAATGAAATGGCCATATGAATGATGAAATGTACCCTTTAAGTGATAATATGTACGCTTTGAGTGATATAATGTACTAAAAAAGTGACAAAATGTACTCTTTGAGTGATGAAATGTACCAAAAAAGTGATGAAATGTACTAAAAAAATGATAAAATGTACTCTTTGAGTGATGGAATGTACTAAAAAAGTGATGAAATGTACTCTTTGAGTGACGAAATGTACTTTTTGTGGTTTTGGGCCAATAATGGCGGGGGTTTGGGAGGGGGTATGCCTCTATTTTGGCTTTTGGTGCAATTCATTTCATAGTTGAAATAATAGCTTTGATTTCAATATGCTACCAACTATACACAGCAATAAACAAAACATTTATCCGTTGCATAACAATACGCTTAATTCTAATTTTACCGCTTATGAAAAAATGGCTAGTTATAATCATACTTTTTGCCGCCTGCACCTGGGCATTGAATGTATTATTAATGAGAAAGTATAACCAAGAAAACGATCAGTTGCTGGCCAATTCCATTAAAAGTGAGCGTTTGAATATCACTTTAATGAGGGAGATTTTTGAAAAGAAACTTCAGGATATACATTACTTGATGCACAGAGGTAAAAATTTTGATACGTTGCAAATGTTATCCGATTCATTAATTGTACATTATCCAACATTGGATTCAGTAGCTTTTAAAAATTTTAAAAGAATTTACAAGAAAATAACAAGTTTTGATACCATAGATATTATTAAAATGATGCGCTCTTCAGCCACCCAACAAAATTTTGAATTAAACATGCTCATGTGGTTGCATGGTATAGAAAAGGAGTATTTTAGCGTAAAAATAACAGTATGTGGGAATCCATTAATGGTTTGGTCACATTGTAATGAAACACCTGTTGGGGTACCTATAAAATTTAATATGGTATTGAGGGGATGGGGTACTTTGGATCTATCAAAAAACTTAGTAACCAAAAGCCCGGTGAAAATAGATTCAGTTGAAAAATATTGCGGTTATTTACCGGCTGATAAAGTTGGTAGGCATTTTTTTGAAGGATACTATAATGTTGCTTATATGGGCGATACATTGCCTTTCGCCTTTGGATTTGAATACTATGTTACTGAGCCAAGGGTACAATCCAAGTTGGTGGACAAGGAATTTCTTACCATCCATCAGGACAATCGCATTGCTTTCGATTTTGGACAGTATAAGAAAAAGGATGTTGAGATAGCAGTAGAGGGCGGAGAATTTAAAACAACTGCCGGCAATTATTACATCATACACCCAACGGCCAAAAAAGTGAAGATTAAGTTTACCTACAATTCAGAAGGATATCCGTTAGAATTGGGATACAAGGAATATGAGGCAAGGTGAAAGTGATTGTGCGATAAGTTATAACGTCTATTTTTTCATTTGATCTTTCTTCTAACAACCAAACACCGTCATGTAATTTTATTGTCAGATAATTTCCGCATCCTTTTTAATCCATTATCTTCGGCTTTTAAAAAACTTGAATATGAATATAAAACTACTAGTAGTAGGTGTGGTAGTCGCACTGTGTGCGCCATTCGCTATGGCACAATTGCCGGGCAGCATAGATGTTACCTATGGCACAAATGGCAAAGCTACAGCCAGTAACGGGCAGGAGTACAGTGTGGCCTGGGGCATGGCCCTGCAAAAAGATGGTAAAACAATAGTGGCAGGCACTACTTTAACTGATATTATGCTGACCCGCTTTACTACCCAAGGCATGCCTGATAGCACCTTTGGCGATGATGGTGTGGTGGTAACAGATATTAACAACAATTCGGTAGAACAACCCAATGCTGTAATTGTACAAGCTGATGGCAAAATACTGGTAACAGGTATTACATTTACCAATTCTAAACGCAACTTTGCCCTGCTGCGCTACCTGCCAAATGGCACATTAGACAACAGTTTTAGCAACGATGGCAAGGTGATAACAGTGCTGAGTATTGGGCAGGATGAGCCCCGGGCCATAGCCCTGCAACCGGATGGTAAAATACTGCTGGCCGGTTATTCAGACGCGCTGTTTGCTGTGGTGCGCTATAAACAAAACGGCACGCTCGACAGCACCTTTAGCAACGATGGTATACAAACCACAGCCATAGATACGGGCAATGGCCTGGCCACTTCGGTACATGTGCTAAAGGATGGCAAAATACTGTTGGTGGGTTATCATAATTACAACGCCCAGACCGACTGCGCCATGGCTCAATACAAAGCAAACGGACAGCTAGACAGCAGCTTTGGCACCAATGGCAAGGTAATAGCCGATATTGGTGGTATCGACCGTATTTATTGTGCAACAGTGCAGCCCGATGATAAAATAGTGGTGGCAGGTAATATATATACCTCCGACTATGCATTTGGCATAGCGCGATTTACCAAAACAGGGATACTGGATACCGCTTTTAGCAGCGATGGTAAATTATCTGTAAGCTATGGCAATAGTCACTCGTCAAAAGCCCTGGGTGTGGCCGTGCAACCCGATGGTAAAATTTTAGTGGCCGGTACTGACAGTTATAGCGGTTCTGATATCGCACTGCTTCGCCTTGATAGCAAGGGTGTACCAGATGCCACTTTTGGCACGGCCGGCAAGGTATTGACCAACTTTGGTACTGTCAATATAGATGAGGGTGTCGGTATTGCAGTATTACCCACAGGTAAAATAATGGTGGGCGGTAATTCTGATGGTAATTTTATAGCGGTGCGCTATCATTCGGGCTTAAATCTGGGACTTAAAAATGTGCGAATAAATAACAGTGCTGTGCTGTATCCTAATCCTGTGAACGACAATGCCAGTCTTGAGTTTTCGTTGGCTGAAGCCTCATCTGTTAGCATTACTGTTACAGACATGCAGGGCAGGGTAATTTATACTTTGCCAGACAATGCCGTTTACAATTCAGGGAAGCACACAGTATCCATCACTTTGCCATCTACACTAGCTGCAGGAAGCTATTGCCTGCTCCTTACCGCAGCCCAACAGCAACAGGTAGTAAGAATGTTAAAATATTGAGGGATGCCCTAAGGCAGCTTTGTAAAATGGGCGACTGATTTATATTCTCCAAAAACAGCACTATTAATGAATATAAATTTATTGTTTTTTAATTCGCCCCTGGCAGTGGCATAGGTTGTTTCTCTTGTATCTATCAATACAATTGATTCTGTATTTGGATGTAGCAAAAACTCGGTGTTGATGCCCATCAGGCCGCTGCGTTCACCCCCTTTGCCGTAGATTGTAGTGTCTCTTTCAATAACCGTATACAGTATTCCCTCTGTCATTCTGTTCCAATCATAATCGAAAACGTTCCCTTTCTGTAATTCAACTACAGGGTAATGAAAAACGCCCTGCAATTCATATATAGGCATACCGAAGGAATCGAGATCCCAATTATTTTTATATAAACTGTCTATTACCTTATACCGGCCCACTACCTGACCGAAATAATCAGGTGGCGATGATTTGAAGGTGTTATTGTCATTACAAGCACTTAATAAACAGATAACAAGCAGCGCAGTAATAGTCAACCTTTGGCTCATAATGCCATGTAGTATGCGTTTAAACTTCATAAACACAAACCTATAGGCATTTATTTAGTAGCGCAAATGATTAAATAAGGTAATATATTAGGGCTGTTTCAATTTTTAATACACTTGAGGGGTATTTATCCAAATCTGCAATTATTGTGGCAATAATCCGTTAAGTCCCTTTAAATTTTAACAATATTTAATAATAAAAAACATGTCTGTATGAAAATATGCAAATAATTGTCCCCTTCCAGCGTTAATTTTTCCATCTTTTAATCTTTTCCAATCGCTATCGATATGGTACTATTCCCGTTTTTTTAATATGTCCATTTGTATTAAATTTGTTTATCCCTCACCTATGCAAAAGCATTTACTCATTATTGTCTGCCTATTGTATGGCTGTTTTGCAAATGCGCAAACAGCCATTGATTCAACCTTTGGCACCAATGGCTATGCAAGTAGTCCGCGGCTGGAGGGTAAGGATGCCAAACGTCTGGTAATGCTTGAAGGGGGCAGTTTTTTGGTAGTGGGCAATATATTTTCGTCCAATGGTCGTACCATTATTTCCAAATACACTAAAGACGGGCAATTGGATACAAAATTTGGCACATTCGGTATTCGCACCATTATACTGAAAGCCAATAATTATTTTAATCCGGAGGCTGTAGTACTGAGTAAAGACAGCATGCTGATTATAGGCCTTAGAAATTATGATTATGCTACAAGTAGAAGTAATATTGTGTTGCTTAAAACCAATTTGAAAGGGCAAGTGGATACTGCCTTTGGCGACTCTGGTTTCTTAGCCATACCTTCTGACAAAGGCTATATACAACAAATAGATGCCATGGTGGTGGACAGAAATGGGAATATATTAATGTCCTATTTAAGAGATATTGGCGATACAAAATTCAGATCGGTTCTTAGACGATACAAAGCCAATGGTGAGTTGGATACCCTGTTTCAACAAAAGGGCGAACTGCGAATGTATAAATACGGTGATGTGGTGATACAGCATTTGGCCATTACCAAAGACAATCGCTACCTGATCAGTTACATGTTGCCGGCCTCACCCACCATACAGGCTGAGCCCCGCGACTCGAACGGCAATATCATCCCCAACGACCCGCTGAATGGTAAAATTCGGATAGACTATGGTTACAGCATTTCCAGATACTCTTATGGTTTGATCATCGATAAAGACGAGAATATTTTTACCTATACCGCTTATGGTGATTTGATTAGATTTCCAACTTACTCCACAGTAAAATATACCTACCTTTCGCTGTACAAATACGACAAGCTGGGCAATCCTATTAGATCGTTTGGCAGCAATAGTTTAGTAGCCATGAAACTGCATTCAAAATATTGTCTTTATGGTATCAGAGGTATGACAATAGACAGTAAGGGGCGCTTTATTTTTGCTGTTAATTACATCGATACTTCGCTCGACAATGGCACCAACTATCCTTTTGATAATTACAACAGCATTGTTCATCGGCTTACACCCAATGGGCGTTTAGACAGCACCTTTAATGAAACAGGTCGTTTTGAGGATTTTAAAGAAGGTGAGTTCAGCGATGAGTTAAAAGACATAGCGCTACAAGCGGATGATAAAATAATAGCCACAGGTTTAATTTCTGAAATAGACAACAATTATCGCCAGTTCATTTGCCGATTTAATGAGAGGAGTCCGGGTACATCCATTATCAGATTAACAACTAACGAATCACCCACCATTACTACCTATCCCTCTCCTTTTAATACCTCACTCACGCTATCCGGCATCAGTCAACCATTCAACTACGCCATTCACAACACGCTGGGACAGCTTGTATTTTCAGGCTATTCAGACAATGCCACAATAGATAATCTCGGCTTTCTTCTGCAGGGGTTGTACACCTTAACTGTGAATGATGGCAATAAAGTTACTGTAATAAAGATTGTTAAGGGGTAAGGATTATGAATTGTAAAATGTATTGCCTGTTTTGTTTTAAATTAATATAAATGTTAGATTTGTTTGTTCGTCCCCTATGTTAAAATATATACTTTACTTCCTGTGTTTATTCTCTTTTTTTTATTCATCTGCTCAAACTGCTATTGATGGTTCATTTGGAACCAATGGATATGTAGAAAATATGCGTCTAAATGGCAAAGACGGGAAACGCATGATTCCCCTACAAGATGGCAAGTTTTTATTAATAGGGTCAACAGTATCCTACACTCCACAAATCATGATTTCTAAATTTCATGAAGATGGCCTACCGGATACTGAATTTGGTGTTTTAGGAATGCGTGGCATCTTATTGGATGAGAGGTATGAATACAATTTGTTGTCCGCTATATTGTGTGACGACAGTATGCTCATGATAGGGTTGAGTTGTTATTACTCTAGTGGAGGTGGTATGAGTTGTTTTGTGTTATTGAAAACAGATTTAAACGGCATACTTGATAACACTTTTGGCATCAATGGCATTATGACAACCGCTCCAGTTTATAACAGAGGTGTTATTGATGCATTGGATGGCCTGGCAATAGATAGAAACAAGAATATTCTTTTAGCCTTTTCTAGACAATATATTTCTGAATTAAAACGCTACAAACCAAACGGTGAGTTGGATACCTTATTTCAGCAAAAAGGGGAATTAAAAATGTCTGATACAAAACAGGTATGGATACAACATTTGGCAGTTACTAAAGACAATCGTTACCTGATCAGCTATACTTTTACCGGTAGTTGGCGCACCATATTTGTGGAACCCCGCGACTCAAACGGCAATGCCATTACCAATGATTCCCTAAACAATAAAATGCGCATAGATTTCGATCCCTTTATTGCCAGATATTCATTTGGGTTGCATATGGATAAATACGACAATATTTTTACCTACTTCTGCTATGGTGATATTTTAAATCAGCCCCCTTACGATGTTGTCAATACCAATATTTGGATTTATAAATACGACAAATGGGGCAATCCTATCAAGTTGTTTGGCAACAATGGAATGGCCAGCCATAAACTCGCCAAAAAAATATCATGGGATGGTATAGAGAAGTTGAGCTTCGACTCTAAAGATCGCATTGTTTTTGGTTTTGCTTACATTGACACCTTAATAACCCGGAGCAATAACAGCATTTATATGAAAAATATAAGTATGGTTTGTCGCCTTACACCCAAAGGTTTTTTAGACAGCGCATTTAACAATAAGGGTCTTTTTGAAACCTTTAAGGACAGTGCACTAAATATTCGTTTAAAAGATGTTGTACTGAAAGCCGATAATAAAATAGTGGTGTCGGGTTTGATTTCTCATATCAGTGGCAGTTGTCGCCCATTAATTTGCAGGTTCAATGAATTGTCCCCCAATACATCTGTGGTAAAACTCAGCGATGATAATACGCGCACCTACACTACCTACCCTTCTCCTTTTAATAACTCGCTCACAGTGGCCGGCATCAGTCAGCCGTTCAACTATACCATTCACAACACGCTGGGACAGCTTGCATTTTCAGGCTATTCAGACAATGCCACAATAGATAACCTCGGCTTTCTTCTGCAGGGGTTGTACACCTTAACTGTGAATGATGGAGAAAAGATTTTTGTTATAAAGATTGTGAAGGGGTAAGGGTTTTCACCTTTTGCGCTTTTTTGACACCTTTTCTTTTTTTACTATAGAGATGTCATTCAATTTTATATTTCTCACTTTTAATTAACTTCCCATTCTCATCATAATATTTCCATTTTTTTACTTTCCCCATATAAATATATTTATTTTTATAATATCCCGAGAAATAATGTCCTTCAACCTTTAATTTGCCATTAGAATAATATTCACAATAACGACCATTGGGTATAAGCTTCTCAATACCAAAAACAATATATTTTGTAGGAATAGTTGAATCTCCAAATAGTTTTAAATAATAATTATCTTTATCTGGTATGCTATCGCCTACCTCCCCAGAATCATATATTTCTTTAAACAACCCTACAACGCATTCGAACTGTATTAATATATTCCCAGAATCATTTAATTCTATGTAAATCAGTTTGTTGTCTTTACTCCAATCTAGTTTTTTGTTTTTACTCCCTGGGTTTAATCCATTATAAAAGTAAACAGTTCGGTTATCTATTATTCGATACTTAGAGATTGTATCCTTTGTATCCGATAACTTATATTTTTCAGGAACTACTGTTAACATTATATTTCCTGTATCATTCTGGGAAAACAGTGAATTATAAATGATAAGTGACATTAAACAAATAAAAAATTTCATTAATGCTTTGTTTTTGTTAGAGGTAACTTTCTTACTTCTTCTTCTCCAAAGTCAGCTTCAGCGAAAACACATTGCTGTACAACGAAGGACCGCTGCCGGCCAAAGCTGATAAGTTAGTAAGTGCATAGTCGATGGTAAACTTCCCTAGCGACAGGCCAATGCCTACATTGGGCATTACACTCGGCACTTTTTTGCCGTTCTTGTTGGTATAGTTCTGGTAATTATTTACCCCTGTTCTGAAATACACTTTGTTCTGTTCGTTGATGTCGTAACCAATTTCACCACCCAGATAAGGATCAATACTGAAAAGGTTGGTCTTTACAAGCGTATTACGCTTACCGTCTAATGTGATACTGGCATCGGCCTCTACCAAAAAAATCCAATTGTTCTTCTCCCATGTTTTGGCATACCCGGTCAATATGCGGGGTAAAGTAATCTCTAATGTATTTTTAGGAATGGCGTTTTGAGTGGCGGCCAATACATCTTTCTGTGCATCTGTAAACGTATAGCGCCAGCTGTTGAAGGTGGAGGTAACATCGCGCACTACTACACCAAAGGCCCAGTTCTTTTTAGTATTCTCGAATCGCATGGCCCCATCAAAACCAAAGCCCCAGGCATTGGCAAATGGACCTACTTTGCGGTGAATGATTTTCATATTAGCACCCCAACTAAAATCGATGTTGCGCATTTGCTTCAGTTCTTGTGTTTGTGCATACGATACGATGGCTGCAAAATCTGTGGTATTAAAAGAGGTAACACGGGTATAGTCGATTTCGCCATTGCGTATCAGGTCGAAGGTATTGGCAATACCATCCACCCCAAAGCGCACCACGCTGATACCTATAGCGCCATTGCTGCCTGCTTTTGAGGCGTATGCTCCGTAATCGTAATTGGCAATGCCTGCAAAATAAGAGGCGTGCATCAATGCCACTTGTGAGTTCTCGTCAATTTTAGTGAGGCCGGCCGGGTTCCAATAACCTGCGTACACATCGGTAGCAGAGGCTATCATAGCACCACCCATGCCCAGTGAGCGGGCACCCACGCCTATTTGTAAAAACTCGTTACTGTATTTGGTGGCATTTTGTGCATTGCCGGCTAACGCAAATACAAAACTGAGTATTAGCAGAAGTTTTGATTTCATTGAAAGTTCCAAATTTCTGCATTCTTTCTTTATATTCATCTATGCGGTTTTTAATTCTTTTGTCAAATTATCTAACTGATCGGCTATTATGCCTATTATTTTGGGCAGATGGGTTTGAATAAGGGCATGGTCCTGTGTGGTCCACTCATATTCTATCCCAACTCTGCGGTACAGTTGGCTTAACGCCAAATTGATCTTTTCATTGTGTTCATAGTCAAAAATAAACTGATATTCTATGAATTTGAGGAATCTCTGAGCAAATACCCCGTGATTTTGCACCCCGGCCACTTCAAGGAAGTGCGCTACTGTATTGGCATCAACGGCTTTTAAATCATCGTAAAATGATTGGCACAGTTGCGGGTGGGCATCCATCAGTACACGGTCGAGCACTATTTCTGTAAACACGTGATTGAAAAACCACTTGCGTGGCCACTGTCCTTGCTGGTCGAGCAGCACACTCACTTCGTGTTGCGCATTTCTAAAAAATTCCGATTGATGAAAGATTTTGTCTTTGGCTAAATGGGTAATGCTTCCGTTTTTTAATGCAATGAATGCAGGTGAGTCGAATTCGCGGTTCAAATCGAGGTGACCCTTGCAGAAATTTCGCGATAAATCAGGCAGTACTAGCCCGGTATTGAAATAAGGATCAGATGATTGATCAAAAAAGTAATGCGAAAGAAAGTTCAAGTTTTAATATTTGGTTCAGACAAAAATAAAGAAAATATTTTTCATTGCCGCCAATGCCCTTGAAGTGAGGGCTTATTTCGATTATCTTTGCTCGCGTTATACATGAGTGGAGTAAAGCAAAATTTTGTTGAAGAGTTGCGTTGGCGCAACATGCTGCAGGACATTATGCCTGAGACTGAGCAATTGTTGAATTCGGAAATGGTGAAGGGCTATATTGGTTTTGACCCTACTGCCGATTCATTGGGCGTGGGCAATATGGTGCAGATAATGACATTGCTGCATTTTCAAAATGCCGGTCACCAACCCATTGCATTGGTGGGTGGAGCCACCGGTATGGTGGGTGATCCAAGTGGCAAAAGCGATGAACGCAATTTGCTGAACGAAGAGGTATTGCAACACAATCTGGCTTGCCAGAAAGCACAACTTGAAAAATTTCTGAACTTTGATTGTGGTGCTAACAGCGCGCAAATCGTGAACAATTACGATTGGTTCAAATCATTCGGATTTTTGGAATTCATACGCGATGTCGGTAAACATATTTCCATCAATTACATGATGGCAAAAGACAGCGTGAAGAACCGCCTAGAGAATGGTATGTCGTTTACTGAATTCAGCTATCAACTCGTTCAGGGTTATGATTTTTACTACCTATGGAAAAACCATGGAGTGAAGTTACAAATGGGTGGCAGCGACCAATGGGGTAATATCGTAACAGGTACTGAACTCATCCGCAGAAAGTCGGGTGGCGAGGCTTTTGCCTTAACAACACCTTTGATTAAAAAAGCAGATGGCACCAAATTTGGTAAATCTGAAAAAGGAAATATTTGGCTAGATGCTAAACGCACCAGTCCTTATGCATTCTACCAGTTTTGGCTGAATGCAGCTGATGCTGATGTAGAAAATTATATCAAAATTTTCAGTTTAAAAGGCCGTCAGGAGATTGAAGCCATGATAGCTGAGCACCAACAAAATACAGGCTTGCGCTCGCTACAAAAAGCATTGGCAAAAGAAATATGTGTGCGTGTACATGGCGAAGAAGCTTATGAACAGGCCATCCGTGCTTCCGAAATTTTATTTGGTAAAGGTACTGCTGAAGAGTTGGCCACCATACACGAAGCCACTTTGCTGAGCGCTATGGAAGGTGTGCCTCAGGCTAAAATAGGTCGTTCTGAAATTGAATCGGGTATTCCTGTCATCGACTTTTTAAGTGATAAAATAAACCTGATGCCGAGTAAGACCGAAGCGCGAAAAATGTTGCAGGGCAATGGTATCAGCATCAATAAAGAAAAGGTGAGCGACATTAATCTGATGGTGAATACACAACACTTAATCAACAATAAATACATACTGGCACAAAAAGGCAAGAAAGATTATTGCCTCATTACAATTGAATAAAAGATGGAAAGCATAAAATCAAGATTAGAAAAAATACTGGCCGAGCGCATCATGATCATAGATGGCGCCATGGGCACCATGATACAAACTTATAACCTGACCGAAGAAGATTATCGCGGTGAGCGTTTCAAGGATTTTCCGCATTCTGTAAAAGGTAACAACGATTTACTGGTGCTTACAAAACCGGAAATAATCAGTGAAATACACAAACAGTTTTTGGAAGCCGGTGCTGATATTTTGGAGACCAACACATTCAATGCACAGCGTGTATCGATGGAAGATTATCACATGACCGACCTGGTATATGAAATCAATCTGGAGGCCGCTAAAATAGCCCGTAAAGCAGCTGATGAATACACGGCTATGAACCCTGATAAACCCCGTTTTGTTGCCGGTGCCATAGGACCAACTACGAAATTGTCATCTATGTCGCCTGATGTCAATAATCCAGGCTTCAGATCCATTACCTTCAATGAGTTAGTAGAGGCTTTTAAAGAGCAAATTAACGGCTTACTGGATGGTGGTGTCGACCTATTGTTATTGGAGACTGTAACAGACACGCTGAATGTAAAAGCAGGTTTGTTTGCAGCCAATACCATCAAAGAAGAAAGAGGTATTGAAATTCCTGTAATGGTATCGGGTACTATTACTGATGCCAGTGGCAGAACGTTGAGCGGTCAAACACCTGAAGCATTTTTCTATTCCGTATCACATGCCAATTTGTTGAGCATAGGATTGAATTGTGCCTTAGGAGCTAAAGACATGATTCCGCATATCGCTGAGTTGAATAAAGTAGCCTGGGTGTACACCACTGCTTATCCAAATGCGGGATTGCCAAATGAATTTGGTCAATATGACGAATCACCTGAGGCCATGGCCAAAGTGGTTGAACAATTTATGGCAGAAGGCTGGGTGAATATGGTGGGCGGCTGTTGCGGTACAACCCCTGCACACATCAAAGCCATAGCTGAAAAGGCCAAGTTGTATGCACCAAGAGAAGTGCCTGAATTAGCTTGATGATGAAAGTAATTCGCTCATTTGCCTGGTTTTTCTCCATCCTTTTTCATCCCCTGTTGATGTTGAATGCCGGCATTGCCAGTATCCTTCTTATTCATCCCTATTACAGCAGTAAATACTACGATGAGCAAATGATCACCTTTGTGCTCTATCTGTTCGTCAATACGCTTATAATGCCATTGCTGGCCATTTTATTGCTCAAGCGTTTTAAATACATCGACACGGTTACTATTCCCAATTTTAAACAACGCACATTGCCCTATATCGTTATTGCGCTATTACTGGGTGTTACAGCCTATCAGCTGAATAAAAATGAGATGAATGGATTGCCCCTGATATTCTTAATCAGTGCAGCTGTTTCACTTTTAATCAATGCGGCCATAACTTTAAAATTTGGTGTCAGCAGTCATGGAATTTCAGCAGGTGGTTTGGTGGGCCTTATGTTTTATACCGTGGCCTTTCAACACATCAGTCAGTTTGAACTGTGGTTATTTGTATCTATTCTTATAGCAGGTATTAGTGGTAGCAGTCGCTTGATATTAGGCGCTCATACACCACAACAATTGTACTGGGGTTATGGAATAGGTTTCGCTGTTGTCATGCTCTGCCTTACCTTGCTTTAAAGCTGGTAAAAACATTCGCTAAATTTCATTTGATAGACTAACAGCCGCATGGTGTATGCTTGCGTATTTCACCTTTTCGATTGCGGGTTTCTACCATTTGGCCCTTGCTGTTATAGATGATATAAGTAAAAAGAACGCC
This sequence comes from Bacteroidota bacterium, assembly GCA_040386935.1. Taxonomy (GTDB): domain Bacteria; phylum Bacteroidota; class Bacteroidia; order NS11-12g; family UBA955; genus JABMMZ01. Next base: position 7,042 of record JAZKEQ010000023.1, on the reverse strand, counting down.
ATGTTTATAGCGTTCTTTTTTTTGTAAATGTCCTTGTGAATCTTTGCACAACCACACGCCATTTTTCTTTCCATTGTTATCATAATTGCCTTTGCAACTCAACGAATCATTACAATACGCTGTATGAGAAGCAAACATCAGAAGTATGAATACAAACAGTTTCATGGGTGCTGATTGTTTGGGAATCAGGTCTGTATTAAGCAGGGTCTGTTTCCGGTTTTTGGGTATCGGCAATCGGCTCTTCCGTTGTAGGAACCTTAACAGGTTCAATAACCGGTACATGAATGTTCTTTTCTTCAGTCGTTACATTATCGTTGTTGCCGCTTTCCATATAATTTTCGTAATTGGTTTTATGGTCGAAAGGACGTTTGCCAATCAGCGCTTCCAAATCGTACTGGAATAGGATTTCTTTTTTCAGTAATTCCTGAGCAAGATTTTCCAATTCTGCACGTTTGCTGTTTAACAATGCTTTGGTTCTGATAAAGGCAGTATCAATGATCTTGCGTACCTCTTCATCTATCATTTCAGCTGTTCTTTCGCTATAAGGTTTGTTATAGGCAAATTCACCGGTTGAATCGTTAAAGCTGACATTACCAATTCTATCGTTCATGCCGTAAATGGTTACCATTGAATACGCCATTTTGGTGATACGTTCTAAGTCGTTTTGTGCACCTGTACTTACTTTTCCAAAGATGATATCCTCAGCTGCTCTACCGCCTAGTGTCATACACATTTCATCCAGTAATTGTTCTGATCTGTAAATGTATTGTTCTTTAGGCAAGTATTGTGCATATCCTAGTGCTGCAACACCGCGAGGCACTATTGATACCTTCACCAATGGATCCGCAAATTCAAGGAACCAACCAGCTACAGCGTGACCGGCTTCATGGTAAGCTACTATCTTTTTCTCTTCAGGTGAAATGAGTTTATTTTTCTTTTCAAGACCACCGATTACACGGTCGATAGCATCCTGAAAATCATGCATATCAATTTTATCCTTGTTGTTACGGGCTGCTATAAGGGCTGCTTCGTTACATACGTTGGCTATTTCTGCTCCGGCAAAACCAGGTGTTTGAGCTGATAACTTTTTAGCATCTACCTCTAAGTCCAGTTGTTTACCTTGTAAATGCACTTTAAATATTTGCTCTCTGCCTACTAAATCCGGTTTATCAATAGATATTTGTCTGTCGAATCGTCCCGGTCTTAATAAAGCTGAATCCAAAATATCAGGGCGGTTGGTTGCAGCGAGTATAATAACACCACTGTCGGTACCAAATCCATCCATTTCAGTTAACAATTGGTTCAAGGTATTTTCTCTTTCGTCATTCGAACCACTCATTAAATTCTTACCTCTTGCTCTACCAATGGCATCAATTTCATCAATAAAAATGATACATGGCGCTTTCTCTTTTGCTTGACGGAATAAGTCTCTCACACGTGAGGCACCCACCCCTACAAACATCTCTACAAAATCAGATCCTGATAAAGAGAAGAAAGGCACATTGGCTTCGCCTGCTACAGCTTTTGCTAACAAGGTTTTACCTGTACCCGGTGAGCCTATTAATAAAGCACCTTTAGGAATTTTACCGCCTAATCTGGTATATTTTTTAGGGTTTTTCAGGAAATCTACAATTTCCATTACCTCTACTTTTGCTTCATCTAAACCTGCAACATCTTTGAATGTGACATTTACTTTTGTGTTTTTGTCAAACAGTGTGGCTTTACTTCTACCAATATTGAATATTTGACCCGGGCCACCTGCACCACCTGAACCACCACCCATTCTGCGCATCATAAAACTCCAGAAGGCAATAACCAGAGCAATCATAATGATCCAGTTAATAATTTGCCATGTACTGTCGTTCTCGTACTGATAGTCGATAACGACATCTTTTGTTTCAGGATGTTCGGTTTTCAGTGTTTCAAAATTCTTGTTAAACGCATCTTTATCTATTTCAAAATAAAATTGAGGAGAGCGCTGATTAAACATATTGGATTTTTCCTTGTTGATCGCTTTGTCTTTATAAAAATCATTTTTCAAAGCCTCTTCCTTAATGTATACTTTTACGCTGCGATTATTAATCACTTCCATTTTCTCAACATCATTGCGAATGATCATTTGAGTTACTTCGTTCCAATTTGTTCGTTTACCCGGATTATTGGGTATCATCCAAACGAAGAGCAATCCCAGTAGTAAAAATCCCCATATCCAATACATATTAAATTTAGGGGGTGTGGTATTCTTGCGTTCGCCAAAAGGATTGTCCTCTTTTTTCTTTTTTTCTTGTTCGTCCATTGGGGATATTTTGTAAAACTTTAAAAGTTGTTTGTATAGTATAACGGCAAATCTAATTATTTGTTTATTGATATTTGGGGATGTGAAATAAAAAATATCAGATTACTGACTTACTTTTGCAAAAAACATTCCATTAAAATCATGTACGGAAAATTGAAACAGCATTTACAAAAAGAACTAGAAGATATTAAGCAAGCGGGCTTATACAAAAAAGAAAGAATTATTGCATCGCCACAAGGCGCTGACATTAGACTTTCGACTGGACAAGAAGTAATAAATTTTTGTGCTAATAACTACCTTGGTTTATCAAGTCATCCACGTGTTATTGAGGCTGCCAAAAAGTCATTAGATTCTCATGGTTTTGGAATGAGCAGTGTGCGCTTTATCTGTGGTACTCAGGACATTCACAAAACTCTTGAAGCAAAAATTGCAGAATTTTATGGTACTGAAGACACCATTTTATACGCTGCTGCATTTGATGCAAATGGCGGTGTGTTCGAACCATTGTTTGGCGAGAAAGATGCCATCATTTCTGACTCATTAAATCACGCTTCCATTATTGATGGTGTACGTCTTTGTAAAGCTGCCAGATACCGCTATAACAACAATGATATGGCCGATCTTGAACAACAATTAATCGCTGCAAATGCTGCAGGACATGCGAATAAAATCATTGTTACCGATGGTGTTTTCAGCATGGATGGCTATGTTGCACAACTCGACAAGATAGTGGCTTTAGCCGACAAATATGATGCATTGGTGATGGTTGATGAATGTCATGCTGCCGGATTTATTGGCAAAACAGGTAAAGGAACACCTGAAGCATGTGGAGTTCACGGACAGATTGACATCATTACAGGTACTTTAGGAAAAGCATTAGGCGGTGCAATGGGTGGTTATACAACCGGTAAAAAAGAAATCATAGAGATGCTGCGTCAAAGATCAAGACCATATTTATTCTCGAATTCTTTAGCGCCTGCTATTGTCGCTGCAAGTATTGAAGTATTCAATATACTGGGTGAATCAACCGCTTTGAGAGATAAATTGGAGTGGAATGTGAACTACTTTAAAGAAGGTGTTCGCAAAGCAGGTTTTGATTTCAAAGATGGTAACAGCGCTATAGTTCCTATTATGTTGTACGATGCAAAATTAAGTCAGACAATGGCCGATAGATTGTTGGAAGAGGGCATTTATGTCATTGGTTTCTTCTATCCTGTAGTGGCCAAAGATCAAGCGCGTATAAGGGTGCAGTTATCTGCAGCTCACGAACAACATCACCTTGACAAGGCAATTGCTGCTTTTACAAAAGTGGGACTTGAGCTGGGTGTTATCAAACAACCTTCTCATTAAACCGCTACCGGAGCTTTAATGGCCGGCCATGGGTCGTAATTCTCTAAAGTAAAATCTTCGAATTTAAAATCGAACAGGTTGCTGATAGTACTGTTCAGTTTCATGGTAGGGTAAGGCTTTACCGGTCGCGACAGTTGCAATTCTACCTGTTCAAAATGGTTGGTATAAACATGCGCATCGCCAAATGTGTGTACAAAATCGCCATAAGCCAGATCACAAACCTGAGCCAACATCATGGTGAGCAACGCATACGATGCAATATTAAAAGGTACCCCTAAAAATATATCGGCACTGCGCTGATACAATTGACAACTCAATTTGCCTTTTGTTTCGCCTTTTGCAGCATCCGGTGGACTTACATAAAACTGAAACAGGCAATGGCAGGGTGCTAAAGCCATATCAGGAATATCCGCAGGATTCCAAGCAGATACGATGATGCGCCTGCTGTCCGGATTTTTTTTGATGGTAGTTATGGCTTCTGTTATTTGATCGATAACCCTTCCGTTAGGACCTTCCCAACTGCGCCATTGTTTGCCATATACCGGCCCCAGATTACCATTAGCATCAGCCCATTCATCCCATATACTCACGTTATTTTCTTTTAGGTAAGCAATATTTGTTTCGCCTTTCAAAAACCATAATAACTCGTGAATGATGGATTTAAGGTGAACTTTTTTGGAAGTAATCAGCGGAAAACCTTCGTTTAAATCAAAACGCAACTGATAACCGAATACACTTTTGGTGCCGGTTCCTGTTCTGTCGCTCTTAAAAACACCATGGGTGTATACATGTTGAAGGAAAGTTTCATACTGATTATACATGACTTCAAAAGTAATTAAATTTTGCCTGAAGCAATTCACATTTTATGCATTGAAGAACACAAATAAGATATCAATATTATCGATACTATTTTACAACCTATAGACAATGAATATATTGCGGTGTTTAAAACTTACACTGTCCTGAATATTTACATCTGTGTACAATAAGAGGAACGCTTTTTGCGTTGCTATTTGTAAAATTGTGCATATGAAAAGTCTAAAGTGGATAGGATGTTTTGTAATCCTTACAAGTTTGTTGCTAACTGCATGCGGTGGCCCTAAAAAATGTGGTGGTGGTCGTGGTACAAAAGTGGATATGGGTACGATGTAATTCTCGTATTGAATGGTAAAGGTTTTATTCATTTGCCTTGGCAATATTTGTCGCAGCCCCATGGCTGAAACGCTGTTTAATCACCATTTGGAAAAGGCCGGAAAAAGTGCTGATTTTATGGTTGATTCATGCGGAACAGGTGGTTGGCATGCTGGCGAAAAAGCCGATCAGAGGATGAGACAAACTGCTGAAAAACATGGCTTGTCGATTACTCACAGAGCAAGGCAGATTCAGGATACAGACCCTGAAACATTTGATTATTTATTGGTAATGGACCAGCAAAATCTCATTGATGTTACTGACCGATTTGTAAATACTCAAAAAAAAGTATCTTTGGTCACTGATTTAACCCAATCATTTCGCGGCAAAATTATACCCGATCCTTACTTCGGAGATATGCGCGGTTTTGAAGAAGTATTTCAGCTACTGAATAACGTTACACGCGAACTTGCAGATCAACTCATTCATCAACATTCAAAGCAGTCCGAGAGCTGATTTCGTTTTTGGTTTAATCGCCATTAACTGTTTAGCCATTGGTTGTATTTTCGGATTCTTAAATCCCGGTGATATTGATACAGACGGAGGTATTTTTGCCGCTGTAGCAATGAAAGATTTATCGGGTGCTACGCTTTATAATGATGCCTGGGAAAACAAACCCCCGGGTATTTTTTTTCTTATTGAAATATTCTTTTTAATTATCCCTTCTAAGATTTATGCGCTCTATACATTTTCAATCATCAACATCCTATTACTTATAAATGGACTGGTTGCACTGATGTATCGACTGAACAAATCTTTCATTCTCAATTTGCTGCTGTCGGGATTAATTATTGTATTTACAATAAACAGTAAATATTTAGGCGATGGGTTGTATACCGAAATTACAGGATGTGCTTCAATTATTTGGGGGTTATACTTTCTACAGATGTATGAAGATGGTAAAAAGAATAAGTATTTATATACCTCACTTTTACTGACAGGAACAGCCTTTTGGTTCAAAGAACCCTTCATTTTATTATCTATTCCTATTCTTGTTTTTTATTTAGTAAGAACTGCTTCAGTAAGGCAGAAATTTAAAGTGCTACTGGTTTTCCTTATCCCTAGTTTTTGCTTTATATTACTCCTATTGGTAAAGGGCTCTCTGGTTTATTATTACCATACTATTCTTTATAATTTCAGCTTGAGCAGTATTGATCAGTCATCAATAGCGGGCGAACAACTTCAAACGTTATGGAAACAAATCATCATGCCTTTACTTGTTCCGTTTGTGATCATGATTGTTTGGATGATTTCCATTGTACAGAAAAAAGAATACCGTCCTGCGCTAATTTTAATCACATCACTTTTGTTAGCTGCTTTATGGTTTTCAATTATATCCCCTCACAAATTCAATCACTACTATTTACCATTCATCATCATCTTGTTCTATGGTTTTATAATCGTTATCAACCTCTATAAAAAAGTTTTTAAAACCTCATTTCTGTTGGTTTATTTGATATTGACTTACACTGTGTACAAATTGGATGATGGGAACACCAACCATTTCAGCACTTCATTTAAACCATATGTTCCCGATAGAATTTCAACTACTTTGCTTGCGCATCCAGAAAAAAATTTATTCATAGATTTGGTTGATGCCAGTGAATATTATGTGAAGGGCAATAAGTTATTTCCCACTTTCATGCCGGTACCGGTTGCGTCACATTTTGGGGACCATGCCAGTGGCATCGCCAACAGAAAACGGGTGTTTAATCAACTATCAACCCATAAACCCTATTTTCTAATTACAACAGAAAGTTCATCCTACATGTACTGGCATTTTCCTGACCCCTTGCTGTATTATGGGAATTATGAAAAAACTGACAGTATTCAGGCGCGTTACGGAAAAAAAGTAATTCTATGGAGACTGAAACAACACCGGTAATTTCCATGGATATATTATTTGTACATTCAGTATTACATTTGCACCATGCATTTTGAAAATTCCCTGTCGTTTGCGCAATCCTTGGACAGGCAAGACCCGCTCAACGGATTCAGACAAAAATTTCATATTCCTCCGGTTAATGGCCAACCTTCAGTTTATTTCACCGGAAACTCCCTGGGTTTACAGCCTATTGCGACTTTAGCTGCTATTCAGCAGGAATTGGATGACTGGAAAAATTTGGGTGTTGAGGGGCATTTTAAAGGTAAAAATCCATGGTTCAGTTACCACCATTTTCTTACTGAAAATGCCGCTAAAATAGT
>JAZKEQ010000022.1:0-31428 GCA_040386935.1 Bacteroidota bacterium | reverse complement strand
GAGTAGAAGGCGAGAATCAAAAAACCGGTGATTATTTCCTTGAGTATTGCTTCAAAAACCCATCTACCAGTTGTCAGCGTTGTGATACCACAAGAGTAACAGTAGTGCGCTTACCTGAAATACAATTCGATCCAATCCCTAGTCAGTGTATCAACTACCCTTTACTGGCCCTGGATAGTTTCGTCATCGAGAAAAATAGCGGTAAACGTTTCCCTAGCGGCACATGGCAATGTGTTGAGTACGGTAGTTCACGCGATATGAATAACAACTTGGTGAACAATGCGATTAATAATAGTGTTAAAAATCAGAAGTATTTTGACCCTTCAACTATTTCACCAAACGGAGGTCAATATCTATTGAAATTTACAGATGTAGCCAGTGGTTGTCCTGTAATGGATAGTACAATTGTCAACGTGAATGGATTGCCAAAAGTTGATATTCTTAATAAAGATTCTATTTGCTCAAGCGCAGGATTGCTACAATTGATTAGCAATTGGCCTATCAATAACCCGGATGGCGCATGGTCAGGTCAGTTTGTAACCGGAGATAAGTTCGACCCTTCATTGAGTCCTAAAACAAAACAGTATGAAGGTAAGTACCGTGTTTACTATGCATACACAAATCCATTGACTAAATGTACGAATAAAGATTCTCATGATATAATCGTCCAAAGTCAACCTGAGGTGAAGATTATAAGTGCTAAACCATACCAACAGTGTGAGAACGATGTGTTTACCCCTGAAGCTACTAAAAATTGGGCAACCTCAACTACCTGGACAGGTGCAGGCGATGGTACTGTCGTTAGTCCTAAAGCATTAGCTACTGTATATAAATACGGCATACAAGATACAATCACAGGTAATGTTATGTTGACCATTACAACTGATAAAGAAGGTGTTTGTCCTCAGGCTTCAGATAATTCATTGCTAATATTTGAACCGATTCCACAGTTCACTATGCCAATAGGTCCGGATATTTGCGAAAACAATACTGTTGACTTTACAGTGAATGTAAGCAAACCTTACAATTCACCAAACCTGAGATACTCATGGGATTTTGGTCAAGGTACTACATTGGATTTAGTTACCAATGCAAATCCTACAGGCATTAAATACGATACTGCAAACCGCAATGGATACAATGTGAAAATAACTGTGCACAATCAGTGGGGCGCTCAGCCAAACGAAGTGTGTAGCACACCATTGGATTTGCCAGCTTATGTAGGCGTATGGCCAACACCTGATGTGGATTTTAACAGTGACCCTGAATTTTTCACAACTGTGGCCTTCCCTAAGTTCCGGTTTTTCAATCAAACAAAAGCTGCTTTCGGTCCTTTGAGTTATTACTGGAACTTTGGTAACCCTGACCCTAACGATACAACGAATACCAGCACAGAGGAAAACCCTATTCACCTTTATCCTGCAGATACAATGAAATACAATGTATTCTTACAAGCTGAATACACTTATTTCGACCGCAGACAGGGTGTAAAAGCTGTATGCCTGGATAGCACCAGTAAATTGAAAGTAATAGGACCTGATGTAACAGTATTCGTTCCTACTGCATTCAGTCCTGAAGGTACAGGTCCAAATACAAATAATTCATTCAAAGCTGTAGTAAATGGTGAAAAAACATTCCACATCGAAGTGTACAACCGCTGGGGTGAATTGCTGTGGCAAAGTGATAATAAATACGACACCTGGAATGGCAAGTTCAAAGATGCCGATTGCCAACAGGATGTATATGCATGGGTGGTTAAAGTGACTGCTTATGACGGAGAAGAATATCAATACGAAGGAACTGTATCATTGCTGCGATAAGTAACGTAACGCCCATGATATGAAAAATGTTATAAATCTTACTATTAAGATGTTATTGGTGCTGATTTTTATCAGCGCCAATAATAGTTTATGGGCAGCTCATATAATTGGAGCAGAAGTTAGTTATAAGCATATCAGTGGGAGTGAATACCAGTTTACGCTTAAGGTTTTCAGAGATTGTAATGAATGTAAATTCAATGGTAATGGAGGCGGCAGCAGTACAAAAAACTGCAACGAAGTGCCGGATTTGAAAATAAGAGGTGCTTTAAATAGCGGCTACAGCAATGTAGAGTTTGGTGACGTTCAGATGGTAAGAACAAAAATTACCGATCTAACACCGGCTTGTTATGGTGTTTCAGGAACTTGTAGCAATAATTCAGGCATACTGTTTGGCTACGAGATGCATGAATTTGAAGGGACATTTAATTTCAATGATTTACTGTTATCGGGTAAATGTGAGTTTGATGTTAGCATCAGTATGTCTTCAAGGAATTCCAATATCAATTCCATGATGGCTGAGCAAAACTTCTTTAACTATACCTATCTGAATCTTTGTAAAGGAGAGATCAATCAATCAACAGAGTTTAAAAGCTCACCTGTGTTTGCATTGATGCAAAATCAGCCAAATGCTATTGCTTTGGGGATTATTAATAATGATAAGGATTCTTTGTCATTTAAGTTAAAACCAGCGTTGGTGAACAGAAATCAAAACGTGGTATATGCATTGGGTAAAACCTATTCTCAACCATTTACACCTTATTGCCCTAATTTCCCTATCTGTACTCCAAATCCCGTAGCAGCACAACCTGAAGGTTTTTTTGTGTCTAATGCAACAGGCGATATTGTGTTTACACCGACAGTTTTAAATGAAGGTGGAGTTACTGTAGTTGAATGCGAAGAGTGGAAACTCAATACCGATGGTACCCGTTATTTAGCAGGGGTAACAAGAAGAGATATTTATTCAGAAGTGATTATTAATTCCAATAATTTACCGCGATTGAAATTCAATGAAATAAAAATCGATTTGTGCGAAGGAGAGGTGTTTAATTATAAAATCAATATTGAAGATCCAAGAAGTTTTCCGGCCAATTCAGATTCAGTTACGGTTAAAGTAATCAGTAGCTTGTCGGGTTTATTGCTTCAGAAAGATGTATTCAATACACCACCATATAATTTTTACATGTTGCAACTTGGCAATACATTGAATTTGAAAGGTAAACATTACATCACAATAGTTGCCAGCGATAACAATTGTCCGGTGCGAGGTGTTATTTCAAAAACAATTGTCCTTAACTTTAAAGAAAAACAAAATTTCTCTTATACATACAGAACCAGAAACTGTGGATTGCTGCAGGTTGATAGTAAATTGAAAAACCCTGAAATACGTTGGGTATTGTATGATATGGGAATGAATGAACTTAAAAAACAAGTTGGCGTTGGATTTACCCATCAATTAAGCAGTGGCGGAAAGTATATATTGAAAGCGGTTTTAGATCCTACTGCGACCCAGTGTGGTGTGAATCGTTTGGATACCATTACTGTTAATAATTTTCAAAAACCGGTTTTTGAAATGGGGCCGGATGTTCTGGTTTGCAAAGGCGAAAAAGTCAACATCACTCCTTCTAAATTGACTACTTTTGATTTGTATAAAATTATTTACAATAATCAGGCAATCATTTTCCCCCTTGATTATACTGCAGTAAATAATAAACGACTTGGATTTAGAGCAATACAAGATGACGGTTGCTACACGGATGCCTATCTCAATGTGAACATTTATCCTGAGTTGATTATTGGCACTAGGGTAGATACTATATGCTCTAACTTTACAGGATTATTCGATGTCGATAATCTATTGTTACTCGATAGAAGTAAAGCAAGTAAAATTGATATTGCATGTTTAGATAATTCTGTTGAATTAACGAAGGTAGATGCCCTAAACTGGCAGTTGAAAATCACTACACCCAAAACAGTTAACCTGAATTTCAATGCATCTATTACTGATGTTAATGGTTGTAAATATACCAAGAGTTTTAATCTGGCAATGATAGAACCTTTGCCAATTACTTTAAAATTGCCGGCAGAGTTGTGTAAAAATTCAACAGCTTTGGAATTACCGGTTAATAAAAATGGGGTATGGCAGTGTATCAGTCACCCTGCAAGTTTGAACAATGGTAAATTAATTATAGCCAATGACATGGTTGGCCCAGTTAAACTGGTGTATACAGAAAACAATCAATGCATTAATTCAAAATCTTACGAAATAGAATTGAACGATAGCACAACAATTACAATGTTGTTGGGCAAATCAAAAACTGTTTGTGAAAATTCACAACCCATTGCTTTGATGGCAGAACCATCAGGAGGTGAGTGGCAGGGTAGTTTTACCTCACAGAATATTTTCAATCCTGAATCTGCAAAAAATACAACCAATGAATTGACTTATAAATACACCAATCAAAAGGGTTGTGTATCGATAGACAGAATGACAATTGTTGTAGTAGGGTTGCCAACTTTAAGCGTTGATAGCAAGTCGTCAGAAATATGCGTTGGTGATGAATTGGCAATAAGTGCAACGACAGATAATTCAGGATTAAGCGGTTATTGGTTCTCTACGGGTGAGGGACGATTTGATCAGCCCGATCATTTAAAAAGTAATTATTTCCCATCACAAAATGATGTGAATAGTCCATCTATCAGAATCTCTTATACACTTCAAACAAATTCTGTTTGTGGTAATGTTACTGAGGGTATAGATATAGCTGTAAAGGCAGGACCAACAGGCACTATTGTTAAAGATTATCCTGTAGCGCAATGTGAACCGGCTAGTCTGAGATTTAAAACAAACTTCCAGGGAATCGATAAACAACTCTGGTATATTAATGATAGTTTAGTAGAAAGTTATATTTATACCAACGATCTTGAATCTACTTTAGGTGCAGGGTACTATATCATTAAAACCGAAGTATTCAATAGTTTGTGTAAAGCTGTAGCCTTGTCAGATACAATCGAAATTTACTCGCGTCCTGTAACACGTTTTGCAGCCAATCCACAACAAAAAATATCAAGAGAATATCCGCGTATTTATTTGAAGGAAATGACCAAAAACAGAACACCTTTTACAACACAATGGTATTACAATAATCTACCGATTTCTCAGGATAAGGAAGTGTATTACAATGTGGAATCTGAAAGCGATACTTTTTCTATTAAGTTAATAAACTATAGTATAGCAGGCGGTTGTGCAGATTCACTGACTAAACTATTCATATTTAATCCGATTAACCAGTTGTATGTGCCAAATGTATTTACACCGGATGCAAAGGGACCTGAAGAAAACAATGAGTTTAAAATAAAAGGTCCTGCTATGAATTATTTTTACATAGAGATATTCAATAAATGGGGTGAAAAAGTATTTTATTCTAAAGATATGAATATTTCATGGGATGGCACTTGCGGTGGAAAATTGTGCATTCAAGGAGTTTATTACTATAAAATTAACTCAACTGATGCTAATGGTGTCAGCAGAGATTATTCAGGTACTGTGACGCTGATTCGGTAGTCATTTTTGCTAACTATCTTATTTACCTATCTTTTTAAAAGTGAAATAGTTATTTTACTCAATCACGGCTTTTGCATAAAAAAATAGACGTTTATAAATTTGTGTAAAAAGTTGTAGATAATTTACAAATTGTAGTATTTTTTACTTTTATTTGCTATAATAAGTATTATCTCTTACACAGCCATGAACAAAAAACTTACGCTATTTGTCATTTTAGTTTTGACATACAGCACCAAAATTTTAGGACAATGTTATTCATTGCCGAGTTACTGTACGCCAACTTTTACCAATATTAACAATTACGGTATTGGATTACAGAATGTAACTCTGGGCTCAACGATTAACAATTCTACCACTGCAACAGGATTAGCGCCAAATTATTTCGATTATACGAATTTGTCGTTTTCTGCAAGTGCGGGTGGAACAGTTTCTTTTTCAATTCAAAACGGCAGTGGGAATACCACCGGTGCCAGAATTTTTATTGATTACAATCAGGATGGCACCTATTCAACATCTTCACCTGAGTTGGTTTGGACCTCATCAACAACTACACCGAGTGCTGTTGTGACAGGTACATTTACAGTGCCAAGCGGGCAAGCGTTAGGCGCTTATCGTGTAAGGGTTACAGGGGATTTGGGTGGACAAACAGCAAATCCATGTGCTTTAGGTTTTGGTGAAGTTGAAGATTATAACATGGTCATCACATCATCAACTAATGATGCTCAGGTAATGTTAAATACTTTACCGGTGAAATATGTTGTAGGAACAAATACCATTTCTTTTACAATGGCAAATCTGACTAACTCATCAATGTCATCAGTTGATATTGGTTATAAGCTTGGAAGCAATACCCCGGTTACACAATCATTGTCAGGCCTAAGTGTTGCTGCAGGAGGCGTTTATACGGCAACATTTAGCACAGGTTTAACAATCAGTTCTACTGGAACTTACAATATTAAAATCTGGTTGGGTAATGTTAATGGGTCAAGTGCTGCAACACCAGCTAATGACACACTTTGTCGGACTTTTGTTGTGTGCTCCGGACTGAGTGGTAATTATACCATTGATCCGGCAGGCAGTGGTAGTTCAAATTTTAAGCGATTTGGCGAAGCCGATACAGCCCTCATCAATTGTGGTGTAAGTGGTAAAGTTGTATTCAAGGTAGCAACAGGAGTCTATAAAGAAAAAATCATATTACCTGCAACAATTTTAGGCACTTCAGCTGCAAATAGTGTGACATTTGAGTCAGCATCTGGAACAGCAAGCGATGTAAATTTAACAGATAGCTCTATTGTAACATCCGCAAATTATACATTGAGTTTAAATGGCGTGAGCTATATTAAATTCAAAAATATGACCATTACTGCAAGAGGTGTCAATTTTGGGACAGCGCTTTTTATTAATCCCAATTCACATTACGACTCCTTTTTTAATGTAGTTTTCAATAGTAGCGTAACAACCACTACAAGCACAAATAATGCAGTTATACAAAGTCCTTCACAAACTATAGGGAATGTTTATCACTACTTGTATTTTGGTAACTGTAAAATCAATAATGGTTCATATGGTACTTATCTGCAATCATATTCATCAGGTCCAGTTGGAGCATCTTCACAGAACCTTACATTTTTCAAGTGCGAATTTACCAATCAATATTATATGGGTATGTATCACCAATATTTTGATGGGTTGAAATTAATCAATAATAAGATTACGACTAATTCGGCCTATACTGCATACTATGGTATTTACAATAATTATATCATGATGTTAGACGACACAAAAAAGATACTTATAACAGGCAATACAATTACAGGTGCAGTAGGTGGTCATGGTATCTATAATCAAAGCATTGGAGCCAATTCGACAATTACTCCAGTTCGTAGGGCACTAATTGCCAATAATATGATACAATTAGGGTCGGGGGCCAACTCTGCTTATGGTATGCGATTTTCAACCGATTATGGCTCAGATATATTGCATAACTCAGTGAATATTGGGACTACTCTAAATACAAATACTTCTGCAGCTGTTTTCTTTGAATCAATAGGAGCCAATACAGGTGCAATCTATAACAATATTTTTGCAGGATATAATGGCGCACCTGCAATACGAATTAATACAGCATCGAATGTAGTGCCATGTAATTATAATGACTTGTATACGACAGGAACAAATTTGGCGTATTTAAACACAACCGGTTATACGACTATCGCAGCATGGCGAACAGCTTCTACAAAAGACCTTAACTCAGTGAATGTAAGTCCTGGATTTACTTCAAATACAGATTTGCATACCACAGCAGCAGCCAATTTAATTAATGTAACTGTTGATCCTTTAGTTATAGTAGATTATGATGGACAGACAAGATGTGGTACAACTGATATAGGCGTTGATCATCATCCATCAAATAACGATATTGGTGTATCAAGAACACTTCACCCCAACGGAAATATAGCAGGAGCCGGCACCCGTGATGTAATTGTTGTAATTAGAAATTTTGGTAATAATGTTGTAACCAGTGCAAATGTTGGCTATACAGATGGTAGCACAACACAAACTATTGCTTGGACAGGTTCATTGAACCCTTGCGATTCAGCAGTGATTACTTTTACAGGGTCAAAACAATATACTTTCTCAGGAAGTACTTGGGCTCTTAAATTCTTTACCGATGGGCCCAATGGTACATCAGATGCAAATATACCTAATGATACTTTGAGAAAAACAGGTTGTGTAGGTTTGTTTGGGAATTACACCATTAATCCTTCGGGAAGTGGTTCAACTAACTTTACTTCATTTACCAATGCCATCAATGCCATGACATCATGTGGTATTGCATCACCGGTTGTATTCACCGTGGCAGCAGCTACTTATAATGAACAAATTAGTATTCCTGCTATTAGCGGAACCTCTGCTACCAATACCATCACATTTGATGGGGGTAATGGTAACGCTGCATCAAGAATTCTTTCATATTCGTCAACATCTTCAGGATCACCACATGTATTGCGTTTTAACGCCTGTAATTATATTACTTTTAGAAACATGACCATTCAATCACCATCTACGACAGATGCTTGGGTGGTTCACTTCCTGAACGGTACAAATAACAGGGTGAACAATTGTGTGATTGAAGTAAGTGGTTCAGGTGCTACTGCAACAGCATCCAATCTAATCCCGATTGTAATCAATGGTAATGCAACTTCATTGAGCACAACCACAACTGTTGCAAATAATCATACCATCGACAGTTGTAAAGTGAATGCCGGCTATTATGGATTGTACATTACAGTAAATGCAACTAACAATATTATTAATGTCAATAGAAATATATTTAGTCAAGCTTACCAATATGGCACCTATTCAATAAATCCTTTCTCGTTAAGATTCAGAGATAACTCAGTGACATTGCGTACAACTGTAACTTCAAGTATTCCTTGTTATTTCCAAAGTGTCAACAATACAGGGGCTTCTTATTTTGAAGTAAGCGGTAATAAAATTTTAAATCCGGGTCAAATGGGATTGTATTTCAACTCTTGTGCAAATTCAGGGTCAGCATTTAACACAGTATTCAACAATATGATAGGAGGTAATTTTAGATATGCTCCGGGAGCTTATGGAATTTACCTGACCTCGTGTTCAAGAACACAAGTGTATCACAATAGCATTAATTTAGATATAGCCACTACAGGTACCAGTGCTGCAGTGTACGTTGCAAATGGAACACTAAATGATGTAAGAAATAATCATTTGGCAATTACCAATCCGGCTTCTATCACAGCTTATAACCTTTATATAACACCTTCTACTGCTGTATCAAATGTTGATTACAATAACTATTTTAACAGATCAACATCTAGTTTGGTGTATATTGGAGGCCCTGCTTATGAAACGTATAATTATAAAGCGGCTTATCCTAATGGTGGTGGATTGAATTCAATCAATCTGAATCCTGAGTTTGCTTCAACTTCTGACTTGCACTCAAGCGGTCCTTGTAATAATGCTGCTTCAGTTGGCATTACAACCGATATAGATGGTCAAACCAGAAGTACACTGGCAGATATAGGCGCAGATGAAGTAACCGGTATTCCTAATAATGATATTGGTGTAAGCGAAATACTTTCACCTTCTTTCCCTTTCACAAGCGGTACTCATACTATAAAAGCTGTAATTAAGAACTACGGTGCAAATGCCGTGACTTCTGCAAATGTCAATTACATCATTAACGGAGGAAGTACAGTAACGCAAAGCTGGTCTGGTAGTCTGTCTACTTGCGATACAGCACATGTTATATTCACAAGTACTTATAGCTTCTCAACAGGGTCATCTTATGCCGAAGTTTTCACATCTTCACCTAATGGATCCTCAGATACGAAAGTCTCAAATGATAGTGTTAGAATGAATTTATGTACAGCCATGAGTGGTAGTTATACCATTAACCCAAGCGGTAGCGGTTCTACTAACTTCACCTCATTTAAAAATGCAGTAGATGCAATGGCTTGTGGCGGTATAGCCGGTCCAATCAGATTTGCAGTAGCTGCTGCTACTTATAATGAACAGGTATCCGTACCACCTATTAAAGGTAGTTCTGCAACTAATACAATCATATTTGATGGTGGTGCAGGCAATGCTTCTACACGTATTGTTACATTCTCTACAACTACCACAGCATTGTGTGTTGTACAGTTAAGAGCTTGTAGCTATGTAACCTTTAGAAACCTTACAATGCGTTCTACAGGAACAACAGCAGGTTGGGTAGCCAATTTTATGGATGGTACCAATAATCGTATCAGTAACTGTGTCATCGAAATCACCGGATCGGGTGCAACTTATACAGGTAGTAACCTGAATACAGTTGTAGTTAATGGAAGTCCGACAACCATTAGCACTCAAAGTTTCTTCTCTGACAATAACATGATTGATTCAAATGTTATTAATACAGGTTATTACAATATATATGTCGCCATGAGTTCTGTCGCCAATAAATTGTTCATCAAAGACAATATATTAAATAATTCTTATCAGTACAGTATTTTCTCAGGTGGTAACTATTCTCCTAAAATAACCGGTAATACTTTGAATCTGAGAACCGCCATTACAACAAATTTTGGTATCTATATTCAAAACTGTAACAATACCCAAGGCAATTCAATTGAAATCAATGGGAATAAAATTATTAATACCGGTCAATACGGTATTTATCTAACATCTTGTACCAAGTCAGGCACAGATTATAATCTGGTGGCCAATAATATGGTGGGCAACTTCAGACACAATTTAAACAGTGCAGGTATCTATATGACATCTGCGTCAAGAACCCGTGTGTTTCACAATAGCATTGATTTGAATAGTGCGATGTTGGCAACAGGAACTACCAATGCAGCTTTATTTGTTCAAAACGGTAGCGCCAATGAAATTAGAAACAACCATTTGGTGGTGTCTAATCCATTGTCTCAAAACACTTATCCGGTTTGGATAACTCCTGCTACAGCAGTTGCAACACTTGATAATAACAACTACTATAACACCTCATCGCCATTCCTTATCAATATTGCGAATGTGTTAAATGCGTTTAAAACATATACCAATACCTATCCAAACGGTGGTGGTTCAGGATCAATCAACTTAGATCCTTTCTTTGTATCTACAACCGACTTGCATTCAACGAATACCTGTAATGCCGGTAGTGATTTAACAGCATTTGTGCCCAACGATATAGATGGCAGTTCAAGATCTACAACACCGGATATAGGCGCAGATGAAGTGACAACTTCGGCTAATAATGATATTGGGGTGCTTAAAATTAATGGCCCAGTAGCGCCATTGGTAGCAGGTACAGGTACTGTGAATGTTACTTTAAAAAATTATGGTGGCAATACAGTTACATCAGCTACTGTGATTTACAGAATGAATGGTGGTACAGCGGTGTCACAATCATGGTCGGGTAGTTTGGCGCCATGCGATACCGTTAACTTTGTGTTCTCTACAACAACTACAGTTGCCAGTGGCGCAAATTCACTGATGGTGTATACTTCTAATCCAAATTCAAGTACGGATGCCGTTCAGAAAAATGACACAGCACGTTATAATTTGTGCGGATCATTAAGCGGTACATATACCATTGGTGGAGGCAAAGACTTTACAAACTTTACAGCAGCAGTCAATGCATTGAATTGCGGTGGTGTTAGTGGTAAAGTAATATTTAAAGTAGATGCAGGTTCATATTACGAACAACTGTTTATCTCTGATTTAATAAAAGGGGTGTCTGCAAATAGCACAGTAACCTTCCAGTCAGCTAGCGGCAGTGCTGTTGATGTGAGTTTGACTTATAGCGGAACAGCGGTTAAAAATTATACCTTGCAGTTGTTCAATGCCAATTACTTTAAGTTCAAAGACATGACCATCAATGCAATTAATACTACAACAGGTACTGCTGTGGCCATTAATTACAATTCATCTTACGACTCATTTGTTAATGTAATATTCAATGGTATTTCTACTACTACCAATAGTACCAATCTGGCAGTAGTAAGTTCACCGGCCGGTATTTCAAGCTTTATTTATTTTGGAGATTGTCAATTCAATAATGGTGCTTACGGTTCTTATTTCAATTCAAATGCGAATGCGACAAGTTCTGAAAATCTGACTTTCTACAACTGTACATTCACCAATCAATATGTGTATGGTATCTTTAATCAAAACTTAAATGGTATCAGATTGATAAAAAATAAAGTGGTGACTAACTCAACACTTACAACTTATACAGGTATCTACAACAATGCGATTGCCATTATTGCAGATGCTAACAGACCATTAATAATTGGCAACAGAATATGGGGCGCTACGGCAGGTACCGGTTTAAATATTATCGGAATGGGTATCAATTCAACTGCAACCCTTGCCAGAAGACCTATAGTGGCTAACAATATGATCCAAATCGGTTCATCAGGTTCTGCTACTATTGGATTAAGAGAGAATAACTCAGTAATCCCTTCTTACTATTTACACAATTCAATCAACAATGGTGGTACATCTACTGCCAGTACATCTGCCGCAGCATATTTCGAATCATCAGTTGCAGGTAATGTTATATTGAATAACAGTTTTGTAGCCTATGCAAGTGGTCCGGCTATCAGAGTAAATACGCCAACCAATTACAGAAGTAATTATAACAATTTGTTTACCAATGGTGCAACTTTAGGGTATCAAGCTGCAACAGCACGAGCAACATTGGCTGTATGGAAAACAAACACCGTAACACTTGATAGTAATTCAGTGAATGTGAATCCAATTTATACAAGCAACAATGATTTGCACTCAAATCAATCGTTAATGGATAATGCAGGTACACCAACCTCATTTGTAGTTGATGACTATGATGGCACAAGCCGCTGTCCAAATGGAGGTTGCCCTGGCACTACCAGCAATCCGGATATTGGAGCTGATGAATTTTTGCCATCTGCATTGGATGTAGCAGTAGTGAGTATCAATGGACCAACATTAATTTGTCCAAACACTGTGAGTTATTCAGTTACAACTACGATAAAAAATCTAGGGTCAACAACACTTACATCTGCCACAATTAACTGGTCGGTAAATGGGGTGACACAAACACCATTCTCTTGGACAGGTTCATTGGTTCAAAATACTTCAAGTGCGTCAATAACTATTGGAACTTATTTATTCGGTGGTGGAACCAGCAGAGTGCGTGTGTGGACAACTGCACCTAACGGATCAGCTGACCAGAACACGATGAACGACACTGCTAATTTTATCCCGCCATCAACCTTCAAAGGTATTTATACCATTGGTGGTAGCAGTCCTGATTTTTATAACGTAGCAGATGCTGTAACAGCTTTGAATCTAAGAGGTGTGTGCGGACCGGTTACGTTCAATATCAGACCGGGTACATACGGAGGTAGAATACAACTGAATGCCATTACCGGTTCGTCAGCTGTTAATTTTATAACTTTCAGACCTGATCCGGCCAATACACAACCTGTTGAATTGACCGTTGATGGAAACTCAGTAGCAGCCGATAACCATACAATCTTCTTAAATGGCACAAGTTTCGTTGCCTTCAGAGATATGAAAATTACGAACTCGTCAATAGGTACAGGTGGTTTTGGTTCTGTAATTCGATTTGCAGGTGCTCAGGACAGTGTCTTGTTTATTAAAAATATAATAACAGGTCCTGTTACTACAAATACTAGCACCAACTTTGCGGTATTTAATCACGGTACAGGTTCAGGTAATATGATCAATCGTTGTGTGGTAGATAGTAACACAATTAGCAATGGTAGTTATGGTATTTACTTGTACGGTAATACGACTACAAATGCTTCAACGCTGGAATTTAGAAACAGAATCAGACATAATCAAATTACCGGTGCTTATTACAGAGGGATTGATATTGAATTCCAAAGAAGATCGGATATTATTGGTAATAAGATTTGGTTAAGTCCAAATTCACAAACCGGCTCTTCAGGTATCTATTTGGATTATGTGGATTCATTTAAAATGGAAAGAAACAATATCAATAATTTCGGACAATACGGTATCTACTTGCAAAGAGCCAATTACCAGTTTGGTGGAGGTTCATTCCGTTCAACATTGCAGAACAATATGATAGGCGGTAGATCAACTCAGGCAAATCCTTATGGGGTGTATATGAGTACAAGTACACCGGGTATTCACAACATGGATATTTTCCATAACTCTATCAGTGTTACAAGTGGAAATACAGGTTCTGCATTCTTCCTGCAACAAACAACTGCTAATACATATAGTAATCTTGATATTAGAAATAACTCATTTGCTAACTTTGGATTAGGAACTTATACATGTTATTTCTATTGCAATCCAGTTATATCAGGTTTGACAATTGATTATAACAATTATTACACAGCAAGTACAAACAATCTGATATTTGTCATTGGTAATAGTGGTTATACGGCCGCTACAGGTGGAGCGCCAACTTACAATTCAAATTCAATTTCAGGTAATCCGGGTTATGCCAATAATAGCAATAACCTGCACGCAGTGAAACCTCAGTTGAATAACAAAGGGACATTCATTAATACTTGTGCAATTGATATAGATGGACAATCAAGACCATTAGCACCTTCAACAATTGTTGATATTGGAGCCGATGAGTTTTACCCACCATTCATTGATATCGGGGTATCTCAATTGAATCCACCGGATATTTGTACCAACAACCAAGCATTATCAGTAAGAGTGGGCAACTTCTCTACTAAAACAATCGACAGTTTCAGATTGAATTGGATGGTGAATGGCGCATTACAGACACCAATGTATATTAATAATACCATTACCGCAGGTAACTCTGTGAATGTAACGGTGAATTCTTCGTTCAATTTTGTCAATAACACCACTTATAATTTCAGATTCTGGACCTATAAGCCAATCGGTTTGACAGACTCAGTGCCTGATAACGATACATTGACAACAACATTTAATTTCTTAGGCAATGCACCGGCACCTACTGTGTTTGATGTATCACAATGTGGTATGGGTAAACCATTCCTTTCAGGATTGCCACCAACCAGCTCAGATTCATTGTCATGGTATACAGCAGCTACAGGTGGAACATATCTTGGAATGGGTAACAATATTACCGGTCCGTTCATCAATCAAACAACTACCTTCTATGGGCAAAGCATCAGGTTAAGTAAACCTGTGCGATTCGGCCCTGTTGGAAATACAGCAGTAAACGTAAATCAAACTGTGCCTTATGGTGGTATGTTGAATGTAACAATTAGCAAAACCGTATTGCTTGATAGTATGTTGTTTAAATTGTGGTACAATGTGCCAAACACAGGCTACAACTTGTATTATAAGACAGGAACATTCAATGGCTTTGAGACAAACTCGTCTGCATGGACATTGGTTAACTCAGGTCAGGTAACCTACTTCAATCAGGGTGGCTTTAACTGGGGCAGGGTGTCTACTAAAGGCATGTTCCTGCAAGCAGGTCAAACCTATAGCTTCTACTTCGCATCACAAGTGAATCCAAATTACCCAACAGGTAATGTTATTTACTGTCAAAATGGAGGACCAACAGTTGCAAATACTGAAATGTCAATTCAAGGTGGCGGTAGTATCATTATAGGTTCATTTGGTGCCACTCAGGTATTGGCTAACTGGCATCCTGAAATGACATTCGTTTATAAAAACATGTGTCAGGGTGGAACAAGATCACCATTGAAAGTGACAGTTAAAAAACTGCCATCTGCAGATGTTGTGAAAGGAACACCATTCCAAGGTCAGTTCAATACAGGTATAGTGGCTCAACCGGATGTGCTGGAAGTAGGTAAAACAAACACCTATGAATTGGTAGCACCTGTTGGTTATACCAATGCAGGTCACGGTACAACATGGGCAGTGACTAATATTGTTGCTAAAACAGCTTATGGCGTTATAGTGCCATTAACTGAATACGATACAGTCGTACCTTCAGCTTCAGGACCGGGTAAATTGATTTTCAAACCGACTTCAGCTTTCTTAGATAGTTTAATTACGTTCTCAGTAAGTCTTTCTGATTTTGGTCCTAATAACTGTGACTCGATAGTGAAACGCACAGTAATGGTAGCACCAACACCAAAAACAAATTTCAAATTCAATGATACCATCTGTTTAGGTGAGATTTCAAACTTCGAAAATCTGACAACTATTCATTCAGGAAATGCGACTTACAAATGGTATTTCGGAACTTCTAAAAATGACAGTTCAGATTTACAGAATGCAGAGTTTACTTATCCTGCACCTGGTACTTATTTTGTTAAACTTGTAGCTACAAGCACTCCTTGGGGTGTTGTGAAGGATACAACTCTGAAAGTGTTTATTACAGATATACCAACAGTTAAATTCAAAGTGTTGAATCAATGCGAAGGCTTGCCAATACAATTCCAGAATCAATCGTTTGTTAGTGGTTCAGGTGTTATGAAGTTTAAATGGGATTTTGGCGATAACACAGCACAATCAACAGCAACACATCCTAGTCACTTGTACACAGTGCCTGCAGGATATAAAGTAACATTGAATATCGACTTTAACGGTTGTAAGGTGGCATTGACCAAGAACGCTTATCAGTTTCCACGCCCTAAACCAAACTTTACAGTACCTGCCGCTTCAGTATGTACCAAAACAGATATCACATTCGATAATACATCGACAATTGCTTGGGGTAACCAAGGCGCTTATTGGACATTCGGTGATGGCGATAGCTATACAACATTGGATGCACAACACGCTTATGCAGCTCCGGGTAGCTACAGTGTTAAATTGCTGGCAGTATCTGAATTCAATTGTAAAGATTCAATCACTAAGGTTGTAACGATTAAAGCATCACCTAAACCTGACTTTACAGCTAATCAGTATTGCAGCAGAACGCCAACAATTTTCAATAACTTAACAGTTGAAACTGTGGCGAACCCTGTGTATACATGGACAGTAAGCGATGGTTATACTACCGGTATCAAAAACATGGTACATGGTTGGGCTAACGAAGGTGTTCATTCAGTAACACTGAAAGCAGCCTTTACCAATGGTTGTTCTGAAAGTATCACCAAAGACATCAATGTGGTGATTCAGCCTAAAGCCGACTTTACAGTAACGGATATCTGCTCAGGTGAAACAGCCAACTTTGTGAACCTTTCAACAGGCGATAAAGCAGGTATGACATTCAATTGGGATTTCGGTAACGGATCAGGAACAGATAGAGCGCCTAGACGCCTTTACAATCCGGCAACAACTACCATCTACACTGTTCAGTTAGTAGCGGCATATCCTGGAGGTTGTACCGATACGATGAGAAAAATCTTAAATGTGAATGAACAGCCAACCTGTGATTTCACTATTAAGAATTTAGGATTCATGAATACTCAGTTTACACCTGCTAATACTTCTTATTTGAAATATGAGTGGTTATTTGGTGATGGTGGTATCTCTTCTGCAGTGTCTCCAAGTTACCAGTTCACAACCAAAGGTATCTACGATGTCATATTAATTGCTGAAAGTGGATCAGGCTGTAAATGCACAATGACAAAACGTATGAGTGCTAATACAGATGTGAAAACAATTGCAGACAATGGTCACATTACCTTGTATCCGAATCCTAACAATGGTGTATTCACTATCACCAGCGATATGACCAGCGGAATGAAGATAGATGTATACAGTGTAACCGGCAGTTTGGTACAGAGCAACGAAACAGCAGACAATACAAGTATTGTTGACCTGGGTGATGTTGCAAACGGTATCTACATTGTGAAGGTAACCATCAACGGCAGTACCAATACATTCAGAATATCAGTTGTAAAATAATTCTCTAAGAATCTAATAAAATTTAAAGTCCCGCTTCGATGTTTTCGGAGCGGGACTTTTTTTTGTGGGTGGAAATAAATAATGGTCATTGAGAGTTACTACTTTGAGCAATAGTAGAAATCTGTTTTTTAATAATTATTGTTGGATTTTCTTTTTTTTAGTATTTTCGATATATAAAGGTATTTGTAGCTGTATGAAAGAATTTAAAAGGAGCTTAGGGTTTGTTGTTGGTCCCAAAACTTCAGGAGGTAAAATAGAACGCCAACAACGGCATAGAAATGTTGTAGATAGTGTGTTTATATCTGTTTATATATATAGGAAGGATTGCACTCAGGAAGTTAATCAGATGAAAGTTAAGAAGGGAAGTAAAAAAAAAATTATAGATGAAAGATAATGCAGTTATAGTTTTAATAATCTATTTTTTATTTAGTTGTAATTCATCTTTGAAAGAAACTCCTACAAGTAATAAATCAGTATTAGTTTATTTGAACGATAGTGAAAAAATTATATACAGGTATTACCCTAACGGTACTATAAAAAGGAAACTTAGACTTAAGTTCAATGTATTTAATGATACCCAATTGTTTTTTTATCAAAATGGGATGTTAAGAAAATTTCTAACAATATATAACAATAAAATGAATGGGAAACTGGTATTATTTGATAGTTTGGGGCATAAGATTAAGGAAGGATGGTATAATAATGATTCTTTGATTTTAGAATATAATTTAAAGAAAGATATTTATAAATTTCCAAAATTTAAACACCTCGATCTAACATATGTTGATAAACCTGAATTGATGATTACTCACCCCCCAAACACCCAAAATGTTTATCTTACTATACGTACAAGACTATATCCAATAAAGTTTTATGTAATTTATTTTAATAACTCCATTATTTCAGATAAACATCCGTCACAAAATACTTATGATCATAATTCTGAACGTATATTAATTATTAATGATAAATTCAAAGGCAAGAAAGTAGTTGATTGTGATATCGAAGCTATCGACTATTATAATAAAGTAGTAAAGAAATGGCATTATTATATTCCATTTTAGTTTTGTTGTTAAAAAAACGTATCCTTATGAAAAGATTTGTTTAAATATTTTTTTGCCATTGATGAATTCTATGACAAAACCAAATCTAAAGAATATTTTTAATTTATATTTTTTTGCCAATGTTGGCCCCAAAAAATTTTGGAGGCAAAAATGAATACCAACAGAGACAGAACTAATTAAAAAGTTTTAATTCCTTTAACTTATCATCCCAACAAAGATTACCCAATCAATAATAAAAATTGTAATACCGTGTGCCGCCATCAGGGCTTATGCCTTCAATTTGAAGCTTGCCATTGGCGTTCTCAAGTTCTGTTATTAAGGCCTGTACGTCTGTACATGGTTTGCCGTTGAACTTGGTAAAAATAAAGCCGTCTTCAATATTCATACTGGCAATTAATCCCTGATGGATATTGAATACTTTCACCCCATTTGCCACTTTGTATTTTTGCAATTCAAGTTTTGAAGCTGGTGCAAAATCAGCGCCTAACTTTTCCGACTTGGTGGTATTATTTTTATTCAAACTCAATTCACCGTCTTTATTGGTCAATGAAATAGACGTTTCTTTTTCAGTGCCATCTCTCAGATAAGTGATTTTAATTTTATCGGCCGGTCGGTAGTAGGAGATGTGCTCATCAAAAGTTGATTTGCTGCTCACCGGTTTGTCCTGAACTTTAATGATGATATCACCCGGTTTCAGTCCGCCTTTTTGTGCAGGCCCGCCTTCTGAAATACTCAATATCAAAGCACCTTCGTTGGTCTTGTTCAGCTTCTCACTTTTCTCGTCAATATCAGTGGCCTCCATGCCGGTATAACCTCTTTGAATTTCGCCAAAGTCCATCAGATCTTTTACAGCTTTAGAAACAATGTTGCTCGGTATAGCAAAACCATAACCTGTGTAGCTGCCAGTTTTGCTGAATATCGCTGTATTAATGCCCACCAGTTCGCCATTCAGATTGACCAATGCCCCACCGCTGTTACCCGGATTAATGGCCGCATCTGTTTGTATGAATGATTCTATCGGAAACTGATTGTTCACCACATTGATGTTGCGCCCTTTAGCGCTTACAATACCCGCTGTAACGGTTGAGGTAAGGTTGAAAGGATTGCCTACAGCTACTACCCATTCACCTACCAATAAATCATCGGAATTGGTCATTACAACAGCAGGTAAATTCTCGGCATCTATTTTTAATAAGGCCAAATCTGTTGAAGGGTCGGTGCCTATCAGTTTTGCTTTGTAATTTTTTTTCTTGTTGTTAAGTGTTACTTCAATGGTTGTGGCATCTTTAATAACATGCAGGTTGGTGATGATGTAACCGTCTTTTCTGACAATAACACCACTGCCGGTACTGCTCACCTGGCCTATGCTGCCAAAGGGGTCCCAGTCGTTATAAAACCAGCCGAAGGGACTGCGTTGTTGTACCATGGCAGTTGTTTTAATAAACACAACACTGGGGGTGCTTATTTTTGAGGCCATCACAAAACTCAGATTGCCTTCTGCTATTTTGCCGTTGTAGTTGGTGAGTAAACCTTTTACAGCTTCTGTACGGATACTGCTGTCATTAGAATCGCTTTTGTCGTAACGGAGCATGACATAGGCTCCGCCAATTCCGAATACAAAGGATATTATGCTGTTTAAAATAACCTTTTTCATATGTGAAAGTTGCTATTTAGTAATGGTGATTTTGAAATTGAAATTAAATTCAGGTTGAGAAGGGTCGTTGCAGATAACAGAAACCAGTTTGCTTAAATCAGCAATGGGTTGGTTAACGGCATCATAAGTAAATACAACAGTAATAGACTGACCCGGCTTGATGATAGCAGAACTGATGTTGAGCGTAATACAGCTACAACCCGGCTGCATTTTGCGTATTATCAAATCTGATTTTCCCGTGTTAGTAATGGTAATGGTTTCAGTGAATTTGGAACCGAGCTTATGCTTGCCTAAATCTATTGTTGGCCCTTTTGATAGTTTTAACTTTGGTGCGTTCTTCAACTCTTTCTTTGAGTATTTCGAAAAGTCCTCCTTCATTTTTGTTTGTACAAATAAGAATTTTTGAGAGAAAGCAGGGTCGTCAGTTTGCAAACTAATGCGGTTGTAAGCATCGCCTACCTGAATAATTTTATTGCCAAATACTCTGACGATGATGTTGATGGAATCGCCAGCATCTACAATGCTATCCTTCATAATCACTTCAACAAAATCCGGTTTCTGATCAATTTTTAGAATATGAATGGGATAATCGTTGTAGTTAAATACGCGAATGGTTTTCTCTTTCACTTCCGAATTGAGTATGGTACCGATGTTGGCCACATTTTCACTGAAAGCCATATTGCCATAATTAAGTCTGAAGGTGTTTTTTTCATAATCAGGACGCGGTCTAGGTATCACATGTCCTTTAATGGAAATGGTGGCAAAATAATCGGGACGGTTGATGTACACATACAGGTATTTGTGAAAGTCGCCATTCTTGCCATCTGTTGAATAAATGGCTCTAATAAAACCTGAACCACCCGGAGGTACAGTGTCGGAAGACCATTCCGGTTGGGTGCATCCGCAACTGGTGGTTACTTTTGTAACAACGAAACTTTTTGCAGATACATTGGTGAATTTAAATAGATGACTCACCTCTAATGACTCCTCTTTGATCTTGCCAAAATCATAAATAATTTCATCAAACTTAATATCATTGATGATCTGGGCTTTAAGTGATGGAGTAACAGCTAACAGTATAAAGAGATATTTTCTTAAATTCATTGGTTGAAGGATTGCAAATTTCATGCTAAAAATTTAAAATTTAGATGACATTCGGTGAAGAAAGGTTGCCCGACTTCAGTTTTTATAACAATTGGGTCAATAAAAGTGCAAAAACCGACAATAAATATTGGAGCGTGATTGGATGAATATCATGCCGGCACAACTATATTTGCATTGACGATGCAAAACGATCATTTGAATCCCGCTTCAGAAAAACTGAATCCCACCGAAAGAGAAATTGAAAAAGTGTTGCGACCCGCACAGTTTGAGGATTTTACGGGGCAGGATAAGATTTTAGAAAATCTGCGAGTGTTTGTAAAAGCAGCAGTGCAGAGGGGTGAGGCATTGGATCATGTATTGTTGCACGGGCCTCCGGGTTTGGGTAAAACAACCTTGGCGAATATCATTGCCAACGAACTGAACAGCAATATCAAAATTACCAGTGGCCCTGTATTAGAGAAGCCGGGCGATTTGGCAGGGTTGCTGACAAATTTGGAATCCGGTGATGTATTGTTCATTGATGAAATACACAGATTAAGTCCTGTTGTCGAAGAGTATTTATATTCGGCAATGGAGGATTATAAAATTGATATCGTATTGGATTCAGGTCCAAGCGCGCGTTCCGTGCAAATTACACTGTCTCCTTTTACACTGGTTGGTGCGACCACACGTTCGGGGTTGCTAACCTCTCCATTAAGAGCGCGTTTTGGTATCACCAATCGTTTGGAGTATTACAACACCGATTTATTGACCCGTATTGTTATTCGTTCAGCAGGTATTATCAAAGTGGCCATAGACGATATCGCTGCATATGAAATAGCACGAAGAAGCAGAGGAACCCCGCGTATTGCCAATGCTTTATTAAGACGTACCCGCGACTTTGCTCAAATAAAAGGGGATGGCAACATCAATCTGGACATAGCAAAAATTGCACTCGATGCATTGAATGTAGATGTCAATGGTCTTGATGAAATGGATAACCGTATTTTGGGTACCATCATTGATAAGTTCAAGGGTGGACCGGTAGGTATCAATACCATTGCAACAGCAGTGGGAGAGGAAGCCGGCACAATAGAAGAGGTGTATGAACCATTCCTGATTCAGGAGGGTTATCTAATGCGTACAGCCCGTGGGCGCGAGGTAACTGAAGCGGCCTACAAGCATTTGGGAAGAATTTCTCATAAAAATGGAATGAATCCATTGTTCTGATTTTTTTGTATATTTGTTTATGTTTCGATTTATAACGGTATGCTTATGCCTTGTAATATTTAGTTCGGCATACGCTCATAAGCCCATTCCTTCAGGGAAATCCGCTCTCATTATTTCTTTCAGTCGCCCTGCAACCATCGGTGCTATCAGTGAAATATCAGGATGTACTCCTTCCGATATTGAAGCGTTGAATCTTGAAATGACGATGTTTAAGGTCGCTTACCAGCCATTAAAAATTGATGAATTGAAATTGATCGGCTTATTGTCGCAGTTGCCCAATGTATCGGTTATACAGAGAGACGAACCAGTATATCAGCGAAGCACCACTCCAAATGATAGCCTTTATCCGAGTCAATGGCATTTAAATAAAATACAGGCACCGCTTGCATGGGATTCTACCACTACTTCGGGGATTAACAAAAATGGTGATACAATTGTAATTGCAATTATAGATGACGGCTTGCATATCAATCACCCCAATTTTAAAAATAATATCTGGATCAATTATGCAGATATTCCGGGCAATAATATAGATGATGATAGCAATGGTTATAAAGACGACCACTATGGTTGGAACTTTATGGGCCGCAACAGCGACATCAGCGACAGCACCAATTATGTAGCTTCCCATGGTACTAAGGTTGCCGGTATTATAGGTGCTACAGGTAATGATTCACTAGGAGCCTGCGGTATCATGTGGCATGTTAAATTGATGATGGTGAATATCGCTGATACGGGCAGTACAGCTGTTCCGGGTTTTGCATTTCAGAGCGATGTGCTGAGAGCATTTAATTATGTATTGTATCAAAGAAAATTGTACAATTCAAGTAATGGTACAAAAGGCGCTTTTGTAGTAGCCTTGAATGGCAGTTGGGGCGTTGACAATCGTTTTGCCAATCAGGCGCCATTGTGGTGTGCCTTTTATGATACTTTGGGTAAATACGGCATCTTATCAGCAGGGGCTACAAGCAATGATCCGAACCATGTAGAAGTAACAGGTGATTTGCCATCACTCTGCACCAGTAAGCATTTGTTGATTGTTGGTGCGACTAATACAATTGACAAATATTCGAACAGAGGGTATGGTACTACCAGTGTTGATTTAAGTGCACCTGGCGAAGGGATAGTAACAACATTGACTTATTCTAAAATGAATAGATTGAGTAACAATTATTATGGTACCATGAGTGGCACTTCGGCTGCTACACCTATGGTAGCTGCGACAATCGGCATATTGCACAATCATGCTTGTAAAAAATTGCTGGATACAATTAAGGCCAATCCTGCAAAGGGTAATTTATTATTGCGCAGATTCATTCTCGAAGGCGTGGATACCTTGCCTGATTTGGTTGGCAGAAGCGCAACAGCCGGACGTTTAAACTTATACCGGTCACTATTGGTGATGCAAAAATTTTGCGATGGTACTTTAGCCGTTAAAAAACTGGAACTTAAAAATCAAATCAAAATGTTCCCTAATCCGGGCAACAGCGAATTGAATATTGTTTGCGACAAAGACATACTTAAAGTGACCTGTTTTGATGCCACAGGCAAGCAAATAGTATGCGAATGGAATGGCAGTTATATTGCCTTCGGTGAATTGTCGGGAGGGGTGTACTACATTTCAGTAACCACTGAGAATGGTACTTCAGTATTGCCTTATATCAGGCTGAGTGAGTAAAAATTTAATCAGATAAAAATCAGGAATTAGAGGGTTCCTCTTTTCTAGTAAATTCATCAAAATTGTATTCCGGTAACAGCTCGCTTTTTACGTGCTTCACTGTTTCGTTCAACGCTTCAAGAAATTTATTGAAATCTTCTTTATATAAAAATATTTTTGATTTCACATAGTTGCCATCATCAAATTTGCGAGTGCTTTCAGTTATGGTAAGGAAATAATCATTGCTTTTAGTTGCGCGAACATCAAAGAAATACGTGCGTTTACCCGCTTTTACCCGTTTAGAAAAAATACTGTTTTGGTCTCTGTTGTCTTCCATCTCTCTTGTTAAAAATTATGCTAATTAAAAGATAATTTCATAAAAACAAAAATTTTTATTATTTTGGCAAATAAATTGCAATAGTTTCATCTATGAAATATGTTCTCCTATTCCTGATTATGGCTTGCTCTTTTGGATTTGCAAGCGCACAAACAAAAGACAGTATGCGTCCCGTACAAGTGGGCGATACGGTGACTATGGGCACCTGTCCCGGGAAGGCATTTAAATTTATTCAGTATTACAAAAAAACGCGTATTCCTAATCCGGCAGCAACTTATAACAAAGAAACAGGTGAAGATTTTTACGAATACTTTTTTCTCGATGGCGACTACGATGTAAAAATGTTGCCATGTGAATATGCTGAAAAAAAATTCAGAGTCATCAGTCTGAGAGTATTTGCAGATAAAAATACCGGTGCCGACCGCAATGTCATGTTTCTCGATATCGGATTAAATACGGTGGCATGGGTAGAAATGGATGGCGCTGTCGCCAACTGGGAAATCTATTTGGAATAGATTACAATCTGTAAGCCAATCCTATATTAAGGGCAAAGTAAGGTGGAAAGTTTTTTGCATCCGACTGATCATATTTTTGTTGATCCGGGGTGAAATTGGGATTGTCTATTTTTGATTGAGTATAGGTGAGTGCCATGGGCTGAAACGGCAAGTTTAATTCTAAAGAAAATTTATCATTCAGATCATAAGTGCAGCGGGGTGTGATATAACCATTCAGGCCTATTGTGAGTATTCTTGAGTTGTAACTATTGCTTGTTTTTAAAACTTTATAAGAACTGAAATTGGGCTCTAAACCTATTCCAATATGCGCTTTAAATTTTTGATTGCTAGAAGTCATTACCTGCCAATATTTGGTTGCCATGACACTGTACAACGCATTGCGGGTTTGGTAGCGTGAATGTATAATTTTATTTGAGTCTATTATGTATTGCTCCCTCCAGGTAGTTTTAGCAAATGAACAATTTGTAATTATAAACTCTAATGTTGATTTATTTTTTGTAATAGCAAATGCCGGTGCAAATTTGAAAAGCGTTAGACTTGTTTTCTCGTTGCTTAACCAACTGTAATATTGTTTATCGTGTTTATAGGTAGATGAATTAAAAATTTTAAGGTGGTAACTTTTTTGTGCGATAGCACCAATTGCTACAATTGAAAATAAAAGGAGGGCAAATTTCTTTTTCATTTCACTTGAACGGAAATAAATATTTTTTATTGTTTTGTGAAAAAATATGACAGATTTTTGAAGCCTTATGATATCGGTCAAATCTTTTTGTTTCAATCCCTTTCAGGAGAATACTTATATACTCTTCAACGAACAGAATGAGTGCATCATCATCGACCCGGGAATGAATGGCGCTTATGAGGAAATGGCTTTGGATACCTTCATTACTGATAATTTCCTGACCCCCATTCATTTGATTAATACCCATTGTCACATCGATCATATTTTAGGTCTGCGATACTGTGCCGATAAATACAAACTCCCTTTTCAATGTCATCACAATGAAATACCAGTGCTGGCGAATGGACGGGCATCAGCAGCCATATACGGAGTGCATTATACTGAAGCGCCTGCG
The DNA here is from genome assembly GCA_040386935.1 of Bacteroidota bacterium. Taxonomy (GTDB): domain Bacteria; phylum Bacteroidota; class Bacteroidia; order NS11-12g; family UBA955; genus JABMMZ01. The sequence continues at coordinate 5,082 of JAZKEQ010000022.1, read as the reverse complement.
CCTGATCATTTTATTCATGAGGGTGATATAATTCATTTAGGGAATGAAAAGCTGATTGCATTATTTACACCCGGACATTCACCCGGCAGCCTCAGTTTTTACAGTGAGCAAAGTGGATTTGTTATAGCCGGTGATACTCTGTTTAATCAAAGCATAGGACGCAGCGATTTACCCGGAGGTGATTACAACACCCTCATCAATGCCATCAAAACAGAACTACTGACATTGCCTGAAAGCACAGTTGTATACAGCGGTCATGGACCGAAAACAACAATAGGTAATGAGAAGAAATTTAATCCTTACCTGGTAGAAAGGTAAGAATTGTTTTATAGCAAAGATTTGATGCCCAGAGTTACAAACAGAAAATAACCTATCACAATCAGTATGATGGCGATAATGATAAATGCATATAACTTACCCTGACCTTTGTTTTTATAGATGGCCTTATTTTTTTTGTAATCATAGAAATAAGCAATGATTAAAGCAATAAAAAATAGACCGAATAAAGGAAGTACTATAGTCATGGATTGGCAACTTGCATCACAGCTTTGATACCCGGCAATTCTTTTCCTTCAAAGTATTCAAGTAAAGCACCACCGCCTGTTGATACATAACTCACTTTATCCGCCAGATTAAATTTATGAATGGCTGCAGCACTGTCGCCACCGCCTATTAAACTGAATCCACCTTTTTGAGCCACATCGGCAACGGCATCTGCAACTGCTTTAGTGCCTGCTTCGAAACTGCTCATTTCGAATACACCCATGGGGCCGTTCCACAATACAGATTTTGAATTTTTGATGACATCGCAGAACACTTCAGTGGCTTTAGGGCCAATGTCTAATCCCATATAACCATCGGTAATAGCAGAATTATTTTCAATAGCAGTATGTGCATCGTTAGCAAATTTATCAGCCACAATACTGTCTTCAGGTAATAGTAAACGAATGCCTTTTGCTTTAGCTTTTTCAATCAGTTCAAGGGTCAATGGCATGCGGTCGTCTTCGCACAGTGAATTGCCAATTTTTCCACCCATTGCTTTTGCAAAGGTATAAGCCATACCGCCACCAATGATGATGTTGTCTGCTAGATTCATCAGGTTTTCAATGATCAGTAATTTATCAGATACCTTAGCGCCACCAACAATAGCAGTAAATGGACGGGCAGGATTATTCAATACTTTTTGTGCATTCGCAATCTCGTTAGACATCACATATCCAAAGCATTTTTTATTGCCGAAGTATTGGGCAACAATAGCTGTTGAAGCGTGTGCTCTGTGTGCTGTTCCAAAAGCATCATTCACATAAAAAGTTCCGAGTCTTGCCAAATTCTGAGCAAAAGTGAGATCGCCTTTTTCTTCTTCTTTATAGAATCTGAGATTCTCCAATAATAAAATTTCACCTGCTTTCAGGTTAGCTGCCAATGTTACAGCCTCATCGCCCATACAATCTGATGCAAAGAAAACATTCGCACCTGTCAACTCTTTTACACAGTTTACAATGTGTTTCAAAGAGTATTTCTCTGCCGGTCCTTCTTTCGGACGGCCTAAGTGACTCATCAGTATGCAGGCACCACCATCGTTCAGTATTTTTTTAATAGTAGGAACAGTGGCCGCAATACGCGAATCGTCTGAAATTTGAAACTCTGCATTGAGGGGCACATTGAAATCTACTCTGATTAAAACTTTTTCGTCCTTAAAATTAAAATTGTCTACTGTTTGCATTTTTGAAATATTTTGGGATTGCAAAAGTAAGTCAAATTTATTTACCTTAATTTTGCGTGCCTAATTTTTCATTTGCGCCTTTCCATAGATACCATAAAGCAACCCATTAATCAAGAACTTCAACAGTTTGAGGCTACGTTCAGTGAGAGCATGAAAACCCATGTCCCTTTGCTGAATACCATTATGCATTACATTGTAAAGCGCAAAGGCAAGCAGGTGAGGCCCATGTTTGTGGTGTTTTGTTCAGCTTTACATGGCGAAATAAACGAAAGAACATACAGAGGGGCCAGTTTGATAGAACTGTTGCATACTGCCACTCTTGTACACGATGATGTGGTAGATGGCAGCGATAAGCGCAGAGGCTTCTTTAGTCTGAATGCCCTTTGGAAAAATAAAATAGCGGTATTGGTAGGCGATTATTTATTGGCAAAGGGATTATTATTATCCATTGATAACGATGATTTTGATATGCTGAAAATTGTCAGCGACAGTGTAAAAAAAATGAGCGAAGGGGAGTTGTTACAACTCGAAAAAGCCAGACGACTCGATATCACGGAAGATATCTACTACGACATCATTACGAAGAAGACCGCATCATTAATAGCCAGTTGTTGTGCCATAGGGGCTGCAGCAGCAGGTGCGAATACAGAGGTCATAGAACGGATGAGGCAGTTTGGTGAATACACCGGCATTGCGTTTCAGATAAAGGACGACTTGTTTGATTACGGGGACAATAATGTAGGCAAACCGACAGGGCTTGATATCAAAGAGAAAAAGATGACTCTTCCATTGATTTACGCGTTGAATAATGCTGAAAGTTCAGAAAAGCGCCACATCATTTATCTCATTAAAAATAAGAATCACAAGCGCCAGGCGGTTCAGGAAATTATTCAATTTGTGTTGGATAAAGGCGGTTTTGACTATGCCCAGGAGAGAATGCAGCATTACAGAAAGCTGGCTTTGGAAATTCTGGAAACCATGCCTGAAAATTCTTCGAGGGAGAGTTTATTCCAGTTATTGGATTTCGTCATTAACAGGGAAAAATAGTCCTCCCAACTTTGTTTTGTCCTTTTTAAATTTTCTAAAATAAACCTGAGTAAAAAGACTTATTAAATCTTTTAATTAATGATAATTAGTTATAAAAAAAATGTGCAATTGTGGATAATGTAGCCTTTTTTGCAAAAATCTATTAATTTTAAAAGACTGTAAACGAGTTGCTTGATTGACATCTTGTCGATTTTTATTGACATAAAAGTTATTAGGGTTAAATTTGCGCAAAACTAATGCTAACGTATTATAAAAATAAGTTAGAACATGAAACACACACTTTCTATTTGGTTGCTATTTACTTTCACATTGGTCAAGAGTCAGACTGAAACGTTCCCTACCGGATCCTACATTGTTAATATGGGCGTTACATCACAGACTGTTTCCAATGGTTTGAAGCCGTATGGGCTGGTTTTTGAATTACTCAAAACCTATCAGATCCCTGTTAAATGGGTGATAGGGACAAGTAAAATGCATGACTCAACAGATTTTACCTATAACAGTAAAAAATTCAAAGGCGGTACTTTTATTATTCCGCGTCAATATGTTACATCAGCCGCACAGTCAAGAATTTATTATTGGAGAAGTCAAGGTGTTGTACTCGACTCTACAAATTCGACCCTTACTGTCAATGTTACAAAAACTTTAACCAGTGTGCCTAATTGGTCTCTCAATTCATCTAACAGTTCAATTGCAGCCAGCTTCTTTTCATATGCAGGACTGCCTACATCTGCTTATAACTCAGTGTCTGCAAGTGCTTTAGGGGCTTGTAACGATATTTTTATGATGCCACATGCCGATCCAACATGGTCGAGTCATGGCAACCTGTACAATTGGAACCGCAATTATAAAGGAACAATTTGGGCGGGATGTCACTCAGTGAGTGTGCTCGAAAGTTTAGTCAATCCGTCAAATTCAGCACAACAGATGAATTTTCTGTCGACTACAGGATTGATTAATTACAATTCTCACAATGATGGTTCAACACCATTCCAATATTATTTTAACAGAGCGTCTTATAATGGAGCAGCGATATCAGCGCGTCCGGATGACCCTGTATTTCAATTCATGGGTACTTCTGACGCAGCCCATACCAATGGGTCTGAGCAGGTGTACATCCCTTTATCAGGTGGCGCATGGCGCAATACCACAAAATTGGGTATTTATGATTCAACCCAAAGCAATGTGAGTTCATTTCCCAATGGCCCTGCAGCCATTTCACTGTACGGTCGCGGTTTTGGATTGAGTTCAGCCGGCTATGTCATGTATCAGGCTGGTCACAACATCAGCGGAACTTCTTCGGCAAGTGTAGCTGCAATGCGACAGTTTTTCAACTTTTCACTGATGGCGATGGCGGATAAAGTGCCTGCAGTTACTTCATCAACCATGCCTTCTACGCTGGTGGCACAAAGTACCTACACATATTCAGTTGCTGCTACATCGCCTGTTAATTCAACACTTTCTTATCAATGGTCGGCAACATGCGGGGGTACATTCTCTAATCCTAATTCTGCTGCTACTAGTTTTGTGCCCGGTCATGTGTATTCAGATACCATTTGCAATATCTCTTGCGTTATAACGGACAGTTGCTCAAGGTATTCATTTGTTACACAACCAATAACTGTATTAAGCATATTGCCTGTGAATATCGTTTATTTCGATGGTAATTTAGCAAGCAATAATACCCAGGTAGAACTAAAATGGGGAACAGCCAATGAAGAGAATTTGAATGGCTTTGAGGTGTTGCGTTCTGTTAATGGCAATCAGTTTGAGAATATAGCAACCATTCCGGCAATAGGTCAGGCTGCTGAATTAAATGAATATACCTATTTGGATCAAAACCCAATCGTAACAAAAAGCAGGAATTTGTTTTACAAATTGAAAATGGTTGATAACACTACAGGATTTCAACTTACAGATGCATTGGAGTTCAATCAATCTATATCCGGTAATGGGATTAAAGCAGTTTATCCAAATCCTGCAGGAGGACTTGTGAATATTGAGCTGAATGCTGCTTTCGTGAAAAATGTAAGCATTGAAATAGTGGATATGTTTGGGCGGGTTGTGTATTACAATCCTTCGCCTGAATTGGGTGGCAATAGCTTTTTGTCGCTCGATATCAATCATCTGACCGATGGCTTGTATGTGGTGAATGTCCGAAATGCTTCAGGGAGTATTTCCAGCGCCCGATTTGTAAAAAAATAAGCCCTGTTAGTTTTTTTGTAAATTCTTAGTCACGAATGCAACGGTTGCTGTCGGAATTACGTCTATATTAAAAACAGAAGATTTTCACTATCTTCGCTTTGTTATTG
>JAZKEQ010000021.1:0-8924 GCA_040386935.1 Bacteroidota bacterium | reverse complement strand
CTGTTCCTACTACTGCTATCTTCATTGACTATGATTTGAAATAATTTAATACGGTTGATATGATGTACTCAATTTGCTCCGTTTCCATATCGGTACCTATTGGTAAACTCACCACATGTTGACTCAGCGATTCTGATATAGGCAAAGACACATCCTGGCGATATGCCTCCTGATGATGGATAGGCATTGGGTAATATACCATTGTTGGTACGCCATTCTTTTTCATTGATTGGCGAAATGCTTCAACATCCATATTACAGGTGTTTAAAGTATACTGATTATAAATATGGGTGCTATTTGAAGCAACAACCGGAGTTTTAAGGTTAGGATGATTCGCAAATGCTTTGTTGTAAGCCTCTGCAACTGCCTGACGATCTCTATTAAATGAATCGAGGTATTTTAACTTAACTGAAAGCACAACAGCCTGCAGTGTATCAAGACGGGAATTAACTCCAACGACTTCGTGGATGTATTTTATTTTCTGACCGTGATTGACAATCATTTGCAAACGCTCACCCAGTTTATCGTCATTGGTAAAAATTGCACCGCCATCGCCATAACATCCCAGATTTTTTGAAGGGAAAAATGAAGTAGTGCCTATATGCCCAATGGTGCCTGCTTTACAGGTTCTACCATTTGAAAAAGTATATTCCCCACCGATGGTTTGTGCATTGTCTTCCAATACATAAAGATTGTGTTTCTCTGCAATGGCCATAATTGTTTCCATATCCGCACACTGACCGAAGAGATGCACCGGTGCTATTACTTTGGTTAACGGTGTAATCAACTTTTCGATTTCAAGCGGATTAATATTGTAGGTTTCCGGATTCACTTCTACATAAACCGGTTGGAGTTTTAATAAGTGACAAACTTCTGCTAATGCTATGTACGAAAATCCCGGGGTGATAATTTCTGATCCTTGTGGCAGATCAAGTGCCATCAATGCAATCTGCAATGCATCAGTTCCATTGGCACATGGAATAACATGCTTAATACTTAAATAAGCCGCTAATTCAGATGCAAATGTTTTTACCTGGGCACCATTAATGTAATTTGCCTGAAGCAGAACGTCTTGCATCAGCGGATCTATTTCGCTCTTTAATCGCTGATACTGGCTTGCCAGATCAACCATCTGTATGGGTTTCATTGTTGCTTGAGTTTTCAATGGCGGCAAAGATAATCATTGCTGCTGATATTTAATCTGCTATGCACATCCGTTTTATCCCTATTCAAAAAATCTTTGTAAATGAGTCCGTACAATGATTATTAACATTCCCGAATTTGAAGTATATTTGCCCTATTGTGTTCAAAATATTTAACCTTACGATTTGTTTTTGTATAGCTGTTTGTCTTCAAGCGAAAGACAGCACCAGGCGTTTACCTGACCCTCCAACAACCATTTACAGAAATGCGGCTTTGATAGGATTGTCATATGCCCGACATATGCCCTTAAGCGACATGAAAGTGCGTTTTGGCAATAGCAATACTTTTGGTCTGGCCGGTGGTTATAAATTTGGTAAAAAAAATTGGATTATTTCAGGTGGTGCCGATATTATTTTCAGCAGCAATGTCAATGAAAATACAATGTTTGATACCATAACGGGACCAAGCGGTAGTATGATTGATGCACAGGGCAATTTAGCAGTTGTAAGATTGTACGAAAGAGGTTATCACTTTCATTTCGATTTTGGCAGAGTATTTCCCCTCAATCGCATCCATACAAATTCAGGTATAGTATTTACAGAAGGAGTTGGCTTTTTACAACACAAGGTAAAGTTTTTATACACCCGAACCATCATGCCTCAACTCGAAAAAAATATCTATAAAGGTTATGACCGATTGAGCAATGGCTTAATGCTTAGAGTATTCCTGGGTTACCAGCGAATGGAGCCTGATGAATTATTCAGCTTCTATGCCGGCATTGAATACCTCAGAGGATTTACACGCAACAGGAGGGAATTAAACTATGATACAAGAACTCAAGACACCAGACTTAGAAAAGATGAATTAGTAGGTATAAAAATCGGTGTATTAATTCCAATCCTTGGCAGAAAAGCAGGCACAAAAAAAGGGGAAGAAGAAAAATATTTCGAATAAGTTATCATGATGCAGTTTCTATACCTTGCCTTTATTAAAGTTGTAGAATGGCTGCTGCCGCTTGTTGCAAAACTATCTTCCAATCCAAAATTAAAAGCATTTACCGAAGGTCGAAAAAAAACTTTCGAACATCTACAATTACCCTCCCATCCTGAAAGATACTGGTTCCATTGTGCAAGCCTTGGCGAGTTTGAACAAGCGCGTCCTGTAATGGAATCGATCAAATTGTCAAACCCTGAATCATCGCTTGTCATTTCATTTTTTTCACCTTCCGGTTACGACCAAAAAAAGGATTATGCATTAGCCGAAGCTGTATTTTATTTACCATTAGATACCCCCTATAACGCCAAACGATTAATTGCACTTTTACAACCTAAAGCTGTATTTTTTATCAAATATGAAATCTGGTATTTTATGCTGAAAGCGCTGTTCAAAAAGAACATTCCGGTATATCTAATTTCAGCAAACTTCAGAAAAGGTCAATATATTTTCTCGTTCTGGGGTGCCTGGCTCTTTAAATTGCTTAAAGGCTATAAGACTATTTTTCTTCAAAATAAAACATCCTTTGACTTACTACAAAGCAAGGGGTTAACAAATATTGAACTAAACGGAGACACAAGATACGACAGGGTATTCGACAACAGTCAAAAAGTAAAAGAGAATGCCAATATTGCTATTTTCAAGAACAATATCCCTCTTTTGATTTTAGGCAGCAGCTGGCCAAAAGAAGAATCTATATTACTCGATTACTTAAAAGGCAATATCACGTCTCCATTACGAATTATCATTGCACCCCATGATATCAGCGATAAACACATAAGAGAGATTCAAAAACAATTTGAAGATTTTAAACCTGTATTATATACTGAATTTAATTCACCTGAATCTTCAGACCTGATGATACTTAACACCATTGGGCATCTTGCCAGCGCCTACAACTATGCGGATATTGCATTCATCGGTGGCGGTTTCACAGGTCAATTGCACAACATATTGGAACCACTTTCATTTGGCGCACCTGTTGTTACCGGACCTATACACCATAAATTTCCTGAAGCAGAAATGGCAAGACAAGCAGGCGTATTATTTGAAATTCACTCATCAGATGATTTGGCTAAAATACTTTCTACAATCAATTATCAGGCATTAAAACCAAATGCTGAAAATTTTATCATGGATAGAAAAGGAGCCACGCAAAGTATATTAAACACATTGAACTAATTGCTTAGCCCGCCAGCCTTCTAATCAATCTGTAAATATTCATAGCATTCAACAACAAGAATAACAACATTAATCCAATACCGGTGTACAACACCAAAGGTGATATGCCATTTTCAGGTTCAAATCCTTTGGCAATAATCCATGCATTAAAATAGTGCTTCACTACGTACAACCCTGTTATTCCCAATATGGCTACTGTTGCCAGTACAATGCTGTAGAACAATAATATTTTGGCAAATAATACCTTCACAAAATAGCCCAATTGTAATAGTGTGCTAATTTCATAAGCCGCATTACTTACTAATAATTGAGCATATTGAATGAAACCTGTTATTGACAATAAAATGATGATACCCCCTATTACCAGCAATATACTCAATACAACTTTCAACAGTGAATTAAGCTTGCCATTTTTCAATAATTCCAGATTGGTTTCATACCCCTGCTCCTCAATATATTTGGTAAGTGTTTCGTCTCCGGGATCATTACACATAACAACCAAACGATTTGTTTTTTTTGCCGTACCTTCTCCATAAATACTGTTGGCGTAGTTCAAAAACTTTTCAGGCACCAATATTGAGTTAATTCTATTAGTAAAACCTGCTATGCGCCCTTGAAATTCTCCGGCTTTTCCTTGCCCTTCAATTTTTATTTTTATAGGGGCCATTTGAGCTGTTGCTTTTGAAATCTGCGGCAATCCATGACTTGGAGCAAATCCGAAATTATATAAATTGATGTAATCTGTTGGCAAAATCACAGGGACCTCTCGCCCCTCTTTCCAATTCCAGTTATCAACTGATATATCTAAAAATGCATCGGGAACAGCTTCAAAAAACATATCGGTATATACCGCACTGCCACCAAATTCAAATGCGGCTTTGGCCGTAAATTGATTGGCGGTAAATTTACCTACACTGCCAACACTTTTCACTTTTTTCAACGCCTCTATTTCTTCATCATTGAATCCGCTGCTCATCCCTGTCAATGTATTTAAAAGTGTTACCGGTTTGTTAACCACAACAAATTGCGGTGCTATTAAATCGTTTTTATTGGCAACAATGGCTTTAAAATCACAATACAATTGTACGGATGACATCACCAACAGCAATCCAAAAAAACTGCCCAACATGACGAAACCCAATTGCCAGTAATTTTGCTTGGCCAATAAAATCTGCTTGATCATACTTCTAAAATTGTGTAATGTTTCAACCCTGAATCTTCACCAAGCGATGTTACTATCAAACCTGCATTCTGGCGTTCACAAATTGAACAAATCAATTGCATAGCCCGCATTGAATTCCCTGAGTCTAAATGACTGAAGGGCTCATCTAACAATAGCCATTTAAAAGGCTGCATTAAGGCCCTTATGATTGCCACCCTTTGTTGTTGACCCATTGAAAGGTATTGCACCTTTTGATTCATGCATTTTGCAACACCAAGATACTCCGCCATTTCTTCAATAATATTTTTGGATACTGAACCTGTTAACTGCCTTTTGATTTCAATATTTTCAAATGCTGTTAGGTGATTAAAAAGCCTTAAATCCTGAAAAACCACCGACAATTCAGACTGTCGGTTCTGGGCCCACTGGTTCACACCATAATTTTTTATATCACTCCCATCAAAAGTTATACTGCCTGTATAGTCTTTTCTTAACCCGTATATACAATTGATAAAAGTAGATTTTCCCTTACCGGAAGGGGCTTTTACTAAATAGGTGCATCCTGATTCCAATGTGATTAGGTTACCCCATATCCCTGTATTGATATAACTATCAGCCAGCGGTGAAGGCACAACATTATTGATCACTATTTGCATAGTACTAGTATGATGGTGAATTGCGAGCCGGCAAGTAATCCGACTGCTTAATGATCCTGTAAATAGCATTGCCTTCACCCGGCTGCAAATTAATTTCGATTGTAAATTCACTGCCATTCGCAATCATCCTGATGTCTTTAAACAAAGACATATAGCTTTTAAAATAGCCGTACTGATTTTTGCCCATATTGGTTTGCATTATATCCGTAAATGTAGAGGGATAGTGATTAAGGTTTAAATCAAAAAACAAAAAGCCTGAATTTGATTTTAGCAAATTGCACATCTCTGAGTCAGGTTTCTTTGAAAACTTATTATTATTTTGAATCATCTGTGACAAGATCGTATCATTTGAAATAAAGCACCCTTTTGCGTGTCTTACTTTTTGAGCATACCCAAATGCTCCCATTGGCATAGGAACAGGCATGCCACTATTGAGACTTCTATCAAAAGTGTGTGAAGTAAAGGTATCAAAGTCGGCAACATTATTAACCCCAACATTAAATGTCATCATCGGCATTGGGGATTTTCGTATAACCTCCATAGGCATATATGCACCGGTTGCTTCATCTATCTGATAATCGAACCCTTTTGTTTCAATTTCTTTAATATCTGTGACAGCCAATGTCAACTCCCCTGAAAAAAGGTTCTCTAATTGCTGTGAAGTTAGTCCTGAGTATTCTGCTGCATCAGCTATCAGTTGTTTGCCTTCCTTGGTTTCAGAGACAATTCCTGCTATTTTTTTCAAATCAATATTAGCACTTAATACTGCTAACAATCTACCTGACCCTGTAATATAATCCAATGCCTCTTCACTCACACCTTTAGCCTTCATATAATTAATTTTTTCAAGGTTTTTTGGATCCCCATATAATTTTGATTTAAAGGCAATCTGATTGTCTTCAAAATTTAGATTACAACAAGCATATACGCCTTTGAAATTGGCCATTATACTTTTCAAAACACTATAGGCAGGACTACTGTAGGCCACTTCTGTTTCCTTGCTGAACTGTTTATTGTACTCATCATAATTAATGAACAGACTGGCATCATTTTCATCCGGCTTAAGATTACCGAATTCTGGGATGGCCAAAATACTTTCTTCCTTGGTTTGATTCATAAACTTGCCTACCACACTCTCCAATCTATCCAACCCTTTAGGACTTGAAATCATGGCATAATAATCAAACTCGCGGTTTAAAAACAATAGTCCTTTATCATTCCAGGCCAATATCATAGTTTCACTTATTGGCAGGCATTTATAACCCTCACCCTTTTTGAAATTATTATCACTGAGTTTTAATTTTTTTACTGTTTTCTCCCATTTTCCCTTATCGTTCAAATCGATTGTAACACCTACAAAGTTGGTTTTCCCGTCATTGTAAACAAACAGATAAGCATCACTGAATACATTAACACCTGTTGACAGAGGGTTTTCCAACAATTCTTTAATTGCCATCGATGTACTATCCGTTTTATCCTCCTTGATTCTACGGTTCTGTTCCTTCATAATATCCCTGTAAACTCTGGTATCTTTCAATTTGCCGTCAAAATCTATTTTTTCTCCTATTTCTTTAATATCTACTGTCATTACCACCATAGAGTTTTTTGGAATAAGTTTCAAATGACCGGTACCCGGCATAAAGAATTTAAAAGCGGCATAGCCGATTAGTGAAAGCGTAACAACTCCTGCTATCAGGAACAGACTTTTTTTATTCATAAATAAAATGTTAGGGTTGACAAATATATAGCAATTTAGATATTGACCAATTGAGGAAAATATTTATTTTGAGAATTGACAATTAAACAGAAAACGGCATGATGCCTTTACATAAATTCCGCAGATTGAAAATTACAATATAAAAAAATGACCTATACGACAATACTGCCGCATAGGTATTACATATTCCTGCGGTATTGACCACCAACCTCGAATAATGCTGAAGTTATCTGACCAAGTGAACATACTTTACAAGCTTCCATTAAGGCATTGAAAAGATTTTCATTATTAATAGCTTTCAACTGAAGATTTTTCAATTGTTGTGCATTGGCTTCAGTATTTCTTTCCTGCAATAATTTTAACATACTGATCTGGTATTGCTTTTCTTCTTCAGTGGCTCTTATAACTTCTTTTGGTAAAATTGTCGGAGACCCTTTGCTGCTCAAAAATGTATTTACACCGATGATAGGATATTCTCCGGTATGCTTAAGGGTTTCGTAGTAAAGACTCTCTTCCTGAATTTTACCCCTTTGGTACATGGTTTCCATGGCACCTAATACGCCCCCTCTCTCAGTAATTTTATCAAATTCCACCATCACAGCCTCTTCAACAAGGTCGGTTAATTCTTCAATAATGAATGATCCCTGAATTGGGTTTTCATTTTTTGCCAGACCCAATTCTCTGTTAATAATTAACTGAATGGCCATAGCTCTTCTCACTGATTCTTCTGTTGGAGTAGTTATCGCCTCATCGTAAGCATTGGTGTGCAAACTGTTGCAGTTATCATATATGGCATATAACGCTTGTAGAGTTGTACGTATATCATTGAAATCAATTTCCTGTGCATGCAGACTTCTACCACTGGTTTGAATATGGTATTTCAACATCTGGCTTCTTTCATCGGCTCCGTATTTTTTCTTCATCGCCTTGGCCCATATACGTCTTGAAACTCTTCCGATAACAGCATATTCAGGATCGATACCATTACTAAAAAAGAAAGACAAGTTTGGTCCAAAATCATTGATATCCATACCACGACTCAAATAGTATTCTACAAAAGTGAACCCGTTAGCAAGCGTAAATGCTAATTGTGTAATCGGATTGGCACCCGCTTCAGCAATGTGATAGCCACTAATAGATACGGAATAAAAATTGCGGACTTTATTGCGAATAAAATATTCCTGGACATCGCCCATCAAACGCAAAGCAAACTCTGTGCTGAAAATACAGGTATTCTGCGCCTGGTCTTCTTTCAGAATATCTGCCTGTACTGTTCCTCTCACCTGAGTGAGTGTTTCAATTTTAATGGCATTGTATACATCCTGAGGCAATACCTGGTCACCTGTGACGCCCAATAACATCAGACCTAAGCCATCATTACCTTCAGGTAAAGGGCCTTGATACTGAGGTATATCCTGATTCTTGGCTTTAAATATTGCAGCAATCTTCTGTTTCACCTCTTGCTCGAGGCCATTTTTAATAATGTATAACTCACACTGCTGATCTATAGCAGCATTCATAAAAAAGCCCAGCAACATAGGCGCAGGGCCGTTGATGGTCATGGATACTGATGTTTTAGGATCGGCTAGATTAAAGCCACTGTATAATTTCTTGGCATCGTCAAGGCAGCAAATACTCACGCCTGAATTGCCTATTTTACCATATATATCAGGGCGAATGTGAGGATCGTTGCCATATAATGTTACACTGTCGAAGGCTGTAGACAAGCGCTTAGCTGGCATTCCCAAACTGACATAGTGAAATCTTCTGTTCGTTCTTTCTGGTCCACCCTCACCCGCAAACATCCTGGTTGGATCCTCGCCTTCTCTTTTAAAAGGATAAATACCGGCTGTATAAGGGAATTCGCCCGGTACATTTTCCTGTAACTGCCATTTCAACAAATCTCCCCAGGCCTTAAATTTAGGCATGGCAATTTTAGGTATTTGAGTATGACTAAGACTCTCTGTATGGGTTTGAATGGTAATTTCCTTATTCCTTACCTTAAATATATATGCCTCATTTTTATATTTTTCTACAAGCGCATCCCAGTTGGCAATGAGATCTTTATTTT
>JAZKEQ010000020.1:0-68640 GCA_040386935.1 Bacteroidota bacterium | reverse complement strand
AGAGCATCGGTTTGTGGTACCGAGGGTCGTGGGTTCGAGCCCCATTGATTACCCAAAACAAAGAAGCCCCTTATTTTTAGGGGCTTTTTTATTTGGCATACATTTGGAATTATACGTTGTTATTATCTTAAAATGTTTAAAACCTCTTGGGTATTCGTAATGGATAAACCAATTGATACAATAAATTTGCAAAAACAATGTTTACACTATATCGCACATATTTCATGAAACAAGTCTTATTCACTATACTAGCTATAGCTTTTTGCGGTTGTATTACTGCACAGCCCCAGAAAAAAAAGGTTATAAGCCCCGGAGATAAATATGCAGAAGAAGCATACATCGCCTACAAAAACGAAAGCATTGATAAAGCACTAGAGTTGGTCAATAAAGGCATTAAAAAAGATAGCACATCCATTAAAGCATGGGAGTATAAATCCGAATTTGAAAATGTTGCCGGGAATTATCAAAATGCCATAAAATCCTGTCTTAAACTTCTGGAATTAGAACCCGAGAACTATTATAACTATTATAGACTAGCCAATGCTTATAAAAACAATATGCAGTATGATTTGGCAAAAAGTAATTTCCAAAAATATCTCACCAATCCTAAAAAGCTTGATGCAAGAAGAGTAGAAGACGTCAATAAAGAAATTGTCAATATGGATGTTTGTATTGATTTAATGAATAATCCTGTGCCGTTTAAACCTTTTAATTTAGGTTCTTCAATCAATACTTCAACAGGTGAATATTTTCCCGGTATTACTCTGGATGGAAAGAATTTTTATTTTACAAGATTAATTAAGGTAAGTGATCGTTATGTACATGAAGATTTTTATGTAGCCAATGCCCTTACTGATAGTACATGGGGACCATCGGTGCCAATGCCACCACCTGTTAATACTCCTGAAAATGAAGGAACCATATCTGTTACCTCAGATGGTAAATTCATTTTTTATACGGCCTGTGGTCGTGTCAATGAACGAAATGAGCCTCAGGGACAAGGAAGCTGCGATTTGTACTTTTCAATTTATAATGGCGGCAAATGGAGCAAGCCTACCAATTTAGGGATTCCAATTAATTCAAGTGCCTGGGAAAGTCAGCCTTCCATTAGCTCAGATGGCTTAACAATTTATTTTTCGAGCAATAGACAAGGAGGATTTGGAGGAATGGATATCTATATGTCAAAGTTTAAAGATGGTCGTTTTGATGTACCTATCAATCTTGGGAAAGACATCAATACTGCCGGTGATGAAATGGCGCCATTTATACACTATGATGATAATACTTTGTACTTCAGTTCAAATGGATTATTAGGAATGGGTAATATGGATATTTTTGTCGCTAAAAAGGGAGAAGACGGTAAATTTAAAAATCCTGTTAATATTGGTTATCCTATCAATACAGGCGGAGAAGAATTAGGACTTATTGTCGATAGACAGGGTCGCTACGGATATTTGAGTGCCAATCGTTCAGGTGGGTATGGTGAACAGGATATTTATCAATTTCCGCTTTACGATCAAATCAAGCCTGATCCCATTAGTTATGTAAAAGGAAAGGTGTACGATTCAAAAACACTCGAAAAAATTGGTGCTAAAGTAGAACTGACAGATTTGGCTACAGGTAAGATTGTAACAACGATTAACAGTGATAAAGTAACCGGTGAATTTCTGCTGATATTAAATTCAAATAAGAACTACATGCTGACCGTTGATCAAACCAATTATCTGTTTTATTCGGATAATTTCTCTTTAAAGGAAACGGGCAGTCTCGATCCATTCATTATTGATGTGCCGTTGAAAAAGCCAGAAATAAATATTGATGTAAAATTAGCCAACGTGTTTTTTGATGTCGATAAATTTGAACTTAAGGAAGAATCAAAAGCTGAATTGGATAAGTTGGTATTATTACTCAAAAAATTCCCTTTCATGAAAATTGAGATTGGCGGCCACACTGATAATACTGGCGACAAAGCAAAGAATCTTACCTTGTCTCAAAACAGAGCAAAAGCAGTAAAAGATTATCTGATAAAAGCCGGTATTGAAATGACCCGTTTAACATCGGTGGGTTACGGTGATACAAAACCTGTTGCTGACAATAAAACACCTGAAGGCAAAGCACAAAACAGACGTACAGTATTCAGGGTAGTAAGTGTGCAATAAAAGAGATTAGGATATAGGGGTTAGTGGGTCTGTAAGCAATAACATTTTCTGAAGTGTCGGGACTGTTAGTAACCTAATAACAATTAACCAATAACTACTCCTTAAAAGGATTGCGGTGTTGCCATTCTTCACCCATGCCGGCTTCGAATTTCTTTGAAAGAAAATTAACCGCCAATCGCGGTAAGCCACCTTTTACCCAAATGTAATTGAAATTTTCGATTGCTTGTGCACCGGCACTGGCTTTGGCTTCTCGAGCGGTTCTTCCCATCTCCAGCGATTTGTATTTTTTTTCAATGGCAGTTTCAATGCCATCAAAAATAATATTGAAATACAGATTGTATGCGGGATTGTGTTTATAATCAAACCCAATGTAGTGCAGTTCCATTGCACTCTTTTCAGGATAATAAATATGGCCGCTAAAAGCAAGCAATTGACCATCTTTTAAAAATGCAACAATCTGGAATTTATCACCCAGTTGTCTTTTCATTTCAATAAAATAATCCACCTTTAAAATACCCAATGCCAGCGATTGTTTATCTACTACCTGTCTGTATAGTTGGTCCAATTCAGCACTGCGGGTAATAATTTCATCAAGGGTTAAAAACTTGCGTTCCAGTTCTGAAGCCGATTTGCGAATTTTAACGGCTCTTTGTCTGTATTTTTTACTAAGGGCTACAACGTATTCATCGAAATTGCACCAGGTGTCGCGAATGCTCATCTCCATTGTCAGATCTTGTCTGAATGGTTGGAATTTGTGACAGCTGTAACCAGTCGGTGTAAATTCTCTTTTACAATCTTTTACCAGAATGCCGCAATAACTACGTCCTTTTTTCAGATGCTTTTTCAAAAAACCAAGGCAATCAAAAACCAGATTCCTGTCATTCTTTTCAATAAAATAAAACCCTTGAAAATTAACCCTGAACAAATTACCACAAACCAGTAAATGGGCTTTTAAACGCTTGGCTACCGGACTCAAAAGTTTGAATACAGTAGTGTTTAAATAGTCTTTATTAAAGTGCTTATGACTGAATTCGAGGTGTTGTAAATACAGTACACCGATAGGCGTATTGTTTCTGAAAACTGTAACGTAGCGAAAAATAATATCAGGCGGCTGTGAGTTTTCAAGCGCCACCATATCACTACTGATTAAATGATGGTCATCGGGTACTACTGACTTCCACAATGCATGCGCATCGTTAAAGGATGTATGTACCTTGAATTGAAGACCAATACCTGATAGCATGCTGATATTAAATATTGCCTCTTTTTTTTCGGAGACTGATATTCAGCATTTCCACAAATAAGCTGAATGCCATGGCAAAATAAATATAACCTTTTGGTACATGAATCTCAAATGCCTCAACAATCAACATAAATCCAATCATTAACAAGAAGGAGAGGGCCAGCATTTTGACAGTTGGATGTTTCTCTACAAAATTGCTAATACTGCTCGACACTGCCAGCATAATGATCATTGATAAAATAACGGCAATCATCATAATGGTAATATTTTGAGTCAATCCTATGGCTGTAACGATAGAGTCAATTGAAAAAACAAGATTGAGCGCCAATATCTGCATCACTGCCGTATTGAATTTCATTTTTGTTTTCGACTCAGTTGCTTCATGGTCATCTACATTAAATTTGTGGTGAATTTCAGTTGTCGATTTATAAATCAGAAATAAGCCACCGCCCATTAATACAAGGTCTTTAATACTGATGTCTTTTCCGGCAAAATCTATGGGCAGAGTAAAAAGTGTTTGTTGCGCCTGTATGATTAATTGAATAATGAACAACAGGGCGATACGCAATACCATGGCCAATAATAGACCTAGATTTCTGGCGCGCTTCTGATCTTTTTTCTCAACCCTGCCGGCCACAATACTCACAAAAATGATATTGTCAATACCGAGAATAACCTCCATAAATGTTAAACTGATCAGGCTGATAATGCCTGCTGAAGTCATGATTTCATCCATATAGAACGACAAAAGTAATAAACTAAATCAGATGAAGCCCTATTATCGGATAAAATTGCGGAAAAATGGGATTTGTATCAGTTCAAAGCCTTCTTTTCAGTAGCACTTAGTGATTTTGAAAGTATAAGATAATTTTTTATACTCTTATAATTTGGGTGAGTTTTAACCAAATTTTTTAAAATAAATGTTTTATCTTCCTGAAGATGCCTGGTAGCCGAAATAATTGCGGGCAGGTTTTCTTCAATAGCAAATCTTAAAAATCGAATTTCTACATCGCTTGAACTTGACTTTACAGCACTGTTTAAGAGTGCCAATCCTTTGTTAACGTTGTCTAGTTTTTTATAAGGGCTCCATGCGTATTTAGCTAGAATAGCCAATGCAGCACCGTTGTAGGCTTTTAATACATCATTGGTTTTTGCATCAGTAATCGCTTTCAAACTTTTAGCGGCAGATTCACTTGTACTGGCTTTTTCAAAATAAATCCTGGCCAATGCAATTTCAGAGCTTTCGACAGTTTTAAATCCTGTCGCACCAACTATTGCAATGAACATATAGAGAATATTAAAGCGCATTGAATTTAAATTTAAAATAGGATTTTGCCAATAAGGCCATTTTTTCGGTGTCACCCACTCTTATTCTGTTTTCAAGTATTTGATTGGCCTGTGTCTGCTCTATTTTATCCAGTAATTTCAGGTAGTAGATATAAGCAGTATAGACACCAAACCGGCAGGTTAGCGGCAACTGTCTGATGCCTTTATAAGCATTTGCAAAATCGGTTCTAACATCATCAATAATATCCCTTTTTACTTTGTCGTCAAATTGCGATAGATCGAGGTGGGGGAAATAGATTCGGCCCCTATCTTCTACATCACTTTTAATATCACGCAGAAAATTCACTTTCTGAAATGCCGCTCCTAATGAACAAGCGGATGCCTTCAATTTATTGTATTCTTTTTCATCGCCATTGCAAAATACTTTCAGGCACATAAGGCCCACAACTTCAGCACTGCCATTAATATAACCGGCATACTCATCTTTATTATAAGTGCTTTGTTCCAAATCGCAAGCCATACTTTTAAAAAATGGGGCAATTAATTCGTTAGTAATACCAAATTGACGAACTACTTTCTGAAAACTGTGTAGAATAGGATTCAGGCTGATGCCATCTTCAATAGCAGCATAGGTGTCGGCTTCAAATTTTTGCAATAACCCTTTTCTGTCGTATTGATTAAATGTATCGACAATTTCATCAGCCAATCTTACAAAACCATAGATGCCATAAATCGCCCAACGAAAATCCTTAGCAATCAATCTTATTCCGAGAGAAAAAGATGTACTGTAGATATTTGTGGTTGCTTTGCTACATCTTTCAGAAGTCTTATTGTACAATTCGAACATATCTTTTTAACGGTTTTGTTTAAAAAAAGTTTTACAAAATATTTTTTTCAATTTGTTTTAATATTTCATCAGCCACTATCTTGCCGCTGATAATAGCCGGTGGAACACCCGGTCCGGGCACTGTCAGCTGTCCGGTATAAAACAGATTATTGATTTTTTTTGATTTGATTTTTGGTTTTAGAAAGGCCGTTTGCATCAAAGTATTGGCAAGTCCATAGGCATTGCCTTTATAGGCATTGTAATCTGTAACAAAATCATTCATGGCATAACTTCTTTTAACAATAATACTGCCTTTTATGGATTGTCCTGTTTTTTTCTCCAGTCTTTCCATCATTATATTGAAATAGTGCTCTCTAGTTTCATCACTGTCTTTTAATTCCGGTGCCAAAGGAATTAAAAAGAATAAATTCTCGCAATCAGGAGGTGCCGTTTGTGAATCGGTAATGCTGGTAATATTGAGATAGAAAAGTGGTTTAGCCGGCCAATCAGGTTGAGAGTAAATAGACTGTGCATGCGTTTCAAAGTCTTCGTCAAAAAACAAATTATGGTGCAACAGCCCCTTTATTTTTTTATTGATGCCTACAAAATATAACAGGGAGCTTGGGGACATGGTGCGACTATCCCAATAATCTTTTGTATACACTCTGGCTTCAGGTTTTAACAACATTTGTTCGGTATGCTGATAATCACTGCCTGCAACAACGATATCTGCTTCATATACTTCATTATTCACCCATACCTTACTAGCTTTGTTATTATTGGTTTCTATATGTGTTACAGCTTTGTTAAGCAATATATTAACACCAACCGATTCTGCCACTTTTGTAAATGCCTTAGCGATTTGCGACATGCCGCCTTTTGGAAACCATGTGCCTTTTACTAAATCGGCATAATTCATCATGCTGTACAGGGCAGGGGTTTTGTCGGGTGTAGAGCCTAAAAATAAAACAGGAAATTCGAGAAGACTCACTAGTAAAGGGTCTTTGAATCGTTTCCTAACCTGTTTTCTTAGCGATGAAAATAAATTGAGTTGTAGGGATTTTAGAATCAAGCGAGGTTCAAGAAATTCAAGCGGAGAATCAGAGAGCCGTTTCACATAATCTGTCATGGCTGTATGGTATTTGTACTCTGCATCTTTTAAAAATACCTCCAATTGTCTGGCACTGCCCGGTTCGCGTTTTTCAAATGCTGCTTTTAACTGTTCAATATTTGCCGGTACATCCATCTGTTGATTACCGGTAAAATAGATACGATACCCGGGGTCGAGTCGCTCCAGTTCATAAAAGTCGCTAACGGTTTTTCCAAACATTTGAAAGTACTCTTCAAATACTTCAGGCATCCAATACCAACTAGGGCCCATATCGAATGTAAAGCCGTTGCTTTTCCATGTTCTCGCCCTGCCACCGGTTTGATCGTTTTTTTCAAGCAAGGTTACTGAATGACCCTTTTGAGCCAATAATCCAGCTGCACATAATCCGGCAAAACCACTACCAATGACAATTATTTTTTTAGGCTTCATTTTTTGTTGCGGTATTTATTGCGGTATTTTTTACTGACAAATAAAAAACCAAATGCTTCAGCGCCATCTTTGCTTGTTACCTTGTGATGGATTTTATGTGCAAACCGCATGGCCTGAAAATAACGTGATTGTGTATTTCTGAATAAGGCAAACCTTTGGTGAACAAAAATATCGTGCACCAAGAAGTAGGCAATGCCATACAGAAATATACCAATGCCAAAATAAAATTCCCAGGTTATGCCATGCATTGAACCCACAATGATAAAGCCTGCAGAAATAGCTGCGAATACTAATCCGAATAAATCATTTTTCTCAAATTTGCCTTTTCGCGGTTCGTGGTGACTTTTATGCCAGCGCCACATGATGCCATGCATAATGTATTTATGAGAAAACCAGGCAACACCCTCCATTAGCAGGAAACCTGAGAGTACGGATAGTATGGCAATTATCAGCTGCATACAGTAATAGACAAACAACTTTCTGAAATGTTTTATGAACAGATTCTCAAATTTGCTATTAATATTAAAAAGATGTAAATTTGGTATAATGTTAATTTTTCAACTTTATACTTGTGTTTATGTCAAAATTTATTCAACTCAGTGTACCAGATCCCTGTAATAATAAATGGGATGAAATGGTGCCAAATGACAATGGCCGTCATTGTTTGCATTGTAACAAAACTGTTGTGGATTTTTCAAATTATACAACAGAGCAACTACTCACTTTTTTCAAAGAGCCAAAGCATTCGGTATGTGGTAGGATAGGAGAACAACAATTAAACAGTTTCAATTCATTTGAAGCATTTCAGCCCGCTCCAAAATTCCATTTTCACACTTTTATTTTAACGGCATTTCTGAGTTTGAGTAGCGTTTTGAAAGGACAAATCAGTACAACTCCTCAACCTGCAAAAATAGTAAAAGAACAACCGGATTCTATATCAAAATATATAAAACCGGGACCATTAAAAGTAATAGTAAAAAATGTAAGCGGGGAAACATTACCCGATATAGAAGTATATATCTACAATAGGTTTGATATTTTGGATGTTAATTTTACAGATTCATTTGGCGTTGCTCACCTTAGGATACCTTCAGGTCAAACATACCCCTTGCAAATTAAAATTAATCAATCAGGATATTTACCCCATGAAATAGCTTTCAATAATAATGATACAATTGAAATTTTATTAAGCCCGGTTGAAGTTGTACAAAAAGTATACACCTCATTCAGTATTAGTGTTAGCATGGGACTAATAGTTGCAAAACCAAAACATAGAATCAAAAATAAAGTTAAACGCTTTTTCAGGCGCTTATTCCATTAAACTTAACCTTTCTCTTCGTTGCCCGGATGCAAGTTACTGTTTCTGCGGCTATAGAGGAAGTAAACCAATATCCCCAAAACTCCCCATCCAATAAATGCATACCAGGTACCAATACGCACCTGAGACATTAATATCAAATTGGACACAATACCTAGAGTTGCAATAACCGGCAAGTAAGGCGTTTTATATGGGCGTTCTAAATTGGGCTCTCTAACACGCAGCATCCATACGGCCAAACAAACCATTGAGAAGGCCAGTAAAGTGCCCATACTGCACATTTCTGATACCTTGTCGATAGGGGTAAATGATGCAATAACTGAAATAATGGCGCCAACTAATATTGTGCTCTTGTATGGTGTTTTAAATTTAGGGTGCAATTTGCCAAACATTTTTTTAGGCAATAGTCCGTCTTTAGCCATTCCTAAGAAAATACGTGTTTGACCCAACATCATGACCATCATTACAGAGGTTAAACCTGCTACTGCTGCAATTGTAATAATGTATACTGCCCACGGTTGACCAATATTTGCAAATGCTGATGCTACAGGAGCTTTTAAATCAAGCGCATCGTATTTCACCATACCGGTTAGAACCAAAGAAACTAAAATGTATAAAACCGTACAGATCAACAATGACATGACAATGGCAAACGGAACATCTTTCTTGGGATTAATCGCTTCGCCTGCCTGTGTAGATACAGCATCAAAGCCAATATAAGCAAAGAATACAATAGAGGCCGCTGTGCCTATGCCACTCCAACCAAAGTGACCTATTCCTTTTGAATCGATGATATGGTCAGGAATAAATGGTATCCAATTAGCCGTGTTGATATAAAATGCACCCATAATAATTACAAAAATTACTACAGATAATTTGATGACAACAATTAAATTATTGGTTCTGGCTGCTTCTTTAATTCCTTTAACCAGGATATAAGTTACCAAGATGGTGATCAAAACGGCCGGTAGGTTAAATGCAAAATTCATCCCGAATATTTGCGGTAATTCTATACTTGAATAATGCTTGGCAAGGTCGGCTGTTGTGTTGCCTTTTACAGCACCTGAAACATCTTCAATTGTTTTCCATGGTTGAAACACTGCGGCATCAATACCGGATTTAATAGCTTCAGCTTTCAGTGTTACAAAATCAGAAGTAGAGGCCATCAATTCAGAAAGTTTAGTCATTATACCGGCTTGGTGTAATTTTTCTGTTGCAGTTACCGGGTCATTCGACATCCAAAGGGGGAGGTGTATATTGAAAAGCCCTAATAGTTTTTCGAGATATCCCGACCAGGCTACAGCAACTGTTGTAGCGCCCATCATGTATTCCAATATTAAATTCCAACCGATAAACCAGGCGAAAATTTCACCCACAGTACCATAAGAGTAAGCGTATGCAGAACCTTCTACAGGTAGGATAGAAGCAAATTCAGCATAACATAAAGCGGCAAAAGTACAGGCCATACCTGCCAGTACAAAAGCAATTGCCAACGCAGGACCTGCATGGTCGTGGGCCGCTATACCTGTCAGTGTAAAAATTCCACCGCCAATAATGGCACCTATTCCCAGTGAGGTAAGCCCCCATTTGGTCAATACTCTATTCAGTTCACTCTTCTTCGCATCAGCATGAAATGCATCAATTGGTTTTCTTCTCCAGATAGACATTATGTTTATTCGTAATTAACTTTCAATAATAAACTTTTTTTGTGGAACTCAACCCAACGATAAAAAAATGTTGAAAATCAATAATAGTAGGATTCAATTTTGATGGAAACTATTGGTATTATTAATTTATAGCAGTATTTATTTATAAACGAACGCATGGAATCAGCCAACTATTGAAGCAATATTTATCCATTTATTGCGTTGTGTAATGCATGAATTATTACCTACTCAGTATTATTTGCTTTCTCACCTGCAGTCAAACAACCACTGTAGAAGAAACCCATACATTGATGAATCCCAATGCGAAGAATTTGGCTGGGCGCATCAATTGCAATACCGGGTATCAGCGATTAAAAGCGGATAGCAATAGTTTTACTTATTATTTGAGAAACTTACCCTTAAAACATTCGGATAGTTTAGTGAGGTATTACAATGGCAACACCAAACAAAAACGAGAGGTGTATTGTGCAGTGGTTGATATGCCCATTAGCAAACAGGATTTACAACAGTGTGCCGATGCAGTGATGCGATTGAGGGCCGAGTATTTGTACAAACAAAAAAAATATGCGGATATTTCTTTCAGGTTTGTAGGTGACGGAAAAATGCATACTTATCTGTCGTATGTGGGCAGTGATTATTCCTATTTGAAATTTAGAAAGTACATGGAGCATGTATTCAGTTTTGCGAATACGGCCTCATTGAAAAAACAATTGAAGTCAATTCCATTTTACAAAATGCAAGCCGGAGATGTATTGGTGAAAACGGGCAACCCTTACGGTCATGCTGTGATGGTGGTAGATGTGAGTACCAATGCGAAAGGGGAAAAAGAATATCTGCTGGCCCAAAGCTATATGCCCGCACAGGAAACACAGATTCTACTTAATCCCGCAACGGGCACACCTTGGTATGGCAAACCATTGAGCAGTGTTATCTCAACACCTGAATGGACTTTCGATAGTACCGATCTACACCGATGGTAAAATAGTGTTAGTATTTAATCAGTTTTTGGGCAACTGTTCCGTTAACAGTTTCTACCTGTATGATGTAAATGCCTTTTGGCCATTCACTGATAGCAAGTGTTACATTCAAATTGCCGCTGTCTGAATCAGGCTTCAATACATTGATTACTCTACCTGAAATATCCGTTACACGAATAGCTGTGATATCTTTATTTAACAAAGACGACTGAATGGTAATACGGTCGTTAGATGGGTTAGGATAGATGTTGACAAGTGCGGTTTCTTTTGCAATAGATTTTATAGAAGTATGGCTTTGGTCACAAACAGGGAAATTTTCTTGATTGTAAAAATTCTGAATAATGCGTAAACCCTGTAATGGCTTTTGATTATAATTTTGAAACAAATTGGTACTGGTATCATGCACAAAGAGATAAGCAAATTCCAGATCAAAAGTTTCTCCCTTTTTTAATGAATTAGAAGCTGCAGACATCAACATTCTGCGGTCACCGGAAGAATTACCTGCTGAATATTCAGTCCATTTAGGAAACGATGAAGTTGTAGGATTAGTGCCATTGTCAAACATGTATTTAGTAGCGGCAATACCATTAATACCATCGCTTCCATATCTAAAAGAGGAGCCATTTTTCCATTTGCTAGACATGTAATTATAAAAATCAATTGCGTCATTCGGATTGCCTGAAGTATTATCAAAATAATTTTGATAATACATAAACCCTGACAATGGTTGATTTAAAAATTTGCATAACAACATGGGGGGATTTTTGCCAAATCCATCTCTGCCTTCATCATTCAAGTCTGCATTGTAAACATAGCCGCAATTATTGGCAACATCGCACCCGACAAAATCATCGTAATAGTTGCCCAGATCCACATCATTAAAAATACCTGTACGTAAATCCTTGTAATCATCTAAACTTCTGTTGATGATTTTGTAATCGAAAAAGATACTTCTGTTGAGGATATAATTGGAGTCTTTTAATGTTAAATTGTTACATGAGTAGGCATAACAACTGGCTTGAATTTCAACGCCCATACTTATACCACCTGTTTCGCTGTGTACTCCTGCATCATTGAATACCCACCACAGCATTTGGTCGCCTTTTATTTTAGGATAATCGCCTTTTGTAGGGTCGTACAGTTTGTTGCCATCTACATCCACAAACGGAGCTAAATTTCTGCTGAAGTTGCCTGTGCCATGTGCCGGCCATTCTAGAATTTCTGCAGGTATCACATAACCAGAGCTCAATCGGTTAAGTATAAAATCATCTATGGTTTTGCGATTAATACGCCATACTTTATTGTAAGCACTGTTAAGTGTTGAATCGTATTGATGGGTGGCTGTGTCAATAGGCCCCGGAAGAAAATCGCTACCTGATTGACGGTAGGTTTGAGCGGCTAAATGCAAATTATTACTTGTTTCATTAATGCCACCTAACCATATGGCTGCACTGAACATGGGGCTGGCACAACCGACAGAAGGTATCTCGAAAATTGGTAGAACATTGTTGTCCAATTTTGTTTTCTGGTCGAACATGATGCCGTCATTGGCTATTGAAGCTTTGATATCATTGATATTGATTTTATTGAACCTGATATTGGGATAAATTTCTTTTTTGTAATTTGTGATATCGTAAAGAGCTGGATTAATTGTGAATAAAAAATCAGAACTCAATAGAATGTTGCCGTTAATAGCAGTTGTGGCGAAAATCCCAGGATAACTATAATTAATAAAACTAAATAAATCTGGAGAGGTAATGTAACTTTTGATATCAGTAGGGGTAAACTCTAATACTTGATAAAACAAACCTGTTATAATATTATTTGAAGCATTTTTTCGCAATGCATTCACACGATTGGGAATCAGTTTTAATTGCTCGCAACTTAGACTAGGGTACAATTTTACAATAGATTGCAATGTGTCATTGATCATGGCAAATAGTCCACCTTCAGTTGAAGTAAGATTAATATTACCTACCCAAATACGGCCTGCAGCATCTGATGAAATTGAATTTACGGTGGCGTATTGGTATTTTATATTAGGATCACTAACATTTATTGTAGGCAATTGATACAAAGAGAAATTGCTACCGTTGTAACGCACCAAACCTAAATCGGTTCCTATCCATAAATAATTATTAAATACATACATATCTAAAATAATAGATGGTGAAATTGCATTTATACTAACAGTAATACTGTCTAACTGGTTGCCATCTTTGATGTAAATTTTATTGAATTTTGTACTGATGTAAAATTTGTTCTTGAATTTTTCGATGCATCTCAGTTGAACAATGCTGTTATCCAACTGAAGACTATTGCCATTATAATAATACAATCCCTTAGATGATGGCAAGTAAAGTTCTCCTTTTTTTATTTCAAAAGCATCATAAAAAAATGCATCACTATTTATCTCGGTCCATGTACTGTTTTTGAATTGCATTAAGCCACCTGATAAATTAGGCATACCTGACCATATAACATCATTAGAATCACTGAATAAGAAAGTACTAGAGATAAATTCAGATTTATCAACAGTAACACCGGTAGGTAGTTTTTGAGCGCTTATACCCAAAGTCAAAATAAGTAACAAGCAGAGAAAAATTTGTTTCATAAATTTAAAAATCAAATGTAAGGATTATTAATGGGGACTAATATTTAATCAGTTTTTTTGTTATAGAACCATTGTCAGAAATCATTTGAACGATGTACAATCCCGCTGGCCAATCAGCTATAGAAATAGTTGTTTGAAACAGTTCACTTGTTCCGGTTGCTGATAGCTGTAACAGCTCTCTTCCTGATACATCATAGATAACAACAGCTTGTACTTGAGAGCCGGGTATTGTTGATGATAAAGTAATACTAGTATTTGCAGGATTGGGATAAACTGTTATGTCGTGTGTTTTATTCGGAATGTCATTTACACCCACACCGAAATACGGCTTTGAAGGAAATGATTTTGTATCGTACCAGTATTGCAGTTTTTTCAAAACCTTTGAAGTTGTATCACAATTTTCTTTAAGGAAATCTTTTGAAGGGTCGTGCAAGAGTGTATAAACATAAGTAATGTCAGTTGTTTTACTTGCACTTAGCGTTGTGCCATTCGTTGACATTATGCACCTTCTGTCGCCAGGTTGTGAGCCTGAGCTAGATAAATTTGATGGGGAGCAAAATGAAGCAGGCCAAGAAAAACGGGAGTTATATAGTGTATTTGTAAGTGGGTCTAAAAATTTCATAGGTTGACCATTTTGAAACAAACCTTTCATGTAATAAAAATAGGCGCTATCGTTATCCGGGTTGCCATTAATTACGCCTGAAGTGTTGTTGTAGGCAACCATCGCATCCATTTTGCGATTTAGAAATTTGCATAAAACCAGAGGAGGATTTTTGCCAAATCCGGTTTTGCCTTCATCAAAGTTATCGCCATTATAACAGATGACAGCGTTATTCAATGTGTCACTAGCAATTCTGTCGTCACCATAATATCCCAAATCAGGATCATTGAAAATTCCAATTCGGAAAGAATCATAAGTAAATTTACTGCGGTTAATAATTTTATAGTTGAAAAATATGCTGCGGTTGATGAGTGAATTGGTGTCACCGGATGCCATTGCAATATTGTAATAGGCATAACAGCTGCCGTGTATTTCGAGTCCCATGCTTTCACCTTTTGTGTCGTTATGCGGCCGTCCATCATTGAATACCCACCACAACATTTGGTCACCTTTTATATCCGGGTAATCGCCTTTTGTAGGTTCGTATATGCCATTGTTGTCCGTATCAATAAATGGCGCTAAATGTCTTGAAAAATTCCCATTCCCATGAGCCGGCCAATCGTTGATTGATTTAGGTATAGAATAACCTGAATTTTTGTAATTTAATTTAAAACCATCAATTGTTTGACGATCAATTTTCCAGATTTTATTATAAGCCATGTTTTTTACTGAGTCGAATATACCAGTAACCGTATCGAGTGGACCGGGTAAAAAATCACTGCCAACCTGGGAATACGTTTGAGCTGCAACTAATACCTTTCCTAAATCTGTTCTCCTGCCACCTAACCATAAACCCGATGAATACATGGGTGTAGCGCATGAAACAGATGGTGCAACAAACGTTGGATATTGCATGAATTGGTAGATGAGATCCATTTTGTTAAATGCAGACGAATTGTTCACAACAGATATTTTAATATTGTTAATGTCCAATTTCTCAATCGCAGTTTTTCTATAGGTATTTAAAATTGTTAGATAGTCATTAATGTCATAAAGTGAAGTTTGAATTTTATAGGGTCTCCCCATATAATATAAAGTAAAGATATCACCATATTTATTGCAGTAAATAAGGGCCTTGTAGGCATTTCTGAGATCCGATATGCGGTCGATGTTATAAGTAATGGGATATACTTCTACAGAAAGATTATTGATAAGCAAATATCCCCAATGCATACCGATAATAATATTGCCCCATTGGTCTTTACCCATACTATGGCCGGTGTATGGTAGTAATTCAGCCTGACCGCAGTTTTTTTGAAGTGCGTTATTGGCAGATACAACGGTGCCGTTTTGTATCAGATATAAACATTCAATTGAATCAACAATATTGGCATTCATTGCCCAAATAACTTTGTTCTTATCACACTTGATGGATATAATTTGATTCTGAAGACGTTTGTAGTAAGGATGAGGAAGATCGTTTTTTACAGGAATTACAAATCTTGTAAATGCTGTTCCATCATATTTAATAATGCCATTCGTAGTACCCAGCCATAAATTATTGCCATCTGTTTCCATACTCAAAATACTGTCATATTGTTGATTGGCAATGACAATATCAACTTTCTTGTAACCGGAGGTTGTGCGTTTGTAAAGTCCGTTCCCCATAGTGCCAATCCACAATTGTGATTGATGAAACAAGATGCAATTTCCCTTGGTTACATCGTAATTGATTTTTGTTGAATGCGGATTGATTTGGTAGGTGCCTTCATAAGATGTGACTAAGATGGTAGAATCCTCTTGCACAGCGCCATTAAAGCGACCGGTGGTATAAGGCTTTTCCCAATTGCCATTGCGATAAATAGCCATACCATTGTCAACCCTTGAATTGTCGCCAGCCAAAGCTGATAAACCTACCCATAACTGCCCCTTATTGTCTTCGAAAGCAAAAGATGTTGTATTTAAATTACCACCAAGCGCAGTAACACCTTTAATTGGATCAGTTTGGGCATTAAGCCAGATAAATGCACTATAAAACAGAAAAATAGTAAAGATTTTTTTCATCTTAAAATTGTTAATTTTATAAATTAGACGCAACTAAAAATTATAATGCTGCAATTTACTTAAAAAAAAGTCCTTTATGTTTTATCATTTGTAATAATTTGTCATTAATACAATATTTGACCCGACCATACGTTCAAATTCCGTATTACGAACTAAACCCGTATTTTTGGACCATTAATCGCATGTTGAATAAATATCTGTTGAGCGTTTGCTTTTTGTTATTGATAATGTCTGCCTGCCGCAAGGATGAGCGCATACTGAAAGGCCCCGGAACGATGGGCTTTAGTACCGATACCGTATATTTTGATACGGTGTTTACCAAACTGCCCGGCAGTCCTTATCCACGCTCTATCAATAAACAATTCATGGTACGCAATCCCTACAACGAAACAGTGAAAATGAATGTGAGACTGGGTGGAGGAAGCAATTCAGTTTATAGAATTAATGTGGATGGCAGAAGCGGTACGATTATTCAAGACATTGAAATATTGCCAAAAGACAGTACTTGGGTATTTGTTGAAGCAACACTCGAAGCCAATAATGCCACCAATCCCATTTTAGTGCGCGACAGTATTGAATTTGAAACCAATGGCAATCTTCAATATGTTCAGTTAGCCGCCTATGGTTGGGATGCCTATTATTTTAAGGATACCGTTTTTGAAGTCAATACCTCGTGGATACTCAATGATAAACCTTATGTCATTGTCAATACAAGTTTTATCGATGTTGGTGTTACACTTACAATAGGTCCGGGTATTCATGTTTACAGCACCACCAACTCAGTACTGGTTGATACCAATAATGTCAAATATTACTACCATGCTTTAAATGTATTGGGAACCTTGAAAGTAAATGGCACCCAAAGCAATCCTGTGATATTTGAAGGCGACCGCCTCGATAATAGTTTTGCCGATAAGCCCGGGCAATGGCAGGGCATTGGGTTTTACAGAACCAGTGTTGACAATGTCATTCACCATGCCATCATCAAAAATGCTACTTACGGTGTCAGGGTCGACTCGCTCTCAAACAACGCCAATCCTAAATTAACCATTACCAATTCCATTATAAAAAACATGTCGGGTCTTGGTATATGGGGAAGAACAGGCAGTATCTTTTGTCAGAATACTGTAGTCAGCAATTGTGCCATCGCATTGTTTTACGCCCAACTGGGAGGACAATATGAGTTTTACCACTGTACAATGAACAATGTGAGCGCAGGTAGCAAAGACCCGCATTTCATTATCAGCAATCAGGAGCGCAACGACAATAAAGTAGTGGTTAAAACATATCCCATCGGTTTTACAATTGTCAATAACATCATCAACGGACCAAATGAAACAGAATTTTTCTTTGATTTGCATGCCTCCCAAAATTTGCCTAATCCTTCCATCATTCAGAAAAATTTATTGAGATACAAAGGCAAGATTGGTGTTAGTAATTACTATATTACAAATAAAACAACAGGGGGTGGTGTTAACAATGATCCCAAATTTGAAGAACCATCCAAAAGCTTATTGAAAATAAAATCAGATTCACCTGCCAGAGATAGTGCTTTGCTGATAGGCGTGACAATTGATTTAGAAGATAAAAGCAGAGATTCAAAACCCGACCTTGGGGCCTATGAATATCAGTAATCCTGCTTACCTGTTTTATTCTTAATGCAGAGATTAAGTGAAATTCACTCCTTATCTTTGGAGCCACTTAATACTTGAAAACAAACAATCTATTTAAATATCTGCCCTATCTTTTATGTATTGTATTGGTTGTATTCGCCATTACCAAAGTAAAAGAAAACGGTGACTTTATCGGGTATGTCAATGCAGGCAATCTGGTGCTAAGCAAAGGCGACATTTACAGCGACATGTTCAATACCTGGCCACCTGCTTTCAGTATATTCTCTGTGCCTTTAGCGATTATGGACAGCTGGAGTTTTATTGGTGTAAGAGTACTTTGGATGGTGGTATTATTTGCGTCTTTTTTTTACTGTATCAAAGTCATGCTGTCGGTGCTTCGCAATGAATCATTGACCAATAAGATGGTTTGGCAACATTTACAAACACCCTATTACTTTCTTGCTTTTTTTCTTTGCTGTCGTGCCTTTATGGACAACTTAATTTATTTGCAAATAAATGTGGTGATGCTGGCTGCATGTTGTTATGTATTAAATAAGGAACGTACTAAGTCAATAGCTTCAGGTTTATTGATGGGCTTGTCAATAGGAGGGAAGGTATTCAATATTTTTCTGCTACCTGTGTTTATTATTTTCAGACAATGGCGAATGGTGTTTTCGGTTATCGCAGGTATTATCATCACATTGATACTATGTGTCATAGTATTTGGACCTGAACAAAGTTTACTTTATTTTGAACATTGGGACCAGCATATCGCATCGGTTCCACAAACCATCATTCACCGCAATCAATCCATGATATCGGCTATGGTGAGACTGCTTTCTTCAGAAAATTTGGCGGTCAATGAATTTCCTTCTTTGGCATCGCTTGATTATCATGCCATTCAGCGGTTGTATTACATCGTTATAGTTTTCTTAGTAATTGGATTTGTAAGTGTGTTTTATAAAGCGATTTACGAAAAGCACCCGTTGTTTGTTTTACATACATTCATTCTGGTTATTACATTAATTCCATTGTTGACACCTGTAGCCTGGAAAGCCAATTATATCTATGCATTGCCCGGGTTCTTTATGCTATCGCATTATTTATCATTGAAAAGGGTAGGGCGCGGTGTTTTAATTTGTTTCATCAGTTCAGGTGTGGCCCTTTGTTTATCAAACGAGGCTATTATCGGTCGCCCTGCCATGTACTTTCTGGAGAATTGCAATATATTAGCAATAGGTGAACTGGTGCTGGCTGTTGCTATTGTATGGCAGATGGCAACTGAAAAGAAAAATGCCTCTTATACGTTAAAGTCCTAAGGCACTTTAATTAATTTACAGTTAAAAATTTTTTAAAATAAAATTTGCATTGTCAATAATTTATATTAAATTGCATTATTATTCGATTAAAATTCTAGAAAGCCTATAAGTAAAATATACTAAACCAAACCCGCTTATAAGATCCAAATATACCAAAGGTAAATCAGCCTTTAACTAAAAAATGGAGGTTTTAGTATGAACAGGCATCACACAAACGATGAAGAGTTAATAGCATTATACATGGCCGGCAATGAGGCATGTATGGAAATGATTATTAACCGTTACAAGACAAAAGTGTTTACAGCTATTCAATTAGTTGTGAATGACCGTTACATTGCAGAAGACATTTTCCAAGATACCTTCTTAAGGGTGATTCATACCCTGCAGAAAGGTCAGTACGAAGAAAATGGAAAATTCTTACCTTGGGTTATCAGGATTGCAAGAAATCTGGCTATGGACTATTTCCGTAAAACGAAACGCATGCCTACCATTTCTTCTACCGAAAGTGATGACATTTTTGCCAACATGAATTTTGTACAAAAAAATTCTGAGGATGCCACTATCTCACAACAGAACAAACACGCGTTGCGAGATTTGATTAAACAATTACCGGTAGAGCAAAAAGAAGTTTTGATTTTGCGACACTATGGTGATTTGAGTTTCAAAGAGATTGCTGATCTTACCAATTGCAGTTTAAACACTGCCCTCGGCAGAATGCGCTACGCACTCATCAATCTTAAAAAGATGATTGAAGAAAAAGCGGCCTTCCTTCAGGGATAAACCATTTTAAAGCACATTGTTTTGCCATAAACAATAAAGCCCGGAGAGCAATCTTCGGGCTTCTTTATGTCCAAAATTTGGCAGTCTACCTTTATTCCACGAAATTTGCAGTGTTATTGTCTACTCAAATCAAACGACAAAAACACCTCATCTGTATGTTAAATGAAAAAAATCAGCCCTTATTTATTTTGTCCACTTCCGATATTGGTGCCGGTAAAGCCGGTGCAGGACAAGGTCCACAGGCTGTAAAAGACGAGGTTGAAGCATTGGGTATTGTGATCAACGAATTCGAACTGGTGAATCACCACACCATGAACACCCAATACATTGCGCACGACTTCGGTAAACACATCGAAGATATTGTTGAAGCAATGGGTGAACTCAATGACAAAGTTGTTAAAACAATAGAAAGTAAACGATTCCCTATTATCTTATCGGGCGATCATAGCAATGCGATTGGCGGATTAAGTGGTTTAAAAAATGCTCATCCGGATAAACGCATTGGTGTTATTTGGGTTGATGCCCACGCTGATTTACACTCACCTTATACGACACCATCGGGCAATATTCACGGAATGCCATTGGCTGCTTTAGCCGGTCTCGACCATCTCGATCTTCAAAAAAATGAAGTGGCCGAAGATGTGGCTTATTATTGGGACCAGTTGAAACAACTTGGATTGAATAACATCTCTCCAAAGTTTGATATCAAAGATTTAGTATTGATTGGTGTGCGCGATGCTGAAGATGAAGAATGGGTGATCATTGACAAAGTAGGAATCAAAACTTTTGAACCCAATGATATCCGAGCAAAAGGCATGAAACAGGTGATTAGCGATGCCTGTTATTATCTCAAAGATTGTGATTTGCTATATATTTCATTTGATGCCGATTCGCTCGACCCGACAGTATCTGTAGGAACAGGTACCACAGCACCTGATGGTCTTTCTGTTGAACAGGCTGAAATGATATTCAGTACCTTAATGTCGCATCCTAAAATTGGTGCATTCGAGATTACAGAAGTTAATCCGCAATTGGATGGTGAAGGCAAAGCCATGGCGAAAGTCATTGCACATTTGTTGCATCACGGATTAACACATTAATAAAAAATGCCGATACTGTTTAAAGTACCGGCACCTTT
The DNA here is from genome assembly GCA_040386935.1 of Bacteroidota bacterium. Taxonomy (GTDB): domain Bacteria; phylum Bacteroidota; class Bacteroidia; order NS11-12g; family UBA955; genus JABMMZ01. The sequence goes on along the minus strand of JAZKEQ010000020.1, from coordinate 47,494 downwards.
CAAAAATTTTATGAGGAACTGAATTACGCAGTCAATGATAATTTGGCTTTCAATGCTGAATCTAAAGCATCAAGAAACTCTTCAGTATACAAATAATGTTCACCATGAGTTACTTTATTGCCATGGATACAAACAGCTAAATCTTTAGTCATTTTACCACTTTCAACTACTTCAACACATACTTTTTCAAGTGTGTTACAGAAATTAATCAGCTCCTGATTGCCATCCAACTTACCTCTGAATTCCAAACCTCTGGTCCATGCAAAAATTGATGCGATAGGATTGGTTGAAGTTGGTTTACCTGCCTGGTGGTCGCGGAAGTGACGGGTTACAGTGCCGTGTGCAGCTTCTGCTTCCATTATTTTACCATCCGGTGTTACCAGTGTCGAGGTCATTAATCCCAATGAACCAAATCCTTGAGCAACAGTATCAGATTGAACATCACCATCGTAGTTTTTACAAGCCCATACAAAGTTACCGTTCCACTTTAAAGCAGAGGCTACCATGTCGTCAATTAAGCGGTGTTCGTAGGTAATACCTGCAGCTTCGTATTTTGCTTTATAATCAGCATTGTATATTTCTTCAAAAATATCTTTGAAACGGCCATCGTATTTTTTCAGGATGGTGTTTTTAGTTGAAAGATATAATGGCCAACCTTTTTGTAAGGCTGTATTAAAACATGAATGCGCAAATCCTTTGATTGATTCATCGGTGTTGTACATAGTCAAAGCAACGCCATCACCTTTAAAGTTAAATACTTCAAATTCCTGAACAGTGCCATCTTCGCCTTCAAATTTAACAGTCAGTTTACCTTTACCTTTTGTTACAAAATCAGTTGCACGGTATTGGTCGCCAAAAGCATGACGGCCAATGCAAATAGGAGCGGTCCAGTTAGGAACTAAACGCGGTACATTCTTACAAACAATCGGTTCGCGGAAAACAGTACCGTCTAATATGTTACGGATAGTGCCATTTGGCGACTTCCACATTTGTTTTAAATTAAACTCTTTTACACGGGCCTCATCAGGTGTAATGGTGGCACATTTAATACCTACACTATATTTCTTAATGGCTTCAGCAGCATCTATTGTTACCTGATCGTTAGTGGCATCGCGGTACTCCATACCCAAGTCATAATACTTGATATCGAGTTCAAGGTAAGGCAGTATTAATTTGTCTTTAATAAATTGCCAAATAATACGGGTCATTTCATCGCCATCTAATTCCACAACAGGATTGGCTACTTTAATTTTTTGCATATCTATAATTGAGGTGAGTGTTTTTAACTAATCGCAAACCTACATAATTTTTTTAAATTTCACTACTGAAATGTAAAACTGCGCATGTAGGTGGCTGAAGGAGAAATAAGATCAAATTGCAATTCTTTGTAGCGTTTGCGTTTTTTTAATTTGCTCCGTTGATCAATAAAAATTTTTAAATCATTGTTGTGTATCCATTCCCCTTTTTTTATCACAATGCTTTTGCTGCTGATGGTTTTCCAGCGTTTTTTTGTTTTCACTTTTATCACCAATTGTATGGTCTGATCTTTTGAACTTCTGAAATGTATCAGTTGGTTTTGGAAATATACAGGATACTCATTTTGCCAAAATTGATCCTGAGCAGTATCTGCTATTTGTGTATTGCCGCATATAAATGCAGCTAATGCCAAATCAGGAATGCCATAACCATAGGCAGAGTCAGGATTATAAAAATGCGATGATGAAGCAATCAAGGCAGCTTTAAGTTCATCAATACTTTTATTGGGGCAGGCTTCCATTAAACAGGCCATAGCACCTGCAAATAGTGGTGTGGAATACGATGTGCCATTGCCCTGATAAGTGCCACCGGGTGAAGCGACATAAGCTTTTTTTCCCATCACTACTAAGTCAGGCTTAATGCGCCCATCGGCACTTAAACCAAAAGAACTGAAATCGGCATAAAATCCTTCACTATCCGTAGCACCAATACTGATAACTCCTTGAGCATCTGCAGGGGTGCCTATTTTTCGCCAACTGCTTTTACCTTCATTACCGGCACTCACTATAACCACAATGCCTTTGCTGTTGGCCATATTAGCTGCATTGGCAATGATGCTTTTTTTTCCATTTAAATCGGCATGGGTATGACTGAGTTGTTTATCATCAAATTCTGTATAACCCAACGATGAGCTGATCATGTCAACCCCTATACTATCTGCAAATTCAGCAGCAGACAGCCAATTCATTTCTTCTGTAGGAAATTCAGATGAAGCTTGTTCTGTTCTGATTAATATGTAATTACTCATAGGAGCAGTTCCAATATAAGTACCCGGATCATACGTGCGCATAAAGCTTAGAACATTGGCCCCATGGCGATCGTCCTCCCAAACACTGTTGTCGTGGGTAACAAAATCTTTACAAATAACGCCTCCGGTTTTAAAAAGCATGCCGGGTGTTTGATAGACATTATTAAATCCTGCATCAAATACCGCGATGGTAATACCATTGCCTAAATAATTCAAACGGTGAAGCGGTGGAATATTAATAAGGCTATTCTGCTGGTAGCTGCGACCATAAGTTGTTTCATTGAAGAGTGGAGATTCTTGAAGCGTCAACTGATCGAAAAAACTGCTGTCTATTTTAGACTTTGGTATCTCATCTTCTGTTACATAGCCCAAAAACTGTATGCGTTCTACAAAATATAGCGATTGAATAGTTTTTACGATGCTGCTGTCCTGTGTTCTTATTTCTACGGCATTCAACCATTTACTGCGGTTCCATACCTCGCAACTTTTGATGGCGGATATTTGCATCACGTATTGCTCGCTAACAGGTAAATCGGATTCAGAAATGGCAACACCATATTTTTGTCTTCTCGCTAAAGCCTTGGGACTCAGAAATTGTTCAGGATGCTGTACTGAAAAAGATGCATTGCTTTGATAGAGCTTATCCTTTAAATAAACCAGATAGTAATAATAACTCTCTCTTGCTGTAACAGATAATGAAAAACCTAACAGTGATACAAAAAGGAGCAGGCGTTTAGGGAACATGTTGAATGAGTTGTTGTTTGATTTTATATCCTCTTTTTTGTGTGCCGGTAATATCCAGGTCAATATAAACAATATTTTTATAGACCAAACCAATTTTATTGGCATACACTTCATAGTACTGACGCTGTCTTATAAATGAATTGATGGTTTCGCTTTTAACGGCAACAGCACTGTCGAATAAAAAGGTATCGAGTTTATAAGGTTTATGAATAAAATCGTAATAGGCGGTAATACTGTTGTCGCTGTTGTAGGCATTGATGTTCCACACAGCATCGTCACTCAATGGAAGTGATAGTTTCACTATGCGCTTGTTTTCTTCAACCCGTTCCATCGTAAAATTATCAGTTGTTGAAAACCATGTATTCAAGTAAGCCCATTGCTTCTTGTCATTGAGTTTATAGCGCTCCAATCGTATTGAATTTCTACCCAGATTATCTTTAAATATCGATTCATTGAGTTCTTTTAAAGTATAGCGCAATGTATCAACCGTATTGTTAAAATCATTGTAGACAATCTCTTCAACTTTATAGACATTATAGGAACCAACAGTAACATTGACATAGCTTTTTCCGAACGCACGATTGACCGTTTCGAAATTGTCTTTCTTACAACTGCTGATGATCAGCAGGCAAAGGGTGATATGTAGCAGCCCCCACTTTATCAAGGTTTTAGTCTTACAAATACTTCGTATCCGTTACGGCTATTTGAATCTAACAAGTAATCGGATTTATCGATATGGCGGTAAACCAGACCGATATTTTTGGCATATACTTCTTCGCGAATATTGTGCACAATACCTGTTTCAGGTTTTTGTAAACCTATAATCACACAGTCATTGTATGCAGTTAGTCCGTTGTAGTAGGAAGTAAATACGGAATTATATTTGACATTGGTTGCTTCGTTGGATGTGTACATATTGATATTCCATACATACGATGAACCTCTGGTTTTGTATTTACTGATGGGAAATAATAACTTTACTTCCGGAGTGTTGTCTATATTTTCAATGGCGTAATTGCCGTTGGTTTTTCTGGTAAATACTTTTTGTACAATCCATTCTGCTTTTTCAATACTGTAGGTGCTCAGCTCAATGCGGTAAGTGGTGTCACCTCCCGGATCAACAAAAGTACTCTGCACCAGTTCGCGACATTCATAGCTAACTGTGTCAGTCTCATTAGTGTAATTGTCATAAAAAAATGAGTCTATTTGGTAAAAACGAACGGTACCTGTCTTTATAGGATAATATTCTATTCCCTTTAATACGACTTCCTCCCTATCTGTTCTGCACGCATTGCCTAAAATTATAAAAGCAAGTGCTGCAAATATCTTGAGCGCATTTTGCATAAATATGTTTCAAATTTAAGCAATTAAAGTAAAATTGGTTGTAAATTCGCGTCAGAATTTAAATGATACTTCTTGACGGCAAGCTAACTGCAGAAAAAATAAAGGAAAATATCCGTATTGAACTTGATGGACTAGTGGCTCGAGGTCAGCGGAAACCGCACCTGGCAGCCATACTGGTAGGTGATGACGGAGCCAGCCGAACCTATGTCGACAGCAAAGAGCGCAATAGCAAAGCCATTGGTTTTGATTCAACTATTTTGCGTTTGCCGGCTGATACAACTCAGGAATTTTTACTTGAAAAAATAAAAGAGATTAATAATAATCCTTTAATTGACGGCTTACTGGTACAATCGCCATTGCCTAAGCACATTGATGAACGACTAGTGACTCAAACCATTGCACCTTCAAAGGACGTAGATGGGTTTCACGATATCAATATGGGTAAACTGGCCAAAGGTGATGATGGTTTTACACCCGCCACCCCAATGGGTATCATGATGATGCTAGAAGCCTATCAAATTCCTACAACAGGTAAACACTGTGTAGTCATCGGTCGCAGCAATATTGTAGGTCGCCCCATGAGTATATTGATGAGCAATAATACCCCTTATGGTAATTGCACTGTAACGCTTTGCCACAGCAAAACCCAACACATTGAACATTTTACAAGACAAGCCGATATTTTAATAGTCGCATTGGGTAAGCCGGGGTTTGTTAAAGCCAATATGGTAAAACCTGATGCTGTTGTTATTGATGTTGGTATTACCCGCATTGAAGACAGTAATCGCAAAAGCGGTTTTTATCTGAAAGGCGATGTTGATTTTGAAGAAGTAAAAGAAGTAGCCTCTTATCTAACACCTGTACCGGGTGGAGTAGGACTAATGACCATTGCGGCATTATTGAGCAATACTTTCAAAGCCTATAAACTGAATAATGTCGGATAATCTGACCATATCTGAAATTACCTATCCGGTAATGGAGCATTTCTATACCATTCAGGGAGAAGGCTTTTATACCGGCCATGCGGCCTATTTTGTGCGTTTGGGTGGTTGCGATGTCGGTTGTGTATGGTGTGATGTGAAGGACAGTTGGGATGCTTCAAAGCATCCGCTCATGAGTATTGAATCTATTGTTTCTCAAGTTACTGAAGCCAAAGCTTCTCTGTGTGTAATTACCGGTGGCGAACCCGCTATGTATGATTTAACACCTCTTGTAGATGCCCTGCACGATAAAGGCATTCAGGTAAATATAGAAACTTCAGGTGCTTATACCATTCAGGGCAATATTGATTGGGTCTGCCTGTCGCCAAAGAAATTCAAATTTCCTATTATAGAAAACCTGGCCAAAGCAGATGAATTCAAAGCCGTTGTTTATCACCCCAGCGATATCGCATGGGCTGTTTCTTTTGTAAAGGATTTAAAAAAAGAATGCCGTTTGTATTTGCAACCTGAATGGAGCAAAGCAGAACAGGTAACACCATTGATCATCGATTTTGTAAAATCAAATCCGCAATGGCTTATCTCATTGCAAACCCATAAGTTTTTGAATATCCCTTAATTGTTATCAGTGATTGCGAATAATTCTTCGCGACAAACGGATGATGTGAAGGAAGGTAACTGCCGCTCCTACACTGAGCAGTATATGGAATTTTTGTATCAGGAAAAAGTCGAATAAGCCGTGATAAATAGAAGGGATGATAATGGCTAATAATAAAAATGGTAAACTATGTTGACTAAATTTTGCCTTGCCCATATAGAATCCCATAACAACTGCAAAAGCTGCATGAGCAGGAACAGAAATAAACATGCGTAACAAAGCTGTTTGCATACCGCCTTCTATCACGTATTGAATATTTTCTAGAGTTGCAAATCCCATAGACACCATCACACTGTAAACAACGCCATCAAAAGGGTGGTCGAAGGCAGGGTGCTTGTAAAATATGCGTACAAAAATGAATTTGGATAACTCTTCAACTAATCCAATTCCCAATACACTGTAGGTTAACAGCAGTACTAATGAACTGTGATTTTCGTATAAGCCGCTTAAATTAGCAAACCATCTGCTTATAAAAATAGTAGGAACGGTGGATACAATACCCAAAAGAAATGCAGCAATTAAAAGGCGTTTAGGTTCCTTGTCATACTTATCTTTATGATAAATATACAAACTGATGGCTATACCCGGAGCAATGGCCAGGCAAAGTAAACCCCAACTTAACATTTTATACTTTGTCGAGCGCCTGAGCTATATCAGCAATTAAATCTTCAATATCTTCAACTCCAACGCTTAAGCGCAACAAGCCATCAACCACACCTGCTTTTTCTCTTTCAGGTTTTGGAATACTGGCGTGGGTCATGGTGGCAGGATGATTCACTAAACTTTCCACACCGCCCAATGATTCAGCTAGTGTAAATACTTTTACGCTTGTAGCAAAACGCATGGCTGCTTCAAAATCATCGCCTTTTAATGTGAATGACACCATGCCTCCGAAATCGCGCATTTGTTTTTTTGCAATTGCATGCCCCGCTGCATCTTCAAATCCCGGCCAATACACTTTGCCAATTTTAGGGTGATTGCGCAGAAAATGCGCCACTTCTTTTCCATTTTCACAATGGGCCTTCACTCTTAAGTGTAAAGTTTTAATACCGCGTATCACGAGGAAACAATCCATAGGGCCGGGGTTGGCACCACAGCTATTCAATATAAATGCCAATCGTTCGTGCAAGGCTTTGTCGTTGGTTACCAATGCACCCATTACCACATCGCTATGACCGCCCAAATATTTAGTGGCGCTGTGCATCACGATATCAGCACCCATATCCAAAGGGTTTTGTAAATAAGGTGAAGCAAATGTATTGTCGATGGCCAGTAATAAGTTGTTGGCTTTAGCTATAGCACTTACAGCGGCAATATCAACAATTTTAAGGGTAGGGTTGGTAGGGGTTTCAGCCCATATCATTTTTGTATTGGCATTGATATATTGTTTGATATTATCAGCATCATATAAATTGATGTAATGGAATTTAATGCCGAAGGGCTCGTAAATTTTTGAAAACATGCGATATGAACCACCATAAATGTCATCACCGGTTATAATTTCATCACCCGGTTTCATTAATTTAATTACCGCATCTATAGCACCCATACCGCTGCTGAAACACAGGGCGTGTTGACCGTTTTCAAGTGCCGCTAAATTATTTTCAAGTTGTGTACGGGTAGGGTTTTTGCCTCTTGCATATGCATAGCCTTTGTGAGTACCCGGGTATTCCTGTACATAAGTACTGGTTTGGAAAATAGGTGTCATAATCGCACCTGTTGTTGGGTCGGCCTCAATGCCTGCGTGAAGCGCTTTGGTTGCAAATTTCATATCCTTTGAATGTATTACAGTGCAAAAATAGGCGATTCAATCCTATCGCTGAACAATACTAATTCACAAGATATATAACAAAAAATTAACCGGGAATACGTGAGATGTTTTTTTCCATCTGCTTAATCTGACTGGCTATTTCTTCAGTCTTTGGCTTCAGTGCTTTTGCTTTTCTGAAATATTCTTTACCCGCACGGTTTTGGTGACGTTGAATTTCCATATTGCACAATTGCAGATAAACAGCCGCTAGATTTTCTTTATCGGTGATACCCAATTTTACTGCTTCTAAAAACGATAAACGGGCCTCTTTGCTTTTACCTTGTCTCAATTGAATGAAACCCAATTGCATCACTGAAGTGCCTTTCAGGTCTTTATCCAATGTTGATTTGGTGTTTAAGCTTTTGCGGATATTGGCTTCAGCGCTGTTCAAATCATTGGTAGCCATCGATAAATTACTTTGTAACATGTAATAGCCCGAACGAACAGATTTAATCAACAAGCGTGGAAATTTAATTTTATTCAGGTACACCATGGCCTGATCCACATCGCCATCAGCTACAGCTTCCTGAACCAATCGCATGGTGCCGATAAGGAAGTACAATACCAGAGAAACAAATGCCAGTATATATAATATCCAGGCCAGAATCGGATCACCAAATAAATGGGACAATACACCTCCGACAATCAGTAAAATGATAATGGGTAAACGGTATAATATATAAAAACGTAAAACTTTCATAATAGGGGTGCAAAGGTCCTTAAAAAAAACGTAATATAAAACTGTGTTTTTATTGTTGATGAATAATGGCTGCTATCCGCATTGCGTCAATGCTTTTTAATTAACTTTGCCCTAACCTCTGATGGAATTTGTTAAAACCTTCTTATTTATTTTCGCAGTAATCGATCCTTTGGGGTCGGTGCCGGTATACCTCGAAGCGACCAAGCAATTCAATCGCGGTGCAAAACGCAGAATTGCTATTAAAGCGACTCTTATCGCCATGTTCATTTTGTATTTTTTTATTGCAGTGGGGCAGTACATCATGGAAGGCATGCACATTTCGCTTTCTGCATTTCAGATTTCCGGTGGACTCATTCTATTTTTATTTGCCTTAACAATGGTATTCGGACACAGTAAGCCAGAAGAGGAACTGCACCTTATTAAAGACTACGACCACGTCACAGTATTTCCAATTGCCATTCCTTCAATCGCATCTCCGGGTGCTATAATGGGTGTGGTATTATTAACGGATAATCACGTGTATTCACTTTCTGAACAATTGACCACTTCATTCATTGTTTTTCTGGTACTTATAGTGACTTGTATCATGTTATTAACGGCTACTAAAATTCAGGAAAAAATAGGCGAAACAGGCATCATTGTCATCTCTAAAATCATGGGACTTATTTTGGCGTCATTCGCCATTCAGAGTATTCTGAGCGGTATTAAAGATTACTTTAATATTTAACCTTTACCAATAACAATACTTTGTATAATAAGGGTTTTAAACAGCGATTGGGCACTATTGTCGAAAATTCAAGGCCATTCATTTTTATTTGCCTATTTTCGCAGACTTAAAATTAAAATAATAATTTCAAAGAATGGATATTCTTATCATGACCTCCCAGATTATTCTGGCACTTGCAATTTTAGTAACACTTCACGAATTAGGGCATTTTGCAGCAGCAAGAATGTTTGGCATCAAGGTTGAAAAATTCTACCTTTTCTTCGATGCATGGGGTTTTAAATTATTCAGCTTTAAAAAAGGCGATACTGAATACGGTATTGGATGGTTGCCACTTGGCGGCTATGTTAAAATAGCGGGTATGATTGATGAAAGCATGGATACCGAGCAATTGAAAAAAGCACCGGAATCATGGGAATTCAGAAGCAAACCGGCCTGGCAGCGTCTAATCGTAATGTTGGGTGGCGTTACCGTAAATTTTATTTTAGGTATCTTTATATTTATCATGGCTACATGGTATTACGGTGAAGAAAAATTGCCAATTGAAAAAATACGCTACGGTATTTATACAAGCGAAGTTGGTAAATCTATCGGTTTGATGGATGGTGATTTAATCACTGGCGTGAACGGTGTTAAAGCCAAATATTTTGATGACTTAAAAAAGCCTTCTATATTACTTGACGGCAATAATTTTTATGATGTTACCCGTAATTCAGAATATCTAAAAATACCTTTGCCAAATGATATCGTAGACAAAGTATCAGATAAAAAAGACCGCATATTCAGTTTGCGTGTGCCGTGTATTATAGACTCTATCGTAGTAGGCAGCCCTGCTGATAAAGCAGGTATTAAAAAAGGTGATTACATGATAGGTGTTAACGATACAGCCATTGGATACTATCATGAATTTATAGAGAAAGCTGTGAATTATTCAGATAAAAAAATGAAACTGAAATTCATAAGAGGCAATGATACCATTGATAAAGTTGTGAAACTGACTAAAGAAGGGAAATTGGGCTTTATGCCACAAAACGTCTATGAAAAAGATGTTGATATATTGAAATACGGTTTCGGTCAATCTATCACTCTGGGTACTTCTAAATCATTCGAAGCACTGAGCGATAATGTGAAAGGTTTTGGTAAATTAATAAAAGGTGAAATTGATCCACGCAAGTCGATGCAAGGCCCTATCGGTATTGCACAATTATTTGGTGGTGACTGGGATTGGGAGCGTTTTTGGATGCTTACCGGTTTGTTGTCTTTGATATTGGCCTTTATGAATCTGTTGCCTATTCCTGCATTGGATGGCGGTCACGTAGTATTCTTATTAATAGAAATGGTCATCAGAAGACCATTGAGCGATAAATTCATGGGTGTTATGCAAACCATCGGTATGGTGCTGTTATTGGCATTGATGGTATTTGTATTCGGCAATGATATTTACAAACTGATTTTCAATTAATGGCGATTTTAGAACGTCCGGCAACCGATAATTACTTTGCTTTTTACGGCTTGTTACCTGTTTTTGCAATCGATGTGGATGTTCTGAAAAAATTATACCTCGAAAAAAGTCGTCAGTATCACCCCGATTTTTTCAATGACGACCCCATTGCTCAAAACATTGCAATAGAAGTTACGGCTTTTAATAACAAGGCTTTTAAAGTATTGAACAATCCTGTAGATCGCATCAAATACTTGGTGCAGATTAACAGTGATAAGGAAGATAACAAAGCCCTGTCTCAGGATTTTTTAATGGAAATGCTGGATTTAAATGAGCAAATCGATGAGCTCAGTTTTGCAGAAGAAAAAGAACCCCTTCGCACCAATCTGACAACTGCTATTGATGAACAGCATCAGCAATTAATGCAAACAATAGTTGTGCTTGTTGAAAAACAGGAGTGGGGTGCTGCTAAAGATGAACTGCTGAAACTGGCCTACCTCGAGCGTTTGAAAGTCCGTATTTAATTCCTTAAAGTCAGGGGGCTTTCCTAAACGCCCTTTAACTAATCACCCTTTTTACTTAACTTTGTGGAATGCGATTTTTACTGATTATTTCTGCAGCACTTGTTGCCTTTTCCGCAAAGGCTCAACAGGGTCCGGTTTTAACAAAAGGAACTGTGCCGCTGCTCAATGTATTCGAACCCGATAGTTTGGTGAATACTCCTAATGGTATTTTTACAATAGCATCAGAATTACCCGAACCTGCCGGTATTGATAAAGCAACTAAAACTTTCGTGAATAACGAACGTACCCGTTTGCAAAACAATCACTATCCAAGCAATGGGTTGAAACGCGCAGCAGTACCACCAATGGTAACAGGCGGTTTTATAGGGGCTGTGAATGAAGGAACGCCCAACGATAATAATATGGCTGTAAACAACGACAGCTTTGCCATCAGTGTACTCAATACCTACATCAGAGTGTTCAATACAAGTGGTGTAGTAAAGAAAAACTGGGGACTCGAAAATTTTCCACGCGACCCTAAAAATACGAGACCGGGAACTGGGGTTGATATCCTGAATCGCAGCTATGATCCTAAAATTGTATTCGACCCAATTGCCAATCGCTTTATTATTGTGTATTTGGAAGGTTCTGAAAGTCCTGATACCCGTATCATCGTAGCGTTCAGTAAAACCAATAACCCACTCGATGGTTGGAATGTTTACAATCTGAACGGCAATCCCTTTGGCGGATTGTACTGGACCGATTATCCCATGATTGCCATTAACGGTGAAGACCTGTTCATTACCGTGAATATTTTGAAAGACAATACTGACTGGCGCACAGGCTTTACACAATCTGTGATATGGCAAGTGCAGAAAAAAGGTGGTTACACAGCCGATTCACTTCAGTTTAATTTGTGGAGCAATCTGGTGTATAACAATAAACCCATATGGAACATTTGCCCGGTGCAGGATGCCTATCAGCCGGGTAGTGATGGCATGTACTTTTTATCAGCCCGTCCGGGTGATGTAAGCAACGATAGTTTCTTTTTACACCGCATTACCAATTCAGTTAAAAGCGGCACAGCTCAGTATTATTTTGATGTGTTGAAATCCAATAAATCTTACGGTTTGCCACCTGCCGCACCGCAAAAACAAGCGGGCTTTATGCTGCAAACCAATGATGCCCGTGTATTGGGTGCCTTTTACAACAACGACAAAATCCAGTTTGTTCAAACATCAAGAAATGCCATTAACGGTAAATCGTCTATCTATCATGGTATTATTCAGGATCCGCATAAGGCCGACCCTATAGTAACGGCCAATATTATTTCATACGACTCACTGGATATTGCTTACCCAACCATTGTACATGCGGGCAACAAGGTATTTGGCAGGCAGAGTTTAATTACCTTTTCACACTCAGGGCCCAATACTTTTCCGGGTACTTCATTGGTTTACTTTGATAATAACGGGCAGTACTCCGATTTGATTCGCGTGAAAGAAGGGCAGGGCTACATCAATAGTTTTATTCCCGATTCAACTGAGCGCTGGGGCGATTATACTTCTATTCAAAGACGCGATAACAATGAAAACGAATACTGGTTGGTTGGCTCATACGGCAAAGCAACCAATGCCGTGGGTACCTGGATTGGTGTTATCACAATGAACGACCCTTCTGTAAAAGTGAAAGATATTACCGCTAATCAATTGCAAAATAATGCCTATCCAAATCCTGTGAAAGACCAATTGGTAGTGCCTTTTCACACCGATGCTGCAGGAACAGTTTCATTTTTTGTTACAGATGCTTCAGGCAAGGTAGTAATTACCCTGAAAGAAGAACAAACTAACGGGGAACAAAAAGCATTCATCAATGTATCTCAACTGGCCACAGGCCTTTATACCTATACCATTCTCTTAAATAATGTCCCGGTCAATAATGGAAAATTCAGTAAAATCTGATACCCCTTCAGTACTCACAGATTACCTGATAACAAAGGATAATTTTAATCGCGAACAGTTTCAGGAAGGCAGTGTTTTATTGTTTGATAAACCTTTGCACTGGAGTTCATTTAAACTGGTAAAAAAAGTCAAATATCTCACCAAGGCCGCAAGGGTAGGACATGCAGGAACACTCGATCCGCTGGCTACAGGTATGCTGATTATATGCACAGGCAAGTGCACCAAAATGATAGAGCAGATTCAAAATCAGGCAAAGGTGTACACAGGCACCATTACTTTTGGCAACACTACGCCCAGTTATGATTTGGAATCTGAATTTGATCAGAGTTTTGATTTTGCCCATATAACAGATGCAGACATTGTAAAAGCAGCGCAGTTTTTTACAGGCGAAGTGGAGCAGGTGCCACCGGCTTTTTCAGCCATTAAAATAAACGGTACCCGCGCTTACAAGCTGGCCCGACAAGGGGTAGAAGTAGAAATTAAAAAACGCACCATTACGGTTGATTATTTTAAAGTGAGCGGCAGCTTACCCAATATCGATTTTGAAATTGGTTGCAGCAAGGGCACTTACATACGCACCATGGCCAACGATTTCGGTAAACACTTGAACAGCGGCAGCCATCTTTCAGCACTAAAACGCACAAAAATTGGCGATTTTGACATTAGTGATGCCTTTAATATTGAGGAATTTCAACATCTTTGCGGTTTCTAGAAATGCGTATTTTCGAAAATTTAGAGCATTTGCCCGATTTCAAACCAACGGTGTTCACTCAGGGAACCTTTGATGGTGTGCATCTTGGTCACCGTAAAATACTGGATCAGGTAAAACAGGAAGCTGCTGCCATCAATGGCGAAAGTGTTCTCCTGACCTTTTGGCCCCATCCCCGTTTATTTCTTTTTCCCGAAGACAATGATTTAAAATTATTGCAAACCCTTGATGAGAAACTAGCGGTTATTGAGTCGTGCGGCATTGACAATGTTGTGGTAATCCCCTTTACCAAATCTTTTAGCAATATTCAACCCGAAGATTACATCAAACAGTTTTTGGTGAATGAACTGAATGTACATTCCATTATTGTGGGGTACGACCACCGCTTTGGCCGCAACCGCGAAGGCGATATTCAAATGTTAAGGAACAATGCGGATACTTATAAATACAAAGTATTGGAGATTCCGGCTGCCGATATTGAGCACATTACCATTAGCAGTACCAAAATAAGGAATGCCTTATTGAATGGTGAAATTAAAACAGCCAATACCTATCTGGGTCGTCCTTACAGTTTTAAAGGCAAAGTGATAGAAGGAGAGAAGCTGGGTCGCAAACTGGGATACCCTACGGCCAATTTGCAGATTGACAATCCCCACAAACTGATACCGGGAATTGGCGTTTATGCGGTGCAATGTTCTGTAAACGGCACCAATTATGGCGGCATGATGAATATTGGCAACAATCCCACCATTGCAGGCAAGGGTTTTAGCATCGAGGTCAATTTATTTGACTTTACAAGCGATATCTACGGTCAGGTGGTAGAAGTACACTTAATTGATCGCATGCGGGACGAAAAAAAGTTCGACAATCTGGACATTTTGGTACAAAATTTGCATCTAGATAGGCTTAATGCGTTATCCATTCTTAAATCTGTATAAGTTATTGGCCGTTATTGGGCTACTATTGGTAAGTACAGGCTATTTAGAAGCCAATTCTCTGACGCACGTCCTTACTTCCGATAATCATGATGCCGGCTGTTACGAAGCTGAAAAGCTGGGTGGTACTTTCGATTCAACCTTTTCTACCGCCTGGAACATGTATCTGAATACCTGGGATACTGAAAATCTTAATCCATATTTATACGATTATACAAGCTTTAACCAGCCTGTTAGTCTTTGTTTGTCATACGATTCACTTGGCTTTGCCATTCCTATTGCCAGCATGGTAACATCTGAATTCGGCCACCGTTGGGGTAAAAGCCACCAGGGTGTCGACCTCGACCTTGAAACCGGTGATACTGTGGTAAGTGCTTTTGACGGTGTTGTACGTATGTCGCGTTACTATTACGGCTACGGCAACATGGTAGTGGTGCGTCACCACAATGGTTTGGAAACACTTTATGGTCACTTGTCTAAGCAATTGGTTGAAGTGGGTCAGGCAGTAAAAGCCGGCCAAAGCATTGGCTTAGGTGGTAATACCGGCCATAGTTTCGGTTCTCACCTGCACTTCGAAATGCGTTTTATGGGCAAACCCATTAATCCGGCCAAATTCATCGCTTTCGAAAACTTTTCTCTCTTAAATAACGATGTCACCATCGATTCTTCATTCTTTGAAAATAACAAACTGGTTAAAAAATCAAGACATGGAGCAGGCGATGATCACCGCGAATCGCATTACAGCAAAGTAAAAAAACCTTCAAAAATCCACGTTATTAAAAGAGGTGATACCCTTGGTGCCATTGCCCGCAAGCATCACACCACTGTTTCTAAATTGTGCAAACTCAATAAAATAAAGCCTACCACCATTCTTAAATTGGGTAGGAAATTAAAAGTGAAATAGGCATTTGCCTACCTTTGCTTTGGATATGCTGTCGCCTGATAACAATGCTTTTACAATTAAACAACTCGCTGTTCAGGCAGGTTTTTCGTTTTGTGGTATTTCAAAAGCAGCCTTTCTAGAACAAGAAGCCCCACGACTCGAAGCCTGGTTGCACAAAGGCTACCATGGCAAAATGCAATATCTCGAAAATCATTTTGATAAGCGCCTCGATCCAAGTAAACTGGTGCCGGGTGCTAAAACTGTGGTAAGCTTGATGTTCAATTATTACCCTGAGCAAAGGCAACAAAGCGATGATGCCAAAATTGCCAGCTATGCCTATGGCGAAGATTATCACTTTATCGTAAAAGACAAATGTAAGCAATTGGTAGAATTGATTGAAGCGAAAATAGGGAAGGTGGAAGGCCGGGCATTTGTGGACAGCGGCCCTGTAATGGAACGCGCCTGGGCCCAAAAAAGCGGCATGGGTTGGATAGGCAAACACGGTTTGGTCATCAATAAATCTCAAGGTTCCTACTTCTTTCTGGCCGAACTCATAATTGATCTGGAATGCACCCCCGATTCACCTGTAAAGGATTACTGCGGTACCTGCACTGCTTGTATTGATGCTTGCCCAACGGACGCCATATTACCCGATAAAACACTGAATGCCTCGCGCTGTATTTCTTACCTCACCATTGAATTGAAAGAAGAAATTCCACAGGGTTTTAAATCGCAGATGAAAAACTGGGCCTTTGGTTGCGATATCTGTCAGGAGGTATGTCCCTGGAATAGATTTGCAAAACCACACAATGAACCGCGATTGAATATTTCAGATGAAATAAGCACCTACAGTAAAAACGATTGGCTTGAAATATCGGAAGCTGTATTCAAAAATATATTTTCAAAAAGCGCCATTAAACGCACCAAATACGAGGGTTTTATGCGCAATCTCAATTTTCTGAATGCCGACCAAGAGTAGGGAAACACCCTATAGGTAAAGTTACTCAAATGCTATAACTTTGCGCTACTCAAAAATGCAAAAATCGGTTGCTTTTTACACCCTTGGCTGTAAGTTAAATTTTTCAGAAACAAGTACCATTGGCCGTCAATTGGAGAGCCATGGCTACCTGAAAAAAGAATTTACCGACAAAGCCGATGTGTATGTCATCAATACCTGCTCTGTTACCGACCATGCCGACCGCAAGTGCAAGAAAGTAGTAAAGGAAGCACTGAAGCACAATCCCAATGCCTTTGTTGTTATAGTTGGTTGCTATGCCCAGTTAAAACCTGAAGAGATTGCCAATATTCCCGGAGTAGATATGGTATTGGGTGCTGCTGAGAAATTCAATCTGGTACAGCATCTTACCGATATTTTAGAAAAAAATACAACAGCTAAAATCTATAACGCCAATATCAAAGAAACCAATATTTTTATTCCCGGTTTTTCTGTTGGCGACCGCACCCGTTCATTCATGAAAGTGCAGGATGGCTGCGATTATTTCTGTTCGTTTTGTACCATTCCATTGGCACGAGGCACCAGCAGAAGTCATACCATTGAAGAAACAGTAAAAGTGGCCAAACAAGTGGCTGAAACCGATGTAAAAGAAGTGGTATTAACAGGCGTGAACCTCGGAGATTTTGGTGTGCAACACGGTGAAACATTTTTTGATTTGGTACTGGAACTTGATAAAATTGAAGGCATTCAGCGCTATCGCATATCTTCAATAGAACCTAATCTGTTAACAGATGAAATCATAGAATTTGTTGCGAACTCCAATAAGTTCATGCCCCATTTTCACATACCCCTGCAAAGCGGTTCAGATAAAATACTGAAGGCCATGCGCAGAAAATATGAACGCCAATTGTATGTCGAAAAGGTGGCTAAAATCAAACAACTGATGCCGCATTGTGCCATCGGTGTAGATGTTATTGTTGGCTTTCCGGGCGAAACAGATGAAGACTTTTTGGAGACTTATAATTTCCTCAACGCATTAGATGTATCCTACCTGCACGTATTCCCTTACTCTGAGCGCGCCAATACAACGGCCCGCAAAATGAGCGGCAAGGTGCACCAATACAAACGCAACGAACGCACAGAAATGTTGCGCATTCTCAGCGAAAAAAAGAAACAGCATTTTTACAGACAACATTTAAATACCAAAGCATCAGTGCTGTTCGAACACGAAGAAAAAAGCCATAAAATGTACGGCTTTACTGAAAACTACATCAAAGTGGAAACCGATTACGATCCACTGTTGGTGAACGATATCAGTGAAGTGGTGCTGAAAGACGTAAACGAACAGGGCTTTGCTGAATGCGACATCAATTACCATAACTCATCCATATTACATGTATCCTAATTTTTATTTTATATTCAAGGAATGGTTCGGGCTCGAACTACCCGGCCTGAAACTCATTAATTCCTTCGGTTTTTTTGTTGCCGTTTCATTCATAGTCGCCAACATAGTGATGACAAAAGAGCTGAGACGAAAATTCAAATTGGGCATACTGGGAGCAGGCGAAACCATCAGAACCATGAAAGGCATTGCTTTTTCGCAAGCCGACTACATTACATCTGGCATCACCGGTTTTATTATTGGGTATAAATTCATTCCCCTCATATTCGATTTTTCGGCAGTAGAAGACAATCCTCAGGAGTACATCCTTTCATTGCAGGGCAATATGTTGTACGGTTTGTTGGGTGCAGCCATATTGTTGGGTTTTAATTACTGGCAAGACCGCAAACAACGACTGGCCGAACCTATAGAAGAATTCAAAGTTGTTGACCCTTCGTACCACATGGGTTCTTTGACATTTGCAGCTTTTGTTGGCGGAATATTGGGTGCTAAATTATTTCACATTCTCGAAAATCTATCAGACTTCCAACGCGATCCATGGGGAAGCATCATGTCGTTCAGCGGTTTAACATTCTATGGTGGATTGATAGTAGGCGGTATTGCCGTATTGTATGTGGCCCGCAAAAAAGGCATTAAAATGTTGCACATGCTCGATGTGGGCGGACCGGCCATGATGTTGGCTTACGGTACCGGTCGTATCGGTTGCCATGTAAGTGGCGATGGCGACTGGGGTATAGTAAATACCGCACCTAAGCCGGGCTGGATGTCGTTTTTACCCGACTGGACCTGGGCCTATAATTATCCCAACAACGTCAATAAAGTGTGTAACCCTTATACCGAAGGCGATATCAATTACATCATGAATCTGGGTTGCGATTTTAACTCAACACCTTACCTGATAGCACCTGTGTTTCCAACGCCATTGTACGAAGCTATTGCCTGTATATTAATATTTGTATTGCTGTGGTTTTTGCGCAAGCGCATTCACTATGCCGGTGTATTGTTCGGTATTTATTTAATGTTGAATGGTATGGAGCGTTTCTTCATTGAAAAAATACGTGTGAATACCATCATCATGGAAGTATCAGGCATGCACATTACCCAGGCCGAACTCATTTCAATGGGAATGTTCCTTGGCGGTTTAATATTGACCATATTCTGCTGGAAATTAAAAATGCTCAATGCAGCGGTACCTGTAACACATGGCACGCCTATTGAAGAGGCATAAGTATGAAAACCCTTTGGTTGATATGGTGTAGTATTTTGGTTGTGTACAGTACAAGTGCACAAACCGCTACAGATACGACCAAAGCCGATTCAACCCGCAAATACGTAATGGTAAAACAGGGGTATGAAGTACACGAAGGCGATACCATTTCTGTATACCTGCTGCGCAAATTCAATGTGCAATTAGATGGCCCTACTACCGAGGCTGAGAAAAAAGCCTTTCGCAAACTGGTGTACGACATTAAGAAAGTGTTGCCCTACGCCAAGCTGGCCGCCTTCCGTTTGCAAATGATGGAAGACAACCTGAACCTGATGAGCTCTGAAAAAGAGAAGAAAAAATACATCAAGGCCTGTGAAAAATCCATCAAGGACCAGTTTATGGGCGACCTCAAAAATTTTGAAATATCACAAGGCAAATTATTGTTAAAACTCATACACCGCGAAACAGGTAAATCTACCTGGGACATTATGAGCAATTACCGTGGCGGTTTGGAAACCCTCTTTTGGCAAGCCATGGCCAAAACCTACAATGCCGATATGAAAGACACCTACGACCCCGTAGTAGATTATCAGATAGAAGAAATCATTAAATCTTTAGAAATAGAAAATGCCAACTAAAATTAACGTACTGGCCTATGCGGCTCATCCTGACGATGTGGAAATTTCCATATCGGGCACTATGATTAAACACAAGAAAAACGGACTCAGTACAGGCATTATCGACCTTACCCGTGGCGAGTTGGGCACACGCGGTACAGCAGAAACCAGAGCGGTTGAATCAGCCAATTCATCGGCTATTTTAGAATTAGATGTAAGAGAAAATCTGGGATTAAAGGATGGTTTTTTTGAACACAACGAAGCCAGCCTAATGGCAGTGGTGCGCACCCTGCGCCAATACCAACCCGATATTGTATTGTGCAATGCCGTTACCGATCGCCACCCCGACCATGGCAAAGGACACCGATTGGTAAAAGAAGCCTGTTTTCTATCGGGTCTTGTTAAAATTGAAGTGAAGGATGCCGCAGGTAATAGTTTGCCACCCTGGCGCCCTAAGGCTGTGTACGCCTATATACAGGACCATTATATACAACCCGATTTGGTAATAGATGTAACCGCAGAGTGGGAGCAGCGCATGAAAAGCTTGATGTGTTTTGAATCTCAGTTTTTCAATCCGGCATCCAAAGAACCCGAAACCCCCATTTCAACACCTGCTTTTTTACAACACATTGAAGGGCGTGCGGTGCAGTTCGGCCGATTCATGAATGTACATTATGCCGAAGGTTTTACTGTTGTCCGCCCTGCAGGGGTGTCTTTGCTTACGGATCTTATTTAGTTAAAGGTTATTTGTTAATTGTTACTGCAAGTCCCGATACTTCTGGATTAGTTACTGAGTTATTAGTTATTAAGTTACTGCTATTAGCCCCGACCCTTCGAGGAAAGTTCCGACCCTTCGGGAATTGTTTGATTGCTTATCCAAATGCTTCGTTATTAGGGAACGAAAAGACACCCCCATTAATCTCAACAAATAAAACGGACCGAGTCATCCTGACGAAAGTCAGGATACCGCAAAATTGACCGCAAGTATCCCAAAAATCAATCCCGAAGGGTCGGGACTATAAAATCAAAAACCAAAAATTTATAAAAATCAAAAATAATCTCTGTCCCACGTACTCAACCATCTGCCTGACGTACTGAAACATCTTCCCGACATACCCGAACCTCGTCCAGACATACTGTAACATTCGCCCGACATACCCGTGCATCGTCCACACATACTGAAACCTCGCCCTGACATACTGAAGCATCGGTCTGACGTACCGAAACATTCGCCTGACATACTGAAGCATCCGTTTGACGTACTGAAATAGCCGATAGCCGCTATCGGATAACAATTTTACTTCTCATAATTTTGGGTTAGTTCAAAAAAAACTTCTTTTATAATCAAATAAATGTAAATTTGTTTATTATTCTTAAAAGAATGCGATTAAAGCATTTATTGATAGCGTTGTTCTCTCTCTTGGTTACTGCAGTTCAAGCACAAAACTTTGAATGGTTGAAGGCTTATGGAACAAAAAACGGAAATGAAGATGCCTACAAAGTTTGTATTAATAATGATGGAGGTGCTACATTTACTTCGACTTATTCAAAAGCTTGGCAATTTACTATAAAGGATACGGTTAAATTTGGAAGTTTTCATTTTGAAATTACTAAAACTGCGAATGCTACTACAGAATCGTTTATTGTAAGAGTTGATAGTTTGGGTAATGTAATAAACGCAGCAAAAATGGGAGAGGCAACCCCTCATCATATTATTAGGAATAATAATGGAGATTATTTTGTAGGTTGTTTATTGCCAAAACCTGTTGTAACGACTGATAGCTCTAGGGCATTTGGTAAAATGGTACATCGTTCAAATGGAGGTGTAATGCTTGCAAAGTATGACAAGAATTTAAATTTACTTTGGGCTAAGCAATATGGTAATGGGTCTACTTCGTTACTTAATTTAGTCAAATCAAATAATCATTTATACTTTATGATGAGTATTTTAGATACAACTAAATTAGGGAGCAAGAAATTTTATTCTGCAACCGGAGTACATTTGTTAGGAGAATTTGATGAAATAAATGCAGAGGTTGTTTGGGGACAATATCTAAACATCAATAACACCTCAGCTGTAATAACATTTTCAGGTATTGTTAGTCTTAAAAGTAATATATGCTTATCAGGCCATTTAGTAAATTCAAATATTAAAATTGGTAATGATTCTATCTATCCAGGTGGATTTATTCTTCAATTGGATAGCATCGGCAATTATGTAAGTAGATATAATTTACGAGCAAAAAAAAGAATGGAAATTAGAAGTTTAAGTACAGATGGGAAAAATTTGTATTTCGGTGGGTGTTTTTCAGATAGTGTGTATTTTGGAAATAATATAATTGGACCAGAATATCCCACAGGGAGTAATAAAATTGAATTATTTACGGCTTCAATTACTAATTCATTTGTACCTCGTTGGTTTTTTCACCCAAAGCTAGCTGATAGTAAATATATTAATGGGAGTTTTATAAATAGTTCAGTATTTAGCGATGGTTTTATATATTCTCAAGGTTGGTTAACAGCCAATATTTTAATTGATAGCTTTATAATAAGACCAACATTTGATCACAATGATTTAATTATTATAAAGCAAGATATACTAGGGAATGTTATGTGGGCTACTGTGGGAGGTGGCAATGGACATGGAAGTATGTCTAGAGGATTAGATGCAATATCAGGTAAAGCCGTTTATTCTCTTGGAGCCTTTTATGCAGATACATTCAAATTGGGAAATAAATCAATATTAGGTTCAGGGTTTGATAAAACTTTAGATGTTTACATCACCAAAATCAGCGATAACGCCATTATACGCGGTCAGGTAAAGGCAGGGCCTTACTGCTCGGGCGATAGCATTCTGGTGCCATATACCAAAATTGGACAATACGATACTTCAAATTATTTCATGGCCCAACTCAGCAATGAAGAAGGCAATTTTGATAAAGACTATTTCAATTTGGGTCGTATAAAAAGCAATACCGATGGGGTGGTAAAGGGGAGAATACCTTTGTCAAAAATAAGTTCATCGGGTAAATACCGTATCCGTATTATGAGTACCTCACCGGCTGTGCAGAGTTATTACAAAGCCGATACCCTGCGCCTGCTCATTTACTCAAAAGACAAAGCCAACCCCGGCAGAGATACTGCCATATGCCCCGGAGATTCAGTACTGCTGCGCACCTATGGAGGTACCAAGTGGACCTGGAGTCCTAAGTACCGCATGCAGGACAGCACTAGTTACAAAACCCTGGTATGGCCCGATAAAACCACCAAGTACAAAATCATAATAGCCGATAGCTCGGGTTGTGGTGCTGCCGATACAGCCTATAAAACCATTATAGTACGCAAGGATCCTAAAATTACCATTCTTACTAAAAAAGATACTGCCGTTTGCCTGGGTGCCACAGTCCCTGTAATAGCAGCCTTTACCCAAGGCGACTCCACCGGTTATAACTGGATATGGTACAGCGTAAGTGCAACCGGTATTTGGACCGAACTGGCCACAGGACAAAAACAATTGAAAGATACCCTGAACTTTAAAATGCCTGCAGGTATCAAAGACTCTCAACGACTCATCCTATTCCTAAGTGATGGTTGCAATAAGAAAACAGACTTTAAGTATTTCACTATTTTTATTACCAAATCAAAAGCCAAAGCATCAATAGCCAAAGACACTGTAGTATGCCCGGGTACCACTGCAGCACTCATTGCTCAGTTCACCCAAGGCAGTAGCAATAATTACAATTGGCGCTGGTACGATGTGCCCACTTCAGGTTCTTGGACAGCACTGAGCCCCATACGCAGCAATCAAACAGCCGATACCCTGAACTATATACTACCACCGCTTACGACAAAAGCAAAAAAGATAGGCATACGGGTACAAGACAATTGCTCAGGCATGGCAGATACTACTTACCAAATCATTAAACCTGCCGATACACTTCAATTACAACTAACTACTAAAGATACCCAATTGTGCAAAGGCAATGCCCATACATTTAAAGCATCAGGCACAGGAGGCAACGCAAAAGGCTACCGCTACACATGGACAAATACACAGAATGATACCCTTTCAAAAAGTGATAGCTTTATCTACACTGCCAAATCAACAGATACCATCAGAGTAACACTTAGTGATGGCTGCATGGCCAAAACAAATTCACAACAATTTATAATTACAGTATTACCGGATATAAACAGTCGTATCAAATTAGTCAACTCAGTAGTCGGTGATACCACCATTTGCCATGGCATTCAACTGGCATTACACGCTAGCACTACAGGCGGAAAGGGTAGTGGCTATGGTTATAACTGGACCATCAATAACACTGCATTATCTAATAACGACAGCATCACCATAAACCCTGCACAATACACCCCTGATACAGGCGGTATCGTTACTCTACAATTAATAACAACAGATAATTGCACCACTGTACCCGATACCAATACCATACAAATTACTGTGCGACCTCAACTGCAATTGCAGATTTTAACCCTAGACAGTATTTGTTACAAAACACTATTCACCATGAAGGCAAAAGCTGTTGGCGGTGTTCAATCAGCCTACACCTACAAATGGCTGAATCAACAATTGCTAACCGAAAGTACTAAAGACAGTTTACAGCTCAATTACTTTGCACCGGGGCAGGCTGGTACCAAAATCTATTCAGTAATTTTGAATGATGGCTGCTCACAACCCGATACAGTGAAAGTGACCCGCGTATTACTGCCACAAATAAAATTGTCACTAAGCTCAAATAATACCTGCCCTAATTACAGCAGTATACTGTCAGCTAAAGCCACAGGCGGCAAGGGTTATGGTTATAGCTATACCTGGTGGAAAAACGGCACTGTATTGCCTGCTACTAAAGATACCGTAACAGTGTATGCCAATGGTCAGGCGAATACGTATCGCGTAACCGCTACTGAAGGATGTAGCAACTCAGGCGATACCTTAACAATGCAAATGGGTGTAAAACCAATTATACAACTGACAACGGACAGAGATACCGGTTGTAACCCGATGTTGATGACCTATACTTTTAAAACCACTTACAATAAACCCTTCAACTGGATATTGTATACAGGCATAAAAGGCAATGACAGTATCATTGGCAACGAATCACAACTCAGTCAAACAGTCAACTATACCACAGGCATATACACCGCCCGATTAAAAGTGCGCACGCCTGAAGGATGTGAAGATTGGTTCAATGGCCCTACAATTACTGTGCATCCAAAACCTATCGCCAACTTCATCATGACCCCTGAATTCCTAACCCTGAGTCATTCGGAAGTAAAGATAGAAAACCGCAGCAGCAATGCGGCCAGATACAAATGGTTGTATCCACCAATAGGCACATCTACCGATACCAATATTGCCATTAAATACACAGATACTGGCAGATATTACATTACCCTTATTGCCATATCAGCACACAACTGCACAGATTCTATCACCCGAATTATTATGCTAAGCCACGATTTACAGCTATTGGTACCCGATGCCTTCAGTCCGAATGGTGATGGTATCAATGATGTGTTCAAACCTGAAGCAGTAGGTATTAAAACCATTAAAGTAAGCATATTTAACCGCTGGGGAGAGATGATGTACCAAAGCGACAGCAAAACAGAAGGATGGGATGGCACTTTCTTAGGCAAAGACGCCCAACAAGGCATGTACCTGTACACCATCGAAGCAAAAGGCCTTTTCGGACCGGTGCAGTATTTTAAGGGAATGGTTGTTCTTTTGAGGTAGAGAGGAGTAAAGTTGTATTAGCTCACTCTCAATCCTTATTCTTTTGATTTTTTCAAATTCAAAAAAAACTTCTTTTCTAATCGAAAAAATGTAAATTTGTTTATTATTCTTAAAAGAATGCGATTAAAGCATTTATTGATAGCGTTGTTCTCTCTCTTGGTTTCTGCTGTTCATGCACAAAACTTTGAATGGTTAAAGGCTTATGGAACAATAAATGGGTACGAATCACCTAATTTTATGTGTGCAAATCCTGATGGTGGTTGCACTTTTACTTTTGATTATCAAAAAGCTTGGTTTTCTTCAGGTACAAAGGATACCATTCATTTTGATTCCCATTTATATGAAAGGTATAATAATGGACCCCCATTTTTGGGATATCTTTTACGAATGGATAGCACAGGACAAGTAATTAAAAGTCATATGATGGGGGAATTAGGGTTAGGCAGAGTAGTTAGGTCGCCTGATGGAGATTATTTTGTGGCTGGATATGTAACGACTCCCAATATTGTTACAGATAGTTCTACAATTTTTAACACGCGTTTGCACCTTAGTAATGGAAAGTTAATTATTGCGCGATTTGATAAAGACTTAAATTTAAAATGGTTTAAACAGATTGGCAATAAAAATACCGCAATTAGATCAATCACTTTCAATAATGATGAATTGTATTTTACCATGTTTGTTAAAGACACTACAATTATTGGGGGCAAAAATTTTTATTCAGCAAATACTTCTAATTTATTTGGCAAGATGGATGCTAGGAACGGAAATGTTTTATGGGGAAAACTTCTCAATTTTGAATTGAATGATAATAGCCGCAATGGAAATTTGATTATTAACGGAAGTAAAATATACATTGCAACAAATGGAGGAGTCAATGGGTATAAAATAGGCAATGACTCTATTGCTCCTGCTACTGGCGTAATATTGTGTTTTGATACATCCGGGAACTATGATAAGTCTTATAGTTTAAAAGCTAAATTTGGAATTACCTTTTCCTCCATAACAACTGATGGGCAAAATTTATTTATATGCGGTAATTTTAGGGATAGCGTGTATTGGACTTCAAATAAAGTAATTGCACCAAGTTATCCAACAGGTTCAAGCAAATCAGAATTATTTGCAGCTTGTTTTTCATTGTCATTTACTCCGAAATGGTTTTTCAGACCTGAAGTAGTTACTCAAAATACATCCGGACACGTTGATGTGCTTAATAGTTGTGTGTATAATAATGGTTTTATTTATTACCAGGGTCATATAAATGACGAAATACAAATTGATAGTAATAATTTTTCTGGTGATGCAGGAAGACCAGTTGTATTTATTATGAAGTCAGATATTAGAGGGAATATTTTATGGGCAACAACCGCCAATGCGAGTAGTTTATCCACTATATCAGCAATAACAGCATGGTCTGGGCAAGGTGTATTTTGTGGTGGTAGGTATTACAGTGATACAATTCGTTTAAAGAAATTATGGGCTTATAGCCCGGGAGGATGGTTGTCTCAAAATGGTTTCATCACCAAAATCAGTGACAACGCCATTATCCGCGGTCAGGTAAAGGCAGGGCCTTACTGCTCGGGCGATAGCATACTGGTGCCTTATATCAAAATTGGACAATACGATACCTCCAATTATTTCATGGCCCAACTCAGCAATGAAGAAGGCAATTTTGATAAAGACTATTTCAATTTGGGTCGCATAAAAAGCAATGCCGATGGGGTGGTAAAGGGGAGAATACCCTTGTCAAAAATAAGTTCATCGGGTAAATACCGAATCCGTATTATGAGTACCTCACCGGCTGTGCAGAGTTATTATAAAGCGGATACCCTGCGCCTGCTCATTTACTCAAAAGACAAAGCCAATCCCGGCAGAGATACTGCGATATGCCCCGGAGATTCAGTACTGCTGCGCACCTACGGAGGTACTAAATGGACCTGGAGCCCCAAGTATCGCATGCAGGACAGCAGCAATTACAAAACCCTGGTATGGCCCGATAAAACCACCAAGTACAAAATCATCATAGCCGATAGCTCGGGTTGTGGTGCAGCCGATACAGCTTACAAAACCATCATAGTACGCAAGGATCCTAAGATTACCATTCTCACTAAAAAAGATACTGCCGTTTGCCTGGGTGCCACAGTACCTGTAGTAGCAGCCTTTACCCAAGGCGACTCCACAGGGTATAACTGGATATGGTACAGCGTAAGCGCAACAGGTATATGGACCGAACTTGCCACAGGACAAAAACAACTAAAAGATACCCTGAACTTTAAAATGCCTGTGGGTATTAAAGACTCTCAACAACTCATCCTATTTCTAAGTGATGGTTGCAATAAGAAAACAGACTTTAAGTATTTCACCATTTTTATTACCAAATCAAAAGCCAAAGCATCAATAGCCAAAGACACTGTAGTATGCCCGAGTACCACAGCAGCACTCATTGCCCAATTCACCCAAGGCAGTAGCAGCAATTACAATTGGCGCTGGTACGATGTGCCCACTGCCGGCACTTGGACAGCACTGAGCCCTATACGCAGCAATCAAACAGCCGATACCTTGAACTATACCTTACCATTAGCAGTTACCAAACCAAAAAAGATAGGCATACGGGTACAAGACAATTGCTCAGGCATGGCAGATACAGCTTACCAAATCATTAAACCTGCTGATACACTTCAATTACAACTAAACACAAAAGACACCCAATTGTGCAAAGGCAATGCCCATACATTTAAAGCATCAGGCAAAGGTGGCAATCCTAAAGGCTACCGCTACACCTGGACCAATACGAATAACGATACCCTTTCAAAAAGTGATAGCTTAATTTACTCAGCCAAATCAACCGATACCATCAGAGTTACACTGAGTGATGGCTGCATGGCGAAGACGAATTCACAACAATTTAAAATTACAGTATTACCTGAGATAAACAGTCGTATCAAATTAGTGAACTCAGTTGTCGGTGATACCTCTATTTGCCATGGCATTCAACTGGCATTACATGCTACCACCACAGGTGGAAAGGGCAGTGGCTATGGTTATAATTGGACCATCAATAACACTACGTTATCTAACAACGACAGCATCACCATTAACCCTGCACAATACACCCACGATACAGGTGGTATCGTTACACTACAATTGATTACAACAGATAATTGCACCACTGTACCCGATACCAATACCATACAAATTACTGTGCGACCTAAACTGCAATTGCAGATTTTAACCCTCGACAGTATTTGCTACAAAACACTATTTACCATGAAGGCAAAAGCTGTTGGCGGTATTCAATCAGCCTACACTTACAAATGGTTGAATCAACAATTGCTAACCGAAAGTACTAAGGACAGTTTACAGCTCAATTACTTTGCACCCGGGCAGGCAGGTACCAAAATCTATTCAGTTATTTTGAACGATGGCTGCTCACAACCCGATACAGTAAAAGTAACCCGCGTATTACTGCCACAAATAAAATTGTCACTAAGCTCAAATAATACCTGCCCTAATTATAGCAGTATACTGTCAGCTAAAGCTACAGGAGGCAAAGGGTATGGTTATACCTATACCTGGTGGAAAAATGGCACTGTATTGCCAGCCACAAAAGATACCGTAACAGTGTATGCCAATGGACAGGCGAATACTTACCGTGTAACTGCTACTGAAGGATGCAGCAACTCAGGTGATACCTTAACAATGCAAATGGGTGTCAAACCAATTATACAATTGACAACGGATAGAGATACCGGTTGTAATCCGATGTTGATGACCTATACTTTTAAAACCACTTACAACAAACCATTCAATTGGATATTGTATACAGGCATAAAAGGCAATGACAGTATCATTGGCAACGAATCACAACTCAGTCAAACTGTAAACTATACCACAGGCATATACACCGCCCGATTAAAAGTGCGTACGCCTGAAGGATGTGAAGATTGGTTCAATGGCCCTACTATTACAGTGCATCCACAACCTATCGCCAACTTCATCATGACTCCTGAATTCCTGACCCTGAGTCATTCGGAAGTAAAGATAGAAAACCGCAGCAGCAATGCCGCCAGATACAAATGGTTGTACCCACCAATCGGTACATCTACCGATACCAATATTGCGATTAAATACACGGATACGGGCAGATATTACATTACCCTTATTGCCATTTCCAATCATCAGTGCACAGACTCTGTCACCCGAATTATTATGCTAAGCCACGACTTGCAGCTATTGGTGCCTGATGCCTTCAGTCCGAATGGTGATGGTATCAATGATGTGTTCAAACCTGAAGCTGTTGGAATCAAAACCATTAAAGTAAGCATATTCAACCGCTGGGGAGAGATGATGTACCAAAGCGACAGCAAAACAGAAGGCTGGGATGGCACTTTCTTAGGCAAAGACGCTCAACAAGGCATGTACCTGTACACCATCGAAGCCAAAGGTCTCTTTGGGCCGGTGCAGTATTTTAAGGGAATGCTTCTTTTAATGAGATAATTTGATGATTTGGTAATTTGGTAATGGGGCTTTCGTTGAGTAGAAAGCAATTCTTAATTAATCAAATGTTTATCTGCTTTAATGCGTTAAATAATTTCCGAACAAACTGGCGTTTTAAAGTAAAATAAATAGAGTTTAAGGGATTTTTGAATTTTATGATATATAAATTTTTGAATTTATTAGTGTCTTCAATCTTGAATTATTGTCATTAAGATATAATAACAGTATGAGATTAAATTTTAAACACAGTAAATCTCAATCATCAAATCACCAAATCATCAAATCACCAAATTCCTACAGCATCTTCTGTCTTTTCACCAAAAAAGGAATCAGAATCTGACTGAAATCTTTTCTTACATCGGCTTCTACAAAATCAATTTTATACTGATGGCATTTGAGTTGCAGGTCGCGTTTGTAGTCGTGCATTTGCGCAAGATAACGCTGCTTTACATCTTCGGGATATAGTTTTAATTCCTGACCGGTTTCGCTGTCAACAAAACGGTAGGGACGATTTTCAAAGTTAAAGTCGAGTTCGGTATCGCCATCGGCAATGTGAAATAATATCACTTCGTGCTTTCTGAATTTTAAGTGTTGCAATGCATCGAATAGTGCGGCATTGTCATTGCTGCCGTCCATCATGTCGCTCATAATAACGACCAGACTTCTGCGGTGTATTTGTTCGGCCAGAGTGTTAAGCGTTTCGGCAACATCAGTTGTTTTTTTCTCAGCCTTTCTGTTCAATGCTTCCTGTAAAAGAATCAATAGCTGGCGGTAGTGCGAAGCTGAAGAGCGCACTTCTGTTTGGTGATAAATGGTATCGTCAAACAGGGTGAGTGAAAATGCATCTCTTTGCTTTTTCATCAAGTTGGCCAATACTGCTGAAGCCAATACACCAAACTTTAATTTAGACAAACTGCCTTCGGGGTAATACATGCTCGAAGAGGTATCGAGTACCAGATGACAGCGCAAATTGGTTTCTTCCTCGTAGCGCTTAACGAACAACTTATCGGTACGGGCAAATAATTTCCAGTCGATGTGACGGGTAGATTCGCCCTTGTTGTAAATTTTGTGTTCGGCAAACTCAACTGAAAAACCGTGAAAAGGACTGCGGTGCAGGCCGGTAATAAAACCCTCTACCACCTGAGAAGCTAATAATTCCAGATTTTCGAAGGCATGTGCAGATTCACGGAGATTCATGGATTACAAAGTAAGAATTAAAAGCTTGTATTTAAAAATAAAAAAAGAGCAGATGTTGTCTGCTCTTTTAAAATGTGAATTATTGCTGTTATATATTATGCAACTTGTGCATTAATCTTTTGTGCAATCATGTTTTTAGGCACTGCACCAACGATTTTATCAACTACTTCGCCACCTTTGAAAACAAGGATGGTAGGTATGCTGCGAATACCGTATTTAGAAGCTACGCCTGGGTTTTCATCTACGTTTAACTTACCGATCAGAGCTTTTCCTTCGTATTCAGTTGCTAATTCTTCTACCAATGGACCGATCATGCGGCAAGGTCCGCACCATTCTGCCCAAAAATCTACTAATACCGGTTTGTCTGATTGTAATACTTCAGTTTCCCATGAAGCGTCTGTGAAATGTTTAGCCATTTGTTATATTGATTATGATTTATTGTTCAAAAAAAAGTCTTTTTAATTTAACACTACAAAATTAAAATCCACAAGTCGATTAATAACATCAAATTTGATTATTGACTTATAGAGAGTTCAATGTTTATAAATTTTCTAATTCGGAGTGTATATACTGGTTAAGGGTTTCGCCTTTCAGCATGCCTTTCGACAATAATGCCAGATTCAATGCTTTTGAAGCCAGTATTTTTCCTTCGTCACCGGCAGCGGCCAGTTTCTTGGCTTTTGCGTGGTTGGTATTCAAAATAGCCTGATAGGTCAAAGGCATATTGCCAAACATATTAAAGCCATTCATTTTACTCATTTCGCGCATACGTCTGTCGTATTCACTCTCCGTAATGGTAATTAATGCATCTCCAGGATTCAGATTGTCTGTCTTAAATTTAATCTCTGATAAAGTGTTTACTCCTTCGAAAAGGCTTACCAGTTGCTTGCTTTCATCTTCACTCAGCAGAGCAACAGTGCTGTTTTCCTGAGGTATCAGGCGGTCGACAGCATCGGCATCTACACGTTTGCATTGTACTTTTTCGTTGTGTTGTTCGATGTAACCTGTAAAGTGATTGTCGAGCGGACCTTCCAGTTTTACTACAGCATAGCCTTTGTTTTCAGCGGCTTTAATGTAAGTGTATTCGTTGTCGGCATGGTTGGTATACAATACCACTGTATTGCCATCCTTGTCGGTTTGTGTGGCTTTTACAGCTTCAATATGGTCGGTGATGGTGCTGTATTCACCTTTGGTGTTTTGCAACAGGCAATAGTCTTTTGCTTTTTCGGCAAATTTCTCATCACTCAACATGCCGTATTTAACAAACAAATCAATGCTTGGCCATTTAGTTTCAAAATCTTCGCGATTGGCTTTAAATAATTCAGCCAGTTTATCAGCCACTTTTTTAGTGATGTGACCTGTTATTTTTTTAACATTGCCATCGCTTTGCAAGCTGCTACGCGACACGTTCAAAGGAATATCCGGTGAATCGATAACACCGTGCAGCAACATTAAAAATTCAGGTAAAATGTCTTTTACATTATCCGTTACAAATACCTGGTTGCTGTACAATTGTACCTTGTGTTTGTCGGCTTCTATGGCACTGTCAACTTTAGGGAAATACAGAATACCGGTCAGGTTGAAAGGGTAGTCAACATTGATGTGTATCCAGAACAAAGGCGGTTGTGCAAAAGGGTAGAGGGTCTGATAAAATTTGATGTAATCTTCATCTTTTAAATCAGCAGGTTTGCTGAGCCACAATGGTTTTTCTTCGTTGATGATTTTGTCATCAAAATGAATAGCCACAGGTAAAAACTTACAGTATTTGGTCAGCAATTGAGAGATTTTGTATTTCTCTGCAAACTCATGACTATCGTCAGCCAGATATAAAATAATATCAGTACCTCTTTCGGTACGGGTGCCATCGCTGATGGTAAATTGTGTGCTGCCATCGCATTCCCATTTGGCGGCAGTAGCACCTTCTCTCCACGACAAGGTATTGATTTCAACTTTTGAAGCCACCATAAAGGCAGAGTAGAAACCCAGTCCGAAATGACCGATAACATTGGCATCAGCTTTATCTTTATACAGTTTTACAAATTCTTCGGCACCTGAAAAAGCCAGTTGGTTGATGTACTTTTCAATTTCATCGGCAGTCATACCAATTCCATTGTCGCTAATGGTAAGGGTTTTGGCCGTTTCATCAATCGATACACTGATTTTAAAGTCGCCTGTTTCACCTTTAAACTCGCCAACACTGGCAAGTGTTTTCAGTTTATTACAAGCGTCAGTTGCATTAGAGATTAATTCTCTTAAAAATATTTCATGATCACTGTAAAGGAATTTCTTGATGATGGGGAAAATGTTTTCGGTGTTCACCGATATACTGCCTGTTCTACTCATGGTAATGTTATATTTAATTAAGTAATTCCTTTCATTCAAATATTAAACCAATGACATATTTCAGTAATTTTGGCATATTTGCAGACAAAAAATGTTTTTTATACTGTCAAAAATATTGTTGTTTCTGATAAAGCCCCTGGTTTGGATCCTGTTTGTGTTTATCAGAGGCATATTTACCAAAGATGAAGTAAAGCGCAAAAGACGCTTGATTATTGCCACCATCATGTTGTTTCTGATGTCCAATAATTTTCTGGTAAATGAATTGGTATTGCGCTACGAATATCGCAACACCATGGCCCTTGACTCGAATTACAAAGTGGCCATTGTATTGGGCGGATTTGCGGGCAAAGACAGAGCTACAGGCAATACCGTATTTTATGAATCAAGCGATAGATTGTTGCAAGCTATAAGTTTATACAAGCAGCATAAAGTGCAGCGCCTGTTAATTAGCAGCGGAAGTGGCAGTCTCACCAATCAGGCAACTAAAGAAGCGGACATTGTTAAAAATTATTTATTGTCATTAGGCATTCCCGATTCAGCCATTATTTCAGAAAATAAGAGTCGCAATACGGAAGAAAATGCAGCGTACAGTTACAAACTATTGGACTCATTGCACATCAAAGATTCCATATTGGTAATTAGCAGTGCCTGGCATTTACCAAGGGCCAAAGTGTGTTTTGATGTAAGAGAAAATATCGACTACTATCCCGTGAATTTT
Source organism: Bacteroidota bacterium (assembly GCA_040386935.1). Classification (GTDB taxonomy): domain Bacteria; phylum Bacteroidota; class Bacteroidia; order NS11-12g; family UBA955; genus JABMMZ01. Next base: position 13,166 of record JAZKEQ010000020.1, on the reverse strand, counting down.
ATGAGTTCCGATATAAGGGATTACGCCATTGATAATTTACTGGTACCATCGCCCAAAGCCCTCTACAATCTAGAGTTAGTAATAAAGGAATGGGTGGGGTATGTGGTGTATTGGGTGAGGAAATAGGGGGGGGATTTGATAATGTGAGAATTTGATGATTTGATAATGGGGAAGAGTCAGTTCAAAAAAGAATGTCTATTATCTGGAGAGGGAGTTAAGGGGGTAAATTTGATAATGTGAGAATTTGATGATTTGATAATGGAGACTATTTGTTAATCCTAAATTATCAGGTCAGTAATCTCTGTTTATTAATTTTAAAGGGAATAAAGTATTTAAGAAAAAAAGGAATTAGTTTGCTATATCTTTAATTCAAGTTAAACCCAATTATCAAATTAACTAATCACCAAATTACCAAATCAAGGGTACTTCTTCTTCACATATTTAATCAAAATATGCATGTCGCGTTTCCATTTGGTGAAATGGTTGAAGGTATTGAACATGTAATCGATCATTTCAGCATCGCTTTTTGGCGCGCGTTTGTGTTTTTCAACGAATTTTGTTTCAATATTATCGATGTACAATTTGAAGTCGAGCATGCACTCGAACCAGTTTCTGAAAATAGCGTAATTGGTATTGGTAGAACCAATGGCATAGGTTCTGCGAGAACGCGGAAAGCGCATGCCGCAAAGGTTGTAATGATTAGTAGATAGCCAACTGTAATGACCGGTATTGCCACTTTCTTCAATCTTGATGGCCAAAAAAAGATAATTCCATCGGCCCATGTACTTTTTTGCAACTTTGTGAAGCGTTTTTACATCGGGTACAACCTTCATGTCGAGTCCCCGTAAAACATCGGTGGTATCTACCTTTACGGCAGTGGTGTCGCCATGAGTAACGGCACCGGCTATACCAATGTTAAGTAGTGTGTATCCAATGAATATCGCTGTTTTTAACTGCAAAATATTAAATCAAAGATAAGGCTGTGTATTTTATGGTTTTCCACAAACTTTTAATAAAATAAGCAATAGAGCCTTGCAAACTCATGGATTATTGAAGTATATTTGAATTTTTAATACTTTTATGTTGTTTAAAAAACACAAATTTTTCTGTTTATTAACATTCTTTTTCTGCATCGCACATTTAAATGGACAAAGTTTCACGGTGTCGGGCTTTGTTACAAAGCGAGGATCGGGTGAAGTCATTGTTGGCGCTTATGTTTACTGCCCGCAAACCGGAGCAGGTACTGTTACCAATAACTCGGGGTACTATGCCCTCAGTATTCCTTATGGTACCAAAAACATCATGTATCTGTCAGAGAATTATGCCGCACAAATTGATACAACAGTTATCAATAAAAACAAAAACAGCAATGTCAGTTTGCGTGAATTAGGAGAAGATGAGGCACAAACCAATCCTTATGACAATCCGACCAAACCTCAGGAACCAATCGATGAGGATGACACAACCTTTAGAGAAATAAGGCCAACAATTTCAAATAATAATGAAGTTAATTACCTCATTCGTTTAGCACTGGCCCGAAATACAAAAATCATCGACCGACCGGAAAATGGGTTCATAGAAGTCCCCGGACTGCAAATAAGTCAATTGCCCAACCTTGGTGGTGAAGTGGATGTGGTAAGGGGGATCAAATTTTTGCCGGGTGTAATGCCGGGTACTGAACTCACCAATGGTTTGTATGTGAGAGGTGGAGGACAGGATCAAAACCTCATGCTGTTGGATGGTACACCTGTTTACAACATGAATCACTTGTTTGGTTTTTATTCCATCTTTAATTCAGAGGGTATTAACAGTATCAATGTTACCAAAAGCGGATACAGCGCTAAACATGGTGGCAGGCTGTCGGCCATTACGGATATTACGATGAAAGAAGGAGATGCTAACTATACCCATGGCTATGTATCTCAGAGTTTTGTTGCATTTAATCTTGAATTAAACGGCCCATTGTCGCGCGATGGCAGAACTACTTTTGCGCTTGCGGCCAGGCGTTCTTACCTCGACTGGTTTACAAGATTGGGCAATTCGCCTCAAAATAAATTCTGGTACACGCTTTACGATATCAATACCAAAATTTCTCACAGGTTTAATAGCAAAAGCAAAATCATGTTCAATATTTTTAGTTGCCGCGATCGTTTGTATACCTATGCTTCAGATACAAGCAATATTCGCTCATTTACAAGAAAAGATGAGATTGAACTCGATTTAAATTGGGGTAATTTTATTTCATCAGTGCGCTTGGACAAGGTGATTAATAATCAATTTTTTTCAACCTATACTGCCAGTTATTCCCACTATAGAAATAATTTTATTTTCAATATTCACTCTGCAATTGATACAGGTACCGGTCTCAATAAATCAGAATACAATTACCATTATTACAATGTGATCAGAGACTTTACAGGCAAAGCGGATTACAGTTATCTGATGAATAAAACCAATACACTTCACTTTGGTGCTTCAGTGAGCATAAAGGGATTTGTTCCGGGTTCAATTGATCTGGAATACAAATCAAATAATCGCACCGTGAACGATACCAATATAGGTGGTTCAAGAGTATTGGTAGGCAATGAGTATGTTGGTTATATTGAAGATGAATTGCGATTGAATAACAACACCAAGCTATTATTTGGTTCGCGTTTTGTGTATTACAATTATCAAAAAAATAATTTCCTATTTGTAGAACCCCGCATTTCATTAAATGCCAGAATAAATAACGAATACGCCATTAAAGCGAGCTATACTGTGATGAACCAGGCCTTACATTCATTGGAAAATAATACGAGTTCTTACATCACCGACAGATGGGTACCTGCCACCGGCAATATAGGCCCTCAAAGAGCCCATCAGATTACTTTAGGGATATCAAAACCGTATGAAAACAATATTGAATTAGCCATAGAGGGATATTATAAATATATGAGTAAGGTACTTGATGTAAAAGAAGGTGCTGTATTCGGATTAATCGATAAAAACTGGGAAGACAAAGTATTAATGGGTAAGGGCTGGTGCTATGGTATTGAAACATTTATTCACAAACGCAAAGGAGATTTATCAGGATGGATGAGTTATACACTTTCATGGGCTACTCGTAATACGCCAGGTATCAATAGAGATCAGAATTATTATTTTCAGTTTGATCGCAGGCATTATGTGAATATTGTGGCTCAACAAAAAATTGATGACAGACACCATTTATCTGTAAACATGGTATTTTCAACAGGTAATGTACAATCAGTACCTATTGGAAAGTATAGAGACATCAATGGAGATATTGTTTACGATTATACTGCTAAAAACAATTACAGACTGGCCAATACTTTCAGAATAGATATAGGATTTAAACGAATTAGGGACAATACATGGGGAACAGAATCAGGCTATAATTTTTCGATTTACAATTTGCTTTTCAGAAACAATCCGGCTTATGTCTATATTGTTAATTCATCTGCTTCAAACCCCGACCCTCAAGCTTTTCAAAGAAGTTTTCTAGGCTTTATTCCCGGCATTTCATATTATACCAAATTTTAACAATGAACAAGTCATTTAACATTACCGCACTTATATTATTGATTCTCGGTGTTGCATCTTGTGTAAAGCCAATTGAACTTGATTTGCCACCGTATAGTTCTAAACTGGTTGTCAATGGAGAACTGAATACAAACGTAACAGTTCAACTGGAGGTAAGTAGAAGTATGCCAATTTTAAAGCGAGTAGATTCATCCGGCTATATACTTAAATCAGCGTCAGCAAAATTATTTGAGAACAATATTTTTATAGGCGACTTAACTTATTCAGGTGCATTTTATACACTGAACTATAAACCCCTTCCGGGTAAAAATTATCGAGTAGAAGTTTCCAATCCAGGTTTGCCATCAGTTATTGTAAACCTCGATATTCCAGCAAGTCTGGTTTCATCTTCAACCTATATTGATTCTATCGGTCTTGATAACGAAGGGTTTCCTTTGGGACAGTTAACAGTTAATTTTAAAGATAATCCTGCTGCCAATAACTATTATGAATTTTTAATCAGGTATTACGATGCATCTATACTCCAATGGTTTCCTTTGGATATTGTTTCAAACGACCCTGTATTTTTAAATAATGATAAACTGGATAACGGGGGTTATGCATTCAGTGATGCCACATTTAACGGAGCGAATAAATCTATTAAAATTCCTATTCAATTTGGTACTGTCAATGGTTCTCCAAAATTTGAAATAAGCATTAAGACCATTCAGGAAGATTACTTTAAATATCTGGAACAAGTAAGGGATTATCAGAACGATCGCGGTAGTTTTGACACCGACCCTATTATTCTAAGAAGCAATGTTACCAATGGTTTAGGAATGGTTGGTGGCGTCTACAATTTCAAAGACACCATTCAGTAACTAATCTATTTGCAAGGGTCGCCTGCCGACTCTCCGCCACCATCAATTGGCATACCGCCAATCGGCACTTTGCGCAATGCTGCATTTACAATTGTGATTCTGTTGTTGGCTGCTTTGCCTTCGGGTGTATCATTGCTTTGAAGTGGTTTCGTAGAGCCAAATCCTACACATTTCAAACGGTTGCAGTCGATGCCGTTTTTCACCAGCCATCTGCCTACAAGCAATGCTTTCTTTTTACTGCTCAAATCCTGGGCAAATTTATCGCCATTGTTGTTTGTATGACCTTCAATTCTTAAAGTAGTTATGTAACTCTTCTCATTCAGATAATTTTTAATGTAGTTGAGCGCAGAGTCACTTTCATGTGTTAATACAGGTGAGCCTGAACTGTCTGAAAATGTAATAGGCACAGGCAATATCAACTCATTACCGTTTAGTTTGTATTCATGCGATTTAAATGAAAAAGCCATTGCAAAGGCTGTCAATAATAAGGCGAAATGATGTTTCATACCTCACAAATATAGCCGCATTATTCTTCGCGGCCCAGCATTTTTTTCTCAGGTTCTTCCTCTATACTGTCTTCAGGCGCAGGAGCTGGGGTTTCTAAAACCATGCCCTCCAAATCAGGTTGACCGGCATTTACCCAGCAGGTGTACCATATTTGACCAAGTAATAGTATGGATGCTCGCAAGCGCTCTTCCACCATATTGCCCAATGCTTTGTGATAGGCTTCGCTGTATGCTTTTGAATAAACTTTAACTGTTTGATTGCCCTTTTTTTCAAAAGCATATTTTTGAGTTTCATCAAATTGTGCGGATACTTTCTTTTCGGTTGTAAGTACACTGTCTACCAATCCAAAACTTTGTTCATAGGCTGTCCAAGTAGCTGTAACAGGATGTTCGCAATAAGTGGCAGTGCCTGTAAACAAATCGTATTCGCCATTGAATAATTCAGGTAATCGACTTTCCCATAGGGCGTGTATGCCGGTTTGATTGGTCTTTTGACCATTGTAATTTGAAGTCGCATGAAGCGGTACATGGCAATCGCCCACATAATGCCCTAGGTCAGCACTCAATTTTAAAATTTTCTGTATGTCCTTTGCTTTAAAAGCTTCCGTCAGCGAATACATCATGCTTTGAATATGCCAGGGCACAATACCGTGTGCTTTTACCGTGTCTTCGCCATATTTAGCGCAGGCATCTTTGTAAAATTTTGGAATGGTATCAATAGGGGTACAATGCTCGTAGAAATCGCCATCCAGAAAATGCTTACAAGCTTCTTCAGCAATCAGATAACGCCTTTTATCGGCATCCACCGCGTGATCTTTAAGATACTGAACATGTAGTTTATAGAAAGCAAATAGAGGTTTAGGCAGCGTGTAAACAGCTGTTTCGTTAATTTTTTTATGACCGAAGAATCCCCATGCGCATACCTTAAGGGTCAGTCCGAAATAAATCAGCAATATGGTATATGTTTTCATTCATTGAGTAGTTTTTCTATCACGGGAGGGAGATGCTCGTGCTCAAGTAAGTGAATCTTTGCTGCGAGAGTTTCTACTGAATCATTTTCATTGATGGCACATGTTGCCTGAAATACGATTTCACCTTTATCAAATTCTGCATTCACCTTGTGAATGGTGATGCCACTTTCGGTTTCACCTGCATTCAATACGGCTTCGTGTACATAATGTCCATACATGCCTTTGCCACCGTATTTAGGCAATAAAGAGGGATGTAAATTGATGATCTTATTGTCGAATGCCTGAATAAAATTACGCGGCACCAAGAGCAGAAAACCGGCCAATACAATAATGGATGGATTGTATTGATTCACCATGTCAATGATTTTATCGGTTGTTGTGAAATCTGCTTTATTGAAAATCTGCACGGCCACACCTGCATTCAAAGCTTTATTGATAACACCTGCCTGTCTGTTATTGGTAAATACTGCCGAAACTTTAACAGTTGGATGATTATCGAAATACCGGATGATATTTTCAGCATTGCTGCCACTTCCTGAGGCAAAAATAACGATGTTGGATGGCATGCTTTACTGTATGGTTAGTGCAATGGCTTCTATTGTTCTTAATTCTCCTTCTTTAAATTCAAGGACATCTTTATAGATGAAACCCTCGAATACAAAAATACTGTTTTGCTCGGGAACTTGTATCACATAACGCACATATGGCCCCGACATGGCAATCCCTTTAATCGTCCACCAGCCTTTAATCTTTACCCCTTTATGTCCGGCTATTGTAATGTTTTGTGTAATAACTTTAGGATAGGTTTCACTTTCTGAAGTACTCATGTAAGTGCCCGGCAATTCACCCGGGATATTGTATTTGCAAAAACTGTCACGCATCGAACGCATATTGGTATATGTTAAATCATTGCTATCTTTATATGGATAAGCATGCACGATTAAACCAATATTGCCTTTGCCTTTTTCATTCGCTATGTCCTTTTGAAACCAATAAAAATTAGAGGTTTCTCGAATTACTTTATAATCAGAGGGGATTTTTACGAACATGCCGTATTTCTCCTTAAAGGTAGTGGCATACTTGGTGTTAACTGAAGATGAATCACTGAATATTTCCTTTTGTCGGTCAGCCAATTCAAAACCTATCAATAAATTTATAAGTGCTTCTCTGTCTGTAATCAATTTACTTTTAAGTGTGGCCATATCGGGTGCAAACAAATAGACAATGTGTTGGTTTTTTGCCAATACATCTGATTTTGTAACGATAACCGCTTCTTTCTTATTGGTGTAATTTTCAATAGGATCTTCTTCGAAAGGCGATAGTAAATCACCCATGTCAGCAGTATTGCCATTAACAACAAGCACCAGGATTGTTTTTTTATTAAAGAAAAATTGATTGAAATCTGCAAGCGCTGGTCTTAATAATTCCAGAAAGGGATCTTCACCGGTGGGTAAGGGCGTTAAAAAAGCGTTGTCAATTTCTGCTTTAAGGTCATTCAACACAGCTTTGTCAGCAGTAACGACTAGGCTTCCGGGTTTACCGGTTGAATTTTCAAGATTGGTATTGCGGGATGGTTTACAAGCAATTAAAAACAATAGGGCGAAAGTGTATAAACTACACCGTTTAATAAGCAACATTCAGTTTTGTTATTTTAAATATATTTTAATGAGTTTTCCTTTTTCTATTGGGGTATCCGCTGATTCAATATTGTTTACCTGACAACTTTTCACAATATCTATTTCAGTAAATTTAGCACAAATATCATTTATACTCTGATAAGCATTAGGGGTAATGTAAAAGAAAAATCCAAGGTTGTTATTTTTACCGATGGGTAAGGCAATCTCTTTGGTCTTAACAATTTTTAATGAGCGACCCGGTTTTAATTTAGTACTCTTCAATTTATTCCAGCGTTTTATATCTGCAACACTCACATTGTATTGATCGGCTATTTGATTGATGGTCTGACCCTTTTTAACGGTGTGGTGAACAGAGTAGGTTTCGTATCTGATAAAGTCAGCAGGATTGAATGCATTGGCACTGATGTGGTAAATACTGTCTTCCCACTGAGCCAGTTGCATGGCTTTAGAATAGGGAAGGGCAATGGTTTTATCTTCAACATGCGATGGAATGATACCATCCTTATAAACGCTGTTCCATTCCGATTGTTCGTAGTCGTTTAGATTCACAACAGCTGATACATAACGCATGTCTATCGGGCAGCACATTTTAAACGGTACCAACATTTGATAAGCACCAGTCATGTTAGCATCTTCAAAAGGAGGAGAGAAGGTCATTAAAAAGGCTGTGGCCAAAAACTTTGGTACATAATTCTGAGTTTCTTTTGGCAGATATTTTTTAATTTCCCAGAAAGTTTTTTTACCACCTGATCGTGTAATGGCTTTATTCACGTTGCCCGGCCCACCGTTGTAAGCAGCAAGTGCCAGTAGCCAGTCGCCATACTTGTTATACATGCTTTGCAGGTAATCACAGGCTTTATCAGTGCTTTTATAGATGTCTTTTCTTTCATCAACTGATCCATCAATCTGCAAATCCATCATTCTGCCGGTAGCAGGCATGAATTGCCACAAACCGGTAGCGCCACACCAACTTACAGCATTAGGGCTTAAAAGCGATTCTACGATTGAAAGGTATTTGATTTCAGCCGGCATTCCTTTTCTGTCAAGGGTTTCTTCAAACACTCTAAAATAAATATCTTTTCTGATACAGGCTTTAGACAAGAATGAACTGGCAGGGTTCTTCATGTACTTTATCTGTGTAATAACCTCAGGGCTGTATTTGAATTGAATAGTGGTACCAATGGTTGCAGTCAGTTCGTTGAAACGCTCTTCTGTTAATGAGAGTACTTCTTCAGTAGTCAGAGTAATGGGTTGTCTGGAAAGCGTACCTTCCATGAAAATATGGGTAAGACTGTCAATTCTACTGACATTATTAGCAACTTGAGCGCCTGCGGGTAAAAGCATTGCCAGCAAAGGCAGAAGTGTTAATTTTTTATTCATTTTACCGTGTTTAAAATAGCGTGTGCAAATCTAGATTCAGATAACGCAAAATGCAACCCTTTTATTGTAATAATTGCTTGTTTTATACAAATTTGTAACTAACTTTGTCAAAGTTGAATACTATTTAGTACAATATTATCTGAAAACGAATGTCTGATAGCAAGAAGGGATTAATTACTTTTAATGATTTGGCCAATGTAGCGGCCATGCAACCACTGGAACAACTGGCTCCACTTAAAAAAAACAATTTGCGTTTGTCAATTGGCATACCAAGAGAGATTACTTCACAGGAAAACAGAGTGCCACTATCGCCATCAGCAGTTGAATTTTTGGTGAATAACGGTCACGAGATTACCATCGAAAGTAAAGCAGGAGATTCCAGTAATTTCAGCGATAATCGCTTTAGTGAGGCAGGGGCACACATAGCTCAAAATCACGAAGACATTTTCAAATCCGATATCATTTTAAAAATTGAACCACCAACTTCAGCTGAGGTTGATATGATGAAACCTGAGCAGTTATTGATTTCGGCATTGCAGTTCGATCAGTTAAACCCTGTTCTGCTAAACAAGTTGATGATGAAAAAGGTGAATGCCATTGCATACGAATTTTTGCAGGACGATTCAGGGTCTTATCCCATCATCAGAGCCATGAGTGAAATGGCCGGACATGCCTCTATTTTATTGGCTTCTGAATATCTGAATAACGCCAATATTGGCAAAGGGGAATTACTGGGCGGATTTACCGGAATTCCACCAACTCAGATAGTGGTTATAGGTGCCGGTGCAGTTGGTGAATACGCCTGTAAAGCAGCGCTTGGACTTGGTGCTAATGTAAAAGTATTTGACAATGAATTATACCGTTTGCGTAGATTGCAGGAGAACTTAGGCGGTAAAATATTTACCTCAACCTTGCAACCCAATATTTTAGCTGAAGCATTGCGCAGTTGCGATGTTGCCATTGGTGCATTAAGAGGTGAGCAGGGCAGGAGTCCTATTGTTGTTTCAGAAAAAATGGTGATGCAGATGAAACCCAACAGTATCATCATTGATGTAAGTATCGACCAGGGTGGAGTATTCGAAACCTCTGAGATTACCAATCACAAAAACCCGATATTCAGGAAGCACGATGTTATTCATTACTGTGTACCCAATATTACAGCCAGGGTTTCGCGTACTGCGAGCTATGCTTTAAGCAATATTTTTACCCCAATTCTGAATGACATGTCGAATTACGGTGGATTTTACGATTTGGTGAAAATTGCCCGTGGTTTCAGGAACGGTGTCTATCTTTATAAAGGGGCACTGGTCAACCAATCTTTAGCCAATAAATTCGGCCTTAAATACAAGGATTTGAATTTAATGATGAACGTTTTTTAACAGGTATTGTTGATAAGTCAACATCATTTGATTGTCATTTTTTGACCTGAATAGTATTATCATACTATATTTATCATTTTAATTTGCTAATTTTGAATCTTATAGATTAAATAATTAACCTAATAAGACAACATTTTTGGTGAATCATGTGTCATCTCTATACAGCCTATGACTAAAAAGATACTTTTTGCTCTTACATTTAGTCTGTTTTTTTGCGGTAGGGTCCAATCACAAGGGACTGCAGGTAAAGATTTTTGGGTTGGTTTTATGGCCCAGTCTTGGGACTGTTACTCTAGTAGTACTTGGTGGAACAATGATACACCAATGCTTTTTATCTCATCACAAATTGCGGCAGTGGTAACAATTGACGCTCCTGATATCGCATTTACAAGAACAGTTACCCTAATACCCAATCAAACTTATAGTCTCTTATTGCCACGAGAGGTGGTGTGTCGTTATTCAGATACAATCACTCAAAATGGGGTGCATGTTACCTCTGATGATATCATCAATGTGTATGCAGTTAATCGTTTCTGGTATTCAAAAGGCGCAACAGTCGTCATACCCACAACCTCCATTGTCAAAAGCCCAGAATACATTATTACGACAGATGAAGATACCTATAACTGGAACTGGAGTTGTAATGGGAAAAATTTTAGATCACCTGAGTTTGTAATTGTTGGAGTTGCCGATTCTTCTGTTATAGAAATAGTTCCCAAAGGTGCATCAACACGAAATAGCATTGCCAATGTCCCATTTCAGATAACGCTGAAAAAAGGCGAAACCTTTCAATACATGTCTACGGATGTTGATTTAACAGGTTCTATCATTCGATCCAAATATCCCGATTCCAAATATTCTGTATTTGCAGGTAATAGGTTAACGGTTAAACAAGGGGTAGATGCAAATGGCGGTACGTGCTACAGTAGTTTTGATCACAACTATGAGCAGATGACACCCACAGTCACCTGGGGCAATAAGTACACGGCCATCCCTTTTAAAAACAGCGAAGGAGGGTACTATTTAAAAGTTGTGGCAGCAGAAAACAATACCCGTATTTCCATTAACGGCACATACTACAAAACATTGAATCAGGCTCAGTATTTTGAGTATATGTTGTATACGGATACACTGACAACAATTTCTTCTACCAATCGAATTTCAGTAGCCCAATTCGTAAAAGGATACAATTGTATCAAACACCCTACAAAACCTTATTTGGGAGATCCGGCACAAATGCAGCTTTTCCCGGATGAACAGTTTGGTAACAATGCCACAGTAAATACTGTCAGTCAAACCAACTATTGGTGGTGGAATAATAATCCGTGGTGGTGGCAGAATGCAGCACCTGAACACTTTATCAATGTAATGGTAAAAACAGGAGATACTGCTGAGTTTAAAATTAATAATAATAAAGTACCCGGTTCAGAATGGAAAGGTTTTAGCACCGGTAACCAATATGCATATACTCAAATCAAAATTGACAGCGGAAGTCACTATATGTCTAGTACTAAAGGGTTTTTATCGTATGTGTACGGATATGGTTGGTTTGAAGGTTATGCTTATGCTGCAGCGGCAAAATTCCGACCGATTCAGAATAATTTTATTATCACAAATGCACAGTGTAAAAAGGATACGGTCAATTTTCAAGCAATAGAAAATGACAGTTTTGGTAATTTCACCTGGAAGTTTGGCGATGGCGCCACTGCATCAGGCCCTAAAGTAAAACACAAGTATGCAGATACCGGTTGGTATTCAGTGAAAATGTATTGCCGGCATGTGATCACCAATGTATTGGACTCTGTTCAAAAAGACCTGTACATCGCTGATACAAAAATAAAAAGCCTCTTTAATAAGGATACTGCCATTTGTGGTCCCGTTAATATCATTGTGCTCACCAAAGGATTCAATATGGATAATACCTATCGGTGGAACGATGGGCATCAGGTGTATTATCGTGCCATAAAAAATCCGGGGATTAATTGGTGTGAGGTCACGGAAAGAAACGGATGCGTGTTCCGAGATACCCTTAAAATTACCAATTCAGGTATTCCTAAAGCTAATTTTTCAGTAAGTAATGATACCTTTTGTCTGAATAAAAGCGACAACATCACCTTTAAAAATTTATCTGTTTCTAAGGATACCATTGAATCGTATAAATGGGACTTCGGTGAAAAAACACTTTCCTCATTTGATACAGTTTTAAGTTATAAGTTTAAAAATGCCAATACGTATGCGGTAATGTTAAAAGCAACTACTATCTACGGTTGTTATCACGATACCTTCCAAATAGTAGACGTCATGACATCACCTAAAGCTGATTTCAGTTTTACTCAAAAAGATACCTGTTATATCAAGAACGGCATTAGACTTCAAAACAATACCGTCATACCTGATGTCAAAGATTTAAAGCGTTTTAAATGGTATTTCAGTGAAGGTTTTAATATCAGCAACAGCAATCCTGCAGGTGTTAGAACCTATGCCACTCCCGGCAACTACAAGGTTATGCTGATTTATGAATACAAGAATTTATGTATTGATACGATGGTACAATCGCTGACCATCTACCCTCATCCTAAAGCGGCATTCTCTGTTATCAGTCCTTCCATGTGTACCCTCGATTCAATTAAGTTCAAGGCCACCAGTCAATCCGCCTATAAACCGCTTTACAATCAATGGGTATGGGGCGATAGCACAGCCAATAAAAATTCATTCGATAGTTTTGCGAAACACCCATATGCGAAATTCGGATCATATAACGTTAAATTAATTTCGACTTCCCCTCAAGGCTGTACTGATACAATCAAGCATCTCATTTCATTGGATGAATCGCCCAAAATCTCCTTCCTGACCAACCGTGACACCCAGTGCTACCGTGGCCATTCCT
>JAZKEQ010000019.1:0-12562 GCA_040386935.1 Bacteroidota bacterium | reverse complement strand
TTATTTTTTGATGTGACTTTACTGTACCATCTGCATTTAAAAACAATATCCATACTGCGCCTGCTCTTGTCGTTACTGAGCTTTCATAATGATGCCCTACAGCAATATCAGGAACACCGTCACTGTTTAAATCTCCTAATGGCACTATTCTGATTCCAAAGTACAGACCATTGGTAATATTTCCTGAAAAGCCCCCTTGTGTTGCGCTTATTTTACTTTGTGATTTAACAGTGCCGTTGGCATTCATTAATACAATCCAGATAGCCCCCAGATTAGTGCCACCATCATCATCTGAATCTGCACAAATAGCGATGTCCTGTACCCCATCTTTATCAATATCGCCAATGCCATTTACACCTGCTCCAAATCTATCGCTATTATCTAGACTACCTGTAAAACCGCCCTGTGTCCCACTAATTTTGGATTGAAATCCCGGGTTGATGCATTTGTATTTACATGAGTCGGAGAGATTCAGAATATAAACTGCACCACGATCGGTTCCCCCATCATCATCTAACATTGCTCCGGTAACAATCTCTTTAAATCCATTATTGTCTATATCATTCAGAAAAGATACTTTCCAACCCATATAATCAGATGCGTCAATTTGATTATTAATCACCTGTTGACTTAGCTTACTGATTTTAATAGTAGAATTAATATCGTAATCTTTTGTCATTAATAGCAACCAAACTGCTCCTGCATTAGTTGCCCCATCCTTATCGCCCGGAGCAGATACGAGAATATCATCAATATTGTCATTATTGATATCACCTACCACCTCAACGCCTGAACCAAAATAATCAGAATTATTGAGTTTTGAACTGAGTCCTGTCGATGTACTGCTCAATTTTTTTTGTCCTATTACAGTTTCGCTACTATTCAAATATAAAAACCAAACAGCACCGCGATCAGTTCCCCCATCATCGTCATTTCTTGATCCTACTAATAGATCATTAATGCCATCATTATTAAAATCACCTGTTTTACTTGCTAATCCATAACCAAATCCATCGCCATTTCTAAGAGTGCCGCTGAATCCACCTGATGTTGCGCTAATTTTCTTGTATGATTTGACAGTTCCATCATTCTTTAAATATAAAATATAGACTGCTCCTCTATCTGTGCCGCCATCATCATCTAGATGAGCGCCAACAGCAATATCAGTGCTGCCATCCCCATCTATATCTCCCATATCAGTTATATCTATTCCAAAATTATCATCCGCATCTAAAACTGAAGGGAAGCCACCTGTGCCATTCGCAATTTTTTGATGTGATTTAACTGTGCCATCTGCTTTCATAAACAGAATCCAAACGGCACCTGCTCTCGTTGTACCTGTATTATCATAAATTTGACCAACTGCTATATCATCAAAACCATCACCATCTAAATCCTTAATTCTGGCAACACTTGATCCAAAAAAATTATGTCCTGAAAGGCTGCCTGTAAAACCACCCTGAGTTGCACTTATTTTTTGTTTTGATTTGATTGTACCATTGGCATTTAGCATCATCAGATATATTGCCCCTTGGTTCGACCCGCCATCATCATCTAGTTGTGCCCCAACTGCAATATCATTAATACCATCCCCATCAAAATCACCTATATTTCTTACTGCTTGTCCGAAGTAATCGCCATCTTTTAATTGTCCTGTAAAACCCGGAGTTGTTGAACTTATTTTAGTGAAATTATCTACTTTAAGGCAACTTGAACTGCCTGTTGTTTTACATTGATAAGTAACACCTAAACTTCTTTTGGTTGCTGATATAGTTTGTGTATTTAAAGTTCCGCCTGTTGATACAGATTGATTCTCATCAGATAATGGGAGATTAAAATTACCTGTTGTTGGTGTATAATCCTTCTCATTACATCCAACTATTGGTGTGCAGTTAAACTTATTAATAAAAATATCGTTATTGCCATTTGTAAATGATTTTGTGTGACCGGCCGAATAATAAGCTCCATCAGTTGATTTAATTAAACTAAGCGATACTTCTTCTTTTGTACCGCCAATTGTTTTTGAAAAAAGTATGTTGCCGGAGGTATCCATTTTAATCATGCTGATATCAGACAATCCATTGCCATAGGTATCTGTAAAGCCACTGATTATTATATCATCACCATCGGGTTCAACACTGTAGAAAGATTCATTACCAGCCCCATTGATGGATTTAATCCATTTTGTATTGCCTGATGGTGTAAAACAGGCTACAAACATTTCCTGATTTGTTGAACTTGTTCTTTCAGCTCCTACAACATAAATATTATTATCATTCCCTTTTGTTAATTTATAAGGCGCGTCATTGAAAGACCCTCCGAATCTTTTGCTCCAAACAAGATTACCAACTGAATCTATTTTAGCCACTAAGTTATCGCCACTAGTTGATGTTCTGTAATTAGAGCAAAAGACAGCACTTCCATCATCAAATGTTGCCAGGCCAGACATCGTGCTATAGTAACTGTTTCCGTAAGTTTTGGTCCATTTTAAATTGCCATTCTTATCGATTTTAATTAAATAATTGTCAAAATCACCTGCGCCATAAGTTGTTGTGGCGCCATAAACATAATAACCCCCATCGCTTGTCACAGCAGCATTCCAACCCCAATCATCTCCTGAACCACCAACTGTTTTGCTCCACTGCACTGTTCCTGAAGTATCAACTTTAATAATCATTACATCTTGTGATCCTGCTCCGTAACTATAGGTAAAGCCTATTAACAAAGCACCTTTATCAGGAGTTTGCATGTGTTTATATATCACATCATTTGCACTACCTCCATATGTTTTAAACCATACTAAGTTGCCATCGCTGTTAAACTTTGCAAAGTACCCATCACCGTTACCATAATTTAAAGTATTACCAGATACATACACATTATTATTGGCGTCTTCAGAAATATCATAACCGAAATCATCCAATGCTCCGCCCAGTGACAACTGATACTTTAACGCGTTGCTGCAATTGTTGCTTGCTTTCTTGACATTTACACTCGCTGCTCCAGATATTATCCCACTGCAACCCCTGTCACTCATTGCTGTGAGTGTATAATTCGTATTTACTATTGGCTTAACACTGATGTAATAAGGTGTTACAGTTATATTGTTGAGGGTTGTTGAAATTGTTCCGTCTGAATAGGTGACACTCCAGGGGGCATTGCCGGTAAAATCAACCTGAATAGTTGTAGAATTTCCCTCAAAAATTGTTCTTATTCCTGATAATATTGCTGTTGGTTTCGAAACAGTAACATATTGTTTCCTGATGATTGTATCGCTAAAGTTATTGCCGAAAGCAATTAACTGTACATCGTATATCCCATTACTTGCGTATCTCACTTTGGGGTTTGTCAATAGTGATGTAGCCGGTGTTCCGCCTTGAAAAATCCACTTAATAGCTGCGGGTGTCGGACTACTTTTATCAAAAAACTGAATGGTATCGCCTTGGCAAATTCTTGTAAAATTTGAAGTGAAATCTGCTGTTATGGGCTTCATGCATTTCAAACTGTTCTCTGCATTGATTCTGCCTGCACCCATTTGTCCTATGAATCCTGAATTATTTGAATTGATATTATCACATCCGCTTTTTAAACATTTTTCAATTTCATCGGGACTAGCATTTGGGTTTTTAGACAACATTAAAGCGCATAGACCCGATACCAATGGACATGCCATAGAAGTACCACTTAAATTGCCATAACTATTGCCGGGCAAGGTGCTGTATATGCCACTACCCGGGGCCATTACATCAACCCAGGTGCCATAATTAGAAAACCCTGAAACAACATCTCCTGAGGTTGTTGAACCTACTGCTATAACATGATTATAACCGGCAGGAAATGATGTAATACTTGTTGAACTGTTACCTGCTGCTGCCACACAAACGATTCCTTTTTTATAGGCATTGTCGAAAATCAATTGATAGGTGTATGAATAACCACCTCCACCCCAACTCATACTAATGACATTGGCTTTATTAATGATGGCATATTCGACACCCTGATAAGGACTGAATAAATAGCTATAACCGGCTTTTCCAATTTTTGCTATCATCAGTTGACAACCAAATCCTATGGATGCAATACCTGTACTGTTATCGGTTTTTGCTGCTGCTATACCTCCACAGTGTGTGCCGTGTTTTAAACTACTACCTGAACTGGGATCATTATCATTGTCAGCAAAATCCCAACCGATATAATCATCTGTATAACCATTGCCATCATCGTCTATTCCATTGCCTCTTATTTCATTTTTATTGCGCCATACAATGGGTTCTAAATCCTGATGGGCTGTATCCAATGCATCATCCACTAAACCAATAACAATACTGCTTTTGCCTTTTTGAATATCCCAGGCATTTTGAGCCATGATTTTATTTAGATGCCATTGTACGCTTTGTAAATCGTTGGGTGTATAATGCAGAGTGTATCTTGGCACTTTTTCAACATAATCGTACATGCCTGAGGTTTGTAGCTGTTGAATCAAATCATCTATTTTTTCTGTATTGGTAAACGTGACAAGGAAAATCCGGTTCAACGGTTCCTCATTAATTTTAAAAGCTTTACTAAATCCTGTAATACCAAATTCTTTATATTGGTCATTATTGAGTGGTCCTGCAGTCTGATACAACAGCATTTTTCCTGTTTTGATCTGAGCAAATAATTGCCCTTTTTCATAATCTTCCGCTTGGGCATTAAGGTTCAAGCCACTGAAAATAACAGTGATCAAAAGATAAATTTTTAGAACTTTTACCATGATAGAAAACGAATGTAAAATATTGTTCTAATAAAACCAAATTGATTTAATAAGCGTGCAAACCTGCTTTCTTTCATCTGAAATTTTATGTAGGTTTGTAATCCTTGAGAGTTGTCTTCATTTTTAGCGGTTTGCCACATTATCTGGTCAAATTATTGAATAAAATCAATAGTGGTAATGACATTGAGGTGATCGTTATTATCCCCAAAAATAAGAGTACAACATTGGGCAGCGGTGTTCATGAATCATTTGATGGTATTGAATTCAAAGTGATTCATCTTGAGGAAACAAAACAATGGTATGGAAAACCATTTTTTAAGGATTTTAAGAAAGTTTTAATTGAAGAGAAACCTTCTGCTATTATCAGCGGATGGCCATATTTTTTAACCTACATATTCTCTCCTGCTTTGCTTTTTTATATCAAAAGAAATAAAATTCAATTGATTGCAAGGGAAATTCCCTTCACAGTACCCGGCTACCATGAAATATTTTCTGACTTTGAAAAGCGCTGTGTAGAAAGTCAAAAAAGCGAAGCTATTTTTAAAAGTAAACTGGCCTTTCTGAATCTAAAACTATTGCGTAAGGTGTTGTATACTTTTATCATCGATAAATCTTTGTTGTATACTGAGCAAGGTGTTGATATCATTCATTCTTACGGTTTAAAAAGAGAGCGCATTACAACCACTTACAATTCGCCCGATACTGAAGATATTTTACAAACAATTCTTTCTGTCAATCAAAATTTCCATGAACTCAAACGCAAAAAATACCGTTTAATTCATGTAGGCAGATTGGTTAAATGGAAGAATGTAGATCTCATTATAAAAGCTGTCAATTTATTAAAAAATGATTTCCCTGAAATTGAATTGGTGATTATTGGCAAAGGAGAAGAAGAAAAGGCTCTAAAATCACTTGTCAATGATTTGAATCTTGATGCTTATGTCAGTTTTAAAGGTGCTATCTATGAAGGAGAAGCACAGTCAATAGAATTTTTACAATCGGGCATTTATGTGCTGGCCGGCATGGGCGGATTATCTATTAACGAAGCCATGATTCATGGCCTGCCGATTATTTGCTCTGTTGCGGATGGTACCGAAAAGCATTTGGTATTTGATGAAAAAAATGGCGCTTATTTTAAGGACAATGATTTAAACAGTTTGGCAGAAGCCATAAAAAAAGTTTTCCATGCAGATATGATTGCAATGGGGAGTTATTCAAAAGCTATTATTCTTGATAAAATCAATATCAAAACAGTTACCAAAGCATTTATAGAAGGTATAAAATCATAACCGACTTAAACGAAAAGCCCCCATACTAACATACGGGGGAAACAATTCGAACTTAAAAAATAAAGGAAGATCAATGTATCGCTATACCAAGTGTAGATACACCTGTAGATAAATCTAAGAACATGCCAATTCTGTCGTTGAAATGGTATTCGGTTCCCAAGTGCAGATCCAGATACAGCGGTGTGCTACCACTATAAGCGTTTCTGTAAATGTTTCTTTCGCCATAATAACCATCTTCCCATGTTGTTTTTACGATGGCAAAACCCAAAGATCCTGCTGCGTAAAAGTCCCATTTTGAATTAGCATTTACCAAATCGTCCAGATAGTAGGTACCTTTAACACCTATTGGTATAACTGTTTCGCGGTATCTGTACCATCTGTATGGATAATTCTTATTACCCCAATAATAATTGTGGCGATAAGAATAATAACTGATAAATGGTGCCACTGTGAAATCTTTGGCCACATCAAATTCATAATTGGCATGTAATACAGGCATATTATAACCTGCATATCCATAGTACCCTAGGCCCAAGCCGAGATTAAGGGTTTTGCCGTATTTTTCCTGAGCGCTAAGCTGCAGATTCATCATTAACAGAATACCTGTTGCTAAAATTAACTTTTTCATCTTCCTTTATTTTTTATTTGGTTGTACTTGTCTAAAGATTCACTATGCCTATGTTAGTTGTAACACCTACATTCACTACAATGTTTGTTTGCGTTACTTCTACAAATGGCGCTGCAGGTGTAATTTTTACTTCATAAGTTCCGGGAGGTAATCCTTTGATAATGAAATAACCATTGGCATCTGTTACTGAAGAGTAAGATACACCATTATATGTAGCAGTAATTGCGGCACCAGCACTTAAAGGCAATACTTGACCTTTTATTGAACCACTAACCGCTGAATCCACTGCCCTGATAACCGGTTTTAGTTTGTAAGCACCATTACCTGTTTTCACGATAGACTGATTGGCATCAAAGTCAAGCAAAATGCTATAAGCTACACCTGCTTCAAGTGTTTGGTGGACTTGAATCTTCAAACCTGACTGATCGGCACTTGGTGTTGCCAGTGGATAAGAAACACTGTCAATTACAACAGTATTATTTACACCTAATATCAATCTGATTTGTTGTACATCTCCTGCTTCTAATGAGCCAGTTGCTATAAGTGTATCGGCACCATTGGCAAACTCAAGCAGGTTGTAAATACCCGGATTAATGTTCAACATTGTTGTTGCACCACCGTTGCCGGTAATTTCAACGCCTATAATGTCAACATTTACCTCGCTATAAGGGCCGGGAGCATCCGTCATTCTAACAGAGTATTCTGCAGTTCCGGCATTATTGCTGTCATTTTTTTTGCAAGCACTGATTCCTACAATCATTGTAAAGATCAGTATCAATTTAATTTTATTCATGTTATTTTTATTTTAAAAGTTGCCGCTTCTGGCGGTACAGTTATTATTTTCTGACGTATTTTTTTGGAGATCCAGGATGATGTCCTTTGCCTTTAGGTTTTGGCTTATAAGAATTAGGATTGTGTGGGTTCCTTGGATTCTTATACCAACCATAGTGATTTCCATTATTTCTCTTGACTGTTTTTGGATAATAAGTAACGCAAGCAGTAAGAAACAACAATAAAGCAATGGGCACTATTTTTAAAAGGAGTTTCATTTGACTACATTGAATCAAATGTATTGCCAACTATTCAACTTATTGACTATCTGTATATTGAATTAATTTGACCTGTGTTTTTATTCTCATAATGAGAATATTAATGGCATATTTATCAAAACGAAAAAGCCCGATATTGCTATCGGGCTCGTTCTTAATTGAAAAAAACTATTCTATAACTACTTCTTTAAAAATTTGGTTGAGGTAAATGATCCCTCGTTTGTGATTGTACTGATGACGTACATACCTGCTTCAAATGCATTCAAATCAATTGAAACAATTCCTGAAAACAAATCGCTTGAATTCATCTGCTTTACTAATTTACCATTGATGTCCGTAATACTTACAGTAAACTCAGTGCCATTAAGTGATGACAAATCGACATTCAGAACATCAGTTGCAGGATTAGGATAAACATTTACTACTGTTGCTGTTAAAGCATTTACATTAACGGTTACAACATTACTCCAGGTAAATGAACCATCCATGTCTACCATTTTAAGTTTGTAATAAACTTTAGCAACTCCAAGGTTGGCAACATTAAAGTCGGTAAAAGCATAGCTATTAACCTCACCTTGGTTGCCGAAAGGCATTACCTGACCGATACTTGTAAAACGGCTACCATCTGTTGATCTGCAGATTTCATATTTGCTGAATTTTTCTTCAGACGCTGACTGCCATTTAACTTCAGCTTTATTATTAGTTAATACTGTGTTGAAATTCAACAATTTAACAGGAAGTGGAGCAAAAGTAGTGTTGGTTGTGATGTTATCAAGGTAACCCAAAGATGCGCCACCGCTACCTGACCATTTGAAATTAATTTTATAGCTACCGTTGTAAGCGAAAGACACTGATTTTGTCGCCATACTTGCACCACTATATATAATTGAATCTTTCTTGATTAAGTTATTGGCACTGTCTAAAATTTCAATCCACAATCTAACATTAGATGAGTTAGATGGGTGAACTCTGTGATCAAATGAAAAAGTGTTGGTGTTTTGACCTTTAAATAAAGGTGTTTTAAGATTAACATTAGTTAATGGATTGCTCAATATAGGTGTAATAATTGCTTTATTACCTGTCATGATTGATCCGATAAAATCAATAACACCGGAACTGGCCCAGCCGCTATCTGTTTTTAATTTAAGTAATGTAGTTGACTCGAAGGTCTGTTTGTAGTTTTGACCTTTTAAGTTGATGTTTAAGCATAGCACGAATGCTATTATTAGAATGCGTTTCATAATTAGTTTTAGTTTTAAAATCTTAATGTAGTTTTAAGCATTAAGACGATACAAAGATGGGTAGTACTTTTATACTAACCAAAAAACTGAGTATAAAACTTGCCATTTTTTATTTAAATGACTGATTTATATATTCTTAAATTTTTAAATAAACTAAGTGTTTTTACCTTTTTTTCAACATTTTTTGCAATTTTTGGTCAAAACAAGGTAAATATACCTAAAAATCTGAAAAAGTCAAGTATCTGATTTTTAAGATTATATCATTTTAGACAAAAAAAAGGCCAGACATATGAAATGCCTGACCTCTTTTTAAACTAAAACTAAAACTATAAGAACTAAGATTTTGTGAATTTGATTGAAGTAGCAATACCATCAGCATTTGTCATGTTGATAATATAGATACCGCTTTCTAAATTTCTTACATCTACTGTAAATGAGTTATTGTTTGTGATGTTAATGTCTGATTTAACAACCTTACCGAATGCATCCATAATTTGAATGGTTACATCTGAAGCATTCAAATCGTTAAGGTTTACATTAAGTGTATTAACGGCCGGGTTAGGATACAGACCCACAGTAGTTACTACTGCACTGCCTGTAGTAACCTTGCTTACACTGCTCCAAGATGACTGACCATCGTTATCGATGCTTTTTACTTTGTAGTACAATGTACCTTTGCTAACAGCTGTAGCGTTTACATCATAATATGCGTATTCATTCAAATCATTGCTGTTACCTGTTGCATTAACAGTACCAATAGGTAAAAATTGTTTGCCATCTACTGATCTGTAGATTTCAAATCTGTTTACATTTTCTTCTGATGCTGTTGCCCAATTCAATTGCGCTGCATTAGATAATAATGAAGCATTAAAGCTAACTAATTTAACTGGCAATGGGATTGCTGGAGCATTTACAATAATCATATCTAACCCTGCTGTAGAACCACTGCTTACTTTAGCACCCGACCACACAAAGTTTAATTTGTACTTTCCAGTGTAAGGAAATGTCCATGTAGTAACCTGTTTATTGGCACTTCCATAAGTGAATGTGTAGGTAGCAACTACTGTATCTCCAGGATTTATTGCTCTGATAATCAAATCAATATCTTTTCCTGACGCGTTATTAATAACATGCTCAAATTGAATACTTACGCTTCCTGTTGCATTGTAAAAATAAGTTGTTAAAAAAGTAGTAGAAGAAGTACTCGTATTTAACAATTGGGTGATGAGTTCTTGAGCTCCCGATAATTTGTTACTGTTACCGATGTTCACACCTGAATAAGCCCAACCACTGTCTGCGGCTAAATCAGCTAAATTGATGTTTTCGAAAGTTTGAGTGTACTGCGCCTGGGCTTTGAAACTGAAAGCAACCAGCGCAATGAGTAAAAGTTTTTTCATGACGTTTTTTGTTTTTGTTTTATAATGTTTTAATTTGAAACTAGACCGCAAATATAGTACTAAAATACTAAACACCAAATTATTTTTAGAATATGTCAATTTTAATAATATATTGATTTGTTGCATTTTATGTCATTTTACTATGCCTTTTTGAGCTGTTTTTTTGATTTTTTAAGTGTTAAATACCATTTTAAGGCCTTTATAATCAGTATTTTAATTTTTTATGAGTCTTTTTACTCTATTTTTAGTTGTGTTAAAAATTAGATATTTATTTTACTATTATAAAAATACATATAAATTATAATATTAAATAATGTATTACATTAATATAAAGACTTTTAAATTTTAACAATTAAAATATTTAAAATTTAAAGAAAATATTTTATTTCTGGATATTGCCGTTATGCCCACTTTATCAACTTATTTTTGGGTGCTTTATTGGTATTTTTTACCCTATTTGGCTTCGGTGCAATGTTATTAAATCATTAATGTGCTATTTATCAATCATTTATATTTTATTAATTCTTATATTTTATTTGGAAATTAGTATTAAAGTACTACATTTGTCACCCATTAAGTTCTTTTTTCTATATTGATTTCCACTAATTTTTAGGTTACAGCGCCAAAAAAATTAAAAATTATGCAAACAAACCAACCAAATAAATATTATGAAATCAAAAAAACGATTATCAGTACAATACATACTGGTAATGCTCATGCTGCTATTTGCGAATGCGGCATCGGCACAAACTACGCCAACACTTAACTCGATTGGCTTGCCATTCAACATTGATGGCTATGTAGTGCGACAATCCTCCGCTTATGGCGATTGGGCAAGAGGAACTCAAACTACAGGAACAGACAGTGCTTACCTTTTCTTTAATTCAGGTGCGCCTAAAAACATTCCCCTCACTTTTCATACGCGTGATGTGTTCGGAAGTGGTGATGATGTCTTTGACGGTGGTAACAAAACCAATGCTAATCCCTCTAACTGGGGTTGGAAATATGGTACAGTGCCTAATAAAGACGACATGCACAATGTCGGTGTCCATTTCTCTGAAGCTTCTACAGGCGACATGTGGGCTGTTCTAGCCGGTGACCGTTATACGGTAAACGGTACCAGTTACATTGACTTTGAGTTTTTACAAAACACACTTTCTGCTACTCCTCCTTCAGGCTCTACCAAGGGCTCTATTTCTTCTGCAGGTCCTAATTGTGGACGTACTGTAGGGGATATCCTCGTTACTGTTGAATACACCAATGGTGGAAGCGTAGACAGTATCTACTATTACAGATGGGCTGCCGCTAGCGGTGGTTGCAGTTATAACTGGGTGAGTTTTACCGTTGCCGGTGGAACTTCTTTTGGTTTTTCTAATGATACAACTATTGCTGTGCCTTATGGGGCCTTTGGAAATTCCTACTATGTTACAAAGCAATTTGTTGAGATAGGTATTAATATTACTGCTATTATAGATGGTTCAATTGATAATGATCCTTGTACTGGCTTAGCTTTTAAAACCCTTTTTGTGAAAACAAAAGCTTCAGCTTCTCCTACTGCAGATTTAAAAGATTTAATTCAACCTTATCAGTTAAACCTTAACTTAGGTGTGGCTGATATCATTTATGCAGGTCCTTTTTGTGCCGGTGCAGGCAATAAAAGTGTATCAAAATCAGGTCCTTCTTCTACTAACTCAGGTACTTACACCATTTCACCTACAAGCTCAGGCGTAACAATTAACTCATCAACAGGTGAAGTTAATATTGGCTCTTCAGCGAGTGGTACTTATCAGGTTATTTATACTTACACCCCACGTACTAATTGTACGAAGGCTGATACAACAACATTTGTTGTTAGTCCGGTTGCTACTGCAAATGCTAATTCAGATCAAACAGTTTGTTCTACAAGCCCTAACGTAACCCTTGCCGGTTCTGTTGGTGGTAGTTCAACTACTGGTACATGGAGCGGTGGTACTGGTACTTATAATCCAAACGCAACAACGTTAAATGCGGTTTATACCCCTAGCGCAGCTGAGATTACTGCCGGTACTGTTACTTTGACCCTGACTTCAAATGATCCGGTCGGTCCTTGTACATCAGCTACTGATCAGATGACAATTACAATTACTCCAAACTCTACTGCTAACGCAGGTACTGATATCGCCCAGTGTGCTAATGCAACATTTAACCTGGCCGGTAATGCAGCAT
>JAZKEQ010000018.1:0-109689 GCA_040386935.1 Bacteroidota bacterium | reverse complement strand
AATGAATTATCTGAAGCCTGAGGACAAACACCTTCTTTATCAGTTGTAATGGTTAATAGGACATTGCCGGTTACTGTATCTTGTATACCGTATTTGTAGACAGTTGCCAATGCTTTAGGACTAACTACAGTACCATCACCTGCACCTGTCCAGGTAATATGAGTAGCCCAGCTTTTTGTTGCTTCAGGGGTATATACATCATTCTCGCACTGTTGGTAAGGTTTGGCTGTTATAATTTTTACCTCTGGTTGACTTTGTATGATGATATCATCAGAATCTTTATTGGTGCATTTAGTCAACGGGTTGGTATAAGTATACAACACGCGATATTTACCTTCGTATTGTTTTGTTTTAGGACTCAGTGAAGGGTCGAATTTGCTACCTGACACAAACTGGCCTGACCATGAACCATCAGGAGAGCTAACGGGGTAGTTGCTTAACAACTGTACTTGAGCGCTGCTTGAACAAATGGTATCCGGAACAGTTAATTTGATATAAGGCAATCCATTCACATTTACAATGGTGCTATCAGTTACCGGGCAACCACTGGCAACATCTGTAAACTTTAAGAGGTATTGACCTCCGTTTGGTGAAATGGTTGAAGGATCAAAATACTTCTGATTTTTAACACTGTTATTGATCGCATTGTTCACCAGGTTGTTATTCATATCGCGTAAATTACCGTACTCCACACATTGCCATGTACCACTAGGGAAACGTTTACCGCTATTTTTCTCGATGACAAAACTATCCAGTGCCAGTAAAGGGTAATTGATACACTGACTAGGGATTGGATCGAATTGTATTTCTGGTAAGCGCACTACTGTTACTCTTGAGGTGTCGCATTTAGCACAACCGGAAATTGCGTCCTTATAACAATATTCAATATAGTAATCTCCTGTTTTTTGGTTTTCACCTTCTTGCCCCGGATCCATACCCATTTCTACAGGATTTGTCGAAGGAATAGGGGCAAGGATGGCATCAGGGTCAACACCTGAGCCAACAGGAACAGAGATGACTCTGTAAGTTTGGATACCACCAGTTTTAACATAAGGCGTATCGACTAATTTATCCAGATTAATTGTTCCTGCCCTTTGACAGAAAATACCATTCTTTATATGAACTTCAGGATTTGGGTATAAGCGAACAATGCCAGAAATTTTGTTATAACAGCCTTTTGCAGGATCAGTATAATCTATATAGATGGTATCCACTAGTCCTGTTTTACTGACTTGACTGTTTTTGATGAATTTAGGGTAATCATATATATAGGGTGCAATACCTACAGGTCCACCTGTTATCCAACTCGGTTTTTTATATGGCTGATAATATCTTACAGCATATGATTTTCCTGCACTCTTAGTTGTAGCGCTACCCAATTGAAGGGTTGATAGATTTATTTTACCATCTGCAAAGCAACGTTTACCAAGAGATCCAAAATTCATAAGAGGTAAAGCATTCACTGTAACTAGTAATGTATCCCTATCCTCGCAAGTCACCCCACCTTGATTCACCCTTAAATAAAGATCATAACGCCTGTCTGCTTGCTGTGTTATTTTAACTTTAAACGCACTGTCTGAGGCCATTTGCAAACCGGTGTTCAAGTCGGTCCAGATCATTTGTCGGGTATATCCCAATGGTTTGCGTTGGGCTTTTACTTTTAATGTATCGAGTATACAAATTTCGCGATTTGGTTTTGCAATGGCTATGACGGTGTCGTTCACAAACAATTGCATGGTATCTGAGCGATTACAGCCCAAATGATCGATCACTTTTACAAAATATTTACCGGCCACATTTACTGTTTTCAGTCTGGTGCTGTCGCCATCGGGCTGCCAGTAGTAGCGCATGGTATCTGCATTCTGTGCATCAAGTGTAATGTTCTGATAAGTACATATTCTTCTGTCCGGTCCTATATTGACGATAGGCAATGGTTGGTAATGGACTTTGATAGTATCCATATCCACACATTTGTTTTTATCAGTCAGTTTCAGGAATATACTTGTAGAGAAAGTTGGTTTAATAGAAAATGATTGCAATGTATCTTGAGATTTAAAAGTACCCAATGGCGATTCCCAATGGTATTTAAATGGGGCATAACCATTAGCAATAATTGGCTTAAGAGTCAGACTGTCTCCGGCACATACAAAAGTATCTTTACCAAAAGCCAACTCTACATCCAATACAGGAGGCATAATAATTGTGTCAGTGTATACTGACGGGCAATTAATAGGAAGATTATTGATTGTATGTGTAATGATGTATTTACCCCCTCGTTTGAATTTAATACTGTCCATTTTGCTAAAACTTTTCTTGTATATCAAACCTGAGTTGGTGCTGTCTCTGATTACCCATTCATAATTGTAACTGCCCTTATAATTCACAGTATCCTTAGGAAATGATGTAAACCGCAATTTGCCACATTCCAGTATTTCATATTTTCTTTTTGCCTGCGCTTTTGCTTTTACAACTACCAGAAAACCTTTGTTCATTTTTGCAGGTACAGGATTGCAATTATCATCTATTACAGTTACGGTAAACTGATAAGCATAATCGCGTGCATCACCAATTTTGGTCTGCCAGCAAAATTCAGCATGTTTTTCTCTGGCAGTTTTATCAATGATACGAAATGTTGCTCCCGGAATACCGTAATTCCAGTTCATTTGTGTTGTATCATCGCGGGTGGCATTTATGGTACGTGTATCGGTTGATTTAATGGTAAAACATATTTTATTGCCTTCACAAACACTCCACTTATTAGGTGTAAGAACTTGTGGCGGATTGTTGTCTGTACATTTTTGAACCACCAATTGCATATCACGCCTGGTGACACCAATTAATACATATTTTCCGGTTGCTGAATCTTTTCTATACTCATCTATTTGTATAACAATAACACCAACTTCATCGCATTTGCATGGAGTGAAAATAATATCTCCTGTGTTTTCATCAAAGTACAAGCCTCTTGGCGGTCTGGCGCTAGGTATTGGTTTGCAGTTTGTAACACCCGGTGGCATACAGCAAGGCGTCATAGGGAGAGTAGGTGTGAATGTGCCCTGATAATTTTCATTCGATGCATGGCCATTCAGTGGGTTTACCAAAGAATAATGCAAGCTGTCGCCATCCACAATTTCTTTTGCACCGTTATTAAATGTAAATGGAAGATTGCAACAAATATAGGCTACAGGTGGAATAGACAATTGAGGAGAAGTATTGCACTTGCCTTTTATGTTGCAAAGATCCAGCATTGCTTCGGTATATAAATTTCCTTGTGTAATTGTGGTGATGGCCCCATTTCTACAACATTGCTCAACCGAGAAATACACTTTGCAGCAGCCGTTCTTTTTAAAAATATCATATGGAGATGTATTGAAATCTACTTCTCCTTCGAAAATATGTTCTTCTATACCTTCTGCTGATGGTGAATTCTCAGGATTACATGGCCCGGGTGTTCCTATGCATTTAGGAGATATATCATTAATTTCAGTTCGGGTATAAGAAATAGCGGTAGTTCCAACACAGCCGGGACTAAAAATATTAATAGCGGGATTGCTCAATGGAACACCCCTGCAATCGCGGTAAACTTTTGCAATGATTTTGTATTTACCCGGACTAATACAGATATAGGAAACATCGCTTCCCATCATGTGTGTGGCTTTCAATATCTGGTTAGAAAATGAAAGTACTAAAATAAACAATAGCAAACGCAAAGTATGAGATGATTTCATGCCTTATAAACCCTGGAACTATTTTTTGCGTTGTCCATAGATTTTCTTTATAAAATTAAAAATCAAGTAATCAATTAGTTATGCCAATTTATTTTGATGAACGACATCAGCATTAAATGAGGATTGTGGCACAATTAATGGAGGGTATACCAAATATTAACTCTTTCATCTATATATTTTTAAAAATGCAATACCTTTTATTATCCATTGTATTACTGTTTACAACCATTAGTGCAGAAGCTACAAATTCAATAGATTCTTCAAAGCAAATACTCACTGTTCATTTTGGTAAAAGAAGTTTGATGTGTTACGATGAATTAAATGAAAGAAAGGGCCCATTTAAAGAAAACTACATTATTTCTGGATCATTGCTTTTTCAACAACAAATAGGACATATAGGGTCGTTGAAAGTAAATGGTTTTGGTGGTTTGAATTGTCGAATACTTCAAGCGGGTTATACCAATGCGCTACGGGCTGTGGCAGTAGATTCAAATAATTATTCGGGTGGTACATTTATGATGGGATTGCAATTTGGTATGTCCATTGAAAAAAAAGTAATAGCATTTAAAAAGCATCAGATTTTTGTAAGCCTGGGGTTTTCGGGCACAGGCATGGTATTTAATTCAGTTGCATATCGTGGTGGTAAAGCCATTGGATCTGACTCTGTCAGCCTCAACTTCAAGGCAAACCGGCTTTATTATCTAAATCCCTTTGGACAGATAACAGTTAAAAGTAAAATAGGGAAGTATTTATTGGCTTACGGAATAAGATATTTATTGGCAACAGATTTTGATGAAACAAATGCTGAGTATACGGTCCGTTCAAAGTATGCGCCATACGACTACAGCTATCGCGGAACATTTCTTGACAACAGCGATCAATTGGAGTTTTTTATGGGATGGGCCGTTTAAAAATTGTAATCCACCATAGCGCTTAAATGGTGCTCGAGATGAACAACATAATCGTTGATTACAAATTCCAATGTTACGGTTTGACTGCCTCCGGTGTTGACCTCGTTCAATAAATATTTTTCAGGTAAGTTTTGCATCAAAAACACCAGGTGTTTATTGTAAACAGTCCAAAACTGAATAAGATGTTGGCTGTCCATTTTCAAATAATCACTGTGGTCGTTCCACAAATCGGGATTGTAAAAAATAGCAGGCGTTGTTTCAAACTGGGCCCTTACAAACCTGTGGTGATTATTAGTAGCACTGTCAATTAAATGTCCAAGAATAGCTTTTTTACTCCATTTGTTTGGAGCAGGTTGACGGGTAAATTCACCCTCCGGTATTTGTGCTAAAAGAGCAGGAATTCTTTCGCAAAGCAAATTCAATCTATCGATGCTGGCTTGAACAGACATTGGCTTTAATAGGTAAATTCACCATGTGCACTTTTGATGGTTAATTTAGTGCTTTGACTTGATTCAACACGGCCGATAATTTGTGCGGGAATATTAAATGATTGTGAAATGGCAATAATTTTTTCAGCTACTTCAGGTTTAACATAAAGTTCAAGTCGGTGACCCATATTAAACACTTTATACATTTCGTTCCAGGCTGTACCACTTTGTGATTGTATGGTTTTAAATAACACAGGTGTTTCAAACAAATTGTCTTTGATGATATGCAAAGGCTGTTTCACAAAATGCAATACTTTTGTTTGTCCACCACCTGTACAATGAATCATTCCGTGAATCTCAGATTTTAATTCAGCAAAAATAGCTTTAGCAACCGGAGCATAGGTGCGGGTAGGAGATAGCACCATTTGACCTGCATTTAAAGGAATACCATCTACTTTATCCGTTAATTGCAAAGCGCCTGTATAGGCCAAATCAGCTGTCATTTGTTCATCATAACTTTCAGGATATTTTTCGCGGTATTTTGCATTAAAAACATCGTGTCTCGCACTGGTTAATCCATTGCTGCCCATACCGGCATTATAGTGTTGTTCGTATGTTGCCTGCCCATCACTGGCCAAACCTACAATTACATCACCGGCTTGTATGTGGTGATTCGAGATAATATCACTTCTTTTTGCACGTGCAGTTACTGTGCTGTCAACAATAATTGTTTTGACCAAATCACCTACATCTGCTGTTTCTCCACCACCGCTTACGATAGTAATACCATAAGGTTTCAGACTTTCAATAAAACGTTCTGTTCCATTAATAATTTCAGCAATGACTTCACCCGGAATTCTTTTTTTATTTCTTCCAATAGTGCTTGATAACAAAAAATTATCAGTGATACCGGCACACAACAAATCATCAATATTCATGACTATAGCATCTTGTGCAATACCTTGCCAAACAGAAATATCACCTGTTTCTTTCCAATATAAGTATGCAAGACTGCTTTTGGTGCCTGCGCCATCAGCATGAATCACATTACACCATTCAGGATCATTGCCTAAAACATCAGGAATGACTTTACAAAAAGCCTGAGGGAATAATCCTTTGTCAATATTGGCAATGGCCTTATGTACATCTTCTTTCTGTGAAGATACACCGCGTTCTGCATATTTATCTGTGGGCTGCATACTATAGAAGTGCAAAAATACAATTACATGTGCAATTAAACTTGATGACCGACATCTTTTTCAATCAGAAATGGCTTTTAATGATGTTTAATAAGTCATTATCAATCGCCCCATTCCCTGAAATAATGGTTTTGCCGAATAAATAATCCCCACCACCACTAAAGTCGATGACTTTACCACCGGCCTCTTCCACAAGTAAAGCACCTGCTGCGATATCCCACGCATTTAATCCGTATTCAAAAAATCCTTCGAATCTACCACAGGCAACATAGGCCATATCTACTGCTGCCGAACCCATTCTTCTCAATCCGTGCGTATTTTTCAGTAAATGTTTTAATACTTGAATATAGGCTTCCATTTGCTCAAAATCGTAGTAGGGAAATCCGGTTGCTATCAATGATTGTTTCAACTCTTTCTGATCTGATACATGAATTCTGTTGCCATTGCACCAGGCACCTCCACCTTTATAAGCAGCAAATAATTCCCCACGCCCCAACTCATAAACAGCCCCTACCAGCATTTCATTTCCTTTTGCCAATGCAACACTTACGCTGTAAACCGGTACATCGTGAATGAAATTTGTTGTACCATCCAAAGGGTCGATGATCCAGTTATAGGTTTTAGTACCCGTTGTACTTGTGTTTTCCTCAGTTATGAATCCGGCTTCAGGTAGTAATAAACTCAAGGCTTTCACCAATTGTTCTTCAGCTGTGATATCGACATAGCTCACTAATTGGTTGAGTGATTTTTCTTCTACTTTATCCCGGCTGAAGGTTTTTCTCTGACCGGTAATGTAATCTCCTGTAGTCATTACTATACCATTGAGTTCAGCGCTTATTTTTTCAAGATTCATTGAAGCAAAATTAACATTATTAAATTTATAAAACGGCTGATAGCAACTCACAAGAATGATTTAATTCAAAGTCGCTTTGATTTTGCATTTTTTTTTTGCATTTTTGAATGATTATTAATGGCATTTTTTGCATTAAACATCAAACTATAACAACTACTTTATAAATAATAATTTCCACAGATTTGCCAGTAATTAGCACTATAATGAGTTGGTATTTTCGCAAACGCATGGCGGTGCTTGAAAATACCATTAATAACGCTGCAGATGTTCAGTTGCAGGTTATGAAGCGCCTTCTGGAGAGTGCCAAAAATACTGAATGGGGGCAGCATTATGATTTCAAATCCATTCAAACCTATAATGATTTTAAGAATCGATTTCCAATCCAGGATTATGAAACTCTCAAGCCCTATATTGAGCGGGTAATGAAAGGGGAGCTGGATGTTTTATGGCCGGGTGAAATCATGTGGTTTGCAAAAAGCAGCGGTACCACCAGCGATAAAAGTAAATTCATACCTGTAAGTTTTGAAACATTGGAGGAATGCCATTTTCAAGGAGGAAGAGATATTCTAAGTTTTTATTGTGCAAATGTCAGCGAAACACAAATTTTTGACGGCAAGGGCCTATTGATTGGAGGGAGTCATAAAATCAATTCTTTCAATGAAAATTCTTATTATGGCGATTTAAGTGCGGTATTAATGAATAATATGCCGACCTGGGTGAATTTGTTGAAGACACCTGATAAGTCGATAGCGCTGATGGATGATTGGGAGCAGAAACTTGAAAAAATGGCCAATCAGACAGTGAATGAAAATGTCACCAATATTTCCGGTGTACCTACATGGACGCTCGTTTTATTCGAACGTTTACTGGAAATGCGCGGTATTGAAGATATTCATGAGCTATGGCCCAATTTGGAATTATATATCCATGGTGGCGTAAGTTTTGAGCCTTATAGAAAGCCTTTTTCACAATTTTTAAAAGGGTCGAATATGCATTATCTTGAAACGTATAATGCCAGTGAAGGTTTCTTCGGCATGCAAAATGATTTATATTATCCTGACCTCATGTTAATGCCGGATTACGGGATTTTTTATGAATTCATAAAAGTAAGTGAGATGCAATCAAATAATCCTCAAACATATCTTTTAGGAGAAGTTGAAGCCAATGAAACCTATGCCGTAGTGATGAGTAATAACAGTGGACTTTGGCGATATCAACTCGGTGATACCATTCGCTTCACCAGTGTCAATCCTTATAAGTTTACCATTACAGGCCGCACAAAACTATTCATGAACGCATTTGGAGAAGAGGTTGTGATAGAGAATGCTGAAAAAGCCATTGCACATGCCTGCCAAATGACTGATAGCAAAATTAGAGAATACACAGCTGCACCTATTTATTTGAATAGCGACAAGGACGCTGGCCATGAATGGTTAATTGAATTTGAAAAAGAACCCCATAGCATCAGTGATTTTACAATAGCGCTTGACAATAAATTGAAAGAAGTGAATAGCGACTATGAAGCCAAAAGGCACAAGGATATCGCATTGAAACTTCCACGGATTACAGCCCTTCCCAATAATACTTTCTATAACTGGTTAAAGCGCAAAGGCAAACTGGGTGGTCAGAATAAAGTGCCACGATTGAGCAATGACCGCAAAGTAGTTGATGAAATTCTACGGGATATCTTATAATTCATAGTTTTTGTACTCTATCATCTAATTGTCATTTTCCTGTTGTGGGATTTGATAATTGGAAAAAATGACTATTTTTGGATTGGGTTAATAGTTAAAATAGTTGAGAGGAGTAATAACTTGTTTAGTTTTTATTCTGACATTTTATGTGGTTAAAGCGCAAAACTGCTCTGTAAATGCAGGTGTAGGCAATAACTATTGTTTGTCAGATAGTATTTTTCTTTCCGGTTCAAGGGGAGGGTTATTTTCTGGTGCAATTACATGGAACCAGATTTCGGGCCCATCTGTCACTATTCTATCGCCAAATTCATTGGTAACTCAGATAACAGGCTTTACAGCCGGGGCCTACAAATTTTCAATTTCAGCCACTTGCCAGGATGGTACAAAAACAAAAGATGATGTTTCTTTTACTGTATTGAACTCAACCATTGCCAATGCAGGTCCCGACTTCGGACTTTGCCCTTCGGTATCAGCACTTGCAGGCAACCAGCCGGCTGCCGGAGAAAGTGGTAAATGGACAATAAGGGGGGTAAATTCAGCCTCAATCTCCATAACCAATGACACACTTTACAATTCAGCTTTTAATGCATCTTTTAATAATGGAGGCTTAACGGTTTTGAGATGGACAATCACCAATGTTAACGGTTGCACTACCTATGATGAAATGATTGTCACAAATTTTGGAGGTAGTCCATTTGTTGATGCTTCTGCTGACGATACATTGGATGGATGTTATACAACCACTACCAGCACAACACTTGCTGGTACATTTTGCGGAACAGGATTAGGTGGCCAATCAGGCAGATGGACAGCCGTCAGCGGTCCCAATATTCCATTTATCTCCAACCCTAATTTTTATAGAACCACGGTGTCAGGGCTTGTACAAGGCGTCTATGTTTTTGCATACGATGTTACAGGACCATGTATTACCGGCTCGGATACTGTAAGTTTTGTTGTTCCCCCACCTGTTGGTACGCTTTCTCCGGTTACAGCAACCAGTTTATTTTTCTGCGATCGACCTACAAGTGCAGTTTTATCGGGTGTAAGACCAATTTTTGTCAATGATACCTGCAGATGGCGTCAGATATTTGGCCCAAGTGTAGCCACCATCAATCCAATCAATTCTCCATCTACGACAGTTTCTAACCTCATCGCAAAAGGAGGCAATTTGTACGTTTTCAGGTATTATATGGCGAATCCTTTTACTGGTTGTAGAGACAGTGTTCAAGCCACTATTACATATATTGATACGCCATTTATTCAAGCCTCTCCTGATAGAATATTGCCATGTGATCAGGACTCAGTTAATATTACTTACAACGATACAGGTGGCAGAACCTATCTTCATACATTGCTGAGCGGTCCTTATAC
This sequence comes from Bacteroidota bacterium, assembly GCA_040386935.1. Taxonomy (GTDB): domain Bacteria; phylum Bacteroidota; class Bacteroidia; order NS11-12g; family UBA955; genus JABMMZ01. The sequence goes on along the minus strand of JAZKEQ010000018.1, from coordinate 99,505 downwards.
CAGTCTGGTAAGAACGCAATACAGCAGAATGGTTAATTTCTCTAATATGCTGTATCCCGGTAATTATATATTCAGAATCTCAAGACAAAGCGGTACAGGTGCTGGTTGTGTCAATTCAGATGATGATGTAAGGGTGATAGTCTCCAAGATTCCGTCTTTTGCCAATGCAGGCAGCGATCAATTAATTAATTGTGATAATGACACGACAGAAATCGCAGGCAATATTCCCTCGGTAGGATTTGGGCAGTGGAGTCAACTATTAGGCCCCAATCAATCGGTTATTAAAGACTCAAGTGATAATGTGACAACAGTCAGTCAATTAATAGCAGGGCAATACCAATACAGATGGTTGATAAGCGGAGGACCCGCTTGCACACCTCGACAGGATGATGTGACAGTATTTGTTTCTGATTCATTACCGGCTTATGTAAATGCAGGTCCGGACAGAACCCTTTGTTATGGAGGTTACTTATATCTGAATGGCAATCAACCCGATTCGAATGCTTTTGGACGGTGGCGTGTAGTGCCCGATTCAGGTATTGTGTTTTCTGATTCTAATGCCTATAACGCCCGTGTTAGCGGACTTCAAAAAAGCCATCAATACATGTTTATCTGGCGCATTTTTAATGGTTGTGGACAGGGTGAAGATACTGTTGTAATTACAACCGACAGTTTATTAGGACCAAAACCATCTTCTGCTGGATTCGACAGGTGTTTACCCGATACCACAACGCGATTCAGATTGGATGGCAATACACCATGGGATGGCACAGGTCGTTGGACAAAATTAGCAGGACCACCACATGCAATTGAAAACGATACCGTTTATAACACGCTCGTTACAAATGTTACATCAGGACACTATGTGTATGAATGGCGCATCAGCAGGGGAACCTGCGAAGACAGCCGAGACACTGTACGTATCAGTATAAGTAAACCTACCTCAACAGCCTATGCAGGACGAGATATTGATACATGTTCAAGAAATGTTGTGATGAATGCAGTTCCTCCGGTGGTAGGGCAAGCGCAATGGCGACTCTTTATCGGTTCAGGGGGTGGAAATATGGTTTTCCCTGATTCAGCCAACACCCATATTTTAAATCTTAACGGGGGCACTTATGTGTATCGTTGGACTATTACAAATGGCGCATGTCCTTCAAGTTCTGATGATGTCATGGTAAATATATCAGAACCCGCAACAGTGCCCGTAGCAAGCCCAGGTAGGGTATGGTGCAATCCGGGAAGTATTTTTATTAATGCCAATCGCCTGCAATATGGACAAGGGTATTGGTCGATGTACGGCTTAAATCCTAATTCACCCACATTTGCCAGCAGCGATTCAGCCAATACCCTTGTCAGTAATTTAGTATCCGGAATTTATCATTTCAGGTGGAATGCAATACCATCATTTGGTAAATGTCCAAGCATGTACAGCAATAGAACCGATACCATTGTTTTACCTGCCAATGCAGGACCTGATGCTGTATTTTGCAATGTTTATTCTGCGAACTTGATTGGAACAATTGGATCAAAAGGATTTTGGACCAAATACAGTGGAGGGTCTGCCACCATTGATACCACGGGAGTCAGCACAGCAATTGCGACAAATCTAAACAGTATAGGGTCGCCCTATAATTTTGCATATACTATAGATTCTGCCTATGGATGTCCCGGAGGCTCTGATACAGTTCAGATAAAAATAAGTGATACAGCAACAAAAGCATTTGCCGGATTTGATGTTAATTATTGCAATAAAGATACCTTCTTTTTAAACGCAAATTCAGTTTTACCCGATACCGGCACATGGTCGGTGGTAAATGGTCCATCAGGAGGCAGTTTTAGCAATATTAATGCCCCTAACGCTTATTACCTGAATTCACCTAATGGCACCTTCCTCTTTCAATGGACCAGCAAGCGTCAAACCTGTACCAATAGCGATGTGGTGCTGATTAGAAATTTTGATTCATCTGCTGCTGCTTTTGCTGGCAACGACACCACAATATGCCCTCCTGCCATTTCACTGAATGCTACAGCAAGTGCCAATACATCTGCAGCATGGCAACAATTAAGCGGACCTAATACAGCCACTATTAATTCTTTAATTAATCCGAAAACAGCCGTTAGTAATCTTATAGTTGGCTCCTATAAATTTATGTGGGCAATAGATAATGGATTTTGTCCGTCTTCAAGTGATACTGTAACGATTTATGTACCTTTTGCCCAGCCTACTCAAGCCAATGCAGGCATTGATACGGTTCTGTGTAATGCAGACAGTATGAAGTTAGATGGCAATAATCCCATAACAGGAAGGGGATTATGGACTCAATTAAACGGTAGCACCATAAATTTTGGCGATGACACACTTTATAATACCGGCATTTATGCATTAAGTGAGGGTGTAAGGGATATCATGTATACCATTCAGAATGGCAATTGTTATTCTTATGATACGGTTAGAATCGAAGTCAATGTTTCACCTTCTATTGCCAGAACTGATCAGGATAGTCAGTATTGTTTATACGTACCGGTGAGCATATCAGCCAACAGGCCTGATACGGGAACAGGGCGTTGGACACTACAACGCGGCACAGGTGCTATCATTGCATTGCCTGATTCGGCCAATACAACCGTCAGCGGTTTAAATGCCGGAACATATGTATTCAGGTGGACAGTATCTAGTGGTGTTTGTAATGCTACATTAGATTCAATCACCATTTCAGTAGACTCTATTCCAACATTAAGTGATGCGGGTCCTGATATTACAACCTGCCTTGAATTTACGCAAATGGCAGGGAATAAGCCAACAACCGGCACGGGTACCTGGACTGTTTTAAGTGGAAAGAATACACCCAATTTATTAGAACCAAATGCAGATACCTGTAGAGTCAATGGATTAGATAGCGGATCATATCGCTTGCTATGGGAAATAGCTAAAGGCGGCTGTCGCAGTGTTGATACAATGGTAATCAGAATGCCGAATCCACAACCCAACGATCAATGTAACAACGCTTACCTCATCAATGAAGATGGTGCAAGAATTTATTACGGGGATATGTGCGGGGCAAAAACATTTGGTAGCGAACCCAATGCCTACGGCTATGCAGCTTGTAATACACTCTTTTATAAATTTCACACTTTGGCTCCTAACTTCCTGAAAACGCTCGATATTAATATTTTTTCAATGAGCAATTGTTACAATGGGCTGCGCATTAGTTTGTTTGATTCAGCTGCTTGCCCGGGATTGGGTACACAATTCGACACAACACTGATCGTACAATCAAACGGGTATTACAATTTTGATAGCCTGGCCAATGACAAAACTTACATATTGGTGATTGACGAAAACAGAAACCCATGTGCCAAAACACTATGTCAGCTTTCTTTTGGACTTTCCGGAACTGCACTTCCTATTGAATTGCTGAGTTTTGATGCAGTAAAGACCGGCAGCCATTCAGTGAAAATCAACTGGCAGATAATTAACAATGGCGAATACACCGGTTATGAAGTGTGGCGAGATGATGGAGAATCCAATCAGTTGGTGCAAACCATTTATCATCCTCAAGCCAATGGCAACCCTGCATATTTCGAAGTTATCGATGATATGGCCTATAAATTTCCAGCAACTTATGTTTTGAAGGGTATTGACAGATCAGGCCTGAGTACCGTTTTAGCACATAAAACAATAGATTTATTTACCGGTTTAAATGCGTTTGTAGTCTATCCAAATCCTGCTGATCAAACATTGACTATAGGCGTGAAACAACCTCAGATTAAGTCCATCAATTTTGATGTAAGTAACGCTACCGGGCAAATTATTTATCAAAACAGCGCCAATGTAGTGGATGGCACAGTATCTATCAACACCGAAACATGGCCAAATGGCTTATACAACTTGCGAATTATTGAAAAAGCCAGAGTGTATAATTATAAAATAGTGGTGATACACTAAACCATAGCAGCTATCTCATCGCTCAATACAGGCCCCAGCGCTACACCCATGCCACTCATTCTAACACATAATAACAAGTGATTGTCTAGGCGTTTTACAATGGGTAGTTTTTCTGCACCCATGGCCATAATGCCGCTCCAGTGCATATCTATTTCAAATGGTTGATCGGGCAATACGATTGTTTTTAAATAATTCTCGAGGTATGATTTTACCTGATTGCTGCCCTCAAAATCAAAGGTCTCTTCTTCTTTATAAAAATGATTTCTGCCGCCACCAATTAATACTCTGTCGTCGATATTTCTGAAATAGACATAACCTTTATCAGAGAAAAATATGCCATCAAAAGAGAGGTTTTCAATTGGATGAGTAACAATAATCTGTCCGCGGGCAGGTACCACATCAATGTTGGGAATTAACTGACCGGCAAAGGCGTTATTGGCAATAATAAGTTGATTGGTATCTAATGTCATGCCTTCTGCAGAATAAAGCCGGTATCCGGATGAAATTTTTTCGAATGATTTGACATCAAAACCATAAAGTGGAATAATACCCATACTATGCGCCTTGTCAGCCACGGTTGCATTTAACAATCCGGAATTCAGCATGCCTTCGTATTGATTGTGAATAGAATCACTTAAGGCATTGAACTGAAAGGTGCTGTTGGTTGCCCTTTTAAAAATAGAGGTTAAACCTGTTGCCTCTTTCATTAAGCCATTGATTCTATCAAGTGCATCCATTGCCTCAACCTTTGCTTCAGTTTGTGTATGATCAAATATTTCATGACTTCCTGTAGGCCTGTAACCTATAGCAGATGCACCAAATTCTTTGACAAGTTGATTGATGCCGCGGTAGCGTTTTTCTGCCAAAGCAATCACCTGGTCTTCGGATGATCTTGAAAAATCATCCAGTATTTCGCTGATACTTCCGAAGCAGGCAAAACCGGCATTACGGGTGCTGGCACCATAGGAGATGGGGTATTTATCGACCAAAGCAATACGGGCAGAAGGGTTTTTCAATTTAATTTTTATGGCAATTTGTTTACCGATGATACCTGCACCAAGCACAATAAAATCAAAGGGTTTCAGCAGTACGGAGCGTTCCCAATATGAAGGATGGTAAGACATATTTAATTTTTTTTGTAATTTTTTTGAAAGGAGAAAGAAAATATTTTTATATTTGCAGCCCCGTAAGGGACAAAGTTCTGAAAAAAATGCGAGAATAGCTCAGTTGGTAGAGCGCAACCTTGCCAAGGTTGAGGTCGCGAGTTCGAACCTCGTTTCTCGCTCAAAGGTATAAAGCCCAATTTTTGGGCTTTTTTATTTTACCCCCTGCCCGGGTGGTGGAATCGGTAGACACGCAGGACTTAAAATCCTGTGGCTTCACGGCTGTGCGGGTTCAAGTCCCGCCCCGGGTACATTAAATAGCTAGTTTTATTACTGGCTATTTTTTTGCCTAAAAAATCTTCCAGATTATTTTATCAGTCTTAAATTTAATATGAAATAATTAGGCGTAGTCTATTAATAGTGATATAAAAAAATCCCTTAGTATAACATGGGTAAAAAATACCATTACCCAAATTGACCCATTTATCACTATTCCATCATATATGCATTATTTATAAAAATTATTAATTTTTATCGCATTGAAAATGAGATATATAATTGCCATTAGAAAGCTTTAATGAAGGTTTTATTTTTTTTATCGGAACCCGCTCTATATTTGTTTATAACATGTTGAAATTATAAGGGTTTATACTCATTAAGTATTTATACTCAATATGTTACAATACGTTCTTACATTGAAAAACTAAAACTAGAGCTACTGTTTTATTTAGCATATACCCCGTACTAGGGTATATGCTAAAGGACAGTGGTACTAAAACAAAAAACTAAAACTAAAACTAGAACTACTGTTTATTAGTATATGCCTGACAAGGGCGTATACTAGTGGGCGGTGGTAAAGTGGAAGTTGTTACATAGCAAGAGCGCACAGAACAAGCTGTGCAACATTAAATTGAAAAACTAAAACTAGAGCTACTGTTTATTAGTATATACCTTATTTGGGTATATACTAAAAATGGTGGTAATTAATGCCGCTCTTCCTTTATTCTCTACCTGATTTTCACTCCCATTCGCACCATCTTTTATTTCTGATTATAGCAGCTTATTCTTCTGCGACTGTTTTATTATTGTCCATAATATTTGGGTAACCTTGTAAATAGAAATGAATCAGATATATTCGCAATCATTAAATCTTTTTTAATATGATTGTATATGGTGTAAAATCAACTCTTCTGACCCAAGAAACAATGACTGAAAAATGTCAGAGTTGTAATACAGAAAACAAAGTAAATATAGGTGTTTACCAAAAGTATACCCATGTTTTCTGGATTCCTTTTTTTCCTATTAATAAAACAGGGATTTCAGAATGCGCGCATTGCAAACAAGTGCTTAACCTGAAGGAAATGCCTGGCAGTTACAGGAATTTTTATGAAACAATTAAATTGCAGGGTAGGACTCCGCTTTGGACATTTTCAGGTCTATTGTTGCTCGTTCTGCTGATCACCTGGGCAGTATATGCGAATCAACAGGGTAAAGAAAAAAATAATCAGCTATTGGCAACTACCCAAAAAGGGGATATCTATCACATCAGCAAAGGGTATAAACAATACACACTTTACAAAGTGAATAGAGTGGCAGGTGATACAGTATTTGTATTCATGTCAGAGTACGAAACCAACAAGAGTTCAGGTCTGGATGATATTAAGAAAAAAGGGGAATCTGCCTTTATTCCTGTGGAAATTCCCATGATGAGAAAAGAGCTGGGAACAATGGTTGAAAATGGCGAAATAAGAGATATTGAACGATAGAAAATTTTTTTATGAGCACAACAGCAGCGGTATTAGAACCGATACAAAAGAATAATAAACGCATTACAAATGCCTGGTGTATGTACGACTGGGCCAACAGTGTTTACCCACTCACCATTACTTCAGCCATTTTTCCAATCTATTGGAATAGTCAAACCAAGGCAGGTGTCGATTTATTGGGCATGCATTTCAGCAATACCGTCCTTTATAGTTATTGCTTAAGTCTGTCCTTTTTAGTAATTGCATTAATCAATCCTATTCTCAGTGGTGTTGCTGATATTTCAGGCAATAAAAAAGCCTTTATGAAGGTATTTGTCATTATAGGATGCTTGAGTTGTGCAGGCATGAGCTATTTTGACAGCGCGCATGTTTGGATAGGTATTGTCACATTTATTTTTGGAACAATAGGGTTTGCGGGCAGCCTTGTTTTTTACAACGCCTACCTACCCGAAATAGCAACTGAAGATCAATACGACAGGCTGAGTGCTAAGGGGTTTTCTTTAGGTTATATCGGTGGTGTTATTTTATTGATACTCAATCTTGCTTTGATACTGGCACCTGAATTATTGTATGATGTCGATGGCAAGACAGCGGCCTTTGTTAGCGAAGGCCTTAATCAGGAAGATGCATTGGCCAAAGCAAAAGATTTTTACAGCGGTCCGGCAAGTCGTCTGGCCTTTCTAACGGTTGGTGTATGGTGGTATCTGTTCTCATTGATACCTTTCAAACACCTGCCAAAACGCGCTGTAAAAGGTGGTGAAATATCACTGACAAGAGGGTACAAAGAATTGAAAAAGGTATTTGCAGAAATCAAAAAAAATACCACCATCAAAAAATATCTGGCAGCCTTCTTTTTCTACAGCATGGGTGTGCAAACAGTAATGTATGTAGCGGCTATTTTTGGTGATAAAGAATTAAAAATACCGGCAAAGAATCTGATTATTACCATCCTGATTATTCAGTTAATTGCTGTTCCAGGTGCGTATATTTTTTCTTTGTTATCCAAACGATTGGGCAACTTTAACGCCTTATTAATATCTGTAATTATTTGGATAGGGGTATGTGTTGGCGCCTATTTTGTTGAAGGTGTCAATCAGTTTTATCTGTTGGCAGCCGTTGTTGGATTCATTATGGGAGGCATACAAAGTCTTTCGCGAAGCACTTATGCCAAGTTAATACCTGAGGATACCATAGATACAGCCTCCTATTTTAGCTTTTATGAATTTACCGAAAAAGTAGCCATCGTATTGGGTACTTTTAGTTTTGGATTTATCGAATACATTATACTGAGTTCAACAGGAGAAACAAGTATGCGCTACTCTGTTCTATCACTCATGGTTTTTTTCATGATAGGGGCACTTTTAATATCAGGTATTCGTAAAATAAAAATAGAGTAATCAGATTATTCTTCTACTGCAGTGTACTCCTCTTCATCATTATCAAAGAAGTAACTGTTTTTCTGATTTTTCTTAAAGAAACTGAAAAGGTCGGATGGAGAAGTGAATGTTTCATCAATATTTTCAGTAACAGGTGTGAGCGTAATTTTATTGGTACCCGACTGTTCAAACTTATAGAAATAATAGCTGGGAGAACTGCTGCCATCGGTATGGACAGTCATGTATTTGGTGCCATCGATATCAGTAATATATCCGATGTAGGTTTCTGAAAGGTCACCGGTAGTTTGACTAATTTTCTTAATAGTATAGGAGTACTCATCGTATTTGAGCACTTTGTAAAAATAATCCGTCCCTTGTTTCCATTTTTTTATGATTGAATTATCTGTTTTTATTTCGGCTTTTCCCAGATTTACACTTGAACTATAAGGGCATCCCATCAATGTTAGCGCCAAACAGGCTATTACTGTTATCAATGTATTGTTTTTCATGACCGGTTATTTTTGACAAAGGTAATTTTTTTTGATACTTATTCTAAATACTTTTGAAGCCTTAATAAGGGCAGTACTTATGACACTCGATGAAACAATGAAAGCGCTCGAAAGCATGGGCAGTGAGCAAACTAAGAAAACATTGATGGCGCATGGATCACCATCAAATTTTTTTGGAGTGAAGATAGGCGATATGAAAACGCTGGTAAAAGTCATCAAAAAAGACCATGATTTATCAATGGCACTTTTTCGCACAGGTAATGCCGATGCACAGTATCTGGCCGGATTGATAGCAGATGAAAAAGCTATATCCATACAAGAATTAAACGAATGGGTAAATACTGCAACCTGGCACATGATAGGCGAATACACGGTGCCCTGGATAGCTGCTGAGAGTAAATTCGGCTTTGAGTTGGGCAAACAATGGATCCTGAGTCCTGATCCTGCAATAGCATGTTCAGGTTGGGTGTGCCTTACATGTGTTGCCGCATTGCACGAAGACAGTCAATTAGATCTTGAATTTTATGAATCCTGCCTCAGTACTATTGCTAATACAATTCATCAGCAACCCAACAGGGTGAAGTACTGCATGAATAATTTCATCATAGGCATTGGCGGATCAATTACTTCATTAACAGCAAAGGCTCGTGAAGTGGCCAAAAAAATTGGGAAAGTGCAGGTTGATATGGGCGATACATCCTGTAGAATACCGGATGCTACGTCCTATATTCAAAAGATTGAAGATGCAGGAAAAATAGGGGCTAAGAAAAAAAAGGTGAGGTGTTAAAACGACTTACTTCTGTTCGTGGATGAAATCGAGATGAACCAATTTCTCCTCGCGGTCATTGTGAAAACCAATACCTAAATCACCGTCATGGGCACGACTTACATAATAAGCCAGTTCGCGCAAACTTTTGTATAAATCCACTGCAAAGTGGTGGTCGAGTTTAGGGAAAATAGCATTTAAACCAGATAACTGTTTTTTCAACATGATAGTTCGTTCAGTTGAAACAGCCGGTAATGAATGAATAAGTGCTTCGATATTTTCTTCACTATGGGCATCAATATTCTTGTAAACACCTCTTACATCCTTCGCTTCTGAGAAACTTTTGATATGAATAATGTTCACTGCTTTTTTTATTTCAGCATGGTCAAAATTACCGTCAGAACCTGATATCAGGGCTGTTATTAAAATAGGCGCATCATGTATTAATTGCTTTTCCTCGTGACTCAAGTGTTCTATTTTGCTGTGCATATTAACTCTTTCTGTATTTTTGTGCGAAAATACAATTTTTAAACTTGTCTTCAATCAATCATACCGTTAAATTTTTTTTACAGGCTGAATGGAAAAGTAAATTTGCCCTAAGCAGTGTACTGGTGCATATCTTCATAGCTGTGCTGATCACCTATTTATGCCTGCCGGGAATGGACCAGGCCCTATTCAGCGCTTTTTTCTGGATAGTGGTTATTTTCACCACATTACAGGGAATTAGCAAAGCGTTTATACAAATGCATAAAGGGCATTTTCTTTACTGGCATCAGTTGATTTCTCCGGTTGATTTCCTCTTGGCAAAACTAATTGCAAATTTCCTCTTAATGATTGTATTCAATGTTTTTGCTCTCATTGTTTTTACGGTCATTCATGGCAATGTGATTGACGATATGGGTTCTTTTATGCTTATAGCACTGGTGACAGGTACTGGTATTTCGTCAATATTTACCATTAGTAGCAGTATAGCAGCCAAAACAGATCATCCCGGTATGTTGTTACCTGTTCTTACATTTCCTCTTATCGTACCGGTATTGCTCATGGGGCTGAATGCCGGAAAAAAAGCAGTCGATGGTCTTGGTTTCAGAACTTTAGCACCCGAATTATTGTTGATTCTACTGATGGATATCCTCATTGTCGTGCTGGGAATAATATTGATAAAATTTATATGGAAAGATTGAATAATAGCCATGTTTGCGCATTTTTTATGCATTAATTTGACTATTTTTGCAGCCGGATATCGATGGGTAAAATTCCGAATAAGTGGTACAAAATAGTGACAATTCTGCTGATGTGCTATACGCTGGCCTATGGCCTGTTATTGCCACTTCCATCAGATGTGGGAATGCTGGATGAAACTATCCGCAATTTATTTTATCATGTGCCGATGTGGTTTGGCATGATGATTATTTTAATGGCGGCATGGATATACAGCATTATCTATTTGCAAAATCAAAATGCCAAAATGGAGATTTATGCCAGAGCACTTACCTATTCAGGAATTCTTATGGGCCTTTGCGGGTTGTTTACTGGCATGTTTTGGGGCTATAATACCTGGGGTTCGCCATGGACCAATGATCCAAAACTGAATGGTGTTGCAGTTGGTATGTGCATGTATGCCGGTTACTGGCTTATACAACGCTCAATCTCCGATGATGAAAAACGCGCCCGTATTTCATCTGTTTACAATATTTTTATATTTCCCTTATTCATCGCTCTCATATTTGTAATGCCTAAGTTGGCCAAATTCAGTATTCATCCGGGAAGCGGAGAATCAGTTAATTTTAAATCCTATAACAAAACCAGTAATATGGAAATGGTGCTCTATCCGGCTGTTATCGGCTGGACCATGCTGTTCGTTTGGATTGCTGAAATACGCGCAAGAATAGAGCGCTATAAACAACAAAAAAATAATGAAAAACTCTTTGCTTAATATTTTGCTGGATGTACCGGCTCAGGAATCAATTTTCAGAGAATCAGGTAAAATCTATGTCGTAGTTGGAATCATTGTCATCATTTTCATTTGCATAGTAGCTTATCTTATCAAACTTGATAAGAAAATAACCCATTTGGAAAAAAACTCAGACTAATGGATATCAATCAATCTGAACACAATACCATGTCAACAGAAACACCCAAACGCAAAGGGCTTAATCCACTTTACATCATCATATTGGTAGCAGTATCAGTTGCTTTGGCCATTGGCATCAGTTTTTTTGGTGACACCAGCAAATACGTATGTTTTGCAGAAGCTGAAGAAATAGCAAAAGAACGTCCGAATTTACAACTGCACGTTGTTACCACGTTAAGTAAAAATAAGCAAGAGATTTATAACCCTCAGCAAGACCCCAATTATTATGAATTCTATGCTTGTGATACAACAGGCGCTGAAAGAAAAGTGATTTATTTCAATGCTAAACCTCAAGATATGGAACGCACAGATAAAGTCGTACTCATTGGCTATAGCAGACAAGGGTATTTTGAGGCAAAAGATATTTTGAAAAAGTGTCCAAGTAAGTACGAAAAAAAATAATTCCCTTTGGAAACCATTCTATTTAAAAACGAACATCTGCTGATAGGTAATATCGGCCACCTGGCAGTTGTTATTGCCCTAGTAGCATCATTGCTTTCAACAGTTGCATATGCATTTTCTACAAACGAAAAATTTAAAGGCCTATTTTCTCTTGGCCGATTGTTTTTTATTATTCACAGTATTTCTGTCATCGTAATTTTTGTAACGCTTTTCAGCATCATCCACAATCACTATTACGAGTATCATTATGCCTATAAACACTCTTCCAACGATTTGCCAACCCATTATATGATTAGTTGTTTTTGGGAAGGACAGGAAGGCAGTTTTTTGTTATGGATGTTCTGGCATGTGGTAATAGGCCTTATCTTAATGTGGAAAGCACGCAGTTGGGAAGCGCCTGTGTTGGCTATAATCGCTTTAGCACAGTTTGTTTTAGGATCAATGCTGCTTGGCATCGAAATAGGTGGTGCAAAAATCGGCAGTAGCCCTTTTATTTTATTGAGAGAATATAGCCCCGAAGCATTACTTATACCTGTGCTCGATAAAATTGGTAAGAGCAATTACCTTGAAATTTACAAAGATGGCAATGGTTTAAACCCATTATTGCAGAATTATTGGATGGTTATTCATCCGCCTACATTGTTCTTCGGTTTTGCAACTACCATTGTACCGTTTGCATTTGCATTTGCCGGTTTGTGGACCAAAAGAATAAAAGAATGGACCATCCCTGCCTTACCATGGGCACTCATCGCTGTTACCGTGTTGGGAACAGGTATCATTATGGGCGGTTATTGGGCTTACGAAAGTCTTAATTTTGGAGGCTATTGGGCATGGGATCCAGTTGAAAATGCATCATTGATGCCATGGATATTAATGATTACTGCTACCCATCTGTTGCTCATCAATAAATCGACAGGGAAGTATTCAGTATTGACATTGGTCATCACGGTATTTTCATTCTTCATGGTATTGTATGCTACTTTCTTAACCAGAAGTGGTGTTTTGGGGAATGCCAGCGTTCACTCTTTTACAGATTTAGGTTTATCAGGGCAGTTGCTGCTTTTCTTATTCCTGTTTATCATCATGACTTTTGCCTTGAGTTTTATTAATAAACGCAATGCGATTATTTTCTTTGTCAGTGTTTTTTCTCTTCTTATGTTGCTAGTGTTTTGGCCATTCAATACATCTGTAATAACTGTAAGCGTATTGGGTTCTCTGGTGTTAGTTGGCGGTACAATATGGTTCATCATCAATCTGTTTAAATTGTATGGCAATGGGGTAGAAAATGATAAAGTCTACAGCCGTGAATTATGGATGTTTGTAGGTAGTTTGGTATTGTTGTTATCGGGTCTGCATATCATTACACAAACCAGTATACCTGTTTTCAATAAATTATTCCTTACCAGTAAAGCATCGCGAGGTGAGAGTCATTACAATGATTGGCAAATGGTTTTTGCAATTGCTATAGTATTGCTTACAGCAATAGGCCAGTATTTTAAATACAAAAATACACCTTCTGAAAAATTCTGGGAACCTGTGATTACGGCACTTCTGATATCAGTTATTGTATCTGTTGGTGCATTGTATCTGTTCCAATTGTGGTCAGTGAAATACTTGCCTTTGTTAATAGGAAGCGTTTTCACAATAGTGGCCAATATCCATTATATCCGCAAAGCGCTGAACGGTAAAGTAAAATTAGCAGGAGCAAGTATTGCACATGCCGGCTTCGGATTGATGATGGTTGGTATTCTTGTTTCTTCGGTCAACAAAAAGGTTTTGAGTGAAAACAGAAGTGGTAATACCATGTTTTCTGAAAAAACCCAGGATGGAAAAGTTGATCAAGCAGCCATTACAAATAATAGGGAAAATATTTTACTGGCAAAAAACCGTCCAGTAATGTTGGCTAATAATACATTAGAAGCTACATTTATCAATGCCGAAGAGATTGCCCCTAATAAGTACTTTAAAGTAGCCTACAAACGATTTGATAAGAATGGCAAAGTAACAGATACATTCTCGCTTTATCCAAATTCACAGAATAATCCTAAAATGGGTCTGGTCATTAATCCTGATACCAAACATTATTTAACACGCGATATCTTTACACATATTACATTTGAAAGCAGTTTAGAGAAATCTGAAGACCAGCAGTTCGACCATTTTAAAACCGATACGGTAGCTATAGGCGGTACTTTCGTTACAGAAGACGGCACCCGACAATTGACGCTATCTAAAATAAATGTGATAAGCAAAGATGTACAAAAATTACATCTTCAGGCCGAAGTAGTGGTGAACAGCTTAGGCGATACTTTCATTGCACGCCCTGAATTCATTAGCGAAGAACGCATTCGTATCAAAGAATCAATTGTTAATCAGGCAGGCGTTATGGTGATCATGGATAGAATTATTCAGGATAAAAATGACCCCAAAAATATGCTGTTTATTCTAACTACTGCAACCCGCAGACCTAAAATTGACTACATCATTTTAAAAGCAGTTGAGTTTCCATTTATCAACTTATTATGGGGAGGTACTTTTATTATGGTATTCGGATTCATATTATCTATTGTTCAGCGATTTAAAGAAGCCCGCAGAAGAGGCCTTGAATAGCCATGATAAACATTCAAAATACCGTTATTATTGGTTCCGGTAATATTGCCGGGTTTATGGGTCTTTCACTTTCTAAGAGAGGGTATAAAATAAAAACGGTTATTAGCAGGAATACAATTTCAGGAGCGGCATTAGCACAAACACTCAATACAGATTTCACAACTTCTTTTAATGCTGTTTCTCAGGCAGACTTGGTTTTTATTTGTGTCAATGATGATCAGATAGAAAAAGTAGTGGAACAATTACCGCCTACTTCAGCATTGGTATGTCACAGTGCAGGCAGTATCTCAATGAATGTATTGGATAAATTCAGTAGATGTGGTGTCTTTTATCCGCTTCAGTCTATAGCACCTCATCAGGCTAAATTACCCGAAGCATGTCCTATCCTCATTGAAGCTAAAATGGCCGCAGATTTATCATTGCTCGAAGGTCTTGTGAAAAGTATAGGGTATCAAGCAACAGCACTTAACAGTGAGCAGCGGTTGATTTATCATTTAGCAGCCGTATTTGTCAATAATTTCACCAATGCGATGTTAACCGCAGCTTCAGATATTACAGAGCAGCATAAATTGGATTACGCATTATTGCAACCATTGATTCAAGTAACATTACAACGCATGGACAATTTGCAGCCTGCCATTAATCAAACAGGACCGGCACGCAGGGGAGATCAAAGCACCATGCAACGACATATTAAGCTGTTAAAAGACGATAAGGAAATGCTTGCCGTTTACGAAAGTATCAGTAAGCTTATTGCTCGGAAGTTTTACCACTAACAGGCACATGACGGGTCCATTCTTTAAGCGCCCATACAGAAAAAATTCCCAGAACCAACATTAATATGGCGTATAGGTTTAAACCTTGGTACAGGTAGAGAAAAGTAAACCCAAGGTTCAATGTAATCCAGTAGTACCAGCAGCTGATATCTTTTCTAATTTCCAAAAAAGTGGCTAAAACACTGCCAATTGCCAAATAAACATCTATTTTGTTACTGATGGTTGGAAGGTAGGATGGAAACAACACAATGATACAAGTGCCTGAAAGAAGTGTAAAGAAAATAAAAATCAAATGGTAGTTAATGGGGGTATAATAATTGGAGGATCTGTTTTTTTCAAAAAAGCGCCATTGTAAAAATCCAAATATGCCCTGTAAAACATACACGCCATTTAAAATGATACTGCCCCAGTTATTGTTGTCATAAAAAAGGCGAATGGCCAATAATGAGGCAATTATTCCAAATATCCAGGCCAGTGCATTCTGTTTGATAGCAAAGAAGAGATACAAAAAGGAAAATGCAACAGACAATATTTCTAAGTAGGCCGGCAAAGGGCTGCAAATATCAAGAAAAAATGAGGCAATTCAATTCACTGTGTTCATAATTCGTATCAGGGGCTTTAAAAATATTAGGGTTATTTTTGTAGTAACTTGAAAACGACTATTCTTACTTTTATTCTGGCCATAAGTTTTGTATCGGCAAATGCCAATTCGTTGCACCTTATCGATAGTATCAGATATGATTTCAGACATAAGCGCAGGTTTTATATTGGATTTGACGGCAAGAATAATATTGTCAGCAGTCTGAATATAAAGATGTTCGGATTACAGGGAGGCTTCATTTATAACAGTAGAACCAGTATATATGTGGGATTATACAATACTTACGATAACAACACCAGAAATATTATTTATAATCCAACAGCAGCCAGTGGTGTTATAGACAGCAATACAGTATATGAAAAATACGGCATGGGGTATATCAATTTTGGGATTGAATACATTTTTTTAAATAGCAAACGCTGGTTATTGTCAGCACCTGTTGCAATAGGTATTGGAGCCGGCAGATATACCAAACAAACTCAAAGAGAAATTTTAAAGTATGAAACTCCGGGAATAAAACCGCTTGAGTTTGGTGTAAATGCCAGTTATAAGCTTACCTGGTGGTTATGGTTAGGTGCAGGGTTAGGCACACGTATTTCTCTCAATTCAACCCATACTTTTAACGGGCCATTTTATAGCTTTGGCCTGCAGTTCAAAACAGGAGAAATGGTGAAGAGAATCGAAAAGGTGCTTAAAAAGAAGAATTAACCCTCTGTCTTTTTTTCTTTATCAGCAGGTGGTACCGGTTTTTCTTTGATAACACCGCGCTCATATAAAATTGACTCGATGAAAAATTCTAATAAATGTTCATCCAGTTTTTTACCTAAGATTTTACCATTCTTATCAAGTACAAATAATGTAGGGTTTGCCTGAATGTTGTAATCGTATTTATTAATTGGCCAAGGGTAGTAGCGGTCTGTTTTACAAACATTCACCCACTCACTCAATTCAGGACGTTTACGCATCATTTCACGCCATTCGTTGTATTTATTTTCTGTTGAAACAGCATACACTTTTATGCCATTCAATTTGTGTTTCTGGAACACAGCATTTACAATAGGAATAACTTCTTTACAATGACCACAAGTAGGGTCATAAAAGAACAAGATGGTAAGATTTGAACCAAGATTTTCATACAAACGTTTCATTTCACCTGCTGTATCGGCCATATTAAGGTCTAGCGCAATTTTGCCACACATGGTTGGTATTGCTTTTTTGCTTTCTTCGCACATTTTTCTCAATTCAGCTGTATCGGTATACCACCAGGCTTTTCCTGTACAGTAGTAAGTATTAATCATGCTGATGGTTACATTGTCCTGGCACATGATTTTACGGTCCTGGAACTTATTGGTCAAAAATTGAATAAAGAACTTCTGAATTTCTGTATATGGTTTTGTTTTGCCGATAACTGTGTTTACAGCAGCTGTAAGACTGTCCGGATCCTGAATAGTGATACGGTCAATGTATTCGTTCAGTTTCAGTACCAATAAACCCTGAGGCGCTCTTATCAAACCATCTTCAGTGAAATCTACATTGTCCCAATAGTGATTTTTGTAATAATAGTATTCAAACATACTGTCGTTCGCAGGTGCTTTTGGCACATCAATGGATTTAAATGCCGTGAACAGCTTTGTCAGAAAATAATTCGGGTGTTGTTTCGCATAATTGTTTCTGTAACGGGTATCTCTTGCTTCTAAAGAATCTTTATCTCTCATAGAAGATTCCAATGTGTTTTGATCGCCTGCAGCTTTCGCCTGTTTGATGTTGTTGTCAAGATTGTAGCGTTGTTCAGCGTATTTGCGTCTGGCATTCTGGTATTCTACAAAGGATTCATTTTCAAGTGAACCTGTAATCTTAATATGTGACTCATCTAATGATGTATCAGATTCAAAGTAGAAATCCTGATCATCTGTAATGGGCAATTCATAATAACCATCCATTTTAGGAAATACAATCATGTACATACCGCGTTGTAACTTAGGATTTCCTTTAAATACACCGGTTCCTGTATTGTCAAGAAAACAGGTGTCTCTGAAATACTGTTTATCTCCAAAATTATCAGCCAAATACACCGGAACATTTTTCAACCCCTTTATTTTTACTTTAATGGTATAGCTGCCTGCTGCTCTGCCTACCTGGTTGGGGTCGAACTTTGCCAATGCTGCGGCCGGTGGTTTTGTGGCAGGTTTAGTGCCGGTCGTTGCCGGTTTAGCTGGTGTAGCCTTTGCTCCGGGTTTAGGTTGAGCGGCTATATTTTTCTTTACTACAGGCTTAGTGCCCTGAGCTTTTATTTCATTAGTATTATTAAGAAATATAAACGAAAGGAGTGCAATGCTGAATATATGGAAATTCTTCATGGTTTATTATACAAAAATATCATTCTTTTGTGATAATCTATAGACAATAATTTTGCCAAAATAGTTTACTGACAATTTTATGACACATGAAAATTTTTTTGAAAATGTAATAGAAGTGGTAAAACTAATCCCTAAAGGGCGGGTAACAAGTTATGGTGCAATAGCCGCTTATTTGGGTGTTAAATCCTCTTCAAGAATGGTAGGATGGGCGCTAAACCGCTGTATATCTGCTAAAGATGATGTGCCGGCTCATAGGGTGCTGAACCGAAATGGCCTGCTTACTGGAAAGGTTCATTTCGGTGGAACTGAGATGGAACGATTGCTAAAAAAAGAGGGAATTAAAGTTTTCAATGACCAGGTGGTTGATTTCAAAACAATCTTTTGGGATCCTGTCCTGGAATTAACTTTATAACTTGCTTGTTTACAAAATAATAGTATAATTGTGTAACATTTAAATTAATCGAGGTATGAAAATTTTAAAAATCATTGGCTTAGTATTACTTGGAATTATAGTAATAGCCTGCGTTTATGCTGCGGTATTGCCATCAACCTATACAGTTGAACGCAGTACGGTTATCAATTCTGATGAGGCTTCTGTATGGACGGGAATTAATAAATTTAGTTCGTTCAAACAATGGAACCCTTGGGGAAAATTGGATACAACAGCAAAAATTACACTTGGTGGAGAAGATGGAACTGTGGGTAGTTCATATGCCTGGGATTCACAAAATGAGGATGTTGGAGCCGGTATTATGACCATTACAAACGTTTTACCGGCAAAAATGAACGAGTACGAGCTGAAATTTACCAAGCCGTGGGAGAGTGTGCAACAATGCAAAATGGCAATGGAAAAGGCTGAAGGTGGTTATAAAGTTTCGTGGAGCATGACAGGCGAGCAAAACTTCATCATGAAATTAATGGGAATTTTTGTTGGTGGTATGGATGGTATGATAGGCAAAGACTTTGAGGCCGGACTAGCAGAATTAAAAAAATTAACTGAAGGTGGTACTTTTAAAACAGAGGCTGCAATGCCAAGTTATGATATTGCTGATTATGACTATCCTGCAACGCTTTATGCGGCTATTAGATCTAAAGTAGCTTTTCAAGACATTCCAAATTTCTTTTCTACTAATTTTGGAACAATTATGACAGGAACAGAAAAAGCCGGATTAAAAGTAAGTGGAACACCATCCGGCATCTATTATATGTATGATGAAAAAGCAGGCATGGCTGATATGGCAGCAGCACTACCTGTAGATAAAGAAGCTAAAATTGAAGGTGTATCATGGATACAATTAGAAGGCAAGAAAGCCCATAAAATTGATTACTATGGCGACTATAAAAATATGATGCCTGCTTATGTTTCTATGAGTAAGTATTTGGCAACAAACAATTTAGGTTCAAATCCTGAGTTGGTTATTGAAGAATATATCACCGATCCAATGACTGAAAAAGACACAGCAAAATGGCATACACGCATTTTGTTTTTCACTAAATAAGAATTTCAAAATCCTTAAGGAACAGGATCATGGCCGCTGCCTCCACCCGGACGGCAGCGGCTTATGCGTTTTATAGTAAGGGCAAATCCCTTTAAAAAGCCGTATTTTTTAATGGCCTCAATGCCATATTGACTGCAGGTGGGGGTGTAACGGCAGGCAGGGGGAAATAGCGGAGAAAGCACAGCCTGATAGATGCGTATCAATGCAATGCCAAACCAAATCAAAAGTTGTTTAATGACTGACATCATCCTGATCTGCTTTTAACTGCAATAAATGCTCTTTTAATTGCTGATTGATTTTTTGTTGCGCAGCTGTCATTTTTAAATAATCACAAATACTTCCTGCAGTATAGATAAATGCACCAATTACTTTAAGGCCATTCAATGCAGCAACAAAATCTTTTTTATTAAGACGAAATGCCTCTCTCATCAAACGCTTTATTCTGTTGCGGTCAACAGCGCGTTTGAATTTTTTTTTGGAAACAGAGAACAACACCTGATAAGGCTGCTCTATTTCAACAGACTGGTAAATAAAAATAAGTGGAAAGGATTTTACACTCTGATTATTTGCAAATACAGACTCGATTAACTTAATATTTGTTAATCGTTCTGATTTTGAAAAGGTATATTGCCCTGTTTCACCCATGTTACAAAGTTAAAGGGTGACGGGAAATATTAGCGCTTGTGACGACCTTCGTCAGAAACAGATAGTTTTTTGCGACCACGTTTTCTGCGTGCTGCCAATACTTTTCTGCCATTGGCAGTAGCCATTCTTTCTCTAAAGCCGTGTTTATTACGTCTTTTTCTCTGTGATGGTTGGAATGTACGTTTCATACCGTGATTTTTCTAAAAGGACTGCAAAAATAGGCTTATTTTTCATCAATACAAACTTTTGCACAAAAAAATGTTGATTATGTAAAATCCGCTTACCTTCGTAACGCTATTTTATGTCAGAGAAAAAATTATTCCTATTAGATGGTATGGCCCTTATATACAGGGCTTTTTTTGCCTTCAGCCAGAATCCGCGTATCACAAGTAACGGATTAAATACTTCGGCCATGTTTGGTTTCGCCAATACATTACTTGAAGTCATCCAAAAAGAAAAACCAACTCATATTGCTGTTGTATTTGATACAGCTGCACCAACCGAAAGACATATTGAGTACGAAGCGTATAAAGCTCATCGTGAAGAAATGCCGGAGGATCTGAGCAAAAGTATCCCATACATTTTCCGATTAATTGAAGGGTTTAGAATTCCTGTAATTACCATGGATGGATACGAAGCAGATGATATTATTGGCACTCTGGCGCAACAGGCTTCAAAACATGGATTCATGACTTACATGATGACGCCTGATAAGGATTTTGCACAATTAGTAACAGATACCATCTTAATTCATAAACCGGCCAGATTAGGCAATGGAGCAGAAACCTTAGGTGTAGCTGAAGTACTGAAAAAATGGGAAATAGAGCGAGTGGATCAGGTAATCGACATTCTGGGACTATGGGGCGATGCGGTAGATAACATTCCCGGAGTTCCGGGAGTTGGTGAGAAAACAGCCAAAAAACTAATTCAAGAATATGGCAGCATGGAAAATATTATTGCCAATGCCGCTAATCTCAAAGGTGTACTCAAAGAAAAATTTGTGCAGTTTAAAGATCAGGCCTTATTGTCAAAACGTCTGGCAACCATTAATGTGAATGTGCCAATTGAAATTGATGAACAGAGTCTATTGCTTGAAGAACCTGATTTTACGCTATTAGAACCACTTTTTAAGGAGTTGGAATTTAAAACAATGGCAGCAAGAGTATTGGGTAAAAGTGCGGCCGGCACAAGTACTTCGGGTTCAGCCAAACCTAATTCCCAAACTGATTTATTTGGTGAGTCTACCAATAGTGACGAAGAAGAAGAGAGTCAAAAGGAACAGGTGATTTATAACACCATTGAAAATACACCTCATGCGTATCACCTCATAGAAACTAAAGAACAGCGCTCTGATTTAATACAAAAATTATTACAGCAAAATGAGTTTTGCTTTGACACTGAAACTACCGGTCTTGATGCAATAGATGCTCGTGTGATAGGATTGGCATTTTCATTTAAAGCATTTGAAGGGTATTACGTTTTAGTAAATTCCCAAAACGCGGATGAAATATTGTCAGAATTTCAGATTGTTTTCAGTGGCAATGCGCTTAAAGTAGCTCAGAACCTTAAGTACGATCTTCAGGTGCTTTCCAATCACAATATAACAATCAATGGACCCTTCTTTGACACCATGTTGGCCCACTACGTTTTAGAACCTGATAAGCGTCATAACATGGATGTACTTTCGGAACAATATCTGAAGTATTCACCTGTATCAATCGAAACATTGATTGGCAAAAAAGGAAAAGGCCAGTTGAGCATGACCATGGTTGATCCCTTAAAAGTAAAAGAGTATGCGGCCGAAGATGCAGATGTTACCTATCAGTTAAAGGATAAATTATTACCTGAGATTGACAAACAAAATGCCCATTCAGTTATTAATTCTATTGAATTGCCACTGGTGCCTGTATTGGCAGCAATGGAAAGAGAAGGGGTAAGAGTCGATAAACAATTTTTAGCAAATTACTCAGTAGAATTACAGAAAGAAATAGTTGAAACAGAACGCAAGATTTACGAAATGGCAGGTGTGCATTTCAATATCGCATCACCCAAGCAATTGGGAGAGGTATTGTTTGAAAAACTAAAACTTGATGACAAAGCAAAAAAAACAAAGACGGGTCAATATCAAACAGGAGAGGATGTATTGATGAAATTGGCCGGAAAAAGCGATATTGTAAAAGAAATTGTAGACTTCAGGCAATTGCAAAAACTTAAGAGTACTTATGTTGATGCCTTACCTCAATTGATAAATCCCCGCACAGGAAGGGTGCATACTTCATTCAATCAGGCTGTCGCAGCTACAGGTCGTTTGAGCAGCACCAACCCCAACCTGCAAAATATCCCCATTCGTACAGAAAGAGGAAAAGAAGTGCGTAAAGCATTTATTCCGAGAGATGACAATCATTTGATTCTATCAGCGGATTACTCGCAGATTGAGTTGCGTATAGTTGCGTCTATCAGCGAAGATCCTAATATGATGGATGCCTTTATTAACAATAAGGATATCCATTTAGCAACAGCTGCCAAAGTTTATGGCATTACGGAAAGCGAGGTAACTAAAGACCAAAGAAGAAACGCCAAGAGTGTTAATTTTGGTATTATTTATGGTCAGCAGGCGTTTGGATTAAGCGAAAATTTAGGCATCAGTAGAAGTGAGGCGAAGGAATTAATTGACAACTACTATTTACAGTACACCAATATACGCCAATACATGGATACTACGGTGGCATTTGCCAAAAAGAACGGCTATGTAGAGACACTAATGGGACGGAAACGTTGGTTAAGAGACATACACAGTGCCAATGCAACAGTAAGAAATTTTGCAGAACGTATTGCTATTAATGCCCCTATTCAGGGAAGTGCGGCTGATATGATAAAACTGGCCATGATAAATATTCACAAGGCATTGAAAGAACAGCAATTTAAATCAAAAATGATTTTGCAGGTACATGATGAGCTATTGTTTGATGTTGAGAAAAGTGAAATTGAAGCACTGAAAAAGCTGGTTACTGAGATGATGGCCAATGCAATGCCTCTAAAAGTTCCTGTTGTTGCCGAGGCAGGTGTGGGCATTAATTGGCTGGAAGCGCATTAAAATCAGCACTTTTTGTGCATTTATTAAAAATATCTCGTATCGTATTATTATAACAAAATAATATATAGTAAATATATATTATTTTTGGACATTGATTGACTAGTGTGTCTGATCTAGTCACATTGGTTCATATTTTGTTATGCCTTAACAGAAGCCAAGCATTGAACTTTAAAATATTTAATTGAACTAATTAAATATATAAAAAACAACAATTAATTACAGTCTAAATTTTAATATATAAATCCTCAAAATGGCTAGCAATCGACTTTTTTTTGCCTAAATAGCGCCTAATTTGTTTAAATGAAAATCAATAAAAATAAACAAAATAAGAATTTTTGATTAATAATCATCAGTTAACATACGCCTAACAATGGCTGTATAAGTAGAAATATCTTCAAATAACAAATAATTAATAATTAACAGTATGGTAAAAAAAATTTCAAATATTATGATTATGAGCTACTTAATAGAAACTAAGATTTTTTGGAAAAATGTTTAACAAATTTTGAAATGTTTTTAACTAATTTTGTTAGATACAAATCATACAACCTTATGAATAAAAAGTACAAATTTTTCAATCAATGCAAGTCAGTTTTCAACGCAAAGGTAATTGCGCTGAGTTGTTTTGCATTTTCATGGCTCAGTATTTGGGCATTTCCGGGGGGCTCGTACACCATTAATTCCGGTGCTACAGCCTCTGCTACCAATTATGTTTCTTTCACAGCGTTTGCAAACGATTTAAAGAATCTAACAAGAGGCGATGGCGGACCAGCCAATTATGCAACCGGAGGTAACGGAGTACAGGGTCCTATTGTCGTTGATGTCGCTGCAGGTGGAACATATACACAACAAGTAAAGTTCAACCAGATTTTAGGCGTTAACGCAACTAATACCGTTACCATCAATGGTAATGGATCAATTCTTCAATTTACAGCTACAGTTACAACAGACGGAGCAACAATTGATATGGATGGAACAGATTATTTCAGATTCATCAATTTAGAAGTAAGAGCAAATGGTACCTATGGACATTGCTTTTGGCTAAAGAATGCTGCCAATAATAACATCATTAAAAAATGTAAATTGAAAGTACCAAATGGAACAACACTAACCTATTGCTCATACATTTGGATGTCAAATGGAACAACAAGTCCAAGTACTTATGCCAATAGCGGAAATTTCAACTTGATTGATAGCAATGACATGCGATCAGCATCTGGTAATGGCCCCTATTACGCAATTGTAATCGTAGGCCCTTCCGCATATTCTGCTACAAATGCCAATAACAGTAATACCATTTCTAATAATAACATTCAGGATTTCTACCTTTACGGAGTATATTGTTATTATACCTCAGGCACAACAATCACAAGAAATAATATACACAATACAGGTGCAACAAGATTTACTACTAAGTATGGACTGTATTTGTATTACACAACAATGATTGCAGACGAAAATAGAATTTTCAATCTGAATGGCAATACACCACAAGGATCAATTATGTATCCTATTTATTGTTATAATTACGACAATGGAACGACACTTACAAATTCAAAGTTTAGAAATAATTTAATTCATGCATTCAGCACAACTTCATTGTATTCCTACTTTTATTGGTATGCAAGTGTTAACACAGGCGCAACTCTTGATATAGAAAACAATACGTTTGCTTATGCCTACAATACAGCAGTTACAAATACAGGGACAATGTATGGCCTTTATGGCAGCTACTGGAGAAATGTTGAGAACAATATTGTTTACAACAATCATGGTGGAACAGGCACTAAATACCTTCACTATGATAATGGAGGCTGTGCAGGATACACGAATTTCAAAAATAATAATTTTGATTTTGGTCCTTTAGCAGCAGCTAATACGATAGGGCTATCATATGGAGGCTCTGGCTGTGCTGCCAGATTCGATTTAGCAGCAATGATTTCTGCAGGTTTACCAACAAGTAATATTTCTGTGGACCCTGATTTTATAGATTTAAGTGCGTTAGGTTCAAATTTAACACCAACTTCTATAGGAATGGCTAATAAAGGTAAAACAGTAACAGGTATTACAACTGATATCAATGGTGTTACAAGATCTTCTACCCCTGATATAGGCGCTTTAGAATACTCTGTAGATCTTCAGGTAACCAGCTTGAATATTACCTTCCCTTCGCCAACATGTTCAGGATATACAACTTCAATAGGCGCAACTATCAAAAACAATTCTGCCTACCCATTGAAGAACCCAACAATTGCATACAGAGTGAATACCAATGCAAAAGTTGATTACACGATTCCAAATACGACTATTGCTTCAGGAGCATCCTTAACATTTACATTCCCGGGTACGTATAAATTTTCTGCTACAGGAGCAACTAAAGTAAGTGCATTTGTAACAACACCGGATGACTTTGTGGCTAATGATTCACAGAGCTTATCTACTATTGTTATCCCGGCTCCTGGAGGATCAAATTTGACTCAGAATGTAGGTCTATCATCTCCTTTTGCAAGTTTTGTAATAACAGGCAAACCTGATATTACTTTCCCTAACGAGAAACTGGTGTATGACTTTACAGCACCTTCAAGATTGGGTTATACCAATGGAGACTTTGGCACCAAATGGTTTGGCTCAGTGAGCGCAAAAACTGTTAATGGCTATAATGCAAGCGGTACTGTTACAGCTAGTATTTCAGCACCATTTACCGTAACACTAGACCCTGCAAAAGCATGGGAAGACAGTACAATTGTTATTTCAGTAAGAATGCTCAACCTATTAACAGGTTGCGATACCATCTATACCCGCAAAGTATTAATCGCTCCAAAAGCAGTTCCGGGTGTAAAATTACCATCAGTTTTTTGCGAAAATGCAGAAATTTATTTTGAAAACCTTTCTACTGTAAGCAGTGGTTCAATAGAGTACGAATGGGATTTTGGTGATTTGTCTCCAATTGCTACAGAAGCCAATCCAATTCACATTTTTGAAAAATTTGGCACTTATGTAGTGACAATGAAGGCAATTACAAGACCATATAACTTTGTATCAACAAAAGTTTTCAATGTTTATATTACTGAAGTACCTGAAGCTAAAATTATTAATACAAATGCCTGTCAGGGAAATGTAGTAAAATTAGCAAACGGAACAGTATATTCAGGTGGCGGTGTTCCCGTTTACACATGGGATTACGGTGATGGATCAGCTATAAATACAACAACTTCATTAGCAACTATCAATAAAATATATTCAACACCGGGTGGTTATAAAGTAACACTTACAGCTACAGCAGATGGATGTTCTGATGCAGTAACCAAGTTTGCTTATCAGTTCGCAAGACCTGTGGCAGCTTTTGTTAAAGTAACAGGTAGTTGTTTAAATTCAGAATTCAAATTCTTGAATAATTCAACCATACAACAAGGCTATTTTGGAAATGTGTGGACTTATGATGATCAAGGTAACCAATCAAGAGAAACGGATGCAGAATACACATTCGTTACAGCAGGTGTAAAAAATATTAAACTGCGTGTTATGTCTGAGTTTGGTTGCAGAGACTCTATTACCCAACCATTTGTTGTAAAACAAACACCAACAACTGATTTCACCTATCCATTTGCTTGTAGCAGAACAGCTACACCATTTTCAAATACAACTAATCTGAATGGTGAAAGTTTACAAAGCTACACTTGGGACTTTGGTGATGGAACAACTTCAAATGCCTTCAGCCCGGTTAAAAACTGGTTCACTGTTGGGCCTAAGAATGTTAAATTAAAAACATCATTGAGCAACGGTTGTTCAACTGAAATTACTAAAGTGTTGAACGTAGGCGTACAACCTAATGTTGATTTTGAAGCACTAGACGGCTGTGCCGGAACTGAAGTACCATTTACAAATAATACAACATTTGTGAACGGAGAAATAACCTACACATGGTCGTTTGGCGATGGCAAAACAACAGATGTACCTGCTCCTATCCATGCATATGCTTCAGGAGTATCACAAGTATATACCGTTAAATTGCGCGCTGATATAGCCGGTGGTTGTTCAGATTCATTGAGTAAAAGCATTACAATATTCCCTTTACCGGGTACTTGTAACTTCGATGCTGACAGAGATTACACAACATCATTAACAAATTATAAATTCACTCCAACAGGTGGTGCATCAACCGGTATCAATTACACATGGTTGATGGGAGACGGTAATCAGCTATCTTCATCACAAGGTGGTGTTAACTATTCATTTGCCGGTAGAAATAAATATTGCATCACAATGATTGCTCGTAATCAGGCCGGTTGCGAATGTGCTACTACCAAATGTATCAACCTTGCAACTGATATTGCCAGTGCAGAAATTATGAATAATAATTTGTCTGTATATCCTAACCCTAACAATGGCTTATTCAATGTAACATTTGATGCTCAGGTTAGTGAAATGACTGTTTATGTTTATAACACAATTGGTGAATTAGTAAACACTGTAACAGTTGACAGCAATACTGCTAATATCGATTTGTCAGCAATGGCATCAGGGGTATATGTAGTAAAAGTTGTAACAGGCAATCAGGTAGCAACTAAAAAAATTACTGTTACTAAATAATATTCAAATCAATTTTATTACAAGTAATTTTATTAAAAGTCAATTTTCTAATTATCAAATTTCACTCATGAATCTAAATTTTATTTTAAAAAATATAAATATTAAGGCGTTGATATTATCTGCCCTTTTTATAGCAAGTTTACAACTATCAAACGCACAGTATTGTACTTCTGGCGCTACTAGCACAACTGATGAATTTATCACCAACGTTAAAATGGTTGATAATAGTAATGGTGCGGTATTGTTAAACAACAACTCATGGCAGCCATCTACAACAGTATGTGCCCAATACACGGATTATACTTCGTTAAAACCATTTAATCTTTCTGCCGGTGCTCAATACACTGTTAGTGTAACAGTTGGCTATTGCGGAACTTCTGTAGCTTATAACAATCAGGCTTTGGTTTGGATTGATTACAACAAAAACAATGCTTTCGAAGCTTCAGAAGCAGTTAAATCAACTCCTTCGGCCTATGCTTCAGGTATAAGAGACATCAATTTTACATTCACAGTTCCTTGTAACATCACTCCCGGTACAACTAGAATGCGTTGTGTTTTGAGCGAAACAACAACTATGACAAATCCCGGCAGTGCTTGTGGAACATATACTTGGGGTGAAACAGAAGACTATTCTGTAAACGTTCAGTTGCCTACTTCAGTATCTTCAAGTTTTATTGCACCTGCAAGTGTTTGGGTGAAATCAAAAGCCAATTTCATCAATGATAATCCTACCGGTTATATTACCCACGCTTGGGATATCAATAATGATGGCACAGTTGAAGCACCTAATAGTGTTAACTATAGCTTTACTTGGACAACCCCAGGTACCAAATGTGTTAAATTAAAAAGCACCAATTGCTTAGGTAGCGACAGTATTGTTAAATGTTTGTCTGTAAATGCACCGACTCAAAAACCTGTTGCAAACTTTATTGCCAACAGAGTAACAGTAGAACAATATGACATTGTTAAATTATTCGACTTGTCTACCAATGGACCATGGGAATGGAAATGGGATGTGTATGATTCTACAACTTATGCGAATTCATTGTACTATCCGAATTTAGCAGGAGGCGATGTATTGTCAAATCCAAATAACAATGGAAGCACCGAGTTTTCTCAGAATCCAGAGTTTATGTTCAATGAACCGGGTTGTTACGTAGTTGAGTTGACATCAAGAAATGATATTGGATACTCAGCAGTAAAGAAAAAAATCTGCTATATTACAGTAACACTTCCTACTGATTACTATCTGGGATCTGGTTCATACGGACCAAATCTTGATAATATAGTTGGCAGCCCTTCAGGTACTATTATTGATAATGGTGGTACAACAGCTAATTACACCAACGGTCAGGGTTATGGCACCAGATCATACTTATTAATTACACCTTGTAATGCTAAAAAAATTGAATTGAGTATGACTCAATTGAAATTCGGTGCTAATGATAATCTGAGAGTTTGGGATGGTAAGAACTCAAGCGGTACTTTATTAGCTACATGGAATAACAGCAATAAATCACCACTAAAAGTAACAGCAACAAGCGGTAGCATGTTCATTTTATTTGAATCAGATGCTGCAGGCGTTGACTCTGGGTACCTTGGAACTTACAAATCTGAACTTGGCCCAGCAGTTGCCCCTACTCCTGCATTTACAACAGTAAATTCTCCTAACTACAACAGTACACCAATCAAATTTATCAATACAACCCAGAATATTGTAGGTGTTCCTACCTGGGAGTGGACACTGGATGGTGCGGTATTCAGCAATAAAGCAGAACCGGGTTTAACCATGTATACCGATGGTAAATACGAAGTTTGTCTAGAGATAAAATCATGTGTGGGTAATAATAAGAGCTGCGATAGCATTAACGTTATCACACCTTTTAAGCAAACATATCTTGATTTTACTGCATCTAACAGACGTCCTAAAGCTGGTGCAGATATCACAACATTGACACCAATTAGCGATAATGCCAATAGATTTGAGTGGACGATTTTCCCAACTACTTATACATTGATGAACCCTCCTTCAAATCCATCTAAATATGGAACAGGATATGTTCATTATAATGCAACACCGGGCGATAGTTTACCAACCCCAATTATTAAATTTACAGCTCCGGGTTGTTATACAATAGCGCTTAAAGCATATAATGATTTGGATACCAATGCAACTATTAAAACCATTGTAAAAAATAAATTCATCTGTGCCTTGAACTATTGCGCTCCAAACGCCTACATCATCAGCGATGATATCGGAATAAACAGAGTAAGATTATTAGATGGCAGCAATGAGTTATTCAACAATGCGTCTACATCAGGCGATGCAGCTTATACCGATTACAGTTCAACTGTTTCTGCAAGCGTTACCTATGGTAAAAAATATACTTTAGAAATGACTAGAAACAGTACGATTGATTCTGCAAATCGCAAATTCTGGATCGACTGGAATATTGATGGCGACTTTGATGATGCAAATGAAGAAATTTATGCTGAATCGTCAAGAAGAACGCAAATCATGAGTTATACATTTACTGTTCCTTCTCTTGCAAAGTCATTTGAAGGTATGGCTAGATTAAGAGTAGCAACTAACTTCTTGAAAGAAAATACAACTCCATGTGGTCCTTTGGCTGCGGGTGAGTATGAAGATTATGGTCTATTGTTGTACAATGACAATCAAAAACCTGTAATTACTCTGAAAGGAAGTGACACAGTGAGAATGGAAGTTAATTCTGCTTATGTTGATGATAGCGCTACGGCATATGATATTTCAGAAGGTGATATTACATCTGAAATAGAAATGACATCTGATTTGGATGTATTAACTACCGGTATTTATACCATAGAATACAACGTAACGGATAAATCAGGTAACAAAGCAACTACAGTTGTAAGAACAATCATTGTAGAAAATGACCGTACACCACCTGTACTTACACTAAATCCAGACCTTCCCGGTTGCATCGAAGCAACAAGAAAAAATGATCCATACGTAGATCCGGGAGCTTCTGCTTACAATACGAATCCATTTGTAAATCTTACAAACTCAATCATTGTTAAAGGTAAAGTTGATACTAGAAAAATTGGTACTTATACTTTGACTTATAGTGTGAAAGACGATGCCGGTAACGGTGTTGTAAAAACAAGAACAGTTTGTGTTACTGATGGTGTAAAACCATTAATTACTAACTTTGGTGATACATCTGTACAAATTGGCAGTACCTGGGTAGATCAAACAACTGCTATAGATGATTATGATGATAATCCTGTATTGACCCGTCAATGGCTTGTTAATCCGGTGAATACTACTGTTAGAAATACCTATACTGTTACTTATCAAGCAGTAGATCAAAGCGGAAATCAAGCAGATCCGGTTACTGTTAACTACAGAGTGGATGACTTTGTTCCACCGGTAATTAACCTGAATACTTTTGATATTGTTACACATAAAGTAACTGAAAAATATGTATCTATCACTGCAACTGTTAGTGATAACTTCTACGGTCCAGGTCAGGTAAGTGTTACTAGAATTTCAAGTAATGTTGATCCAAATAAACTGGGTACTTATTCTGAAGTATTCAAAGCAGTAGACGGATCAGGTAATATATCTTTCAAAACCCGTACTGTTAACGTAGTTGATATCGAAGCTCCGGTAATCTGGGGTGAAACCATCTATGCTTGCGTAGGCGATAATATTTGGCCACTATGGGGTGTTACAACAACTGATAACTACTACAGCCCTCAAGTGTTGAAACCATTGGTTGAGATTATCAAACAAAACGTGAACCCTAATGAAGAAGGTATTTATTCTATCACCTACAGAGTAACAGACCCAAGCGGCAACAAATCATTGCCTTATACTACTCAAGTGGTATACACCTACTGGCCTAAGTGCTATAATAGCACTACAGGGCTTAAAAAGGCTCCAAATGCTGATGATGCAGTGAGCGTGTACCCTAACCCAACAACAGGTATTGTAACATTGGATTTGGAAACCTTAATGGCTAAGAATGCTACAATCGAAGTATTCAATGCTATGGGACAACAAGTATTAACTCAAAATTATTCTGAAGCAACAGGCAAATTCACTGTTGATCTGACAGGATTAGCGAAAGGTGTTTACACCATTAAGCTGAAGTCTGAAGGTCAAATTGTAGTGAAACGCGTAATACTTCAATAATTCAAAATAAAATCTTAGTAAAAAGGTGCATCCATTACGGATGCACCTTTTTTTATAGGCAAATAATTTCCTGAAGTTGTTGCTTTTAAGAAATAATAAATTCAAACTTAAAAGCATTTGAATGTGCTTGTGATTCCAACTGGATTAATGCCCCTTGATAAGATAACCGGAATAGAAATCTATTGTATGCCTTTTTAATATTAAAGTATAACAAAGCTAATTCCGAAGTGCAGATATACTTTGAACAATAAAAAAGCCCTGAAATAATCTCAGGGCTTTTTATATAAGATTAAAAAGAGACAGTTTAAGCGCCAATACCGGCTCTGATAATATTCAGAGCGCCACCGGCTTTAAACCATTCGATTTGTTGTTCGTTATAAGTGTGATTGCAATTGATGGTATCAGTTGTACCATTCTTGTGATTCAATACTAAACGCAATGGTTTGCCCGGTTTGAAATCGGTTAATCCCAATAAGTTGAAAGTATCATCTTCAAGTATCAGGTCATAATCTGCTTTGTTAGCAAATGTCAAACCTAACATCCCTTGTTTTTTCAAATTGGTTTCGTGGATACGGGCAAATGATTTAACCAATACCACTCTTACACCAAGGTGACGAGGTTCCATTGCAGCGTGCTCTCTTGATGAACCTTCTCCATAATTTTCATCACCAACAACGATACTGCCAATTCCCTGTGCTTTATAAGCTCTTTGAGTTGCAGGTACTTCACCGTATTCGCCTGTTAACTGATTTTTCACAGAATTTGTATTGTCATTAAAGAAATTGGTAGCACCTATCAATAAGTTATTAGAAATATTATCGAGGTGACCACGGAATTTCAACCACGGTCCCGCCATTGAAATATGATCGGTTGTACATTTTCCTTTTGCTTTGATTAACAATTTAAGACCTTTAAGATCAGTGCCCTCCCATGGTTTAAATGGATCTAATAATTGCAAACGTTTTGATTCAGGAGAAACATTTACCTGAACACCACTGCCGTCAGCAGCCGGTGCCTGGTAGCCTGCATCTTCTACTGCAAATCCTTTAATTGGCAATTCTAAACCGGTAGGTTCAGCTAATTTTACCTGTTCACCATTCTCATTGGTTAATGTATCGGTTAATGGGTTAAAGCCCAGATCACCGGCAATAGCCATAGCTGTTACAATTTCTGGAGAAGCTACAAATGCATATGTATTTGGATTGCCATCCTGGCGGGCAGCAAAGTTTCTATTGAAGGAATGGATAATGGTGTTTTTTTCTTTTTTCTCAGCACCCATACGACTCCACATACCGATACATGGTCCGCACGCGTTAGCTAAAACAACACCACCAATTTTATCGAAAGTACTTAATATACCATCTCTTTCAGCTGTGTAGCGCACTTGTTCTGAACCCGGTGTAATGGTAAATCCGGCTTTTGCTTTTAGATTTTGAGCAGCAGCATGAGTTACAACCGAAGCAGAACGAGTCAAATCTTCATAAGATGAGTTAGTGCAAGAACCGATCAAACCTACCTGAATATTCATTGGCCAACCATTAGCTGCAGCAGTTTCTCTCATTTTGCTGATTGGAGTAGCTAAGTCAGGAGAGAAAGGACCATTGATGTATGGCTCCAATGTATTCAAATCAATTTCGATCACCTGGTCAAAGTAATCATTTGGATTAGCATATACTTCAGCATCACCTGTTAAGTGTTCTTTAATAGTATTGGCAAGATCGGCAACGTCAGCTCTGTCAGTACTTCTTAGGTAGCGTTCCATGCTTTCATCATATCCGAATGTAGAAGTGGTTGCACCAATTTCTGCACCCATGTTACAAATTGTGCCTTTGCCTGTGCAACTCAAATTAATGGCACCATCACCAAAATATTCTACAATAGCACCGGTTCCACCTTTTACAGTGAGTATACCGGCTACTTTCAAAATGATATCTTTAGCTGATGTCCAGCCATTCAATTTACCTGTTAATTTTACACCTATCAGTTTTGGAAATTTTAATTCCCAAGGTAAACCTGCCATTACATCACATGCATCGGCACCACCAACACCGATAGCTACCATTCCCAATCCACCTGCATTTACAGTATGGCTGTCGGTACCTATCATCATACCACCCGGAAAAGCATAGTTTTCTAATACTACCTGATGAATAATACCTGCACCCGGTTTCCAGAAACCAATGCCGTATTTATTTGAAACAGAAGAAAGGAAGTTGAAGACTTCAGCACTTTCTGTTTTTGCAAAAGCTAAATCTTCACTTGCACCAACTTTAGCATTGATCAAGTGGTCGCAATGCACAGTTGAAGGAACTGCCACTTTTGGACGCCCGGCTTGCATGAACTGCAACAAAGCCATTTGTGCTGTAGCATCTTGCATCGCCACGCGATCAGGCGCAAAATCTACATAACTGCCACCTCTTTGATAAACACTTGTAGGTGTACCTTCCGTAAGGTGAGAATAAAGAATTTTTTCGGTGAGCGTTAATGGTTTGTTTAACAGTGTTCGTGCTGCTGCAATGCGCGAAGGCATATTGGCATACACTTGTTTAATCATTTCAATATCAAATGCCATGGTGTAAAATTTTGAGTTGCAAATTTAATGAAATTACTATTTAAAATCGGTATAAATTAAATTAATTCCGAATATAGTCTGATTCAATAAATATGAATAAAGAATGTTGAAATGAAAGGGTTTGCGAAAAGGGCTAAAGAAAATTAATTAAAACAGGCATACCGGAATAGTAAGGGATGCCTGTTCTAATAAACCTTATGAAAATTTACTACATTTTCTATATAGACGTACAAATAGAAAAAAACGCTGCTTATGCTCTGATATTTTTTTTAAAGCAACTATTTCACCGCCTATATTTGCATTTAAAATTAAAATTATTTCTGTAGAATGTTAGTGAAATCATTTGGGTCGGCTGTTTACGGAGTGAATGCCTATACCATTACTGTTGAGGTAAATGTTAGTGGAGATGGCGCCCAGTATTCACTTGTTGGATTGCCTGATAATGCTGTTAAAGAAAGTTGGTTGAGAATAGCAACAGCATTTAAAAATAACGGATTGAATGTACCGCGAAAAAAAATTGTTGTGAATATGGCTCCTGCTGATATTCGCAAAGAAGGAAGTGCTTACGATCTCACAATTGCTACAGGTATATTGGCGGCAAGTGAACAGATACATGCCGGTGAACGCATTAGTGAATACATCATCATGGGAGAAATGTCTTTGGATGGCAGTATCTTACCCATAAAAGGAGCTTTACCCATTGCCATACAAGCCAGTAAAGAAGGTTTTAAAGGATTTA
Organism: Bacteroidota bacterium; assembly: GCA_040386935.1. Taxonomy (GTDB): domain Bacteria; phylum Bacteroidota; class Bacteroidia; order NS11-12g; family UBA955; genus JABMMZ01. The sequence continues at coordinate 63,837 of JAZKEQ010000018.1, read as the reverse complement.
TATTACCTACTTCAAATGCACGCGAAGCAGCTATTGTAAAAGGATTGCAGGTGTATGGTGTAGATAAATTATCCGATGTTGTTGGATTCTTCAATGGCGACTTAGAACTATCCCCTGTTGTTTCTGATCCACGAGCAGATTTTGCCAATGCCATCAGCGATTTCGATTTGGATTTTTCAGATGTTCAGGGACAAGAAAACATCAAACGCGCTATGGAGATTGCAGCTGCAGGCGGCCATAATATTATTTTAATTGGGCCTCCCGGTGCAGGTAAAACTATGCTGGCTAAACGCTTGCCCACCATATTGCCACCCATGACCCTTCACGAGGCATTAGAAACTACAAAAATACATTCAGTGGCAGGTAAATTGGGGGACAATGCCAGCCTTGTGGCACACCGGCCATTTCGTTCGCCCCATCACACCATCAGTGATGTGGCATTGGTAGGAGGAGGGAATATGCCACAACCAGGAGAAATTTCTTTGGCTCATAACGGGGTTTTATTTTTAGATGAATTGCCGGAGTTTAAGCGCACTGTTCTTGAAGTCATGCGACAACCACTGGAGGAAAGAAAAGTGAATATTGCCAGAGCAAAATTTTCTGTTGATTATCCCGCCAGTTTTATGTTGGTAGCCAGTATGAATCCTTGCCCTTGCGGCTACTTTAATCATCCTGATAAAGATTGTGTATGCGGTCCCGGAATTGTTCAAAAATATTTGAGTAAAATCAGCGGACCATTATTGGATAGAATTGATATTCATATTGAAGTAACCCCTGTAAGTTTCGAAGAATTATCGAGTAGAAAGCGCAGCAATGAGCGCAGTGAAATTGTAAGAGCTCGTGTAGAAAAGGCAAGAGAAATACAATCTAAACGCTATGAAGATAAACAGGGTGTTTACAGCAATGCCCAAATGGCCAGCAATCAAGTAAAAGATATCTGTAATATCAGCGATGCCGGCACTCAATTATTGAAAACAGCGATGCAGAAATTAAACCTCAGCGCACGAGCTTACGATCGTATTTTAAAAGTGAGTCGCACTATTGCCGACTTAGCGGATAGCGAAGAAATAAAAATAGAACACCTTGCTGAAGCCATTCAATACAGAAGTCTGGACAGAGAAAATTGGGCGGGATAAGCCGTCTATAAAAGTTTGACTGAGGTCAGGGCGGTACTGCAATAAAACACTTATTTTTACCATCTGTATTACCCAATAATTGATGGCAAATAATCAAGCAAAACGTTCGGTAGGTTATCGTCTACTTACCAATCTTACCATATGGGTATTGGTGGCCATAATTGCAGGTGTTTTACTTGGCCATTTTGCACCGGCCACTGCATTGAAAATGGAAAATATAGGCAAGTGGTTCATCGAAATCATTAAAGTCTTTATTGTGCCCATTATTTTTCTCACCATTGTTTTGGGAATCAGCGGTATGGGCGATTTGAAAAAAGTAGGTCGCATAGGACTCAAATCAATTGTCTATTTTGAGATTGTAACAACTTTTGCATTAGCAGCAGGTGTTATTATAGCGTTGGTTATTGAGCCCGGAAATATTGATAAAACCGGATTGCATATACAAGACCCCTCTAAATATATTTCAGGAAAAAATGCGTTTAACTGGTGGACTTTTTTCAAATCGAATACGACTTTGATAACACTGGTAATTGCTATTATAGTTGGGATCGCTTTAAACTTTATCAAACAAAGAGAAGAGGCTGTTCATTTTCTTGAAAAAGTCTCCAAAATTGTTTTTAAAGGATTAAAATATGTCATGTATCTGGCACCGCTGGGAGCATTTGGGGGAATGGCCTTTACAATAGGGAAGTTTGGCTTGCATACATTGATACCACTAGCCAAACTGATGAGCACCATGTACCTTACGATGTTCGTTTTTATTATTCTTGTACTTGGCGGTATTATGCGCTATTACAATCTCAGTATCATTAAATTTTTGCGTTTTATTAAGGAAGAATTACTGCTGGTATTGGGAACATCATCTTCTGAAACAGCATTGCCTTCGCTGATGAAAAAACTTGAGTGGTTGGGTTGCAGTAAGCCGGTGGTTGGCTTGGTTGTACCAACAGGGTATTCATTCAATCTTGATGGAACTTCGATTTATCTCTCGATGTCCGTTATTTTTTTAGCACAATTGTATGGGGTTAATCTCAGTATTGGCGAATTGCTCAGTATAATCGGATTGTTGATGATTACGTCTAAAGGAGCCGCTGGTGTTACAGGCAGTGGGTTTATTATTTTAGCCTCTACACTTACAGCAATTCATAAAATACCGGTAGAAGGTCTGGCTTTTCTTCTGGGAGTTGATAAATTTATGAGTGAGGCAAGAGCCATTACTAATCTTATCGGCAACGGTGTAGCGACACTGATAATTTCCAAAAGTGAAAAAGATGAAATCAGTGTAATTGTCGAAAAGTAAAAATGTTATTTTACTTTATTTTCAACCCTTGAATCGTATTCAAGAAAAGCTGCAAGAATCAGTTGAGAATAGTTTTGAGAAGAGGTTTGAAAACGACCTGCAGAGGTGTTCCATAACTGTTGAATCAACTCAAATCCGGGTTTAGGCTCAGTAATGGTAGTTAAAGCACCTTTCACATTTCCCGCACCTGCATTGTATACATGCATAACAAGCAAACGGAACCACAAGTCTTTTTCATTGTATGTGATGCCTCTTTCATCCAACATCATTTTGGTATAAGGAATACAAACAGTTTTGATCAGTTGACTCGCAGCATAAGCAGAACGATTGAAATTGGCTCTTTCATCAACTTTTTTGTTAACTCTTAAGCCGTAGTTGCGGGCAACGCCTTTCATTAACTGAAAAGGGCCATAAGCGCCTGCAGTAGATTTCTGCAATTGATTCGGACTCTCTATTAACAAAATAGCTTTTGCATACCATCCATCAACGCCATTGTTTTCAAAAGCAGAAATTCCTTGTGGCACTTTAGGCGCTATTTTTTCAAACAGATAAAAGAAACTTTTGCCCATGGTTCCCACCACACGGCTGCTGTCGTAGATGCCGTTCATGCGTCTGAAACTATCAGCCATGGCCAGGCGTTTATAAGGGTCGAAAGTATTCCAATCTCGGGCAGGGTAGGTTGCTAAAACTCTTCTGCAACTGTGCACATTTATCAAACAACTATCCTGATGCAGATTCATTATTTTACGCCAAAAAATAACATGGGCCATGGTATCGCAACCCATTAATTTTATTTCATCAGCACTGTAGGTTTTATTTTCTACAGTAGTGACACTTACAGGATTAATAAGTCCTGTGCCGAGGCACCAAATAGCTGTAAATACAGTTAATATTATGAATTTAAATCTCATCGTAGCAATACTATTTTACCGGTTTCGTGTTTAAAGAGGTTATTGTTGGCTTTATCTGCATTCAAATCATTGCTCACATTATCAGAACTTATCTGATTGATTTCCTCACCATTTGATTTGATGGTAACGGTATATAAATAAACACCATTTGCCAATCTGTCGCCATACATATCAGTACCATCCCAAACAATATCCGTGATGTTATTGCCGATATGAATATTGCCTAAATCATCTTTTGTTAATTCCTTCACCACTTTACCCTGAATGGTCATAATTTTAATATTGATATAATCCGGTACCTCGCTGCCTGTAAGCGTGAAAACAAAACGCATTGAAGTTGTAAACGGATTAGGATAAGGGTAAAAATTAGTAGCAGATTTTTGGTTAATAACCGTAAAGTTAATCTGGTATTCAGTAGCACCTGCATTGTTGAGATTCACATCATTGGATTGTACCTTCAGTGTGTAAATACCATCAGGCAGATTTTTAGGATAAAACTCGGCTCTTGCAAGGTTTTGAACCGAAGTTGCCGGGAAGAATCTGATCTCAAAACTATCAGGATTGATGCGCACAAAGCTTGTTGAATTAGGGCGTTTCCACCACAGTTTAATACCTGCGCTATCTACTTGCCAGTTATAAGGGTTTTCGTCTTTACTCTGTATGACTATGGTAGGATTAGCAGATACTATTTCACCATTTGTAATATGTCGCCCATTAAAGGTTACATCCAGTAGCGGATTGATTTTATCTTCAATGACATCAAAGTATCGAATGGCAGAATTATTTACCAATGACAATTCAGGTTGTTCAGCTTTTGAGAAATTATCAAAATTTACAGTTACCTGATAAGCATAGCGACCGCTGAATTTATTAGTAGCCACTGTTGTTGGTATAATGAAATGCTGATTTGGTAAAAGTGGATTAACATATCTGAAACTTGAATCGTACACGGTATCTTTAGTGTCCAGATTAAAGACTTTTACCTGGTATTTCAAATTACCTTTGAAATCTAAATCAGAAATATTTTGAAATCCTATGGCATATCTGAAAGGTTCACCTTGTTTTAAAGAATCGCGCCAAACAGTATTTGCAAGATTTGGATTAAGTGCACCTTCCGGTACTTCACCGCTGGTAATGCGCCATTCCTTGAGTTGAGGTGGTGTGAAATTTATGGGATCTTCAAATACCCCTTCTAAATAAATGTTAGGAAAACGCTTGGCATCAATGCTACTGATATCAAACGAATTAGATCTTACAGATTTGAAGCAAACAGTATCAACACCTGAATTTGTGACGCCATGCACGTTGACATAAAAGTCATCACCCTCTGAAGGCATATTTGATTTTGTGTAAAAATACAAATGATCCCAACTTGAACTAGGGCCTATTAATTCAGAGCGAATGGTGCCTTTATTGTATTTACCAATTAGTTCCTTCTGTATCTCCAGCGAGCTTCTGTCGTCATTATTGGAATACCATATACCGGTATCTTCTACAGCCCAGCCCTGAGGAGCGCCTTTGCGTCCTATCATGGCATAACTTGTAGTAGCCGTGAGCGGATAATCAGTTAAACGACAGCCCAATTTTCTAAATCCTTCAACTACACCGGTTGTCCAGCCGGAAGGGTTCATACCGCCACGATTACAAATGGCCACATAAGTGCTGTCAGGAATAGAATCCACCCACCTTGTAAATTGGTCGGCACCTCCGGAATAACCAATTGAGAAATTATAAAACTTTCTAACCTTCTCAGTGAAATCATATATAGGATTGCCATTGCCATCCAGATTGTTGTAATCAGGGGCATAAGCATTCTCATTGAAGATGGTGTTTAATCTGATTTGTTCCAATGTATTTTTATCGAAAAGTACTCCAATAATGCCTAGAAATTGCGCTCCGGGATTGAGGGATGTACCGGCTATACCACCCTTTTTAACACCATAATTTGGAAAAGGGTTAATGTTTGTAGCCACATAAACATACTCAGAATTAACAGTAAAGGCAAAAGATCGCTTCTCTTTATCTAATCGTATTTTTTCGAGTTTTGTTGTTGGATAAAACTGAGGAAAGTGTGATTGCGACCATCCCGGTTGGTGATCAAAAATATGCACAAAACTTCTTTCTACAAATTCACCACCCTCATTGGCTGCCTTATTTAAACGAGCTCTCCAATAATAAACAATACTGTCTCTTGTATTCAATAATTGAACTTTCCAACCTTTAATCTGACCTACTATATCCGCTGAACTGTCCTTCTGTTTCCATGGGCTATTAAAGGTGTGACTGGTGTCAATTTCAAAAATAAACTGATAGTTATTTTCAAATATATTTAAAGCCTGAGCGACCAGTTCTACTGTATCATTATTCAGTTTTGAGACGATATCGTAGCGCTTAGGATAAATCAAATGGATGCCATTTCCAGGGATCATACCTTCAAATGTTGTGGTATTATTTGACATCGTACTTTCAATAGGATCTAAAAGGTTATTGACCGAAATAAAGAATTTGTTCGAACCTGCGGTAGCAATGTCCTTAGACTTGATATACAGGTAATAAGTAATCTTATTTTTTACACCCGGAACTTTGAAGTTGTAAGTAGTATTTAAAAAATCATTTGGGTACGATCTATCAATTCTGATATTAAATGAATCGGGGATATATTTTCCTTTATTTTCAATAGTAACAGCAATAGCAAAAGAGTCGCTTACTGCTGTAAAATTGGATGGATAGAAACTGATAGAGTTTTTATCAATGCTATAATCAGGCAGTTTTGGCTGATAGAACTCAATAGATGGATCACCCTGCAAAAATAGGATGCGAGCCATAATGTTATTCAATTCATTGCCGGTTAACTGAAATTTATACAGCATGTCTTTAACAGCATCTCCAATGGCGTAATTGCCCGTGTAATTGGTACGGAAAGTCAGGTTATACAAATCGCCCATTTGAGTACTTACATTGCCTAATTCAGAAAGGGCTGTTTGAGAGATAAACGCTATTGCACCTTTGCCGGATGCTTTAATGAAATTCTCACCTGATAAACGAACAGATTTTGAAGGGGGTCCTGTACATGGATTACCTATGCTACAACCATTAAAATAAAAAATCGGGTATTTGTTAATGTTTGAATAATCAGATGTGTCGCCCATGTCAACATCAGTTGTAATACTACTGCCATGACCCAAAAAGGTAACCATCTGCATACCACTATCAATGTAATTGATGAGTTTAGATGTTAAAAAAGGTTCTGAGATACCTGCAGCCGATTTAGCGAGACTTCTTACAGATCCACCGAAAGGCTCGTCTTCAACAATGTATTCAAGATTAGCTAACTTAGTTTTTATAGCAGCTGTTTGTGCACCGTCTTCACCACCCGCCAAATGCAAAATATTTTTTTTCCAGCTTGCATCAGTGGTATTGGCCAGTTCTATCAGTTTATTGGTGTAAATACCAAATTCATAAGGTTTATCTACTGTAAGTCTCCCTAGGGCAACAGCAGGGGCTATTCCCGAGCCATTAATGCCTGAGGCATACAGATTGTCAGATGCAGGCACACCAATAGAAGGCATAATATTCAAATTTTGTTTGCCATCTTTTCTGAGAATATCGGTTTGATAACCGCGCCCTACCAAGAATAAATATTTTAATGTTGTATCTCCATTTTCAAGCAGATAGCGGATATAGCGTCTTATGGCAATAGGGTGCTCAATACCGTAAGAGAAATGATTATAAAGCTGTTGTACGGTTACATAATCGCATGGACTGGTATTGGTAGCAGTGTTTTTGTACTGGAGGTATTGTTCGGAATAAGGTCCGATAAATCTTTCGCCTGTCAAAAGCAATAATCTATTTTTATTGATTGCCTGAGTAGGGTTGTAATCGATGTAATCTTTACCGAAAGTTTCAAAACTAATAGCTGCAGAAACCTGAATACTGGCAACTGCTCTTATTTCAACACTGTCGAGGAGGAAGTAGTCGTTTTCGGCACCATTAGCAGAAGTTGGCAATACATAATGCATTTTGAAACCCGTCCCTGACATGAGACCACCTCTGATTCTATAACCATTGGTTAAATCGTAAATAATGGGCTTGGTTCGGGTGGTAGAATAATTTGACCACTCATGATGTTGAGGAAAGCCTGTGCCAACAGCCGAAAAATAAAGAGAAGATCCGCCATCTAATTCTAAATCACGGGGATACTCTAAAGTAATTTCAGAAAGCGCAAAACTTTGTGTTGTTGTATTGGGAATAAAAACCGGTTCAAATTTAAGATAGGTGGTATTTGTGCCAAAAAAGCTCTTGGGTAAAGTCGCATATCTACGAAGCATTCTATACCCATCAAAAGTAGTATCCATGAATTGTGTATAAGTACTGTTGTCAGGACTTATTTTAGCTCTTAAGTGGTGGTCAAGCGGAGAAATTTTATTGTCATTGGCACCCATAAAAGTAAAATACAGAAATGGATCAGGACCGTTGGCACTTAAAAATTTAGAGTTGATGATTTCATCCTTTATCTGTTGGGTGGTACCAAATCCAAATAATGTGCTACACAGACCTTCTCCCTCTGTATACGTTGGATTCTTAGCATCATAACCAACGATATCCAAAGGACGTCCTTCGTAATAATTATTGGTGAAAACTTTCGAACTCTCACTTAAGATGTAAGATGATTTAGCATATGAACCGAAGTTTGTATTGTTGTACGATTGCATGTGCCAACCATTTGTAGGAGAAGCGTTAGGTAAAAAAGTAAGGAAATAGGCATTTGAGTCGGCTATCAGACTAACTTTGTTTTGAGGTTGAGAAGCTGAATATTCATATAAATCCTCATCTAATTTGCCATCATTAAGTTTAGCGTAGAATTCAATAAAATCGTCATGATTGAATTGATTATCACTCTCACCGGAAACATAAATTGGAATTTCTTTCCCCTGATGAAATATTTGGAACTTTTTAGGATTAATGGTTCCCAAATCAATCTTCATTTCACTTGCTGCAATAATCAGTGACTGATAGCTTAATTGATAGATACCCGGAGCCCCAATTTTTATCTTAAAATATTTTTGATTGTAATTAATCCACTCATTGCCATAATTTTGCGCAAATGACAAGGTGGAAATCAATCCAAAACACAATAAAAATGTGATTCTTTTCATAGAGTGAAATAATAGTTTACTTACAAAAATACGCATTAAATAGTAATAATACAGTAAAATGACAAATTTAAGACATGGGCATGAACTTTTTCTAATACCGGTTGGTATCTCAAATGTTGACTTTTCATGGTATTTACCCATAAATGTACTAAAAACAGTACACACATTGACCGCTTTTATAGCAGAAAATGCTAAAACGGCCCGTTACTTCCTGAAGTTTGTGGGTCATCCTACTCCTTTACCTTCAATAGAAATTCTGGAACTCGATAAACACAATCCGGCAGCTCAGAAAAAGGAGATTGCACAATTTTTACTTCAGCATAAGATGGTAGGCCTTATGTCAGAAGCAGGTATGCCGTGTATTGCTGACCCCGGAAATCAAATTGTAAGGATTGCTCACCAGGAAGGTATAAAAGTGAAACCCCTTACCGGGCCATCATCCATTCTGTTGGCATTAACAGCCAGTGGACTGAATGGTCAGGATTTCAGATTTATTGGGTATTTACCCGCTAAGTCAGAAGAAAGACAAAGTGCAATTTTGAAATGTGAGAAAGATAGCAAAACAGGAACACAGTTGTTCATTGAAGCACCGTATAGAAATGATCAGCTAATGAAAGATTTATACAGATTTCTACATGTAGACACCATGCTGTTGGTAGCCTACAATCTAACAGGGGAAGATGAAAAAATTACCTGTCAGCCAATCAGTTGGTGGAAGACCCAATCAATTGATTTGGGAAAGGTGCCTTGTATATTTGGGTTAGGTGTTTAAAACCCCAATCGCATGGCACTATCCAGCCACTTATTTTCCTTAGTCCAATCAGGATTAAAATAAGCTTCATTAAGTTCATTTTTTTTAATGGGATAGCCGAAAGCCGGTCGGAATGCATTGGGATATTTTGACAATTGTAAAGTATCGTTGTGATCCCTAAAATTTTTCAGCGCCAAACTTTTACCGTATTTAATATTTGAAAGCAGAAGTGTTTCGTGTGAGAGGGCCCAGGTGGCCATTATTTTATCGTGATTAATATTGTTTTCATGAATCAAATATTTATCACTTTCGGCAGGTAGTTTTTTAAGAAAATCAGTCAAAATAATAACCCTTTCTCTATAGGCAGATGAAGCATTTATAATGGAATAAAAAGTCGTTAATAAAACAACAAAAAATAAGGGTGAAATAAACTTAAAAAGGAAGTTGTTTTTTTCATCTATTTTTACAAGCGGTAACAGCATTGTAAAATGCAAAACAAACATTGTTTTTTGAATCATCATACGACTATCTCCAGCCGAGTAAATAACAGCTAAAATGATGTACAAACTGATTATTGAAAGCATATAAAAAAGCAGAAACTTCCACTTTTTATTGATAGTTAAATAGGCCACTACGACAAGCATTATCACTGGTAAAGCAATGTAATACGGATCTAACCAAATGCTGATGTACTCATGAATAAAGGAGTGTTGAAAGCTTTCGTAAAGGTGGTTGATTGAGAGTAAATTTTGTTCATAAACAGTGGCGCCAATAATGCCTATTTTTAAACCAATTAAAATACTTCCAGCAAGCACTAATTTGCCATATTTTTTTGCATCATTTTTACTGTAAAAAAATGCAATGATTATGAAAAAATAGAGAATGAAAACGGGGTGGGAAAAAATACCTGAAAAGACGATTAAAATTAATAACCAAAAAGGTGTTTTATTGTCAGAAGATAATGCAGCTGTTAAAATTACTGCAATAGCCAAAGCGGCTTTTGTTTCAGTAACAACATCAAAAAAAGTACTGCTGACACCCAACATCAGTAAAATGACAAAAATACTAGCCAACAACTTTTGACGAAAATAGATGCCGACAAGGAGAAAAACGGCATAGAGCACAGCAATATCCATGAATGAAAATCCGATAACGATTGAATTCAATGATAACCCAGCTTTTATCATCAACCATGGGATGAATTGCGGAATAGCATTGGTCAAGCGACCACCCTCTGCAATGATACTTTCTGTATTCACCATTCTGAAAAGCATGTAAGCACTGTCGATGTAACAGACTCTTTCAATAGCAAAAACAACAGATAGTAGCAAAAGCCCCAGAAATGCTAAGTGGCTTAATTTCCACAGATTATTCAATGAAAACAGTTTCATTTATTGCTCAAAAATAGAACTTTAATTTAATTTTGGGGATGAAGAAACTTTTTATCTTAAATTCGTATCTTAAATAAAGATTGAAGCAACTCATCTTATTCATATGTCTTCTGTTGTCAATTGGCAATGCCACCGCCACACATATCGTTGGAGGGGAGTTGACATATAGTCCATTGAGTAACAGTCGGTATAAAATTACGTTAAAACTATACATCGATTGTTTCAATGGTCAGCCAGCAGCAATAGCACAAGATGTTTTTGCCAATATTGGTGTTTACTCTGCAGATTCTAATATTCAACTCACAGATTTGTGTTTCGCTATCAAAAGGGCGCTACCCATACGCGTTTCGAAAACAAATTACAATTGCATTAAAATTGCACCGGATGCTTGTGTGGACGCCTACTTTTACGATACCGTAGTAACGCTTCCTTACAGGAGTAAAGGGTATATTCTGACCTTTCAGAGATGTTGTCGCAATAGAACGATACTTAATCTGATTTCTCCTGATGCAACAGGTGAAAATATATGGACTAAAATTGTTGATACTGCAGGTATTGGCGCTAATAGCAGCCCTGTTTTCAAAAATCTCCCTCCCAACTTTCTATGTACCAATGCACCGCTTATTTTCGACCATGCTGCTACTGATGCGGATGGAGATAGCCTTGTATATGAATTCTTCCAACCTTATACCGGGGGCTCTCAAAATGACCCAAGGCCGGTATTTAACAATTTTGAATCACCACCTTTCAGTACTGTAACATACCAATCGGGCTACACTTATAATGTAGCCATAGATGCATCACCCAATGCTTCTATTAACAGAAGTACAGGGTTATTGAAATTAACACCAACTGTATCAGGGCAATTTGTTGTAGGCATCGTTGTCAAAGAGTATCGAAATGGTCAGTTAATAGGCTTCACGCAACGAGATTATCAATTTAATGTTCAACAATGTGTATTCGAAACAACCTCGGCCTTTGCCACCCCTGATGTAAATTGTGACAGAGAAGTTTTATTCACCAATAACAGCAATAATGCGAGCAGTTATTTGTGGAATTTTGGTGACCCTTCAACCACAGCAGATACAGCCAACACTGCCAGCGGTTATTATAAATACCCTCAGGCAGGGGTTTATACAGTAAAACTTATTGCCAGGAATGGCAATTGCATGGACTCGCTGATAAAGCAAATTACAATTCTCGATAATATTGAGTTTAATTTACCAAAAGACACCTTGATTTGTGATAACAGCCCTAAACTATTATTTCCCAATCAATTTTTTAAACAAGCTAAATATCTATGGAATACCGGTGCAACTGATTCCTTTATAATCGCCCAGGCTGAGGGCAAGTATTGGTTAAGAATAACTTATGGGAAATGTCTGAAGTATGACACTTGTGAAATTTTTCACGACCATCAAAATGTTGCTATGGGATCTGATGGTCTGGTATGCAATCCTGATACAAAAGAATTGGAAGCCATGATATGGGTAAGAGGAGATTTTAAATCCATCAATTGGTGGAGCAGTCCATTACAGATACCTGCAAATTATCGCGACACCTTAATTTTGGTTAGAAAGAAAGGGAGTTTCAGTATTAATGGGGAGAAGAAGAATGGTTGTCCTTATGTAGATAGTATGCAATTGGAAGGAATATCAGTCATTGATATTTTCAAATTTGCAAATGCGTTTACCCCCAATGAGGATGGCATCAATGATGTTTATCCCGATTTAAACCCTTCTTATAATTACCACCTCACGATTTTTAACAGATGGGGATTGAATATCTTTGAAACTGATAACATTCCCTGGAATGCTGAAAACTTTCCGAATGGTACCTATTTTTATTTTATTGAAGCAACAGGATGCGGTGCATCAGTAAAGTCACACGGAGTGGTTCAGGTAATTAAATAAAGAAATATTTATTTCTTGACAGGGTTTCTGAGTTTATATTCCTTTACGCCATTTTCAAGAAACTTCAGAAACTCTTCGGTATTAAACTGCTTATCGTTAATAACACTGCCTACGGGTTTTTGAAGCAAATCTTCTTTGCCATCCAATAAACAATAGAGCGGTTGAGATGATGCGCCAAAATAACACTGTTCAATTTCTGCATTCTTATTGCCAAGGGTTGTGATTTCTCTTTGGCTGAAACGACCTTTAAAATATTCTGAAGAAGGTAATTTTATTTTTTTATCATCTACATATAAAGAAGCAATGACATAGTCTTCGTTTAATATTTTCAATACCCTTGGATCACTCCATACTTTTTCTTCCATTTTGCGGCAATTTACACAGCCGTGGCCTGTGAAGTCGATGAATAAAGGCTTTTTAAGCTCTTTAGAGCAGGCAACAGCTTCATCATAATCATAATAGGCACTTAAGCCATGTGGAATATGTAATTCGTTTGAATAGGATGGTTTTTTACAAAGGTTGCCTTTTATACCCTGAGCTTCTCTAATGCTTCTGTTGATGTCGAAATCCTGGGTACTCATCGGAGGCAGGTAACCTGATAAAAATTTCAGAGGTGCACCCCATAAACCCGGAATCATATACATAACAAAAGAAAGTGTAGTAATAGCCAAAAGCAAGCGCGGCACTTTCAGGTATTTTAATTCACTGTCGTGCGAGAATTTTAATTTGCCCAATAAGTAAATACCCATGAGTCCGAAAATGATGATCCACAAGCAGAGATAAACTTCTCTATCAAGCAGGTGCCAGTGATAGGTTTGATCGGCAGTACTTAAAAATTTCAAACCAAGCGCAAGCTCTATAAAACCAAAACAAACTTTCACGCTATTCAACCAGCCACCACTTTTAGGCAGACTATTCAGCCAATTTGGGAAAATAGCAAATAATGAGAATGGGAGGGCAAATGCCAATCCAAATCCCAGCATAGCAATAACAGGTCGTACGAATGAGCTACCCTTAGCACTTTCAACCAATACACTGCCCACTATAGGTCCTGTGCAAGAAAATGACACAATGGCCAATGTTAAAGCCATAAAGAAAATGCCATAAAAACCGCCTTTATCTGCCTCGCGGTCAACGGTATTGGCAAAGCGACTTGGCAGAACAATTTCGAAAGCTCCGAAAAACGAAAAGGCGAAAATAACAAATATTATAAAAAACAATATATTTGGTAACCAGTGAGTGGAGATGAAGTTACCTGCATCAGCGCCTGATACAAAAGAAACAACTGTTCCTAATATAACATAAATACCAATAATAGAAAGGCCAAAGAATATACCATTATTAATCGCTTTGCGCTTGCTTTTTTTATCTTTTAAAAAGAACGATACAGTCATTGGTATCATTGGGAATACACATGGCGTTAACAAACCTGCCAGACCTGATAAGAAAGCAACAAGGAATAAGCCCAAGTTGTCTTCCTGATCGGTTTCAGATTTCTGTCCATTGAAAGTTTTGACAATACAAGAACCTGTATCATTGCTGCCTGATAGTTTGTAGCTATGGGTAGTTGATTTTATTTCAGAAAGTGCAGTAGCAGTATCAATTATTTTCTTTGTAGTGTCAATTACAGGAATAGTTTCAGGTGTTTCTTGATTTTCAACTATTTGCTCGGTACACTTAATTGTGGTGCCTGTAGCCTTTAATGTGCCTTTTAATGTGATGGGTATCAGTCCACCAAAACCAACACATTCTGATTCTGTGCACCATTGACCCTCAATTGTTGTATTGACTTTTATATCTGCGGCAAGCACTCTTATTTTTTGTCGTATTTCAGCTTTGTGATGAAACTCGCCAACCTCACATTCGAAAACAGGATCATTTGCTCTCTTATCGCCAACACTATATGGCTTATCTACTGTGCAATAACCTGTTGGATTAATAAAATTAAGTACAATTGGTAACGGACCTACATCACACTTGTTATAAGTGCTGTACATATGGATACCTTCTGGAATATCAGCTTTGATGATGATTTCAATAATTTCACCGGTTTTAGGACTATTGTCACTGAATGTTATTTTAAAAACAGGATTGCCGGTCGGTTTATTTTGAGCGTTTGATTTGCTTGAAAACAATAAGGTAAATAGGACTAAACAAAATATTTGGATACTTTTCATCGTTATATAATATGTTGACAAAAATATGGTGCAAAAAGTTGTCTGCCAATTATTTTTGATGTCAGTTGTCACATGTACCGTATAAAGAAATTTTATATTTATAGTTTTTTACTGCTGTTTTATACTGCTGCAGGCGCCCAAACCATTACTGTAGGCCAGTATATCGATAGTTTCAAAGATATCGCCATGCGCGAAATGATTGAATTTAAAATTCCGGCCAGTATTACTCTTGCCCAGGGATTATTGGAGAGCGGAAGTGGAAATAGCCGTTTAGCCAAGCAAGGAAATAACCATTTTGGGATAAAGTGTAAAAAAGAATGGACAGGTTGTTCTATTCTTGAAGATGACGATGCTTTGCAGGAGTGTTTCAGATGCTATACCAATGCAGAAGAATCGTATAAAGACCATTCAAAATTTTTAAGAGATAATAAACGCTATGCTGAATTATTTACCTATCAGATATCGGATTATAAAGCCTGGGCTTCAGGTTTGTTGGCAGCAGGGTATGCAACTAATAAAAAATATTCAGAGTTACTGATAAGTTGCATCGAAAGGAATCATCTGGCTCAATTTGATACCCTTGTTATGAATGGGTATAATCCATACAATCAGCAAATGCCTGCAAATATTGACATTGTGAATCCCAATAATATTCCAGTAACAGTAGTCCAAGTGAATCAAACAACCGGTAATGTTGCATCGGCTAATGGCATCAGTGAGAAACGATTGATAAAAAACAACGATTTGAATTTTCATACCATTTCACCGGGAGATGTCCTGTATCTGAAACCCAAGAAAAGAAAAGCGAGTGTCAGCAGTCATACCGTAAATGCAGGCGAAAATATGTGGACGATTTCTCAGAAGTATGCAATAAAGCTCAACAGTTTATATAAAAAAAATCTAATGGAACCCGGCACAGAACCAGCTCCGGGAAGTGTTTTACAATTACAGCACAAAGCAACAACAATGCCCGATACAGGCAGAGTAGAAGAGTCAAAACCAACAATGGCAAGTGCTGAAGTGTACCATGTTGTTTCGAGTGGAGAAACCTTATACGGCATTTGTAAAAAATACGGGATGACGCTTGAAGAAATAAAGTCTAAAAATAATTTATCTAATGAGCAAATAGCTGCGGGGCAGCGGCTCAAGGTGAATGCTACTGGCGTTGCATCACAAATTTCCACACCATCTAAAAGCAATAAAGTGACTTATGTTGTAAAGTCAGGCGATACCCTTTATTCTATCGCAAAATCTCACAGTGTATCGGTTGATGATATAAAAAAATGGAACGAGTTATCTTCTGAATCTTTAAAAATTGGTCAAAATTTGATTATTTTGAAGTAATTATGTCATTTTTTTGCATTAAAAATGTCATCGATTTATCCTATTAAAAAATAGCAAATAATTGATTGTTTTAATGGTATAATTTTGATTAAATTTTTTTTAATCATGAAAGAATTATATCTCCCTTTTAACGTTCATTTTTTATTCTCTAAAATTTTAAGAGGTAAATCACGAAGCCCACGTCAAGCAATATTCAAAGGAATATTCGCTCATCTACTTTCCGATCATTTCACTACGCAGAATTTTGTAAAAAACAAGTCATTTTTAACAGCCCTCTGCATTATTTTAGTAAAAAAGTGGCAATCCTTTTTTTTTTACAAAAATATTGTTTTATAATTGAACCCTAATATTATTAATAAGTCTTATATGAAAAAATTAATTACTAAGTTCCAAGTCTTTAAAGTAGCCCTTTTCGCCATCATGTGCATCGGCTATTTTAATGCTCATGCTCAGGCACCTTGGTGTAATACTGATCACAGCTATCAGTACCAGATGTCAACTTCTAACTATCTCGTTTCTCAAGAACAAATCAGAATTTCAGTTGGTGGTACTGTTGTTTACAACAGAGCTGCTGATGGTTTAAGTGCAGGCGCAACATGTGGCGCTGAATTCCGTTTAGCAAACAGCCCTTCAAAAGCGTTTGATCTAACAGCAGGTAACACTTACACCCTGGAAACAAGTTCAGCATCTTATTACTACGGTTCAGTTTACGGTGGTAAATGGGGCGCTTATATAGATTTAAACAATGATAAAGATTTCAGTGATGCGGGTGAATTTCTTGGTGGTTGGAATACCACATCAGGTAACAACACACCAGGTACTCTGACTCCATTCAACTTTACAATTCCATGTAACGTTACACCAACAGCAACCAGATTACGTGTAATCACAGATTACCAATACGGTGGTAACATCGGAACAGGTACCGGTTGTACTACTTGTTCTTCTTATCAATTATACTACGGTGAATCAACCGATTTCAGTATCAATCTAGTATTACCAACCTCAGTAAGTGCGAACTTCATTGCACCAAGTCAGGCGTTTGTACGTACAGTTGTAAAATTAATCAACAGCAACCAAAAAGGATATACCGAGCATGCTTGGGATGTTAACAACGATGGTAGCTATGAGCAAAAATCAGTAACACCAGATTACAGCACTAACAGTTCAACCTGGACCACTCCGGGCACAAAATGTGTAAAATTGAGAAGCACTAACTGCTTAGGTAAAGATAGCACAGTAAAATGTTTAAGCTTAATCAGCCCAACAGTAGTACCAAAAGCAGACTTCATCGCAAGCAAAACTACAGTAGAGATTTACGAAGGTTTGCAGTTATTTGATTTATCATCAGATGGTCCATACTTATGGAGATGGGAAATCTATGATTCAGTAACTTTTAAGAATGACCCATTAGATCCGGTTTCAGATTACAACAATGGTTGGATCAGCTATGATTACGGAACGACTCAATTTTCACAAAATCCATTCGTAACCTTCTATAGAGAAGGTACCTATTGCGTAGAGTTGGTATCAACAAACGGCATAGGCGCATCAGCAGTAAGAAAAAAATGTGCATACATCACAGTAATCTCACCAACTAATTACTATTTAGGTTTTGGATCATACGGACCGAATCTGGATAATATCGTAGGAAGTGCCACAGGTACTATCATCGATGATGGCGGACCAAACGGTAAATATGGTAACGACCAAGGTTATGGCACACGTTCATACTTGCAGATCACACCATGTAACGCACAAAAGATTACCTTAACCATGACTCAATTGAGATTCAATGGCCCTGGGGATGTATTTAGTGTATTCGATGGTAAAAATGATAAAGGTACCTTATTAGGGGCTTGGTCATCAGGCGATAAGGCAGAGAAAAAAGTAACGGCTACCAGTGGTAGTATGTTTATCTTGTTCAAATCAGATGGAGGCGGTACAGACTCAGGTTACATAGGTACTTATGTATCAGAACTAGGGCCAGCAGTAGCACCGGTACCAAGCTTTGATTTGTCAACAGATCCGGGTTATAACGGCACTCCATTGAAGTTCATCAACACTACACAAGGTGTAGTAGGTGTACCAACATGGGAGTGGACAGTAGACGGTTCACAGTTCGGCACTAAGAAAGATGCACAAACAAGATTCTTCACAGATGGTACTTATGAAGTATGTTTGGAAGTAAAATCATGCGTAGGTTCAAATAAAACTTGTCGTATGGTTGATATCATCACACCAAACAAACAATCACAAGTTGACTTTATGGCATCAACCAGAAGACCAACAGTAGGCGTAGACAGAGTAGTATTGACACCATTGGTAGACAATGCAAACAAATACTCATGGACAATCTTCCCAACCACTTATACTTTATTGAATCCACCAGCTAACCCATCTAAGTATGGTGTAGGTTATGTGAACTATAAAGATAACCCAGGTGATAGCTTCCCAACTCCAATCATTAAGTTTACAAGTTCAGGTTGTTATACCATCACATTAAGAGCATGGAACGATTTAGATAGCGCAGCTACAGTAAAAACAGTAGTAAAAAACAAATTTATATGTGCATTGGATTATTGTGTACCTAACGCATATATTTTAAGTTCTGATATCGGTATCAACAGAGTAAGAATCATGGATGGTGCAGTAGCATTATTGAACAATCCATCAGTTTCAGGTGTAACAGCTTACACAGATTACAGTACATTATCACAAGCCAATCTGACATATGGTAAAACATATACAGTAGAAGTATCAAGAAATACTACAATTGATGCAGCCAACAGAGCAGCATGGATTGACTGGAATATTGATGGCGACTTCAGCGATGCAGGTGAGCAAATCTTTGTAGAAGCTAGCAGCCAGAATGCAGTTTATACAACTACTTTCACAGTACCGACATTAGCTAATTCATTCGAAGGTATTACTAGAATGAGAATTGCAGCTAACTACAATAATTATACAACTACTGAGTGCGGACCAATCCAAGCAGGTGAGTATGAAGATTATGGTTTGATTTTAGCGAACGATAACAAAATACCTGTAATTACCTTGATTGGTGCAGATACAATGAAGATCGAGAAATGTTTTGCTTACACAGACTTAGGAGCTATTGCAATGGACGGATCAGAAGGTGACATTTCAAACAGAATGACAATCACCAGTGATTTGGATAGCTGTACCACAGGTATCTATACTATTGAGTATAACGTAACAGATGCATCAGGCAACAAAGCATTACCGGTAAGAAGAACCATCTTCGTAGTATTGGATAAAACAGCACCGGTATTGACCTTGAATCCAGGTGGATCAGGTTGTATCGAAGCAAGAAGAGACAATGCTCCATATGTAGATCCAGGTGCAACAGCAGTAGATCCACAGAACTTGACTAATCTTAACTCAGCTATTATTGTAACAGGTTCAGTTAACACCCGCTTAGTAGGTACTTATGTATTAACCTATACAGTACAAGACGTAGCAGGTAACGTAACTATAAAAACCAGAACAGTATGTGTAGCAGATACAAAAGGACCTGAAATTGATACTTTAGGTGGCACAAAAATCCAAATCGGAAGCGTATGGATTGATCAGACCATCGTAACAGATGCATATGATAACACACCGGTATTGACTAAAAACTGGGGAGTAACCAACGGCCCGGTAAATACATTAGTAAGAGCTACCTACCCAGTAACCTATACAGCAGTAGATGCATCAGGTAACGTTGCAGCGCCAAAATCAAGAAACTACAGAGTTGATGATTACATCGCACCAACAATCAATCTGAATACATTTGATATCGTTTACCATGAAGTACGTACTGCATATAATTCAGTACCAGCAACAGCAAGCGATAACTTCTACGACAACACACAAGTGAGCTTGAACATGATTTCTACAAACGTAGATCCAAATGTTATCGGTTCATACAGTGAAGTATTTGAAGCAGTAGACGGATCATTGAACGTGACCAGAAAAACCAGAACAGTAATTGTACAAGATACAAAAGCACCGAGCATTTGGGGAGAAATCATCCATGCTTGCGTAGGAGATCAAATCTGGCCAATGTGGGGTATATCTACAAAAGATAACTACTATGGACCTGCACAATTGAAACCATTGGTAGAAGTAGTAAATCAGAATGTAGATCCAACTAACGAAGGTATTTACACAATTACTTACAGAGTAACAGACCCAAGCGGAAACGTATCAGATGAGTTTACCAGATTGGTATACTACACTTACTGGCCAAAATGCTTTAACAGCACAACCGGCATCGCGACTGTAGAGTTAGATAACAAAGTAAATGTATATCCAAATCCATCAACAGGTGTAGTAACATTAGATTTACAAGGCAGCTTAGCTAAGAATGCTACAATCGTAGTATACAATGCACTAGGCCAAGCGGTAATGACACAAACTTACACAGATGCATTAGGTAAATATGAAGTAAACCTTAGCAATCAAGCAACCGGTGTTTACACCATCAAATTGATTAGCGAAGGCGAAACAATTACAAAACGTGTGAGCATCGTAAGATAATCACCGCTAACAGATAACTCCTTAAAAGGGGGATGGTAATCAACCATCCCCCTTTTTTATGGACTTTTATGAAAGAGAGAGATGAGCCCTTTTGTAAAAAACACGTCACATATTTATCATTAAAGTTAAATATATTTTAATATTCAAAAAAATATGTGTAATATTCGTGCAAATTTAAATAAGTCAAAGTATGGAAAAATTAATTACTACATTTAGGACGCTCAAAATCACCGTTTTAGCAATATTATGTTGCATCGGTTATTTTAATGCTCATGCTCAGGCACCCTGGTGTAATACTGATCACAGCTATCAGTACCAGATGTCAACTACTAACTATGTTGTATCCCAAGAACAAATCAGAATTTCAGTTGGTAGTACCGTTGTGTACAACAGAGCTGCTGATGGTTTTAGCGGAGGTGCAACATGTGGCGCTGAATTCCGTTTAGCAAACAGCCCTTCAAAAGCGTTTGATCTAACAGCAGGTAACACTTACACCCTGGAAACAAGTTCAGCATCTTATTACTACGGTTCAGTTTACGGTGGTAAATGGGGCGCTTATATAGATTTAAACAATGATAAAGATTTCAGTGATGCGGGTGAATTTCTTGGTGGTTGGAATACCACATCAGGTAACAACACACCAGGTACTCTGACTCCATTCAACTTTACAATTCCATGTAACGTTACACCAACAGCAACCAGATTACGTGTAATCACAGATTACCAATACGGTGGTAACATCGGAACAGGTACCGGTTGTACTACTTGTTCTTCTTATCAATTATACTACGGTGAATCAACCGATTTCAGTATCAATCTAGTATTACCAACCTCAGTAAGTGCGAACTTCATTGCACCAAGTCAGGCGTTTGTACGTACAGTTGTAAAATTAATCAACAGCAACCAAAAAGGATATACCGAGCATGCTTGGGATGTTAACAACGATGGTAGCTATGAGCAAAAATCAGTAACACCAGATTACAGCACTAACAGTTCAACCTGGACCACTCCGGGCACAAAATGTGTAAAATTGAGAAGCACTAACTGCTTAGGTAAAGATAGCACAGTAAAATGTTTAAGCTTAATCAGCCCAACAGTAGTACCAAAAGCAGACTTCATCGCAAGCAAAACTACAGTAGAGATTTACGAAGGTTTGCAGTTATTTGATTTATCATCAGATGGTCCATACTTATGGAGATGGGAAATCTATGATTCAGTAACTTTTAAGAATGACCCATTAGATCCGGTTTCAGATTACAACAATGGTTGGATCAGCTATGATTACGGAACGACTCAATTTTCACAAAATCCATTCGTAACCTTCTATAGAGAAGGTACCTATTGCGTAGAGTTGGTATCAACAAACGGCATAGGCGCATCAGCAGTAAGAAAAAAATGTGCATACATCACAGTAATCTCACCAACTAATTACTATTTAGGTTTTGGATCATACGGACCGAATCTGGATAATATCGTAGGAAGTGCCACAGGTACTATCATCGATGATGGCGGACCAAACGGTAAATATGGTAACGACCAAGGTTATGGCACACGTTCATACTTGCAGATCACACCATGTAACGCACAAAAGATTACCTTAACCATGACTCAATTGAGATTCAATGGCCCTGGGGATGTATTTAGTGTATTCGATGGTAAAAATGATAAAGGTACCTTATTAGGGGCTTGGTCATCAGGCGATAAGGCAGAGAAAAAAGTAACGGCTACCAGTGGTAGTATGTTTATCTTGTTCAAATCAGATGGAGGCGGTACAGACTCAGGTTACATAGGTACTTATGTATCAGAACTAGGGCCAGCAGTAGCACCGGTACCAAGCTTTGATTTGTCAACAGATCCGGGTTATAACGGCACTCCATTGAAGTTCATCAACACTACACAAGGTGTAGTAGGTGTACCAACATGGGAGTGGACAGTAGACGGTTCACAGTTCGGCACTAAGAAAGATGCACAAACAAGATTCTTCACAGATGGTACTTATGAAGTATGTTTGGAAGTAAAATCATGCGTAGGTTCAAATAAAACTTGTCGTATGGTTGATATCATCACACCAAACAAACAATCACAAGTTGACTTTATGGCATCAACCAGAAGACCAACAGTAGGCGTAGACAGAGTAGTATTGACACCATTGGTAGACAATGCAAACAAATACTCATGGACAATCTTCCCAACCACTTATACTTTATTGAATCCACCAGCTAACCCATCTAAGTATGGTGTAGGTTATGTGAACTATAAAGATAACCCAGGTGATAGCTTCCCAACTCCAATCATTAAGTTTACAAGTTCAGGTTGTTATACCATCACATTAAGAGCATGGAACGATTTAGATAGCGCAGCTACAGTAAAAACAGTAGTAAAAAACAAATTTATATGTGCATTGGATTATTGTGTACCTAACGCATATATTTTAAGTTCTGATATCGGTATCAACAGAGTAAGAATCATGGATGGTGCAGTAGCATTATTGAACAATCCATCAGTTTCAGGTGTAACAGCTTACACAGATTACAGTACATTATCACAAGCCAATCTGACATATGGTAAAACATATACAGTAGAAGTATCAAGAAATACTACAATTGATGCAGCCAACAGAGCAGCATGGATTGACTGGAATATTGATGGCGACTTCAGCGATGCAGGTGAGCAAATCTTTGTAGAAGCTAGCAGCCAGAATGCAGTTTATACAACTACTTTCACAGTACCGACATTAGCTAATTCATTCGAAGGTATTACTAGAATGAGAATTGCAGCTAACTACAATAATTATACAACTACTGAGTGCGGACCAATCCAAGCAGGTGAGTATGAAGATTATGGTTTGATTTTAGCGAACGATAACAAAATACCTGTAATTACCTTGATTGGTGCAGATACAATGAAGATCGAGAAATGTTTTGCTTACACAGACTTAGGAGCTATTGCAATGGACGGATCAGAAGGTGACATTTCAAACAGAATGACAATCACCAGTGATTTGGATAGCTGTACCACAGGTATCTATACTATTGAGTATAACGTAACAGATGCATCAGGCAACAAAGCATTACCGGTAAGAAGAACCATCTTCGTAGTATTGGATAAAACAGCACCGGTATTGACCTTGAATCCAGGTGGATCAGGTTGTATCGAAGCAAGAAGAGACAATGCTCCATATGTAGATCCAGGTGCAACAGCAGTAGATCCACAGAACTTGACTAATCTTAACTCAGCTATTATTGTAACAGGTTCAGTTAACACCCGCTTAGTAGGTACTTATGTATTAACCTATACAGTACAAGACGTAGCAGGTAACGTAACTATAAAAACCAGAACAGTATGTGTAGCAGATACAAAAGGACCTGAAATTGATACTTTAGGTGGCACAAAAATCCAAATCGGAAGCGTATGGATTGATCAGACCATCGTAACAGATGCATATGATAACACACCGGTATTGACTAAAAACTGGGGAGTAACCAACGGCCCGGTAAATACATTAGTAAGAGCTACCTACCCAGTAACCTATACAGCAGTAGATGCATCAGGTAACGTTGCAGCGCCAAAATCAAGAAACTACAGAGTTGATGATTACATCGCACCAACAATCAATCTGAATACATTTGATATCGTTTACCATGAAGTACGTACTGCATATAATTCAGTACCAGCAACAGCAAGCGATAACTTCTACGACAACACACAAGTGAGCTTGAACATGATTTCTACAAACGTAGATCCAAATGTTATCGGTTCATACAGTGAAGTATTTGAAGCAGTAGACGGATCATTGAACGTGACCAGAAAAACCAGAACAGTAATTGTACAAGATACAAAAGCACCGAGCATTTGGGGAGAAATCATCCATGCTTGCGTAGGAGATCAAATCTGGCCAATGTGGGGTATATCTACAAAAGATAACTACTATGGACCTGCACAATTGAAACCATTGGTAGAAGTAGTAAATCAGAATGTAGATCCAACTAACGAAGGTATTTACACAATTACTTACAGAGTAACAGACCCAAGCGGAAACGTATCAGATGAGTTTACCAGATTGGTATACTACACTTACTGGCCAAAATGCTTTAACAGCACAACCGGCATCGCGACTGTAGAGTTAGATAACAAAGTAAATGTATATCCAAATCCATCAACAGGTGTAGTAACATTAGATTTACAAGGCAGCTTAGCTAAGAATGCTACAATCGTAGTATACAATGCACTAGGCCAAGCGGTAATGACACAAACTTACACAGATGCATTAGGTAAATATGAAGTAAACCTTAGCAATCAAGCAACCGGTGTTTACACCATCAAATTGATTAGCGAAGGCGAAACAATTACAAAACGTGTGAGCATCGTAAGATAATCACCGCTAACAGATAACTCCTTAAAAGGGGGATGGTAATCAACCATCCCCCTTTTTTATGCTCATTCTATATTTGAGAATGGCAGAACTTCAGTAGCTTTGTACCTGTATGGACAATTCAAAGACAGAGCATTACAAAACATTATTACATCAGGTAAAGGCATTAATTGATCCGGCATGTGGGTGGGTGACCAATTATGCCAATGTAAGCGCAGCCATACAACAAACATTTCAGCACTGGTGGTGTGGTTTCTATTTTGTTAATTCAAAAAATCAATTGGAGTTAGGGCCATTTCAAGGCCCTGTAGCATGCACATTGATAGATTTTGGGAAAGGCGTATGCGGCAAGGCATGGGAGGCCAAGCAAAGCATTGTGGTGCCTGATGTGCACCAATTTGAGGGTCATATTGCCTGTTCAGCAGAAAGTAATTCTGAAATAGTTGTCCCTATATTCAGCAATGGTGAGGTAATTGGGGTATTGGATATAGACAGTCAGGAATTTGATGCTTTCAACGAAACCGACAGAATTTACCTTGAAGAAATGGTTGAATTATTGGCAAATATTAGCGTTAAAATTTAAATCCGTACTTTTGCACCTCAAATGTCCAGAATTGTTGCAATTGTCGGGAGGCCCAATGTGGGCAAGTCTACCTTATTTAACCGTCTTATAGGTGAAAGAAAAGCCATAGTAGATGATGTCAGTGGTGTAACCAGAGACAGGCATTACGGGGAGTGTGAATGGAACGGTCAAACATTTTCTGTGATTGATACCGGTGGGTATGTTCAGGATAGCAAGGATATCTTTGAATCAGCCATTCGCGATCAGGTAAAAATTGCTGTACAGGAAGCCAATCTCTTGTTGTTCATGGTGGATGTAAGTACAGAAATCACAGATTTAGACAGCCAGTTTGCCAATATTTTAAGAAAAAGCAGTAAGCCGGTTTTGTTAATAGTAAATAAAGTTGACAATCACGAACAAATCAGTGATACAGCAGTATTCTACAGATTAGGATTTGGTGAATTATATCCGATATCTTCAGCTACTGGCAGTGGAACGGGTGATTTGCTTGATAAAGTGGTTGAATTGTTACCTGTTGATGAAGATGAGCAGGATTTTATTAATTCTGAAACCATTGATCTTCCTAAGATAGCCATTGTAGGTAGACCGAACGTAGGTAAATCTTCTTTTGTCAATGCGTTACTTGGATTCAACAGAAATATCGTAACAGATATAGCCGGTACTACCAGAGATTCTATTCATACGCGCTATAATGCATTCAATAAAGATCTTGTATTGATAGATACAGCGGGTATTCGGAAAAAGTCGAAAGTTGAGGAAAATATTGAGTTTTACTCTGTTATGCGGAGTTTAAGAGCGATAGAAAACTGCGACATCTGTATATTGATGCTGGATGCCACTCAAGGTATTGAATCTCAGGATTTAAATTTATTATTTCTTGCTCATAAGCACGGAAAAGGAGTTGTAATTCTTGTGAACAAGTGGGACCTATACGAAAAGGAAACCAATACTGCTAAAGAGTATGAAGCGCATATCAAAGCCAGAACGGCACCTTTCATAGATTATCCGATTATATTCATCAGCGCTTTAAACAAGCAGAGAATTTTTCAGGCAATAGAAACAGCAACAGAAGTTTATGACAATCTTTCCAATAAGATCAAAACATCAAAACTCAATGATGTGCTTCTGCCAATAATAGGCGCCACACCACCTCCGGGAGTAAAAGGAAAAACTGTGAGTATCAAGTATATTCAGCAGTTGCCCTCAAAATCCGTGTGTTTTGCATTTTTCTGCAATTTGCCGCAGTATATTTCGGAGTCGTACAAACGTTTTCTAGAAAATCAATTGAGAGACCACTTTAATTTTAAAGGGGTGCCTATAAAAATATTTTTTAGAAAAAAATAAAATTCGCTTATTTGCATGACAATATCACATATGAAAAAAATAACCTTTTTTGTGCTTTTAGTATCTGTTCTAACAGCCTGCAGCAACAATAATGCACAACAAATTGAACAAGCTGAAGAAAGAGCGCGCATTACAAAGGATTCATTACAATCCATCAAAGATTCTCTTGATGTAGAAGCTAAAATACTGAAAGATATGGAGTCGGATGCCGATTCTAGTGCAAGTCAGTAATTCCAATTAATATCAGGATTATTCCCTGCTATCAATAATTTTTAATTCAACTTCCTCTATACGGGCGTGTTTCACTTGCTTGATAGTGAATTCAAATCTGTCGATTAAGATAATTTCTTTTTCAGCAGGGATACTTTCGCAAATACTGATAATATAACCACCCAGGGTTTCGTATTCTCCAATAGGAATATTTAGATTGTATTGGTCGTTAAGATAATCTACAGAGTGACGGCCACTGAAAATAAAGTGGTTTTCATTAATTGTGATTTCACGCAAATCTTCGGTGTCGTATTCATCATCTATTTCACCAAAAATCTCTTCTATAATATCTTCTATGGTAATGATACCGGCAGTTCCACCAAATTCATCGACTACTACAGCAATGCTTTTGTGTTTTTGGGTCATGTCTCGCAATTGTTCCTGCAACAATCTGCTTTCATTGGTAATAAGAATAGGTATAGTGGCTTTGGCAATACTTCCCGGCTTTTTAAACATATCCACCTGATGAACATAGCCAATGATGTTATCAATGCTATCCCTGTAAACCAAAATTTTAGAGTGTCTTGATTCTTTGAATAAAGCTAATAATTCAGGCACAGATTCTTTTTCCTCGATAGCAACCAATTCAGTTCTGGGAACCATACAATCGCGTACCCGCAGACTGCCAAAATCCAATGCGTTTTTAAACATTTCGGTACTCAGATTGGTTTCATCATTTAACTCTATCTGACCTGTTTGTGAAATAAAATGGTCGAGGTCGAGGCGATTGAAAACAGGCTGAGTCGACTGATATTTTTCACCTGTAAGGAGTTTAAGAATACCTTTAGAAATGTATAAAATCATTGTCACCACCGGCCATAGGATGAAATAAGAAATATGGAAAGGAATGATGAGGGTATTTAGTATAAAGTCAGGATTGATGCGGAACAGGGCTTTTGGTAAAAACTCAGCAGTTATTAAAACTACCAGGGTTGAAAGTATTGTAATGATTACAAAGCGCCAGAAGTCAACAACAATAATATTTTCCAGCAAGTTGTTCAATAAGTCGCCACTGTATATACCGTATATAACGAGGGCAATATTGTTACCTATCAATGTTGTACTAATAAACCGGGTGGGGTCTTTGAGGTACCAGGAGAGTATGCCGGCATTCCAAACACCTTGTTTATTCTGAAGCTCAATTCTGAGTTTGTTGACAGAAATAAACGCAATTTCAATTCCCGAGAAAAATGCCGAAAACAGCAGTGTTAGCAATATAATGACGACTTGACTTGAATCCATTAAAGGCAAATAAGTGTGCAAATATAGTTACTCGCAGACAAATTCGTTTTTTTTGCCTTGTAAACTGTCATATTTAGCTCATTAAATCAGGGTTTATTGGTCAAATAATTATTTTTTTATTCCAAAACAATTATCTTTACCGTAATGAATAAAATTTTTACTGTTTTAATCAGATGTTTTTCAGTTGCTGTATTCTGTCATCTTCAGACCAGCAATGCACAAATCATTGAACTTGGTACAGGCACATTTATAGGATCAAATGTTATAGGGCCTGTGAATACAAGCACTGCAGCTGGTGCTGCTTCAAGGTATGCCTATATATTTCCTCAATCTGTTGTAAGCACACTAAAACACGGAGACAGTATTGTCAGTTTGGATTTTTTAAGAAATACGGGGGGCTCGTTAAGTGGTTCCAGTAATATGATAATATACATGAGGGCAACAGCAAATGCCAATTATGGAACAGGTAATATTAACTGGGTGAATCAGAAATCTGCAACAGGCATGAAAAAGGTTTATGATAAAGACCCCACTTCAGAAATAGGTTCAACCAACACGTGGATTCGCTTTACACTCGATACTGTTTTTGTTTTTGACACCACATTTGGCAAAGGATTGGAAATACTGATAGAGTATAGACAATCAAGCTCAAGCTCACAGTCTACTAATATTTACTGGACCTACGAAAATCGTTTCACAGTAAATGGCTATGCGTTGAATCAATGCAAGTATACCAGAACTAACGGTGGTGTTTTACAAGATACAACCAACTCAAGTACTGATGCTCACCCTACCATTAAGATTAATTTTCCAAGAACAGATAACAATGCAAAAGTTTTAAAAGTATACTCCCTTGGGAAAATCCCTGTACCACTTGGAAATCCTGACAGTGTAAAGGTTTTGATTAAAAATATTGGCAAAAGAACCATGAATAACCACAAGGTTTATATCATCAGCCAAGGTGCCAATAAGTTAATTGATTCTACAACATTTTCAATCGGACCATTAGATACCAAACTGTTTACAATGCCTGTATTGTCGCCTTCAAACCTTGGCTTGGATACTCTTATAGTGAGAATTGCTAAAGATGATGACAGTATAGGGAATGAATCGCAGGTCTACAGAATCGCAACAGAAAATATTTACTCTTATAAAGATCCTACCCAGCCTTTGGCCGGGGGCATAGGATTTAATGGAGGAACAGGTGATTTTGTTGCTAAATTCTATTCAAATACGGCTAAAGCCATTAATCAGATCAGTGTGAGTTTTGCAGGCCAATCACAAAAATTCAGATTAGGAATATGGGCAGCAGATGGAGGCGGGGGAGAACCGGGTACAAATGTATGGACATCGGATACCTTAACTTCAGCGCCTAATTTTATTACGCCTGTATTGCCGCCAGTTTCTGTAAGCGGCTCATTCTATGTAGGTGTTCGACAAATAGGAACTACCAATGTGGCTTTTGGTTATCAGGAGGAAGATCCTGTAAGACCACAGACGTTTTATTATGCATCACCTTATGGCGATACCAACTGGGTAGATTTTGCACCGGATGCACCTTTCAAATTTGCCATTGAACCAAGATTACAGGCAGATAATGATGTAGCACCTTTTAGCTATGATTACCCAAAGGATACATTAGACCTCATTAAAGTAAAAACAATGGCTCCTAAGGCTACAATTATTAATTACGGAGCAAAGGATCAGACAACACCTTTTACGGTAACAATGAATATCAGAAGATATGGCACTTTGGTTTATACTTCAAACCGAACAGACACATTGGGCACTATGCGAAAGCATAAAATAACTTTTGATTCAACTTTCCTGCCAACACAAGCAGGGGATTATGATGTTCAGGTGATTACACGACTTGGCAGTGACCAAATGAGGGACAATGATACGCTGAAAGGCAAAGTAGTTGTGGCTATTTATAAAGATGTTGGAGTAGGCAGTTTGTTTGACCCCGATAATTCTACTGATTATGAGCAATTCATCGATACGATATACCCTACCGCTAATATTCAAAATTTCGGGTTAGATGCCACACCGGTATTTAATGTAACGGCTCAAATTCTGGATTCCAATAATGTGTTGTTATATACCGATACTAAATCAACAAATTTAGCGTCTAATAACAGTTCTATCCTCAGTTTTAAACCCTATGGGTGCAATTTAAGAGGGAAATTAAAATTCAGAATTTTTACCCGTCTGCCAAATGATAACAGAAAAAAGAATGATACAGTAGTGGTTGTTTTCAATGTTGTTAGAAGCAATGATGTAACGGTTACAAAAAGTATTTATCCGCAGGCCAATAAAGGCATTGCACCGCCTGCTACTGCAAAGTTTGTGAATGTAGAGATGGAAAATCTGGGCGACTTAAATCAAGCCACTCCTTTCCTGGTTTACAACAGAATCTACTATCAAAACAGTCTGATTTATGCAGATTCTACTGTGGTAGAATGTTATAGAGGCATAACCACCAATATGTTTTTCAAAAAATTCTTACCAACCAAACGTGGCTATTATACAATGGTGTGCTTTTCAAGTTTGTCAAATGACCAGGTAAGAAGCAATGATACATTGAGAATCGGTTTTGCCTATGGCTTGCCGGATGATATCAACCCTACTGCAGTTTCTCCTGCACCAAATTCGGTATTAGATATCAATAAAGCCTATGCACCTAAACTTACTGTTACAAATATTGGATTTAACTCACAAAATACGGCT
Organism: Bacteroidota bacterium; assembly: GCA_040386935.1. Classification (GTDB taxonomy): domain Bacteria; phylum Bacteroidota; class Bacteroidia; order NS11-12g; family UBA955; genus JABMMZ01. The sequence goes on along the minus strand of JAZKEQ010000018.1, from coordinate 32,669 downwards.
TTCCCTGTTGTATTTAATGTAACAAAAGGGGCTTCGTTAGTTTATTCAGATTCAAAAAATACAACGCTCGACAGTGGTGAAACCAAAACAATTACATTTGACAGCAGTATGCAATTTTCGGATACCGGGTTATATTTGGTTGAAGCTTATACCAATTTAGGAATTGACTTCGACAGAACCAATGATACCATTAGAACTTACTACCAAGTCAATAAGCACTTTGATTTGGGTGTTACGGCCATTATGTATCCAACTTTAACAGATACAATTCAGGTTAATAAAATTAATGATTATCCAAAAGTAGTTATCGAAAATTTGGGTGATAGTTTGGTGACTCAATACTTCTCAACTACACTGAGGATTATTAATACCAACACTAAGGCACTCTTGTATAAACAAACAAAAGATACGTTCTTCTCTGTCAATGCACCGCTTGAGTTGCTATTTCCGCGACTGGGTGTTATTTCGGCTGCTCAGCCATTAACAGTAATTGCTCAAACTGAGTATGCAAAAGATGAGTACAGGAAAAACGATTCTACATACGACAAAAGTCAGGTAGAGCTTTGGTATGATGCCCTTGCTCAAAGTATTGCTCTGCCTCAAAATAATGGGGTTTATAAAACTAATTTCTCTGCTATTAAACCTGTAGTTGCTGTAAAAAATACAGGTACTAAATCCATTGAAACCGTTCAATTAAAGCTGACGATTAAATATTTGGACTCAACCACCAGCAATGAAACTATTGTATATGCAGATAGTCTTAATGTAGATGACCTCAGTACATTGTCTACCAGCACCAAAACATTTGCCAATAGTTTTGATTTTACAACCAAAACTCCTGGTTTATATAAATGCTATTACAATACGCTTTACGATAAAGATCAGGTAGGGAATAATAATAATTTGGTGTCAACATTCAGAATTCAGGATGCTTCGGGTATAAGAATGATTGATGTATGGTCGCCTGCGATTTATCCGAATCCTGCCACTCATACTGTATGCATCTATTTGAAATCTGTTCCTGAAAATCCTTTGCAATTAATTGTGTATGATATGCAGGGCAAAGAAGTATTGCAACAAACTGTTTCTGAACATCAGCAGTTTATTGATATTAGCAGTTTAGCCAATGGCGTATACTTTGTGACATTGAATGGCTATCAGTTGAAGCTGGTTATCCAACATTAGTATTGTAATAGAAGGCGAATTATTGGAGACAAGCAAATAATGTAGCCTTAAAGAATTATTAAATTACGTCTTATATTGTTAGTCAGTACTGAAATCAGTTTAATTTATAGTCTTTAATCTTTTGTGATGGTAGATGTATGAAAGCGCAGCAATTGTAATAGGCAATAACATGAATATCCATCCTGCAACAGGTGCACCAACGGCTATCATTGAGTAAGTGGCTCCTATCAAATCAAAGAAGAATCCTGCGTAAGCCCATTCTCTGATTCTTGGATAACCCGGAATAAGAATAGCAATGACCCCAAGCGCCTTTGCAACCCCAAGAAATGCAATTATATAAACAGGGTATCCTAGCCCTTTGCTTACCATTTCTACAGCCTCAGGCACTACCAGAATATCCGGAATAGCAGAGAAGGTCATGAAGGCTGCAAATAAGCCTGTAAAGATCCAGTAAAGGATAGTTGTTTTTTTGTTGGTATTTGTCATAAAGTATTGTGTTGATTTTTGTCAAAATGGAAAATCCAGGGATTGCCATATTTATCAATAAGGTCACCAAACAGCGCTCCCCAAAAGGTTACTTCTAATTCATGGGTGATGGTGCCGCCATCTGATAGTTTACCATAAATTGTTTTAATCTCTGCCTCACTATCACAATCGAGCATCAGCGAAACAGTATTTCCTTTTTTTAAACCATTGTCGCCTACCATGTCGGAGCCCATTAAAGTTAGGTTACCCTTAATCAATGTGGCATGAAGAATACTTTGTTGCATTTGAGGGGGTAATTTATCTGCCATTGGTGATTCACCTATGGTTTGTAATTTGAGGTCACCACCTAAACAGGCCTGATAAAAAGTCATGGCCTCGCGGCAATTTCCACTAAAGGTCAAGTATGAGTTGATTTGAGACATTGTCGTTTGCTGTAAATATATAATGCAAACTTATAGCTGTAAAAATTCAAGATGGCATGGTGTAAACGTCATTTAAAGGGGTTGATTCCGACACGATAGATGTGTACATTTGTAATGATTTTTTAAGCAAATCAATCAAAACAATGAAAAACGTAGCGATATTGGTACCAGAATCAGCTGTATTGGCCGCTATTGGCGACCCCAGGTACATGTTTACAGCAGTCAATGATTTTTTAATGTCGGCAGGCAAACCTCCGTTGTTTAATGTTGAGTTAGTTGGCCTAACAAAAGAAGTAAAGCTGAACAACAGTCTTTTTTCTGTGCATCCCGATAAAGTACTGGATGAAATGGAATCTGCTGATCTCATTTTTATTCCGGCATTAAGCGGCAGTATGCGAGAGGGTATTGAAAAGAATAAGGCTTTTCTGCCATGGATTGTCAATCAGTATCACAAAGGTGCTGAAGTTGCATCACTTTGTATAGGTGCTTTTTTATTAGCATCAACAGGATTACTTGACGGAAAAAAATGTTCTACGCATTGGTTATCTGCTAATGAATTTAGGGAAATGTTTCCCTTAGTAGAGTTGGTAGACGGCAGTATTATTACAGAAGAGAAAGGTTTGTATTCAAGTGGAGGCGCGAGTTCATACTGGAATTTATTACTATACCTTGTCGAAAAATATACTGACCGGGATACCGCTATTCTGGCATCAAAATACTTTGCCATTGATATAGAACGCGACAGTCAGTCGGCATTTATGATGTTTAAGGGTCAGCGAAATCACAATGATGAAGCAATTAAAAAAGCGCAGGATTATATTGAAGATAATTATACTGATAAAATCACTGTAGATCTGCTGGCCGATATGTTGGCCATAGGCCGAAGAAGTTTTGAGAGACGTTTTAAAACAGCGACAAATAATACGGTAGTAGCATATTTACAAAGAGTAAAAATTGAAGCAGCCAAACGCAGTTTTGAAACCAGTCGGAAGAATATTCATGAAGTGATGTACGATGTCGGGTACACCGATACAAAGGCTTTCAGAGATGTTTTTAAAAAGATAACCGGTTTAACCCCGATCGAGTATCGCAATAAATACAATAAGCAGGCTGTGATGGCTAATTAATTTTAATAAGCGAGAACCGGTCCTAACCATCTTTCAATCGTTTCAAGTGGCATGTTTTTTCTTTGAGCGTAATTTTCCACCTGGTCCTTACTGATTTTGCCAACCCCAAAATATTTGGAATCAGGATGAGCAAAATAAAATCCGGATACAGCTGATGCCGGCCACATGGCGTAGCTGTCCGTAAGTTTTACCTCAATTTGTTTTTCATTGTCAAGTAATTTAAAGAGAGGGCCTTTTTCAAGATGATCCGGACAAGCAGGATAGCCGGGTGCAGGTCTTATGCCTCTGTATTTTTCCAGTATCAGATCTTCATTGCTCAGATTTTCATCTGATGCATAACCCCAGAAATCGGTTCTTATCAAGTGGTGTAATTTTTCAGCAAAGGCTTCAGCAAGACGGTCGGCAAGTGCCTTTAACAAGATACTGTTGTAGTCATCGTGATTGGCTTCAAAAGCTTTAACGTGTTCATCAATACCTAGCCCTGCTGTAACAGTAAAGAAACCCATATAATCCTGTGTTGGATTGCCCTTAGGTGCAATATAATCTGCTAAAGATAGGTTGGCTACACCATTGGTCATTTTCCTCTGTTGGCGCAGGAAATGGAAGGTTTCAATACGATTACCTGAATTGTCAAACACTTCAATGTCATCGCCTATGCTGTGTGCAGGTAAAATGCCGTAAGCCGCATTAGCAATCAGCCATTTTTCACTGATAATTTTATCGAGCATTTCATTGGCATCTGCGAAAAGTTTAGTTGCTTCTTTACCAACGACTTCATCGGTAAGAATTTTAGGATATTTACCTGATAGCTCCCATGTTTGAAAGAAAGGTGTCCAGTCGATGCACTCGCGCAAATCAGCTAAATTAAAATGCTTGATATAATGAATGCCCGTTTGTTTGGGTTGTTGAATTGTAGTTGTGTCAAATACAGGTTTCAAGCGGTTATTCAAAGCTTCTGCATAAGTGGCGATATCTTTAGCCGACTGTCTTTTTGCGTGGTCCTCGGCAAGGCGGATGTATTCAGTTTTAATATCAGATTTGAATTGCAATGACTGATCATCGCTCAATAAACTTGAAACCACCGGCACTGATTTTGAAGCGTCTAATACATGGACTACTGCACCAGAATATTTAGGGGCCACTTTTACTGCAGCATGTATTCTGCTGGTGGTTGCACCTCCTATCAATAATGGTGTTGTAAATCCCTGTTTTTCCATTTGAGCAGCAACGTAAACCATTTCATCAAGACTGGGTGTAATCAAGCCACTCAGGCCGATGATATCTGCATTAATCTCTTTTGCTTTTTCAAGAATGCGTTCGCATGAAACCATTACGCCCATGTCGTGTATTTCGTAATTATTGCAGGCTAAAACGACACCAACAATGTTTTTACCGATATCGTGAACATCGCCTTTCACCGTTGCCAGCAGTACTTTTCCGGCACCATTGCTCACAGGAAATAATGGATTTGAAGTGCCGTCAAGCAAAGCGTTTTCTGCCTGTAATTTTTTTTCTGCTTCAAGATATGGCTCAAGATAAGCCACAGCTTTTTTCATCACTCTGGCACTTTTAACTACCTGAGGTAAGAACATTTTACCACTGCCAAACAAGTCGCCCACCACGTTCATTCCGGCCATTAGCGGTCCTTCGATGACGTGTAAGGGTCTTTCATATTGTTGTCGGGCTTCTTCAGTATCACTGTCAATAAAGTCGGTAATACCATGTACCAATGCGTGTTTCAATCTTTCGTGTACATCTGTTTTACGCCATTCATCATCAACCACTACGGCCTTACCTTTAGCTTTAACAGTTTCGGCAAAATCTACAAGTCGCTCAGTAGCATCTTGTCTGCGATTCAGCAGCACATCTTCAATCCTTTCGAGTAAGTCGGCCGGAATATCATCATATACCTGCAGCATACCGGCATTTACGATGCCCATATCCATACCCGCACGAATGGCGTGATATAAAAATGCAGAGTGCATGGCCTCGCGCACACTGTCATTGCCACGGAAAGAGAACGAAATATTGCTAACGCCTCCGCTGACCTTGGCCATCGGCAGATTTTCTTTGATCCAACGGGTTGCATTAATGAAATCTACTGCGTAATTATTGTGTTCTTCGATACCGGTAGCAACGGTAAGAATATTGGGGTCGAAGATGATATCCTGGGGAGGAAAGTCAACCTTGTTGACTAATATATCGTAACATCTTTTGCAAATATCGATTCTTCTTTGGAATGAATCCGCTTGTCCTTGCTCGTCAAATGCCATTACAACAGTAGCCGCACCGTAGCGTTTTAAAAGTTTTGCGTAGTAAATAAACTCTTCTTCACCACCCTTTAAACTGATGGAGTTGACGATGCCTTTACCTTGCAAACATTGCAAACCTGCTTCAATAATTTCCCATTTCGAAGAATCTATCATTACAGGCACCTTGCTAATATCAGGCTCTGCAGCTATCAGATTTAGAAATTTTACCATGGCGGCTTTGCCATCCAACATCCCTTCATCCATGTTGATGTCAATTATTTGAGCGCCATTTTCAACTTGTTGACGGGCGACACTAACAGCTTCATCAAAGTTATCTTCGAGAATAAGTTTGGCAAATTTTCTACTGCCGGTTACATTGGTTCTTTCGCCAATATTAATAAAATTGGATTCAGGCGTTTGAGTAAGAGGCTCAAGACCGCTGAGCCTTAGGTAAGGGTGAATTTGTCTGGACATGTTTCAACGAATGCTTTATCATTGAAAACGGACAAGAGCTGGAGGTCGAACCAATACTTGCCATTATCTATCCCCATGTAAGTGGGGTAGGATGTAGCACCTTTAATCTGCCAGAGGCTGATTGGGTTGCCAAGACATCGCAGGACCAATTCCCTCCGTCTTTTCTTGATAATTGCGGTGCAAATATAGTTGTTCTATTAGCATTAGGCAACAACGAGGTAGCTAAAAGTATTGTTCCTTAGTACAGATGTTAAGCTTTAAGTACACCTGTTTATAAGACAACACTTAATTTGTGCATGATATTTGTATCATTGCAATTAAAGATTGTAGCCATATAACTGATGAATTCTATCCCTTTTAAGATTTTCCTAGTAGCAATACTATTCTCAAAAAACGCATTCTCTCAACAGCCACGGCTGGTAATTGATGTAGAGCCCGGCAACAGAAGCTCATCTCCAACAGAGTTGACCGTATCAGGTAATTTTATGTATTTCAGTGCAGATGATGGGCAATACGGGAAAGAATTATGGAGAAGCGATGGAACAGATGCAGGTACAGTAATAGTTAAGGATATATGTGGCGGCAGATGTGCATCAAATCCCGGTAATTTTATTGATTTTAAAGGGGTGTTATTTTTCACTGCATATGAAGGAGAACATGGTATAGAATTGTGGAAGAGTGACGGTACTGCAGAAGGCACTAAAATGGTGAAAGATATCAATGGAGGTGCAAGCAATCACAGCCCCAAACAATTAACGGTAATTAATAACACCCTGTATTTTTATATTGATAAAACCTTATGGACAAGTGATGGAACAGAACAGGGGACAGTAGTAAGCAAAACTGCTCAAGTACTTTCCGGTAAACATAAATACAATGAGATACATTTAAATAGCCAATTGGTATTTGCAGGTTCAGATTTGCATTCAGGGCATGAGTTATGGAAAGCAGGTGAGAAAAAGGGGAGTAAAATTATGGTAAAAGATATTTACCCCGGCAAGAGCAGTTCTAATCCAGAGTATCTAACACTATTTAAAGGTTTAGTTTTCTTTAGTGCAGATGATGGCACCAATGGCAGGGAATTGTGGAAATATGATGGTATAAATGCTACACTATTTAAAAACATTCATACGAAGGGTGTAGGGTCACACCCTTCACAATTGGCAGCATATAATCAGCAATTATTTTTTGTGACGCGTACAGAAGAAACGAATCTGTTATGGGTCACTTCGCCTCAGGGAAAATCAACTGCTTTCAAAGATATTTTTCAGGGATTTGGAGAAATGGAAATAACGGGTCTTACAACCGTTCAACAAACCATATACTTTTTTTCTAATAAAGGAACAGAAGCAGGTAAAAATGATTCGACAATCCTTTGGAAAACTGATGGCACAACTGAAGGAACTTTCAAGCTGAAAACCTTTCAACACCAAAGTAATGCAACATTGTTACAACATCTTGTGAATATCAATGGCACACTTTTTTTTAATGCTTCAAACGGAGTAAGTGGTACAGAATTATGGAAAAGTGACGGAACAACTAAAGGCACTGTAATGGTTCGTGATATATTTACCGGCAATGAATCTTCAGAGCCACAGTTTTTAACCAATGTCAACGGCACCCTTTTTTTCAGTGCAAATGATGGGCGTGATGGCAATGAACTTTGGAAAAGTGATGGTACCGCAAAAGGGACAGTTATGGTAAAGGATATCTTACCAAAGGCTATTGGCTCATTTCCTGATAATTTAGTAAGTATGAATAATCTTTTATATTTTGCCTGCAATGATGGGGAACATGGACATGAATTATGGAAAAGCGATGGCACCACTTCAGGTACAATGATGGTTAAAGATATTAGTAATGGTGAAGAGGCAGGTGATCCTGATGATTTGGTGAATGTAGGCGGTGTATTGTATTTCACAGCTAATGACGGTAAGACCGGAGTTGAATTATGGAAAAGTAATGGCACCGAGCAAGGCACTGTTTTAGTGAAGGATATTATGGAGAAAAAGGGTTCTGATGGATCGAATCCGAGTGAATTGACTGCGGTGAATGGTCGCTTATTTTTTGTAGCCAACAATGGCAGTGATGGCGATGAGATATGGTGCAGTGACGGGACTTCGAAAGGTACTTATATGGTAAAAGACATCAAGAAAGGACCTCAGAATTCGCATATCAAATCATTTACAGTAGTGAGAGATCGTGTATATTTTACAGCAGATAACGGCAAAGACGGAGTGGAATTATGGTGGGCTGATAATCATGGTAAAAATGCTGAGATGATTATAGGCAATTACTCACTCTCAAACGAAACCCCACCCATGTATTTAACTGTCATTAATGGGGTATTATTCTTTGCTATTGATAGTAGAGATACCGGAGTCGAACTTTGGAAAGTAGAATAATTTACAACATAAAAAAAGCCACCTGTTTTCACAAGTGGCCTTTTTGAAAAATTTAAGGAATAATTATTTGATAGCTGCTGCCGCTTTCAATGCGTTGTTAATATTCACAATACCTTGACTGGTACACAGTTTTTTGTACTTTGTTTTCTTTCTTTTTGAACCCGGTTTCTTTACTTTTTGCTCAGGTTTAATAACAGTACTTTCTATCACTGATTTTACCTGTACTGCTGTAAGGTTGGGATAGTAAACTCTGATAACTGCAGCTAAACCAGCAACCACAGGACTGGCCATACTTGTACCTTGTAACCATTTGTATTCGTTGTCAGGAATTGTATTGTAAATTTCAAGGCCCGGTGCAAATACATCAACAGTTGTTTTACCATAGTTAGAAAAACTGCAAGGTGTTTGATCCATACCGCTTGCGCCTACTTCTATCCAGGTGGCACATTTACTGCCATTTTCATAAACAGCAGAAGGAAAGTTATCGCTATTGTCATTGTCTTTGCCGTCATTTCCGGCTGCGTGTATGATTAATACATCTTTGCTTTCTGCATATTTCACTGCTTCATCAACAATTGTTTTATTGAATGAATAGGCTTTACCAAAACTCATATTGATAATTTTAGCACCATTGTCTACGGCATAGCGAATAGCATTGGCCACATCCTTGTCGCGTTCATCCCCATCAGGTACGGCACGCAGTACCATTATTTTTACCATGGAGGCAATACCGTTTACACCGATACCATTGTTTCTTGTAGCAGCAATAATACCTGCAACGTGGGTGCCGTGTAATGCATCAGGGCCCTTCACTTCATTATTGCCGTAAGAGATGTCTTTTGTATCCAAGTAATTATCACCAACGGTTTCCCTTGGATCATAATCGAGGTTTAACTGATAGCTCACACTTGCATTCAACTGGTTATAGCCATCTTTTATATCACTAAGGAATTCAGCAGGAGTAGTTTTTGAAGGGGCATCACATACAAGCAGTAAAAATGATTTTCCCATTTTCGCTTCATTTGAACCCGGTGCATATCCTTTGAGTTGAGTTAATGTAAAATCATTCATTCCCATTTCACTAATAACAGCATCAGTAATTTTTTTATAAAACTTATAAGTTTCTAAAGTCTTGGTGTCTTCTGCAAGGCGCGCTGCATGTGTTTTTTCCAATTCTTTGAATTTTTTATAATCAGCTCTTTCTGTTTTAGCAATTTCTTTTGAAGTTTTATTGCCGAATCGTTTTTTATAATCTCTTAATAATCTGGTTAATTCAAGATTGTCATAATTTACATCTTGTTCAGCACCACCAATAAAGTCCCAACCATTGATATCATCAATGTAACCATTGTGGTCATCATCTACTGCATTATCAGGAATCTCCTTGGTATTTACCCAGATAACGTCTTTTAAATCTTCGTGCTTGGTATCAGTACCTGCGTCAATAACAGCAACAACAATTGATTTGGCATTGGCCGGTACAGGGTAATTTTTTAAAGCATTTACAAGGTCAATACCCATCATGGTATCTTTTTGTGAGTAGTTCAAATACCATTCTTTGTTGGGATGTTGGGCCCATACATTTGTAATAACAAAAAGGGCAATCAGGAAAATTATTTTTTTCATTTTAAGCATAATTCAATTCAGTAAAAGTTGTTTTTTAGGCTTTTGTAAAAGAGCTTTACAAAAGTCGGACAAAGATATGTTATTGTATCATTAAATTGTACGGAAGGCGCATTTGAAAGCCCTGAACGTGGATAGAAGTCTGCAGAGCCTTGTAGTAATTGTAAAAAATGCCTAAGTCATTTGACATTTTTTCTTCCATCATAGCGTTGGTTTTTCCTCCGAAGAATTTTTTGAAAGGGTCATCCTGTTTTGGATAAACAACAACCGAGTAATTTTTTATTTTGGCTTTATAGGCTGCTATTTTTATGGCATCCTTAATGCCGCCATAACTGTCTATCAATTTACGCGACAATGCATCACTTGCAGTCCATACCCGGCCCTGGGCCAAACCTTCAACAGTAACACTGTCTAATTTTCTGCCTCGCTCCACAACACCGGTGAAATCATCGTAAATGCGATTCACCATATTTTGAAGATACAATCTGTCGATATCTGTTAACGGACGGTCGACTCTTCCAAAATCAGAATATTTACCGGTTTTTACACTTTCAAAAGTTAAACCCATTTTATCATTTAATAAGCCCTGCATGTTAGGGAACAATCCGAAAACACCAATTGATCCTGTAATGGTATTAGGCATTGCAATAATAGAATCAGCCAAAGCGCTGATGTAATAGCCGCCACTTGCCGCAACATCACCCATTGATACAATGACAGGTTTAACACCTTTGCATAACTCTATCTCACGCATAATGATATCACTAGCCAATGAGCTGCCACCCGGAGAATTTACTCTCAAAACAATGGCTTTAACATTTTTATCCTCTCTTGCTTTTGCAATGGCCTTGGAGAGAGTTACCGATCCAATTGTTTCATCATCACCTTCACCATCCATTATTTCTCCTACTGCATAGATTACAGCAACTTTATCGCTATAACTGTCTTCGTCTTTTTTCTCACGGCCTCTGTATTGACCGGCTTTTATGATGCTCAATTCATCTTTTCCTTTTATACCTAATTTATGTTTGATGCTTGTATGCATCACGTCTTCATAAATCATGTTATCAATTAAACCAAAAGCCACTGCCTGAGCAGGTGTTTGAACTGTAAACTCATTGAAGGCGGCATGTAATTTAGCCGTATCTATTTTTCTGCTCTCGCTCACAGCTGAAAGAAAAGTGCCATATAAACTGTTGATGTAAACACTGATTTGCTCTCTGTTTTCAGGGCTCAGGTCCTTGCGCGAAAAAGTTTCTACAGCACCTTTGTATGCGCCAACTTTTATCACTTGCATCTCAACACCTAATTTTTCGAGTGTTCCCTGAAAGAACATCAAATTGGCTGAAAGACCGTTGAACATTACGCCACCTGAGCGTTCAATAAAAACTGAATCGGCTACACTGGCTAAGTAGTAATTTTTTTCATCGTAGTAAGGGGCATAAGCATATATAAATTTACCTGCTTTGCGGAAATCTGCTAAGGCATTGCGAACTTCTAAGGCCGTTGCATACCCGGTATTATTCAAATTAGATTTAAGAATGATGCCCTTTATTTTGTTGTCTTTTTTAGCTTCTTCAATTATTGACAGAATATCATCTAAGCCGAGAATAGTCATATCGCCATTATCAGAAAACATAGACATGAAATCCTGAGGGCTGCGTTCAGGAATATCATAATTGATATTTAACTCTATGACCGAATTATTTTTGACCGCTACCTTATCACGGCCTGCTGATTTTGTAAGACCAATGATGGTAAAAAATAACAAGATGCCAAGGAAAATGAAGGTAATAAAGATACCAAAAACCGTGGCCAGAGTATATTTTAAAAATTGTTTCATGTATGTGCTGCAATTATGTAACCAACAAATTAAGCTAATATTACTACATATATTGGGTGTTTATTCGATTAAAAGCAAAATGACAAGATGAAAGACAGGTTTTGCCTTGTTTGTATAAAATAGTTTAGTTTTGCAGTAATGAATTTAAATGAATTAACAGCAATCAGTCCCATTGACGGCAGGTATAGGAGTAAGACGAGCAATTTAGCCAAATATTTTTCGGAATATGGCTTGATTCAATACCGTGTCAGAATTGAGATTGAATATCTGATTTATTTGAATTCTCTTCAATTGAGCGGTTTCTCTCAATTGTTTACAGAAAAGGATATCAATGGCCTGCGCAGCATCTATCAGCGTTTTACTGAAAGTGATGCATTGAGCATCAAGGAAATTGAAAAGACCACCAATCACGATGTAAAAGCGGTGGAGTATTTTATCAAATCCGCTTTAGATGGCATGAAGTTGAGTCATTGCCGTGAGTGGGTGCATTTTGGTCTGACAAGTCAGGACATTAACAATACCGCTATTCCATTGAGTTTGAAAGAGGCTGTCGACCATGTGGTGATGCCTTCGTTGAAAGGTGTTAGAGATACCATTCACGGATTGGCAACCTTATACAAAGACATTCCGATGCTTGCTAAAACGCATGGCCAGGCAGCGAGCCCAACAAGATTAGGGAAAGAGCTGATGGTGTTTGTAAGTCGTATCGATGAGCAACTCGAACAAATAAAAGCCATCCCTTTTGCGGCTAAATTTGGCGGTGCAACCGGTAACTTTAATGCGCATCATATTGCATTTCCTGAAGTCGACTGGCACCAGTTCGGGCAACAATTTGTTAATCAGGTATTGGGTCTTTACAGAAGTTATCCTACCACTCAGATTGAGCATTACGATCATTTAGCGGCATTGTTTGATTGTTTCAAACGCATCAATACCATCCTTGTAGATTTCAGTCGCGATGTCTGGCAGTACATCTCTATGGATTATTTCAAGCAAAAATTAAAAGAAGGCGAAATAGGCAGCAGTGCGATGCCCCATAAAGTTAACCCCATCGATTTTGAAAATGCGGAAGGTAATTTGGGTATAGCCAATGCGATATTCGAACACCTGTCATCTAAATTGCCGATTTCACGGTTACAACGGGATTTAACAGACTCCACTGTTCTGAGAAATATTGGCATTCCTTTTTCTCATAATTTAATTGCTTATACAAGTCTTGAAAAAGGATTAGGTAAACTGATACTCAATAGTGATGCCATTGCCAAAGACCTCGATAACAATTGGGCCGTTGTAGCAGAAGCCATTCAAACGGTATTAAGAACAACTAATTACCCTAATCCTTATGAAGCATTGAAAGGGTTAACCCGCACGAATCAAGCTATTGGTGAAAAAGAAATCAAAGATTTTATTGCGACACTTGATGTTTCCGATGAGATTCGTCAGCGTCTTAACAACATAACACCATCAAGCTACACGGGAATTTAACCATTTAATTCCTTTCGCTTAACATTAAATTAACATTGCAGGTTCACCTTTGCCGCAATGTTTGGATTAGACACAACCCTCGCTGTTTTATTTATAATATGCATACTCGCAGTATGTGTATTTGAATTTGCCAATGGTTTTCACGATACCGCAAACGCTGTTGCCACAGTGATATATACCGGCTCACTAAAGCCAACTTATGCTGTTGTATGGTCAGGGTTCTGGAATTTTTTAGGTTTATTTATCAGTAGTTTTTTAGGATTCAAAGTCGCCATGGGTATCGTCAGTCTCTTACCCCTCACCGATCTGGTGATGATGAGTACCGGAGAGAGTGTGAGCTTGGTACTGGGTATGATGATGTCGGGCATATTGTGGAATTTAGGCACCTGGTATTTAGGGATCCCTTGTAGTAGCTCCCATACCATGATTGGCTCTATATTAGGTGTAGGTCTTGTATTCTACTGGATGCACGGTGGCGAAGGTGTGAATTGGGGCAAAGCAAGTGAGATAGGCCTTTCATTATTAATATCACCATTATTTGGATTTTCTGTTACCATCTTGTTAATGTACATTTTAAGACGAATGGTGAAAGAGCGCAAGCAAATATTTAAAGAGCCTGAACCGGGTCAAAAACCTCCTATCTGGATAAGAGCGGTTTTAATATCAACCTGTACTTTGGTAAGTTATTTCCATGGAAGCAATGATGGACAAAAAGGGGTAGGGTTAATGTTAATTATATTGATCACCTTTATGCCTGTTCAGTTTGCCTTAGATGAAAAATTTGATCCGGCAGCTTGTTCTGCATCACTTGGCAAGATTGAATTGGCTTTGCAAGCGGAACATAAGGCTGACTTATTGATAAAAACTGAAGAATTGAAAGGTTCACTTCTAAAATATAACGAAGTAAAACAATCAGGTACAGCGACTGAAAAGGAGATTAAAGAAGCCACCATTAAACTGAGAACAAAATTATCTAAAGTTACCAAGCGTTTGGAGACTGATATTAAGAGCAAAACATTTGCTGAGAATCCTGAAAACACAAAGATTATTAAAGCTGAGGTAAAACAATTTAAACACGCTACCGAATCAATTCCGAAATGGGTAACCATTATGATAGCCCTGTGTTTGGGATTGGGAACGATGATAGGCTGGAAAAGAATTGCTGTGACTATAGGTGAAAAAATTGGCAAACGCCACATGACCTATGCAGAAGGTGCAACAGCGGAATTAACAGCTGCAGCAACTATCGGCTTAAGTACTTCATTTGGATTGCCTGTATCTACTACCCACGTATTATCAAGCGGTGTTGCCGGTGCAATGACAGCCAGTAAAGGGGTTAAAAATCTACAACCTGGCACCATCAGAAGTATTGCAATAGCCTGGTTGTTGACACTGCCTGTGACCATCACTTTGGCAGGTGGGTTCTACTACTTACTTCAATTATTTTTAAAATAAAAATTTAAATATTTATAAGGCACCCTCCTTTTAAAGCAGGGTGTTTTTATGGATTTATATGTTAATAAATTATCAATTATATAGAATGCAAACATTAAAGCAATATTACTTGTTGATTATAGCCATACTTTTTAGTAACACACTTTTCAGTAAAACTATGAAGGATTCAAGCATTGTACAACCTAAAAAAGTGGCAAAACAATGGTATGAAACGATAGCTCTTAGAGGGTATACTCAGGTTAGATACAATAGATTGTTTGAAACTAACGATAAATTAAAATGCGAACAATGTGATAAATCATGGGGTGAAAATGGTGGTGTTTTTATAAGACGTTTGCGTTTAATTTTTAGCGGAAATGTTCATGATAGAGTGTACATTTATATACAACCAGATTTTGCATCTTCAGCCTCTTCAACAGCATTGCACTTTGGTCAAATAAGAGATGCATATTTTGATTTATCACTTGATAAATTAAAAGAGTTTAGATTAAGAATTGGACAAAGCAAGGTGCCTTTTGGCTTTGAAAATATGCAATCGAGTCAAAATCGCCTACCATTAGACCGAAATGATGCTTTAAATAGTGCAGTATCAAATGAACGTGATTTGGGTATGTTCTTTTATTGGGCTCCTGATAAGATAAGGAAACGCTATGTTCACTTGGTCAATGATGGGTTAAAAGGAAGTGGAGATTATGGTGTATTTGGTATTGGATTGTACAATGGACAAACAGCAAACAGACCTGAATTAAACAATGAATTACATGTTGTATCAAGAATAACCTATCCATTTGAATTTAAAAACGGACAAATAATAGAACCGGGAATTCAAGCCTATAAAGGAAAATATGTATTACCAACAGATTTAAGGAGTACGAATGTTAAAGCAGTGAAGGATTTTTCTTTTGATGATGAGAGAGTAGCTGCAACATTTGTTTTATATCCTCAACCATTTGGTATTCAGGCTGAATACAATATTGGCAGAGGTCCTGAATTTAATCCGAGTAAAGACTCGATTGAAACAAAGAAACTGAAAGGAGGCTATATTACGGCTACATATTTCATTAAATACAAGCAACAAATCTTTCTTCCTTTTATAAGAGCTCAGTTCTATGAGGGAGGAAAAAAACATGAATTAGATGCTAGAAGTTATACTGTCACTGAGTATGAAATAGGGTTAGAATGGCAACCATTCAAAAATTTTGAGTTGGTAACAATGTATACAATTTCTGAAAGGAGATTTGAGGATATGAAGTTAAAATCAAATCAGCAAAGTGGTAGACTCTTAAGACTACAAGCACAGTTTAATTTTTAATATTGAGTTAAAGAACTAACTAAAATTAACACTAATTTTGAACCACCAATATTTTAGTGGTGAAAAAAACAGCTATTTTAAAATCATTTGCATTTGCTTTTAAGGGCCTGAAGGCTGCCTGGAATGAAAGAAATTTCAAACTTCACTTATTGTCTACTGCAGCAGCAGTATCACTTGGATTATATTGCGATATTAAAGCTTTCGAATGGCTTGTAGTGCTTATTTGTATAGGACTTGTTTTAGGACTTGAAATAATTAATACAGCCATAGAAGAACTGGTTGATCTGGTATCACCCGGATTTAATGAAAAAGCAGGGAAAATAAAGGATCTGGCAGCTGCAGCGGTATTGGTCGCAAGCATTATTGCTTTAATAATGGCGGCCATCATTTTTCTACCATATCTATATTGATATAAGATTTTTTAAAACAAAGTCTTTGAAAATTGGCATAACTTTGTAAAATGAAAATCGAGCAAATTTATACAGGTTGCCTTGCCCAGGGCGCATATTTTATTTCGAGCGGTAATGAAGCGGTAGTCATTGATCCATTAAGAGACCCACAGCCGTATATTGATAAAGCAAAAGCTGAAAACCTTACCATTAAGTATATTTTTGAAACACATTTTCATGCTGATTTTGTAAGCGGTCACGTGGATTTAGCACAAAGAACAGGGGCTACTATCGTATTCGGTCCAAATGCACAAACCAATTATCCAAGTAAAATAGCCGAAGATGGTGAAATATTGCCACTGGGCAATATCACTTTCAAAGTATTGCACACTCCGGGTCATACCATGGAAAGCACTTGTTATTTACTATTGGATGAGCAAGGATTGCCACATAGTATGTATACAGGCGATACATTGTTTATAGGCGATGTGGGCCGTCCTGACCTGGCTCAAAAATCAGGGGAATTAACAACAGAAGATTTGGCCGGTAAATTATTTGATTCTTTGAGAAATAAAGTGATGCCTTTACCTGATAGTGTGATTGTGTATCCGGCTCATGGCGCAGGCAGTGCCTGTGGTAAAAATATGAGCAAGGAAACCTTTGATTTGTTGGGACATCAGAAAGCCGTGAATTACGCTTTGCGCAGCGATATGACAAAATCTGAATTCGTTAAAGAACTGACAGATGGCATAGCACCACCACCGGCCTATTTTGCAGAAAATGTAAGAATGAATAAAACAGGCTATCAAAGTCTGGAAAGTGTTGTAGAACGCGGTTTACAAGCATTAACACCCGATGAATTTGAAGCAAGGGCTAACGAAACAGGCGCTTTAATATTAGATACAAGAAAGCAGGAAGCATTTGCTCAAGGATTTATTCCCAATAGCATTTTTATTGGCATCGATGGTGGATTTGCACCATGGGTAGGCGCTTTGATTACAGATATAAATCAACCTATTTTAATAGTAGCTGATGAAGGACGTGAAACAGAAGTGGTACAACGTTTAGCACGTGTAGGTTACGATCAATCCATTGGCTATTTGAAAGGCAGTTTTGGAGCCTGGAAAGCAGCAGGTAAAGAAACAGATAGTATCGTGTCTATTCCCGCTACACAGTTTTCAGAAAGTATTACTGCAGAAAGTAAAATACTCGATGTACGCAAACCAGGGGAATACAATCCTGAGCACGTATCAGGCGCAGTGAATATGCCATTGGATAACATCAGTCAACAGATGTCGTCACTCGACAAAAATCAGCATTATTACATCCATTGTGCGGGTGGGTACAGAAGCATGATTTATGCCTCTATACTAAAAGCACGCGGGTATGAAAATTTGACAGATGTAGCAGGTGGTTATGCAGCCATTAAACAAACAGGTGTTGCAAAGTCAACCATTGCCTGCAGTTAAATTTCATCCAATAAACACTCTAAAGCCAGCGCATAGCCTGCTGTCCCCAAACCGGTAATTGAACCTTTACAGGCCTCGCCTACTATATCCGTATGGCGATAGCCTTCTCTATTATAAATATTTGAGATATGAACGGCAATAACAGGAATTGCAATGCTTCGAATGGCATCTGCCATAGCAATAGAAGTATGCGACAATCCACCGGCATTAATTAGCAAACCGGAATAGTTTGCAGCACTTTTTTGGATAATATCGGTTAATTCACCCTCCTGATTAGATTGCAGATAGTCAATTGAAATATCAGGGTATTGACTTTTTAAATCACGGACAATTTCTTCTGAAGTTGTTTTGCCGTATTTTTCAGGCTCTCTTGAACCAAGCAAATTCAGATTCGGCCCATGTAATAATAATACTTTTTTCACACTTTTACAATAGATAACAAAAATAAGGATATTCATATTAACCGCATACACAGAGGTAAAAGTGGTTGTAACTTTGTGCCATGTCAAGCAGCATATTACACAGAGCAAATGAGCGCGGTCATGCCAATCACGGTTGGTTGAACGCTCACCATTCTTTCAGTTTCGCTTCCTATTACGATGAAAGCAAAATACATTTTGGAGCACTACGGGTTTTAAACGATGATGAAGTGGCTCCGGGCATGGGATTTGGCACACATCCACACGACAATATGGAAATTATTACCATTCCATTGTCTGGCGACCTGCAGCACCGCGATAGCATGGGCAATGTAGCAACTATTAACGAAGGATACATTCAGGTAATGAGTGCGGGTACAGGCATACAACACAGTGAGTATAATCCCAATAAGGACAAGGCTTTAAAATTGTTGCAAATATGGATTATGCCCAATGAACGCAACGTACAGCCGCGTTATGGCGAAATACAATTACCAGAATCTACTGATAACCGCTGGCAGCAAATAGTGTCACCAAATACAGATGATGAAGGCACGTGGATCCATCAAAATGCCTGGTTGCACATCGGTCAGTTTGAAGCCGGACAGAAAACTGACTATACAGTAAAGGCCAAAGAAAATGGCGTGTATGTATTTGTCATCGAAGGGAAAGTGACCTTAAATGGCGAGACCCTGAACAAGCGAGATGCCATGGGGTTGTGGAATACTGAGGGTTTTCACATGGAGATTGAAGATAAGAGTAAAGTGCTCTTATTGGATGTTCCTATGATACGATTATATTAATATATGAAATCCTATTTTTTGTTTACTGTTAGTTTTGGTAACTTTGCAAACTAATCATACTACATGAGCGACCCAATAAAACATGAATGTGGCGTAGCTTTCATCAGGCTTTTAAAACCTCTCGAATACTTTACAGAAAAATACGGCACCCCTCTCTACGGTCTTAAGAAACTTCAGTTGCTGATGGCCAAGCAAATCAACAGAGGGCAGGATGGAGCCGGTATCGGTATCATCAAATTAGATCCTCAGTTCGGTCAGCGTTACCTAGCACGCAAACGATCAAATTCCAAGAATGCAGTAGCAGATATTTTTGATGAGGTTAATAAAGCACTTAAACCCCTTGATAAGGCAAATCTTAACAACGGTCTTTACCTGAAAGAACACTTTCCGTATGCTGGTGAATTGATGTTGGGCCACTTGCGTTATGGTACGCATGGCGGCAATAGTTTAGAGAATCTGCACCCATTTCTGAGACAAAATAACTGGATGTGCAGGAATCTTGTACTGGCCGGTAATTATAATTTGACCAATGTAGATGAATTGTTTTCACAACTGATTGAATTGGGACAACAACCTAAGGAAATCAGCGATAACGTGACCATGCTGGAAAAAATTGGTCATTTTTTGGATGAAGAGAATGAAAGATTGTTCCGCCAATTTAAAGAACAAGGGTTCAATAACTTCGACATCACCGAAAAAATCAAAGAAAATCTATCCGTAGAAAATATTCTTAAAAATGCGTTTAAGCGCACCGATGGTGGTTATAATATGGTGGGCATGATAGGCCATGGTGCTGCCTTTGTAATGCGCGATCCTAACGGCATTCGCCCTTCATTCTGGTATGCCAATGACGAAATGCTGGTAGTAGCAAGTGAGCGTCCGGCTATTGCAACAACCTTTAATGTACCTTATCAAAAAATCAATGAAGTAACACCCGGTTGCGCATTGATTATTAATAAAGACGGTAGCTTTAACGAGACCCGTATCCTCGAACAGAAAGAGAGAAAATCATGTTCATTTGAGCGTATTTATTTCTCGAGAGGCAATGATGCTGATATCTATAACGAGCGCAAAACACTTGGTAAATTGCTGGCACCAAAAGTTATTGAGAAACTGAACAACGATATTGAGAATACAGTATTCTCTTATATTCCCAATACTGCAGCCACTTCATTCTATGGAATGGTAGATGGTGTGAATGATTGGTTAAAAATACGCAGGGCTGAGCAATTGATGGAAGAAAAAGATACCCTGACTTCAGACCGCATCAAAGAAATTCTGACTTACCGTATACGCAGAGAAAAGATATTGGTAAAAGACGCCAAGATGCGCACTTTTATTACCAATGATAACGACCGTGAAGATTTAGTAGGACATGCCTATGATGTGACCTATGGTGTGATAGAGCCTCATAAAGATACCCTTGTAATTATTGATGATTCAATCGTAAGAGGTACAACTTTAAAAACCAGTATTCTGAAAATATTAGGTCGTCTGGAACCAAAACGCATCATTGTTGTATCGAGCGCACCCCAGATTTTATATCCCGACTGTTATGGTATTGATATGAGTCGTTTGAAAGACTTTGTTGCCTTCAGGGCCTTACTTGAATTGTTGAAAGACAGCAAACAAGAGCACAAGTTGCAGGAGGTTTATGAGTTGTGTAAGATAGAGATGCAAAAACCGGTTGAAGACATGGTGAATCAGGTGAATCAGTTGTACAATTTATTTACACCTGAACAGATATCTGATAAGATTGCAGAAATTGTAACACCTGAGAATTTCAAACCGAAAGTTGACATTATTTTCCAATCAGTTGAGAACCTACATCAGGCTTGTCCTGATCACAGTGGCGACTGGTATTTTACTGGCAATTTCCCAACTCAGGGCGGTGTGAAAATAGCCAACAGAGCATTTATCTACTTCATGGAGAAGAATACAGCCAGGGCTTATTAATCCTCACCAATCATTCAGCACAGTAAACTTCTCTGATTCTGCGAGTATTGTTCCGAATTTAAACGCACTTCTGAGGTGTAATTTTTCGCTCATATAGGGCAAATTATAAGGTTTGGTTTCACCTGCTTTCACAGAAATTATGACACTTGTATGGGGTAAAAATGTGTCCGGTTCAATTTTTATTTTTAAATGAGATTGGGGATTCGTGATATCAAACAGATAGGTGTAGGTACTCGAATCGTTATATAATTCATTTGATATATTGCCATATAAGGTATCAGATGTATTATTGTTAATAGTAATCTTGATGGTATCAGCTGAAAAATAAATGAGTTTATCTGTGGTGATAGTGATAGTATTATCCTTAATAGAGCTTGAAAACAATACAATAATACTGAGCGATAGGATCAGTTGCTGAAATGTTATTTTATTAAATACTTTGAACATAATATGGTCTGTTTTTATACCGGAAATCTTAAGGTTACCTCAGTGCCTGAATTAATATGACTTTCGATTGTATAAGTAGCTGAAAGTAGTGACATGCAATCGGCAATAATAAACCAGCCTATTCCAAAACCCTTATTATCGTCTTGAATATATCTGGTGCGATTGGCATCCTGGGCATATTCTGTCAACTTTGCAACCTGCAATGGCGTCATGCCTTTTCCTGTGTCTGTTACGGTCAATAGAAATGTATTGACTTCAATTTGTGCATCAATGGTAATGGTACCTCCGGGTGAGTGTTTGATGGCATTTTCAACCAGATTGTAAAGAATAATATTCAGAAGTTGCTTGTCAGAAACAAACTCTATCGCATCATCTACCTTTATCGTAAATCGAATACCGCTCAATTCAGCCATATGCTTGAATAAATCAATTTTTTGCCTAACAAATTGACTGAGATGGATAATTTCTTTCTGTACTTTAAAAGTTTCATCCTGTGTCTTTACCCAGGTTAAAAGATCAACTGAATGCTGCAATAAACTCTTTGAAGTCTGGTCAATTGTTTTCATTTTTTTAGGATCTGTTGCAGTATCACTATTGGCCATATTGTCGGTCAGTATGGTAATAAATTTTAAGGGTCCTACAATGTTGTGAGAGAATACAGACATGGCCCTGTCTTTAATTGAAATAGAAAGATTTAACGCCTCTTGTTTTTTCTTCAATAACTTTAAATTGTTTTCTATGATGGTATTTTGCTTCACCAATTCAATCGTTCTTTGTTCAATTTGCTTTTCAAGTTTGATATTTTCAAGTCGTATCTTCCTATTTCTTGCATTTGAATAAAAGAGAATAATACAAATGAATACAATGAAACACAAAACATAAAACCACCATTTTTGATAATACCTCAAAGGGACATCAATGGTGATGCTTTTAATTAAAATTTTATCGGGGTGCAGATTGTCTTTCAACCTTACTTTAAGGGTATATTGACCACCCGGCAGATTGTTATAGCTGATTGAATAATCTGCGTTAAGTGGCAACCAATATTTATCAAATCCCTCTAATTGATAATCCAGTTCGATATTATTCAAATTGCCCCAGTAAGCCAATGAAAGGTTAATCACTAAGTGAGAAACATTGTCCTGAAGTGCAATGGATTGTTCGGGTGAGAGCATTTGGCTATCTGCTATCACCTCATCTATCAAAATTTCTGATATTGGACCGGGGTCTGATAATTTATCGGGATGTATCCATGCAAGACCGGAAATTGAAGGCAATGAATACAAATCCTTTTCTAGTTCAATAGCACAGGGATAGCAACCGCCATTAAATTCATTGGTATTTAAGCCGTCATAGGTGCTGTAATAAATATATCTTATTGCATTGCTTTTACCCGAAAAAAGATTGTTCTCTACAGTGTTGGCTTTTATCTGAAAGAGCCCCTTATTGGTGGTGATCCAATAGTTAAAGCGCTGGTCCTGGAAAACACAGTGCGAGATCAACAGGTGATTATTTTTATCTAATGGCAGTTTATAGAGTGACTTATTTTTAATGCAAAATAAACCATTGCCATAAGTTGCCATCCACAAGATACCAGAATTAGATACAAAAAGACTTTTAATTTCCAGTTTAGGATTCAGTCCCATTGAATCAACAATTTGCAGGTTTTCGTTAAACTGATAGAGTTTATTTGAGTTAAGCAGGTAATAGGTTTTAGTATCGGGCGCATAAACAATATTGGCTTGAATATTGTCGAAAAATGGGAAAGATTTTAATTTGGTTTTCTTATCTGGAAGGCTATTGTCATAAATTATTAGGCCCTCATTGTAATTGCATATCCAAATTCTGTTTTGAATGTCTTCGAAAAGATGGAAAACATTTTTTTCGTCAAATACTTTTGTTGGGGTTTCAAATCTTCCATTATATTTTATTCTATGAACACCTTGACCATTTGCTGCGTAGTAGATGTGTTTAAAATGGTCCTTAAGGATGATATAAGGGTTGATAGAGCCGGGCAGTGTTTTAAGTTTATATGTAGTGTCTTGTTCAATTATTTCAATAGCAGAGAAAATCATCAGGTCACTCAATTTAACCTGTGCTGCATAGCTTTTATGAATTGTTTTACGGGGAATATTAATACCTGAATTGACCTTGTAAATGAATAATCCGTTGGTGCTTGTACCCAGAAAAAGCGTGCGGTTAGCTTTGTCGTAATGTGTATTTGTAACAATTATATCATTGGGTAAATGGCTGATGAGTTCCGAAATAATTAATTTGCCGTTTTCTTCGTGAATGTCGTATACTTTTTGATTGAAAATAAAGACGACAGCGTCAGTTAAATCAAATATTCTTGGAATTTGTGGTTGTTTTGGTTTATTTACTACTAAATCAGTTTCCAGACCATTGTCACTAACAAGTTGTTTGATGTTCAATTGATCATCAATTGCATAAACCTTTCCACCCAGTGCAAAGATATTTTGAGTGTATTTGATTGAAAGCGGAATAACAATATTGCCATCATCCCTAACTATATGTCCTCCTTTGTCAGCCCTACCAAGATAACAAATTTTGCCCCTTGTATCAAGATAGTATTGGTTAACATTAAAAATCTCTTTATTTCGCAACGAATGGGATAGTCTATTATTGATTAAACTATCATTTCCAATTCTTTTGGCTCGACCATTTTTTATTTTCAATACTTGATACCTGTCGGTAATAGCGAAATAAACTTTGTCTTCTTTAGTAGGAACTATTGTTAGGATTCTATTTGATAACAATGCCGTATCAATGAATAATTTCAGTTTGTGTCCATCGAATCTTGCCAAACCATTTTCAGTAGCTATCCATAAATAACCGAGTTTGTCTTTTACAAGACCTTTAATACTGTTCTGAGGCAATCCGTTGACATCAGTCAGATGGTTAATTAATACAGAATTCCCAAAAACAGAATTGTAGCAGAAAAATAAAACAATAAAAGGAACTGACAAAAATGAGAAAATTCGTCTGTTAGTAGATAAGGGCTGAAAAAAAGGTAGAAGCGTCAGGGCGAATTCTTGTTTATTTTAAAAGTTTCTACAAGGTTAATGAGATCTCTTAAATTATCAATGTTCAACTTGGTGAAAATTCTATTTTTATAAGTGCTGACTGTACTGAGCGCCAATCTTGCTTTATCACTTATTTCTGAGGTAGAAAAACCTTCAATAAAATAATGCACCATTTCCAATTCCTTATCAGTCAATTTAGTGAATGGATTCATAGCCTCATTTTTGCCACTTAGCGCAGTGAGGTGATTCATGTACATTTCCTGACTGACATAATGCTGACCGTTGGATACTCTTAATATAGCAGTTTTTAAAATCGCATTTTCATTCAGTTTGTTCACATAGCCCTTTGCTCCGGATAGCAGCACCCTATTGCCGAATGTATTTTCTGATGCCATTGTAATAACCAGTATGTTGAGGTTGGGTTGTATTTCCAATAATTCCGGTATTGTCGTCAGGCAGTTGGTGTCATCAATGTATAGGTCGAGAATAAGCAAATTGGGCTTAATGAGTCTTATTTGCTGATAAAGGCTGCTGATGGTTGCCACTTCATGTATGATAGCTTGAGGGAGCGCCTCTTTGCATATTATGCTTAACCCTAATCGGGTAATGCTGTGATCATCTGCTATTATGACATTCATTGAACTCATATCTGGTGGCCGGGACCTAAATCTATTGATTTGGCTGTTTGATTTTTAGAAGGATTGTAAAATTTTTAAATTGGAACTCTTTCACAATTATAAATATATATTATTGAATTTAAAAGCAGATTTCGGGTAAATAGTACTATCAAAGTGGTAAAAGTTTAGAAAAAATTAACAAATAGGCCAAAATTGTAGAAATAGTTCTACAATCATCGAGATTTTATTCTATTGAATTTTGCCGATTCTAATGACGACTGAATTGGCTGATAATGCTGACATTTGTAGGTTGAATATCATATGAAACCTGTGAATTTAGCGTATATTATTGATGATGATGAGGTGATTATTTATTTAACAAATAGGTTATTTAGTAAGGAAGCATTTAGCAATAAAGTTAAAACATTTACATGTGCTGAAGCTGCGTTGTTTGAATTGCAAAAAGCCATACAAAATAATGAAGAGATACCTGATGTTATTTTATTTGATATCAATATGCCGAAAATGGATGGCTGGATGTTTATACAGGAATTTGAAAAATTGGGTTGCAAAATACCAACCTTTGTTTTCACATCTTCTATTGATCAGAATGACAAAACAAAATCTTACCAGTACAGAGCGATTAAAGGCTTTATTACCAAGCCTCTTACTAAGCTAAGTATTGAAAAAATTAAACGAATTATCGCTTAGTGGGCTCTGATTATTTTAAAATCTACTAGCTTACTTTTTCTTATTCCAACATTATTTAACCATCACTTTTTTTAGGATAATTAAACAATAAAGAAGTGAGGATAGGGATGAAGAAAATGGAAACGGTTAAAATCGAAATACCGATATCTGCTGCATGACTGCTTAGAAATATACTGAATGCGCTTTCAGGATTAAAATGCTCATAAAGTGACAGCAATAATTTCAATCCTAATATGCCAATAACAATGAATGCGGCTGTTTCAAGAAAGCTGTATTTACTCATCAATTTTACAAACCATTGTGCAATGAATCGCATGGCGAGTATGCCGATAAATACACCAATACAAACTAAAATAATATTGGGGGTAAAGGCCACTGCTGCAAATACATTATCGATTGAAAAGGCCATGTCCATTAATTCTACGAGACATACTGTTGCCCAAAAAGTACCAATTGAACCTACAGTAGCTCTGTATAGCCAATTACTGTTTTTATCTATCATGTCGTCTTCTTTCGATTCGGTTTGTTTGCCTTTATACCAATCGTATACCAAGTAAAGCAAGTATAAACCACCCAATGGTTTTAACCACCATATTTTAATCAATACTGCCGCAAATATCATTGCCAGTCCTCTGAAAAAATAAGCGCCCCAAATACCGTATTTAAGGGCTTTATTTCGTTTGTCTTCTGGCAGATCCATTACCATGGTGGCTAATACTGCAGCATTATCTACAGATAGTAAGCTTTCAATGATAACCAGATTGCCAATTATGGCCAGGGATGTTCCGGGATTATTGATTATTTCCTGCCATAGAACACTGATTTGTTGGATAATATCGTTCATGTTTTGCGCTGCGCTATTGGGTTATTTTGAGAATTAAATTTGGAGTCGCAATTTCAGTCTTTTAAAGAACATTTTAATATTTAATTGGAGAAGTTTATAAATTTGAGTGAAGCGATAATCATTATTGCAATGCATTGTTTTTTTGTTAACACATTAATTATTTAAATTAGTATTGATTTAGTAATTGAATATTCTATATTTGTTAAATACAATATTTTTTATGAAAAAGAACATACTAATTACGATCATGTTTATTTGTATTGCAAATGCTTTCGGGCAAAGCAAAAATTTCAAATATGGCATTACTGTTGGTGCTGGCATCAATCATTACAATGGAAATTTAGGGAATAGTTTTTTTCAGCCCCGGACAACCTGCTTTGGTGGGTTTAATATCGACTTTGGTCTTTATGCCAATAAATCGTTTGATTTTAATATAGGGGTTGGGGGAGGACATTTTGGCTATTGTCAAACACAGAAAGATGTGGATAGACTGAGTCACCTAGAACTTAAATGTCCGGGTTGCACCGACAAATTGAATATGGTTGAATTGAGATCGCTTATTATTTCAGGAAACATTGCGATGAAATATAAGTTTGCCAATGGTTATTTATTAAAGGAGAGTTCAAAAATAGCGCCATATGTTTATGCAGGAGCAGGTATTAACAGTTTAACAGATAACATGAAAAAAGAATGTGTGAATGTTGGCACTCATTTTACAATCAATGCAGGAGCAGGTTTCAAATATAACATCACTGAAAAATTTAATATTGGGTATAATCTGGGTGTAGGATGTTTTTTAACAAAGAAAGTTTACGATGCAAATGAGGTGAGTGAGAACGAAGTGGATGATCATCATGATGAGGTAGAGAAGATGGAAAGAAGAAAGGACCTGATGATGACCAATTCATTGATTTTTGGGTTTAATTTTTAAATAGAAATCTAATTTTAATTTCGAGTTCATTGCAAATGAACAGTGTCAAATTTCTGTTTGTTTTTAATCGTTTAACTTATTATATGCCTGAACTTTAATATACTTGTATCAAGCCTTTCGGTACCATGCAATCCGTAACCATATGAGACTATTATTTTCTGTATTGATGTATCTGTTAATGACAGAATATGTAGTTGCACAATGTTCACCGTCTAAAGGGTCTCCACCATTAACCTCACAGTTTAATACAGGTAACGATGGCAATGGAGGAACAATACCCAGCGGAAATCAAGACCTCAACTGGACCATTGCTATTGACTCTATCAACGGTTCTTACCAACCTGCGTATGTGATGAATAACATTCCAAGTTCCTATTATAGAAGCACGTGGCCGGATTGTGAATGGATATCCTTTAGTCCTGACGGACGACACAACGATTCTATTGACCTGTTTTATAAGATTACGTTTAATCTGCCTTGTAAGGATTTATGTGAAAGAAGCTATGATCGTTCTGGAACTTTATGTCTTAAATTAGACTTTTATGTCGACAATGCTGTTGAAGAAATCTATGTTAACGGTATTCCTCAAAGCGCTAGAATCAATTCAGTTCCTACCAACAATCCTTATTGGCATAATGGTTTTGGATCGGGTCGTATGGTTTCGGTTTCGCTTTGCCACGACTGGAAAGGAGGTAGCAACACGATGATAGTCCATATCAAATCAGCATATTGCTGTACAGGTTTTCTTGCACAGGAATCTGTTAATTCTAATTCAAATTCTTCACCTTTCGACAGTTCATTATTGAATGATACGATTGACAGAACAATTTGTGAAGGCCGTTCTTTTTTTTTCGGGACAAAAGAACTGTCTAAAACCGGCACATATAAAGAAACTTTCAAACCCCGGCCGGGCTGCGATTCAGTAGTTGTGCTGAGGCTTAATGTTACTCCTGCTATTGTCACTTCTCAAAGCGATACGGTTTGTAAAGGCGGAAGCGTTCAGGGTCATACCCTTAGCGGCAATTATAGAGATACATTCACCACTTACCTTGGATGCGACAGCATTCATGTATTAAAATTGCATGTTAAGGACAAAGACACTTTTATAATTGATAAGACGATATGCAAGGGACAGACTTACCAATTCGGCTCTCAGGCATTGACAAGCAGCGGCACTTACTCACACACGCTCGTATCTTTTCAAGGATGTGTTTACATAGAAACCCTTGAACTCAAGGTTGAGTCTTCTACATTTCTATACATGTACGATACAATATGTGAAGGGGGAAATTCACAAGGGCACTCCACTGCAGGAGTTCACAATGATACACTTATAAATAGCAATGGTTGCGACAGTATCCGTACCCTTCAGCTTTATGTCAGAAACAAAACCTTCACTGCTGTTTTTGATACGATTTGTCCCGGTACCTCATTTCAGGGTTATGCGACAAAAGGTATATATCGCGATACTTTTATGGCTTTTAATGGTTGTGATAGTATCAGAACATTACATCTTGAATTGTATCCACCATTACCCGAAGCAGATTTTTCATATATACAGGATGCATGTACAGGCAAGACAGGGTTCGTTAATAAATCGCTGAATTATGATCATAGCGCTATTTTGTGGGAACTTGATAAAACAAGTTATACTATGATTAACATCAATCATACATTCAGCACCAAAGGCAGTTATTCCGTAAAACTAATTATTAAAAACCCAAATGGAGGATGTGCAGATACAGCAGAAAAATTGGTAGTAATTGATTATATCAATACTGCGATAAGAGTACCAAATGTGTTTACACCCGGAAATGATGATTCACTGAATAAAAATTACATGATTGAAGGGTTGCGCACCGAATGTGGGGATAAAGCCGACATACAAATATATAACCGCTGGGGACTGTTGATTTTTGAAGGCGACATAAGTAAAACAAGTTGGAACGGGAAATTACATAATACAGGAAATGATTTACCGTCAGGCACCTATTATTATCTTATGATACTGAAGAGGGGTGATGAAAAAGCTGTTATGTGTAACGGGGTTATTTACCTTGTCAGGTAACTTATTTATATACAACAAAAACTAAAAATCCTCCCATAGTGCGGGAGGATTTTTAGTTTTTTTAAGTGGAGGTGATGCGCGAAATGTCGAACTTTCTGGCATTTGATTTAGCACTTTAACATTATAAATATAATGATTTAGGTCCCTTCGATGGGACCATGCCCTTGGAAAAGACCAATTTCCATTATATCAGAATTTTTCAAGTTATTTTATATAGCATTGTAGTATTGAATATGTTACATTTATCACTAGAATTCCATAAACTCAGCCTTGAAAATATTTACGAAATAACAAAATACGGTTTGTGTTTCTGATAATTTTGTTACATTTGATATAATTTCAAACAATATGAAAAATTTATTGTCAATATTTCTTATCCTTAATTTTTGCTTTATAAAAGCCCAAAACCCTTCCTATCAGGAGAAATTATACTTTACTTGTAAAATTTATGGTTTTGTTAAATACTACCATTCTGAAGTCTCGGATTGTAAAGTTAACTGGGATAGTATAATTCTTAATAGACTTCCCTTTATAAAGAATGCCGTTACCAAAAGTGATTTTAATGATGAGATAAGCGCACTTATTCAAGCAGCTGGCATAATGAAGAAAGCCCCAAATAAAATGATGCCGGATACAATGGCTCCTGAATTGAAGTTTAATTTGGATTTCGGATGGATTAATCATATAATGCTTCGCAGTGATGTGTCTGCAACACTTGATTCAATAAGGGTTAACTACAGGCCACATGCATCTTGCCATGTACAGAATAATGATTATTCCGGTGACTACTATGGTTGGCTGATTTTTCCAAATGATAGTGCCATGCATAAAGCCAATATTGTACAATCATTTCCCAATGAATACAGCAGGTTAATATACACTTTTAAATACTGGAATATTATTCGGTACTTTAATCCAAATAACGATATTACAGATATTCCATGGGATACAACTTTGTATAAAAATATATTATACATCGCCAATGCGAAAAATGCAATTGATTTTTATTTTGGTATAAGGAGGTTTTCATCCAGAATAGATGATGCACATTCCGAAGGATTAACCAGCGCTTATTATATTTCCCCGCCCACTTATTATTACGCCCCAAAAATAATTTTACGCTATATTGAAAACAAATATACCGTTGTTTCATCAAATGTTAATTCAATCAAAAAAGGTGATTTAATAACTGCCGTTAACAATATTTCTGTTTCGGCCATGGAAGACAGTTTAAGACCCTATATTTCCGCGGGTAATCCGGCTGTTTTTCACAGAACCATGTGTAGTTATATTTTGAATGGATATCCCAATACAAATGTTAAAATTGATTTCACAGATAGTGCTGGCATTGCTAAAAATATTACTACCCAAAGAGCAACTTATATTTACGACAATTACTTTTTCAGCTATTATCCTAATGATACCCTGTCCACTGTAAGCTATAAGGAGATTAATTGCAATATAGGGTATGTCAATATGGGCAATTTGATTAATTCTGAGGTGAATTCAATGTATAATGACTTGCGATTTAAAGATGCCATAATTTTTGATATAAGGAATTACCCAAATGGGACAATTTTTAATATTGCTAATTTAATGTTCCCTGAACAAATTAAGTGCGCTTTGTTTAAAATACCTAATGTCAACTATCCAGGTACATTTGAATGGGATGCTTCTTCCTTTGGATTTAGTAATTCAAATTCATTTCAGGGCAAGGTTCTTATTTTAGTGAATCAGGAAACCCAAAGCCAGGCGGAATACAGCGCAATGATTTTGAAAGCAATGCCCGGAGCATTTATTGTTGGCAGCCAGACAGCAGGAGCCGATGGCAATATTTCATACTTTAATATTTCAAGAGATTTAACAGCAGGGTTTAGTACACTTGGTGTTTATTTCCCTGATGGAACCAATACCCAGCGCATAGGAATTGTGCCGGATACCATTTGTACCCCTACCCGTTCTGGCATACAAAAAAACAGAGATGAGGTATTGAATTTTGCCCTAAAACTTGCCGGTTGTAATGTTTCCAGCCTGAAAGAAATTACGAAAGACAAATCTATAACGCTATTTCCAAATCCAAATAATGGTAGGTTTATACTTCAGTCCTCTCAACCTGGAATTCAATATGTTCAGATAATTGATGTAACAGGCAAGGTTATTTACAATACAGACTTTGAATTGCATATTGAACTTGATCTCTCCGAACTTTCGAATGGCATATACAGTGCAGTGGTTACTTCAAAAAATTCAATAGAAACCAGGCAGTTTATTATTGTCAAGTAGGATTATAAAACCTAAAATGACTATTCTTTTGTAGTAACCTATTAAAATAAACCTAATAAAAAAGGCCACAATTGCTGCCGTGGTGGTCTCGCCAGGAGTCGAACCTGAATCAAATGTTTAGGAAACATCTATTCTATCCATTGAATGCTGAAGCTTCGGTCAGCACCCAGACAAGCTACGCTTCGTCTGTGGCTAAATGGCCATGGATCTAATTATCAAATTTGACTGTCAGTACTACCATATTTTAGAATGAAAAGTTGAATTCGTTCTCTTGAAAGATTT
The DNA here is from genome assembly GCA_040386935.1 of Bacteroidota bacterium. GTDB lineage: Bacteria > Bacteroidota > Bacteroidia > NS11-12g > UBA955 > JABMMZ01. The sequence goes on along the minus strand of JAZKEQ010000018.1, from coordinate 337 downwards.
TTCAATTTCTTTTCAAGTATCATTGCTTCAGATCTAGTATCTTTTGTAATAGTGATTTTAATTTCCCAAGGTTTGTAGGGTTTTGTAGCATGTTCATACCCCGAATTGTGACGAATTAGTCTTGCATTTATATCACTGGTTTGTCCAATATAATAACGGCCATGCCCGGGAGAAAAAAGAATATAGACTGTAAACATAGCTCTAGTTTTAAAAATCAAATATCTGAATTTCCCGGAAATAAAAAATGCTGACAATTTTATCAGCATTTTTTAAGTGGTCTCGCCAGGAGTCGAACCTGAATCAAATGTTTAGGAAACATCTATTCTATCCATTGAAC
>JAZKEQ010000017.1:0-81426 GCA_040386935.1 Bacteroidota bacterium | reverse complement strand
CAGGTTATTTATTCTATGGTATTGAGTGTATGTATGTTTACAACTCAAGTTCAAATAAATTGAGCATTAGTAATAATACAATCAGAGATAATCAGGCTTATGGTTACTATATGTTTTTGATTGCTGATGGCGATCCTTACTACTACGGTTACCCAAGTTATGGTTATGTAAACATTCAAAGAAATAAGTTGTATAATAACAAATCTAATAGTAGCTACGGTTATGTGTTAGGTATCTTGACTTATTATAATTATGAAGAAAATATTACGGACAATCTGATTTACGACAACGTAGGTTATTACGGTCAGTATGCAATGTTTATTGCAAATTACAACAGTGGTAATTATCCATCTAACTACAGACAGAATACCATCAGAATTAATGGAACATTGTCATCTTACACTTCACAGTATCTTTATGGCATGTACTTGTATAATTATAGTACTAGCGTTACTGTAAATGGTAATATCACGGATATTAATAACGGTTATCGCATTTATCCATTTTATGTTTACACGCCTTCAGCAAGTAATTATAAATGGGATAGAAACTCTTATTACATAAGAGGAGCTACAAGTGGTGAGTCATGGTATTTTAGTCCAACAGGAACTGCTACCAGTTTCTCAGGTTGGGCTTCTAACGGTTTTGCAGGACCAAATGAAAAATCAGGCGATCCAAAATGGAACAGTGCAGCCACAGGTGATTACCGCTCAAATGCATTGATGAACCAAAATAATGTACCTTATAATGCAGTAAATCCAAGAGATGTATTAAATGTAAACAGAAATATCATAAAAAATGATAGAGGTGCAACTGAAAGCATGTTAGATATTCAAACAGTAAGCAGTAACTTTACTCCTAATCCTAATGAGTGCTCTGGTTTTGTTGCATCACCAACACTTACATTAAAAAACAACTTCCTTGAGCCTATTACAGGTTTCTTGATGGGTATGTCAGTAAATGGTGTATTGGTATCTACTACATTAGTGACGAATACTATTGCAGTAGGTAGTACTGGTACAGTAACCATGACTCCATACACATTCAGCAAAACAGGTACTCAAAAAGTACAATACTTCCTATTAGATGCTGATGATGCACCTACTAATGACAGTTTAACTTATACCTTCAATGTTAAAAAAGCACCGGGTGGTGGCGCATTATCTTTGAATACTGCGAACTCTGCTCCAATGGCTAAATTTGATGTAACAGGTAAACCAGATATTACCACTAACGGTCAGAAAATTTCTTACGATTTAACGCCTCCTGCTACTTTAGGTTACGGAAACGGTGATTATTTAGGTGGTTTCAGTGGTACTAATAAATGGAGTGTTTCTTACAGTGCAGTTACCAAATATGGTATACCTGTTCCTGCTTCACACTTCAGCTTTGCAGCACCTACAGCTTCTTCTAATTATAGACTTGATTATACACCATCATTGGCTTTTGTAGATAGTATGATTTACATCTCAATTAAAGTTAATGATTACATTTTAGTGTGTGATACTACTTACAAACGTACAGTATTGGTTGCACCACAAGGTGTACCTGATTTCAAAATACCTACATTGATTTGCGATAAAGATGAGGTGTATTTCGAAAATACTTCAACTGTAACAAGTGGTGCATTATTGAATCAATGGAGCTTTGGTACAGATGCTACCAGCCCTGTTTACAAATTCAATGGTCCTGGTACTTACAATGTAACATTAACAGTAACTACAGTTCCTCACGGTTACCAAACTAGCATTACAAAATCAGTTCAAGTCAATGAAATACCAACTGCTGATTTCAAACCAACAAATGCTTGCGAAGGCGTTGCTATTAAATTGACTAACTTAACCTATATCGGTTCTGGAACATTATCTTATGTTTGGGATTTCGGTGATGGTTCTCCGACCAGCATAGCTGTTAGCCCAACTAAATTATATACAAATGCAGGTGGTTACAAAGTAACTTTAACTGCTTCAGGTAACGGTTGTAAGAATGTAATTACTAAAAACGTTTATCAATTCGACCGTCCTAAAGCATTATTCTCTGTAGTTTCTGGAACTTGCGAAAACGATTTATTTGAATTTAAAAATTCTTCTACAATCGCTCAAGGTGATTTTGGTAATAATTGGGATTTTGATGATGCCGGTAATAAAGCAACAGTTGAAGAACCTAAATATGATTTCTTAACACCAGGTGTTAAAAATATAAAATTAGAAGTAGTTTCTGAATTCGGATGTACTGATCAATTGACAGTTCCTATTACAGTGAAAGCAGTTTCTAAATCAGGCTTTACATTCCCATTTGCTTGTAGCAGAACTTTGACTCCATTTACAAATACTACTATTGTTCCTGCTGGTGAAACAGTAAAAACAACTACTTGGGACTTCGGTGATGGCTTCACTTCAGGTGCTGCTAACCCATTGAAACAGTGGTTCTCAATCGGTTCTAAAATCGTTAAATTGACAACTGAATTAAATAACGGTTGTAAAGATGAAGTTTCACAAGTATTGTCAGTAGGTGTTCAACCATTGGTTAACTTCCAGTTTGCTGATCAGTGCGCAGGTACTGAAGTTCAGTTCACTAACTTAACCAGCTTTACTCAAGGTAAAGTAACTTACGATTGGGATTTCGGTGATTTAAATTTCTCAAACGAAGGTTCTCCAAGACATGGTTACACTACAGGTATCGGTACTCAATCATTTACAGTTAAATTGAAAGCTTCAATTGCAGGTGGTTGCGCTGATTCATTGATCAAAGTTATCAATATCAATCCATTGCCAACAACTTGTAACTTTGACTTAACCAGAGATTACTCTACTTCATTATCTGCTTATAAATTTACTCCGGTTGGAACTCCAACAGGTATTAAATATACTTGGATAACAGGTGACGGTAATACTGTGTCTTCAACTGGTACAGGTGCTTCATACTCTTACACTGGTTCAGGTAAGTATTGCGTAACAATGATTGCTGAAAACGTATCAGGTTGCGAGTGCTCACAAACCAAATGTGTGACTTTAAACACAGATGTTAAAGGTGCAGAAAGCATGAATAACCTGATTTCTATTTTCCCTAACCCAACTACTGGTATTTTCAGTGTAAATCTTGATGCATTCGTTAGTAACGAAATGACAATCAATGTTTACAATGCAGTTGGTGCTTTAGTGAAAACAATTACTGTAAATACTAACACTGCAAATGTTGACTTGTCAGAATTTGCTAACGGTGTATATGTAGTAAAAGTAATTGCAGACAATCAAGTTGCTACTAAAAAAATTACTCTGAACAAATAATTCAGATCAAACATTCATACTAAAATCCCGGGCCCAAAAAGCCCGGGATTTTTTTATTCTGAGGTATTTGCGTTCTTTGTACCATGATTGATGTCGTTATTCAAAACAGAATTGCAACTATTACCCTGAATCGTCCTGAAAAACGCAATGCATTGAATAATGAAATGGCCGCTCGGCTGTTGGAAATATTTCAAAGTCTTGATACAAACAACGATTGTAAAGTGATTGTGATTAAGGCAAACGGTGAAGCGTTTTGCTCGGGTGCAGATTTAGAATACTTACAGCAACTGCAGTCAAATACCCTTGCTGATAATCTGACAGATTCTACCCAGCTGATGAATATGTTCAGCACTCTCTATCATTTGTCGAAAATAACCATTGCTCAGGTTGAAGGACCTGCTATAGCAGGTGGCTGTGGTTTAGCCGGACTGTGCGACTTTTGTTATGCAACACCCGAAGCAACATTTGGATATACTGAAGTAAAAATAGGATTTATTCCCGCCATCGTATCTGTATTCCTAACGCGAAGAATAGGCGAAAATGCTGCCCGTCAATTATTACTGACAGGTGATATTATTGACGCGCAAAGAGCATTTGATATCCAACTTATTACAAAAATGGTCAATAAGGCTGAAATAAGCGATGTTGTAGCGCGTTTTGCAGACAAACTGATTAAGACAGTGTCTGGCGAATCTATCGCACAAACAAAGGCTTTATTAGCGGCCTTCCCGGGATTGAGCATCAAGGAGCAATTGAACCTGGCTGCCAAAGCCAATGCTGAAGCAAGAGGAACCAACGATTGTAAAAAAGGGATCAGCTCATTTTTAAACAAAGAAAAAATAGTCTGGTAAATATGGCATCAATAATAGATACTCATGCTCATTTGTATGCCGAAGAGTTTGATGCCGACAGAGATGCCATGCTCAAACGCTGTGAAAAAGCAAACGTCACTAAAATACTTTTACCTAATGTAGATACCCAAAGTATAGCCGGATTAAAACAACTGGTGAATGATTATCCCAATATGTGTTACGGGATGATGGGATTGCATCCTTGTTCGGTCACAAAAAACTATGAAGAAGAATTGGAACGCATTCGTCAGGAATTGTTTTCAGGATTTAAATATTGGGCTGTTGGTGAAATAGGCCTCGACTTGTATTGGGATAAAACAACCTTACTTGAACAGGAGACGGCATTTGACATACAATGCCAATGGGCACTTGAACTTGAATTGCCAATAGCCATTCACACCAGGAGCGCCACTTACGAAACCATCAAATGTCTGAAGAAATTACCCAAACAACCCGGAGGTGTTTTCCATTGTTTCAGTGGTTCAGCTGAAGAAGCAAAAGAAATTATTAAACTGGGTTATCTGTTGGGTATAGGTGGTGTATTGACATATAAAAATGCAGGTTTACCGGATGTTTTAAAAGATATTGGGTTGGAATATCTGATTTTGGAAACAGATGCGCCATATTTACCCCCTGTGCCATTTAGAGGCAAACGAAATGAAAGCAGTTACCTGCCCTTGATCGCAGAAAAACTTGCTGAAATTTATCAAGTGAATGCCTCTGAAATAGCTGATCAGACCACACAAAATGCGATGCAACTCTTTAATCTCAAATAAATACCATGACTAGTATGCCCATTCTCCAAAAAGGAGATAGTATTGCCATTGCAGCCCCTGCTAGGAGCATTAGTGCTGAGCAATTAGCAAATGCCAAAGCTCATATTGAGTCAAGAGGTTATCGCTTATATGCACCTGAAGGATTATATGCTATCGACAATCAATTTGGAGGTAGCGATACTTACAGGGCTGAATTTTTTAACACCCTATTAGCAGATGATAAGGTGAAAGTGATATGGTGTGCCAGGGGAGGATATGGTACATTGCGGATGGTTGATGGCATCGACTTTGATTTATTAGCGGCATCACCTAAATGGATTGCCGGATTTAGTGATATTACCATTTTACACAGCCATATAGCCATGCATTGCCACATACCCTCGTTGCATAGCATTATGCCTGTATTCATGCACGACAAAGTGGGAAAAGATTTAGAGGATGCCGCAGTAGCTATCGACAGCATGCTCAATTTTTTGGAAGGAAAACCCCACAGTTTTGATTTGACTGATAACGAAAAAATAAATGACGCGCCTTTCAGTGGTGAAATCATAGGGGGCAATTTATCGGTATTGGCCAGCATAGTTGGAAGTATTTCTGAATGTCCGTTCGATGATAAAATTTTATTCATTGAAGATCTTGATGAATATTATTATCACATCGATCGACTTATGTTGATGTTTAAACGCAGCGGTCGCTTAAAAAATCTTAAAGCGCTTTTAGTTGGCAGTTTTATTCAAATGCACGATCACACCATTCCATTTGGGAAAGATGTTAAAGCCATTATAACCGAGCATTGTAAAGATTATGGCTTCCCAATTATTTTTGATGTTGACGCAGGACATCATTTGCATAATTTGGCAATTCCGCTTGGAATTCCTGTTTCATATCAAAATGGATTACTTACATTTGCAGTACTTTGAGAGTAGTTATAAAGCAAATAACCAAGTTTTTTATTATCGGATTGTCAGCGGTGCTGGTTGATTTGATTGTTTATTATCTTACATCCGATATTTTTAAAGTCAATACTGATATTTCTAAAGCTGCAGGTTTTTTAATCGGGTCAGTATATACTTACTACCTTAATAAAAAATGGACCTGGCGCCATACTGAAAAATCTAATAAAGGCATGATAGGCAGATTTGCTATTATTTATGCCATCTCATTTGTATGCAATATTTTAATTAATCGCTACTCATTGGAGTATATACCCGATTTTTTGGCTTCAGCCACAATTACGCGGGCAGATGGAACAAGTTATGCCTTGCTATCATTCAAAGGCGATAAGTTTTTAGCGTTTTTCTTTGCCACTGTTTTCAGTGCAGGATTTAATTTTGTAGGACAAAAATTCTGGGTATTTAAAGCAGGAAAATCAGATCCTTTGGATGATACTAGTATTGAGGTCTCTTAAAAATCTCACCGTAGATAAAAGCCTTTCTTAAATCTGTTTCATGTGGATTGAATTCCATAGGTTGTTCAACTATTGTATCCATCTCAGCAATTTCAACATTTTTAAAATGATGATCCATATGTGGCTCATGCTCTTGTAATTGTTCAAGCGGTTTCTTCTTTTTCTCTTTATAATCAACCTGAAGGAATGGAGTCTTAGAAGGTTTAGATTTTTTTAAACTGATGGGAGCCGGCTTATCCTTGGGAGGAGGCTTTTCAAATGAAAGTGTTTTACGCAATTCCTCAAAAATCTCTTCCGCATTTTGTTCAGGTATAGGGCGCTTTTGTATAGTGCGCTCATTTTGTTTCTTTTTCTCTTTCCCATAATAGGTTGCGATTAAATAAACAATACCACCAATAATGTAAAACAATATTTTAATTTCGCTGCTCATAAAGGAATACAGACTCAAAAGTACTTACTATATCTTGAAAAGACAAAAAGTTATATTATTATTCGGTGGGAATGAAGGTAATACCGCCAGAATTTTCTCTGAAGCAGAAAATAAGATTCAATGTAATATCGGTCGGATTATAAATAAATCAAGGTTCTATCAAACAGGTGCATGGGGGCCCGTACCTCAGCAAGACTACCTGAATTGTGCCATCGTTATTGAAACAATATTTTCTCCTCTTATAGTATTGGAAAAAATACTGGCCATTGAATTGCAAATGGGAAGAAAGAGAACCGTTAAGTACGGACCACGAATAATCGACATTGATATGCTGTTTTATGGAACACTTGAAATGCAACACCCAAAGCTTATTATACCGCATCCACACATTGCCGAAAGACGCTTTGTGCTAGTGCCATGTTTTGATATCATTCCTCAATTCATTCATCCGGTATACAATCAGACGATTGCGAACTTGCTGATGAACTGCAAGGATAAATTAGCAGTTAATGTATGGAAGCAATAGCAACACCACAACCACTTTTGTTTGCACCACCTATTGGATGGTATGCGGGTATTTGCAATGTTGATGCACTTATTTTGGCTGATGAGATACAGATTGAACGCCAGACATTGAGAAACAGGTTGGTGTATGGCACCTTTCAGGGAAGTAAGCTATTTACAATACCACTTGTTAATGCAACTCTAAAAAATAAATACAGAGAAGTAGAAATCAGTTATGCTGAAAAATGGACCCAACAATTGGTCAATGCTCTGCAAACAGCCTACGGTAAAAGCCCTTTCTTTGAGTACTACGGCTACAGATTTGAAGCAATCATAACATCTAAAGAGCCGAGGCTGTGGGATTTGAATTTGAAGCTTCTCTTAGAGACTTTAAAATGTCTAAAACTCCCAATTGAACTTAAAACGCAGGAAAGTTCATTAATGGTAATTGATGTTCCTGAATTTACAACAAACTATTATCAGGTTTTTAGTGAAAAAATAACCTTTATGAAGGGTCTGAGTATACTGGATCTTTTGTTCAACGAAGGCCCTGATTCGGCCCATATTTTGGGTAAAAAAGCATAATAATTTTCTTTATTTTGTAAATATATTGCACTGATAGTCAAATATTTGTAAATATTTTGAGATTTCTTTGGGGGGTGGGGTACTGAAAATTGTATTAAGGGGTAGACGCTATTAAAATCAATCCAAAAGATGAAAGAGCAAATTCAAGCCAATTTATTTACTAAATACATAGCCGGGCTTTGTACGGCTGAGGAAGAAGTTTTTTTGAAAAACTGGTTAAAAAATAACCCTGCAAATCAGTTATTTTTGGGCTTTGTACAACAAAACTTCCAACAATCATTAAGAGCAATTAAATAAAACCGACCATGTCCAATCAAAACAAGTATCCTTTTCCTGATTTCATAGCCAATGGTTTGGCTGAGGGAGGAGATTTGTCTGAAAAGGACATCAAAGCGGTAGAAAGCATTCTTGCCAAGTCTTCGGGGTATGCCTATCCTGACGCACGTACGGGTGCTAATTGGGCCAAATTGCAGTCGCGTATAACGACTGATAATGTGATCCCAATCACTCAAGCATCTAAACGCACATTCCCAATTTTAAAATGGGCAGTTGCAGCTGTCATTGTTTTAGGAATAGCTGTTGGTCTTTGGCGCTACAATCTCCCTGAACCGATTCAGATGGTGGCCTATGCTTCTGAAAACACCACCAAAGAAGTTCTATTGCCTGATGGTTCGGTAATTAAAATGAATAAGCAAAGTACTATTCAACACAATGATTTTAACAGCGATGAGCGCATTGTTGAATTAAGTGGAGAAGCTTATTTCAGCATTGTTCACAACGGCAAACCTTTTACAGTAAAAACATCACAGGGTAATGTTACTGTTCTGGGAACAGAATTTAATATTAAAGATAGAAACAGCGACAAAGCTTGTTTTGAAGTAACCCTTGCCAAAGGAAAAATTGCATTTCAGCCAAATGGCAGTAAACCTTTTACAATGAAACCGGGAGATGTAATTAAGAAAATAAAGGACGGAGAATTTGAACTGAATAAAATACAAGTCAATACGCTTGGATGGCTTGAACAAAAACTGATTTTCGAAAACGAAAGTCTTGAAAACATCATCAAAGCCCTTGAGGAGCAATACAGTGTTAAGTTTTCTTTTGATGAAAATCTGAAGAATGAAAAACTAACATTGACCTTCTCTCAGCTTACTGCTGAACAAGCCGCTGACCTTCTCAGCAAGACCTTGAAATCAAAGGTTATTATAAAATAAATTTAAAAAGAAGTAAATTAGCAGTCTGAATGCTTAGGCTGACTGTTTTTACTTGTTGTCTCATGTTGTTTATCGGGATGCCCAAACTCATGGCCCAGAACAATGTATTGAACAAAAAAATCAGCATTAAAGTCAATAAGCAAACCATTCCGGAAATTTTAAAGGAAATTGAAAAAAAGGCCGGTGTTACTTTCAATTACAATTTAAGAATTATTCCCGGAGGGAAATTTAATTTTAAGGCTGAAGATGAGGAGCTTAGTGTTGTTTTGGTATTATTGCTCCAACCGCATAAGTTAAATTTTAGTGTGTTATTTGGCAATAATATTATCATTACAAAACAGGAAACAAAAATTAAAAAATATACAATTTCCGGTTTTGTTTATGATGAAAAGACTGGCGAAAAACTTATCAATGCAAATGTCTACAATCTATACTCTTTAAAAGGCACAACCACTAATCAGGATGGATTTTATAGCCTTACTTTGGATGAGGACAGTGTTAATATTGCGTATTCTTATGTGGGATATCAAATTGTGGCAAATGCATTTTATCTGAATGCCAACTTTATTTACAATGTTAATTTAAAACCTAACCTTATCCTCCCTTCATTCACGGTAACATCGAAGCCAAATAACGGCACTCAGTTTAAACCTGATGAGTACAGGCTAAATACCAATACACTTAAACAATTCCCTGTGTTGTTTGGCGAAACAGATATCATCAAATGTCTTCAGTTATTGCCGGGGGTTAATGCCGGAAATGACGGTACGACAGGGATTAATATTCGAGGTGGTGGACCCGACCAGAACCTTATTCTATTGGATGATGTGCCGGTGTATAATCCCTCACACATCTATGGGTTTTTCAGTATTTTTAATTCTGATGTAGTAAAAGATGTAACATTGTATAAAGGAGGATTGAGTTCAAGATATGGCGGAAGACTAAGCAGTGTGATAGATGTGAGAACGATTGACGGCAATACTAAAAAAATAAACTATTTGGTTTCTGTGGGTATTTTGTCTTCTAAACTAATGATTAACGGCCCCATCAGTCGCAATAAAAAAACTACTATGGTGGTATCAGGCAGGCGCTCGTACTTTGATTTACTCAATTCTATCACAAAAACCACCTTGTTCAGCAATCAGTATTCGCCAATTTATAGCGGTTATTATTTTTATGATTTTAATGGTAAAATTAATCATAGATTCAATGCCAATCATCAAATTTCATTGAGTCTGTATAGCGGTCTTGATAATTCTTTCATAAAAAATTCTTTTAAAATAAAGGATCCGCAGAAAGTTGTTAAAGAAAAGGATAATCAGACCCTTTTTTGGGGAAACAAGTTGGGTTCAATCAGATACAATCATGTTATTACACCAAAACTCTTTGGCTGGTTTTTGGCTTCTTACAGCCGTTACAATTTTGGCAATGAGTCAGATTATTCCTATACAGAACAAAACGACAGCCAGAATATTGAGAATGTCTACAACTATAAGTTTCTTTCAGTTATTAGAGACTGGAACCTCATGTACAATGTTGAGTACAAGCCATTGAACTGGCTAAACGTTAAAATGGGAAGTGGATTTGTATTCCATGAATTTTCAAGAGAAGTTAGCACTTTCAGTAATAGTATTGTAAAGTCAATACCATCAACAAAAGAATCGGTTCAGAGTATTGAGTTCAATGCCTATACAGATCTCTATTTGCGCATACACAGGAAAGTTAATCTTACCTTAGGGATGTTGTATGCACAATACAACTTACAAGGTGTTCAATATCTGAGGCCGCAGCCCCGGATCAATCTTAACTATAAGCTGAATAAACATTTTCTGATTCATGGAGCTTACAGTAATTCGTATCAGTTTTTACATCTTTTGACCAGTTCTAATGCAGGTCTCCCTATTGACTTGTGGCTGCCCTCAACCAATAAAATTAAACCTGAATATTCTAATATAACAAGTATAGGGGTGGGCTACACGAATAAGCATATTGTGTTGAATGTTGAAGGATTTAATAAGAATATGGGCAACCTAATAGATTATAAAGACTTATCAAACTATATAGGAAAAGATAATAATTGGGAAGACAAAGTAACTGTAGGTAAAGGTTGGGCCTATGGTATTGAAACCCTGATAGAAAAAAAGAATGGCAAAACAACGGGATGGATAAGCTATACTTATAGTTGGAACTTCAGACAGTTTAATGAAATCAATAATGGGAAAGCATTTCCTTATAAATACGACAGGCGTCACAATTTGTCGATAGTAGCACACCACCGCATCACTAATACGATAGATGTGGCCGCTACCTGGGTTTACACAAGCGGAGCCAATACAACATTACCTACACAGGTGTATTATGCCGGTTCGGGGCTTTCACCCGATAATATTATTTATGTGTTTGGTGAACGAAATGCCTTTAAATTTCCAGATTACCACAAACTGGATTTTGGTGTTAATTTTAAACGTATTAGAACAAAGTATGAACGAGTTTGGAGTATAGGTGCCTATAATGTTTACAATCGTTATAATACATTTTATGTGACTCCGGCTTATGATAATTCAGGCAATAGGGTATTAAGAATGGTAAGCCTTTTCCCCATTCTGCCAAACGTTAATTATAAAATCAATTTTTGAGAATCAAGCACTACATATGGCCCATTTTATTAGCACTTGGATGCCGGCAAAATACCGATATTGTTCTGCCTAAGGAAGCGCCCATTCTAGTGGTTAATTCTGTATTGAGCAGTGATAGTTTTATAACTGTAAGGTTAAGCTATACCCAAGGTATCACAGAAAATGTACCTGTTGTATTTGAATCGGGAGCAATGGTTACTATTTACGATCAGGACACTCAGCTAATTGAAAATCTTGCCAATGCAGGAAATGGTTGGTATAAAGGGGCAATAAAGGCATTGCCTTCTAAGAAGTATCTGGCTAAGATTGCCATTAATTCATCAGTATATTGGGCTTTCGATAGTGTCCCAACACAACCTGATATTAATATAACGGATACTTCACGCATATTCTTTCAGGGTAAGCCTGGGTTCTTTTCTATAGAAGCTGCGCTAAGTGATAAGCAGATAAGTACCAATTATTATGGCATGAAAATGCGTTATTTTTATGAGTATTATACATTAGATGCCAACGGACAGCCGGATGATACAATTGATAAAAATGAATGGATAGATATTGAAACAGTTGACCCTATTTTAACTGAAAGTGATTTCTCCAAATTTTCTAAAAAACATCTACTGTGGTCTGATAAGTATTTCAATAATACTACAGCTATTTTACGAGTAGGATCATCTGTCATTATTAGAAACAATAGGCAAAAACCACACTATCTGGTGGTATATACTGAGCACTATACAGCAGGGTCATTTCAGTATTATACCACTTTAAATGAACACATATTTTATCAGAATGATCCATTTTCACAACCCACAATCGTCAATGGAAATATTCCCAATGCATTTGGCTCTTTTGTAGGCAGGAGCGTTAAAGTAGACACTATTCATTTTCAACAATAATTTCTTAAATCCATTAATTAGCCTCATTTTTGCATGAAAAATACAATAAATGAGTTTATTAGTTACCGGAACAGTTGCATTTGATGCAATTGAAACGCCATTTGGCAAAACAGATAAAATAATCGGTGGCGCAGCTACTTATATCAGCCTTGCAGCCTCTTATTTTACGAAAGATGTTAATCTTATTGCAGTTGTGGGTGAAGATTTTCCTCAACCCTATATTACATTATTAAATGAAAAAGGGGTGAATACCGATGGATTACAGATTAAACAAGGAGAAAAATCTTTTTTCTGGAGTGGCAGATATTTCAATGATATGAATAGCCGCGAGACCCTTATAACAGAACTCAATGTATTGGCTGATTTTGATCCCATAGTTCCAGAATCATATAAAGCACCGGACTTTTTGATGTTGGGAAATCTTGCCCCAGTTGTTCAAAGCACTCTTATTGACAGATTATCTGCAAGACCAAAGCTGATTGTGATGGATACGATGAACTTTTGGATGGATATTGCCATGGATGATTTAAAGAAAAGTATTGCTATGGTGGATGTATTGACTATAAATGATGAAGAAGCGCGCCAATTGTCGGGTGAATACAGCCTATTAAAAGCAGCAAAAAAAATCCAAAGCATGGGCCCGCGTTATTTAATCATTAAAAAAGGCGAGCACGGTGCATTATTGTTTTATGATCACCATATGTTTTTCGCTCCTGCTATGCCTTTAGAAAATGTATTTGACCCAACAGGAGCAGGCGATACATTTGCAGGTGGTTTCATAGGCTGGCTGGCTAAAACAGGCGATATCAGTTTTTCAAATATGAAACGAGCCTTGATTTATGGAAGTGCAATGGCCAGTTTTTGTGTTGAAAAATTTGGAACTGAAAATATTCTCAATATTACTGAAGAAGCATTGACAGAAAGAGTAAAAGCTTTTTATGCTTTGAGCAGTATTGAACAGACAGTTTAATCGAATACTATGCTAAGTGCTCATCAGGTATTGCACGGTTATACCCAAGGGGTTTTTCCAATGGCAGAGCCCGATGAGGATAATGCCATCTATTGGTATGAACCTGAAATGCGTGGTGTTATTTTTCTTGATGAGTTTAAATGCAATAAAAATCTAAGAAAACTTTATAATAGTAAATCGTTTGAATTGCGCATTAATAGCAATTTTGAAGCGACTATGCGGGCATGTGCAATGCGAGATGAGACATGGATATCAGATGAAATTATAGAGACCTATTGCGGGTTGCACGCCATGGGTTATGGATTTAGTTTCGAAACCTGGCAGAATAATGAGTTGGTTGGTGGCTTATACGGTGTAGCCCTGGGACAAATGTTTTTTGGAGAAAGCATGTTTCACCATGTAACCAATGCCAGTAAAGTAGCACTGGTTTTTTTAGTAGAATGGATGCGTGAGAATAATTACAGATTATTGGACTGCCAATTTATAACTGATCACCTGAGGCAATTTGGAGCCAGAGAAATTCCGCAGTCAGAGTACTTAGAGCATTTGGATAAATACAGGTAATTTCTTTTTTTAATATTTTTTTAATGCTAAAAAAGAAGGCATAAAAAAAGGCGGATATAACATCCGCCTTTTTTTATATAATTTTTAATTAGACCTAGTAGGTCAATTTGAAGTCTACTCTTCTGTTTTTAGCTTTACCTGCGGCCGTTTTATTATCAGCAATAGGTTGGGTATCACCATATCCCATTGCAGTTAATCTTGCAGCCGAAACGCCTTTGTTAATCAAATAAGCTCTTACAGCATTGGCACGTCTTTGAGAAAGATCAAGATTAGCGGCAGGAACACCTGCATTATCAGTGTGACCATCTATTGATACGTTAGCCTCAGGGTATTCATTCAAAATTTTAACAAGTGCATCTAAATCATCATAAGATTCAGGTTTGATAACATCGCTGCCTGTTTCAAAGTTGATACCTTTAGCAGCCAAAGCAATTTTAGCAACTACTTCTTGTTTAATTTCTGGGCAACCTTTATTTCCAACGATACCAGGTACTTTAGGACAAACGTCAGTATTGTCATAAACTCCGTCACCGTCAGTATCAGGGCAACCTTCACCGGCAGCCGGACCGACAACAGCAGGACATTTGTCTTTTCTGTCTTCGATACCATCACCGTCTGAATCTGGGCAACCATTAAATTCTTTCAAACCTTTTTCTTTAGGACATTGGTCTTCGATATCAATGATACCATCACCATCAGTATCAGGGCAACCGTTGAATTCAACAGGTCCTGCTTTATCTGGGCAACGGTCATCTTTATCCTGGATACCATCATTGTCTTTGTCAGGGCAGCCGTTGAATTTACGTGGACCGAATTCAAATTTACAACTATCCATATAATCAGGTATTGTATCTAAATCAGAATCTTTAGGACAACCTTCATCGTTAACAGGTAACTGCCAAGGCAATGTTTTAGGACATTTATCCAATTTGTCAGGCACACCGTCTTTGTCTTTATCTTTCAGTGATGTACCACCCTCCATTGCATCGCCATAAGGAATGTTGTAAAACAAGCCCAATGAGTGATACATGAACAAGTCATTGTTTTTATTTCTCGTGTGTGTTAGGTAAGAAAAAGGAGCACCATCCCAAATATCATTGAAAGTATAGTTGGTCATGGATTGTAATCTTATTCCAATTTTTTCACTTAAGCTGTATTGGAAACCAAAGCCACCTGCAAGGTTACCTGCAGCGCCAGTGTAAGAATCAGGGCTCTGACTAACATCGCTGTGTAAGTATACACCACCAACACCCAACATGATGTAAGGTGTGAAAGGCTTGTCTTTTAAGAATTTGTAGCGAATACCGCCATTAACAGTAGCAACGTTAGCTCTGAAACTTTGGTAAGTAAGGTGAGGCAATACGTATGGCAGTGTAGCAAAATAGCCCACATCGCCACCTGAACCGAAAAAGCAAACGTCAATATTAGGATTTAAATAATAGCTTATTGAACCTCCCAAACCTTGGTAATTAGGCTTTCTGGCAAAAAAGAGAGCAGAACCTAAATCTCCTTGATACTCATTGATCCCCCCGTTAATCTCTATTCCAAGTCTCCGCCCTGCTGATTGTGAAAATGCCTCAATTATAAGGATAAAGGCACTAAATGTAAGTAGTAAATGTTTTTTCATCATAAGCTGTATTAAAATTTTACAAAAGTTTTACAACCCGACAAATATATAAAAAGGAATAACTTTTACTACAATTTTTTAAAAAAAATTTAATTTGTTATGTATAATATGTTACCGGAACGTGAAACCCTATATGATTTCAATGGATAACGAGCAGGTGATTGTGCAACATTTCCATCGAAAAAAAATCTTGAATCACAACATTTTTGAAATCCGGAAGTAGTTGTTTGACCACATCTGAATTGGTAATACAATGAATCGACTTCGATTCTGGAACAAGTTGATAATGAAGGCTGGAAGCTACATGCACGGTCGAATGCATAAAAATTATCATCGGTGTGATGGACCAATACCACGCCTTTTACTCCACCGCTTTCATACACATGGGTTCCAACATTTTGGAGATGAAAATAAGCAGGTAATGATAAATTAATAGTGATATTCACCGGCACATCATTAATAGGATCCTGATTGTCATCTGATTGCTTACCACAAGCAGAAAAGACAATAAAAATGTATATAAAAATATATTTATTCATAGCTGTAAAATCCCTCTCCTGTTTTTTTTCCATGAAGTCCTGCATCTACTTTTTGTTTTTGAATTCTGCTCGGTCTAAATCGCGGTTCGTGATTAAATAGGGCATATTGACTTTCTGTAACTGAATAATTGGTGTCTACACCTATCAAATCCATTAACCGGAATGGCCCCATTTTAAAACCTGATGCTTCCATCAATCGGTCAATACTTTTAAAATCAGTCACATTTTCTTCCATTATTTTGAGCGCTTCAACATAATATAAACGGGCAACTCTATTGACAATAAATCCGGGTGAATCGGCTGCTATAACAGGTGTTTTTCCTAATTTAATGATTAATTCACGAGTGATTTCAATCAACTTTTCATCTGTCTTTGCACCTTTAATAATCTCAACCAACTTCATGATTTGTGCAGGATTAAAAAAATGAATGCCTATTACCTGGGTAGGATAAGGCAATTGGGCAGCTATTTGAGTAATTGGAATCGAGGAAGTATTGGTTGCGTAGATCGTTTGATTGCCGTTAAGCGCCATTAATTGCGTAAAGAGATCAACCTTAGGGCCCACTCTTTCAACGATTGCTTCAATGATTAAATCCGCCTTTACCAATTGTATGTCATTTACGAAAGCAATTTGTCCGGATATTTCATCAGCTCTTACTGATGTTATTTTTCCAAGATCAACCAGTTTTTTAAGCGAAGTCTTAATGCCATTTTCTGCTTTTGCAAGCATGTCAGCATTAATGTCAAATAATAAAACTTTAAAGTCGGCATTGGCGCAAACCTGTGCTATTCCTGCACCCATGGTGCCGGCACCTGCTATCGCTATTGTAGATATTTTCATGACAATTATTTTTTCATTAACCATGACTCAGGGTTTTGCTTGTCCTGATTCAGCCATATTTCAAAATGTATTTCAGTAGCACCATCTTCATCTTCATCAACAGTGCCAATGGTTTGTTTGAGTGTTAAAGTTTGCCCTTGTGATACAGTCACATCTTTCAGTTTAGAATACACAGTAAAATATTCACCATGATTAACCAATACGGTTTTACCCATACCCGGAATTGTGATAATGGCAGCGACAGTGCCTTTATAAACACAGCGGGCTGTTGCACCGCTAGTAGATTGAATATCCAACCCATTGTTCTGAATCATCACTTGGTCGAGCTTAGCATGCGGGTGAGTGCCAAATCGCTCGCTGATAAATCCTTTTTCAACCGGCCAAGGTAGTTTGCCTTTATTAGCGGCAAAATTATCTGATAATTCTTTTGCTTCGGGAGTCAGTGTGGGTTCTTTTGTCTCAACCTTAGGTGTAGTTGTAGAACCTTTGGTAGTTTTTTCAGTAACTTTTCCCGACTTGGCTGCCTGTGCTTTTGCCTTTTTTCGGGCTTCTGCAATTTCACGTGCAATTAATTCATTGATGCGGGCATTCAGATTTTCTTTGGCCTTTTTCTGTTTGTCAAGTTGCTGTTTTAATTCTTTTTCTTTGCCGGTTAATGAAACAATGGCTTTGTTTTTTTCTGATTTATCAACTTCAAGTTCTTTTACTTCAGAAGCCTTAACACGGGCCAGTTTTTCTTTAGAAACCTTAAGCCCCAAAAGTTCTGCCAATTTGTTTTCAAGTTGCATTTTTTTCTCGTCTATTTTAGCGAGAAAACGAGTTTGCGCCTGAGATAGATATTGTACAAATTTTAATCTTTGAAAGAGCTGATTGAATGATTTAGCAGCAAAAAGATACAAGGCATTGTTGTATACTTTTCTGTTTTTATAGGTTTGGACAATTGCCTTTGCATAATTTTTCTTTTCTCTGTCCAACTGATAATTCAAACTGTCCATGTCTTTATTCTTTTGTTCGACATCTGAATTGACATATTGAATTTCTGTATTAATTGTTTGAATTAACTCTTCGCGTTTTTCAATCAACCGATTAATAGAGACCAATTCTCTCAGATTTTTATTTTTTTTCTGCTTGGTATCATTGAGAATTTTCTTTGTAAGACTGATTTGTTCTTCAGTCTGTTTGCGCTGTTTCTCAAGTTCTTTACGAGATAATTGAGCAAATGTTTCCGTATAAAGAAACAGCATAGCCAAAAGCAGTATGTGGCATTTATTTAACACGTTCATAGCTGGATGGAATTACAAAACTAAAAGAAACTTGTGTATCGAAATCCGGATTGGTAAAATCCAGTTTTATTTCTGTTGTGCTCATGCCATTATAGGCCTTTATCTGTGTGTTTAATGGGAAATTGTGATTGTTGATGCTCACATAACCTGAATAGTAAACATTGGCATAATGAGGTGCAGTGCGGTCGTCTATTCTGGTGGTATCAATGGTCGTGAATTGTTTCTGATAGTGGTGACCGATGAATACCCTTTTTTGCGTATTTTTTATTTTTAGTTCCCGTTCATTATTTGTGATGATCTCATACAGTTCGAGTGCATACACCGGGCGAGCAAGAATGATGTTCTGTAACTCTCCAACTGATAGGGGGGCACCTAATATGCCTTCAATATATGAACGTGTATAAACACGGTATTGCTTATTGAATTTGTCGAGCAAAACCATTGAATCTTTATTAATCAAAATTCGGGCACCTTCTATCCCAAACATATTGACAGAAACCCAGATCAAGGAGTCTTTATACATTCTGATATTTGATCCGACACTTTGTTTTTTATCGCCATTTACATAATCGATATCTGCTTTTGAAGAGAAATAAGTCCAGGGTTTTAATGAGGAGGCCAATAAATCTGAAGCAGTAAGAATTTTTGTTTGATTGACTGTATCTATTATAACAGGTGAAACTGTAACCGGTGTAGAAAATTTTCTTGCCTTACAGGAAACAATCAGCAGAATAATAATTGGGAGATATTTGAGGGTTTTATTCATACAATTGTTTGTCAGTAATTTTTCTATCAAGAGTAGTAGATTGGAGTCCCATTTGTTTTGCTTTTTTCCAGTTCTCAAGCGCTTTGTCGGTATTGTTTTCTTTAAAAAGAATATTGCCAAGTATATTATATAACTCAGCATCCTTCGAATTTATTGCAATAGCCTGATCAACTGCTTTCTTCGATGACGAAAAATCGCCAGAAAAATATTTGCTAATGGCTTGTTGTTTATAGAGTTGGCTTTTCAATGTATCATCAAATGCAAACCTGGTGCCATTAACAGCATATTCGAACCCACGGTCGTATTGCTTGTTGAAATTATAGGCAGTGGCCAACCTTTCATACAAATAGGCCGTATTTGCAAAATATGTAATGGCTTTTTCTGATGATGCAATCGCCTTCTCATAGTTTTTTAAATTAAAACTGCTTTTTATAGCGCCTGTCCAGGCATCGTATAAATTAGGTTCATACTCTGCAGCCATCATGTATAAGTCATATGATTTTGAATAGGCTTTACACAGGTAATTAATCTCGGCAGCAGTGTAATAAGCCTTGCCTGAAGCACCTGATGTAGTGGTTAGGTTCTCTGATACGATTCTGCCATATACATTATTGACGGTATCAACTTTCATTAGATTAATGATGTAAATACTAGCAGGTAATTTCATCTCGAAACTTGCAGTTCCTTTTTGTAAACCCTGTTGAAGATATTGAATCGCCTTTTCTTTGTTACCGGTCTTTACATAGTGTTGAAATAAGGCATAATTAACTTCCCAATTGCGAGGATTGATGGAGATAGCCTTTTCGTAATTCAAAAGGGCATTTTTTTCGTCATTTTCTTCCAGATAAAGTATTGCTTCATCTACATAATACTGCACTTTATTTGGCGCCCCGGTTTTAAGTTCATTATATAGGCCATGAGCAGAAATATAATCTTTCTTTTGTTTATAGAGATCGAGCAGTTTTTGGGCTGTTTTACCTTTTAAACCGGCATTGGCTTTGTATTGAAGCCAAAGATTAATTCGGGTGTCAATGGCTTTTTGTTTATCGTAGAATAATTCATAAAAACTATCCAATAGCGAATAGAGTCGCTCTTCTCCTGGATTACTTTTTAGACAAATATTCAGGATGCTAATGGCTTTTTCGTACTGACCGATTTCAAGTAAACGGTTGGCGTAATGTTCGGCATAAAATTTATTGTCAGGGGCCAGTTCATTGGCTTTTGCAGCCATTTGTAAAGCCATATCCAATTCATTTTGTTTCTCCTTGATTCGGCTTATCTGATAATACACAGAACCTTCAAGGGGTTTTAACTCGGTGCATTTTTGAAATAAAATCAGGGCAGTTGAATAATTGCCGATATTGAATTGATTGCATGCCTCAATATAGGTGCGATCGAATTTAGTATTTGGATTTGCACCTGCGGTATTGGTTATACCTTTTTTTGATTTACAAGCAGGTAACAACGTTGCTGCAACAACAAACAATGAACAGAGGACAATTATTGTTGCTTTATTTTTCAATTTTATTTTAACTGAGGGTACTATAGTCGCCAATGCTGTATTCATTGGAACTGCCATTCAATACAACATGATTGCCAATCATACTGTTTGAGAAATTTGCATTTTCAATCGAACAGTTATTTTGCAAAATACTATTGGAAATGGTGCTATTTTTCACAACTGATCCTTCGCCAATACTAACATGGGGTCCGATGGTACTGTTTTCAATTATCACATTGTTGCCGATGTAGCAAGGCTCAATAATTTTAGATCCGTGATTGTATTGAGAATAGTCAACATTGAATTCATCTTTTTTAATTTCAAGCACCCTCTGATTGGTGTAAACTGTGGCGTCTTTATTGCCACAATCCAGCCATTCTTCCACTTCACCCGGCTTGAAAATCAAACCTTGATTTTTCATATTTTCAAGGGCATTGGTCAATTGGTATTCACCTTTTTCCTTGATGTCATTGTCGATGAGGTATTGTAATTCACTCAGCAAATTATCGCCATCCTTAAAATAATAAATACCGATAATGGCTAAATCAGAAACGAAGGTTGTCGGTTTTTCAATGAAGTCGGTAATATTGTTTTGCTCATCAAGCTTAACAACACCAAACTGATTCGGGTTACTTACTTTGTGAACCCATATAGTGCCATCGGCCGACTTGTCAAGCTCAAACTGTGCTTTGAAAAGGGTATCAGCAAAAGCAATGATTACTTCGCCTGTTAAAGCTGGCGTTGCACATAATACAGCGTGGGCAGTTCCAAGTGCTTCGTCCTGATAATAGATACGCCCTTTAGCACCGATACTTTCTGCTATTTTCAATAATTGAATTTCCACAGCCAAACCAAAATCACCGATGATAAAAGCCACTTCGTTGATAGGTTCTTTGCAGACTGCTGCTATATCCTCTACCAGTCGTTGTACAATAGGTTTGCCGGCAATAGGCAATAATGGTTTTGGAACTGTAAGGGTATGGGGTCTCATGCGTTTTCCCATCCCAGCCATTGGTATAATAATATTCATGCCGCTCATGTCTTTTTCTTTAAGTTAAATGTTAGTTGATATTCCTGTATGTCCGTATCCACCCTCGCCTCTGAGGGTTTCACTCAATGTTGTTTCTGTCTGCCATTCTGCCTGAATATAGCTGGCAATAATCATTTGGGCAATTCTGTCACCATTATTAATGGTAAAATTCTCCTGACCGAGGTTGATTAACAGAATTTTGATTTCACCTCGATAATCAGCGTCTATGGTGCCCGGAGAATTTAAAACGGTAATACCGTGTTTAAGGGCTAATCCACTTCTTGGCCTGATTTGGGCTTCATAGCCTTCGGGCAATTCCATGAACAAACCTGTACCCACCAATACCCTTTCGAAGGGTTTGATAACGAGGGGCTCACTCACTTCAGCGCAAATATCTGCACCCGCTGCCCATTGTGTCTGGTAAACCGGCAACGCCTGTGAACCTGAATTCCTGATTTTTACTTTAATTGACAAAATGCAATTGCAAAGTTAAGCCTTTTTAGCCTTTGGTTGTAATACCCAAATTATTAACACCAATAGGATTAAGAGTACCAATTTGATACAAATTATCTTCCAGTTTTCTGATAAACCATTTGTCAATAACAGGTTCATTTGCCATAAACCTACTGAAAGCAATATCACAAAGGATATGTTGATGATTCGATATGGCACTTTGAAATAACGATTACCTAGCAGATAGGAGGCTACGCACATTAAAAAATAAACAATTAATGTAATCCACGCACAGGCAGTAAAGCCATATAAGGGGATAAAAATAATATTGCCTGCAATTGTAATCACCGCACCGGCAGCTGCAATGACAGCACCCATTTTGGTGTTGTTGCTTAATTTGTACCAAATACTCAAATTGTAATAAATACCTAGAAAGAGATTAGCCAGCAATAAGATTGGCACAATGGCAATGCCATTAGGATTGATAAAATATTCCTTGTTTTTAATGAATAGGTGGGCCAGCCAGGTGTCAAATAACATGCATCCTAAAAAGATCACCGCACATACGCCTGTAAACCAATACATGGTAACGGCATACACATTTTTACTGTCTCCGGTTGTTTGTTTAAAAAAGAAAGGTTCAGCTGCAAATTTATAGGCCTGAACAAACATGGTCATTACCATACTCAATCTGTAAAATGCACTGTAAATACCGGTTTGATAGTTGCCGTTCACTGCCAGTTTATTCAAAAGAATACGGTCGAGTGTTTCGTTAATAATACCTGCAAACCCAACAAAAATGAGCGGCCAGGCATATTTCAGCATTTTTTTATACAAGCTGAAGTCGAAAGGATGCTTAATGTCAAATGCAATTGGCGACAACAAAATAAAAGAACAGACACTGGCTGCAGCATTGGCCAGCAGCACTAAACTTACCTGGTTATAGCCCATCAGAAATTCTGGGGTATCAATCAGTAAGTATAAATTCAGTGCAACATTAATAATGATGTTCACCATCTTGATGAAAGCAAATTTCATGGGCTTCTCTTCGAATCGCAACCTGGCAAATGGCAATACAGAAATGGTGTCGAAAACCAAGAAAATCAGAATGATATAAATGTACTCTTCATTCTCTGGAAAGCCCAATAAGTAGGCACATTGAGGGACGAATAAAAAACACAATCCGAAGAAAAGAAAAGTCGTTATAAAGATGCTTTTTTGACTGATTGAAAATATTTTTTTTGGAGCATTTTCCTGGCGAATAAAATTGAAATAGGTAGTTTCCATTCCATAAGTCAGCAGGATATTCAAAAATGCGAGGGTGGCAAAAATTGTACTCATGTTACCATAAGTATCTACCCCGTGAAATAGTTTTGTATGCGGAATAACCAATAAAAAATTGATGAACCTGCCCAGCATAGAGCTCAGGCCGTAAACGGCTGTTTGAGAGGCCAATTTTTTCAAAAAACTCATAGGCTATTTGATTAAAGCAAACTGATAACCGAATACAATATTGCCTTGCATAAAGCCAAAATGTTGTTTGGCTCTGTCGCTTGAATTTGCTTCGATTACAATGTTTGGCATATTGATAAAACCTGTTTTTAATTCACCCTGAATAAAAAAATGCTTCAGCAATTTGATATTAATACCTGCTTTTGCAGAAATTCCATAACCCGAAAGGTGCCACTGATCGTTCACTTGATTTGCTAAAATTACGCAGCGACTTCTGGGGTATAAGATGCCTGTACCTATACCGTAAGTGCCGGTAAATACTATATTTTTATTGAATATGTAAATGTCGTCTACCCTGTTTAGTTCCATATTTAGATAGTTTAATCCATCTGTGTGTTCAAGTTGTAGAAAGTCACCAGCCATGGTCATTGGCGTATTGTCATAGCTGCCGTTGTATCCTGTGCCTGTTCCATGTATATCGCCTGTTACATTGGCTACCTGGTCTTGAACCATCACGTATTTCATGTGATCAGCACCTATAGAAAAATTGTATTTATTATTAAAAAAATACCCCATTCTGAAATTATATTGAGGTATGGTAATTTCATCAATTCTGAGGTAAGGATCCGCAGCCAGCTTGGATTGGCGGTCCTTGGCTTTTACATTATCCACCCTGAAATCAAAATTTGTGCCTTTAAAATGCACATCTGATCTGGTGTATGTTGCGCGATTCCAGCCCCAGTAAAAGTAAAAATTTCCCCTAGGAGATTGTCTTTCATTAAGAGATTTTTGTGATTTCCCAATGCCCGGTTTTAACCAACATAGCGTTAATAAAAACAATAAACGGTAGTTCATAAAAGGGTCAAAAATACTGATTTATCAGATTGTGTGTACAAATTATTACCCACCCAACCGACAGATGTCAAATATATCGGTCGTATGCACGTCTTTAAAGCGAGTGTCAAATCAAATCTTTTATTTTTCTTTTACCTTTGCCCCGTGATTATTGATTTAAAGAACAAAACTGCATTGGTTTGCGGTAGTACACAAGGCATAGGTAAAGCCATTGCACTTGAATTGGCAGCTTCGGGTGCATCAGTTATTTTACTGGCTCGCAACGAAGAAAAATTGAAGACAGTTGTACAGGAACTCGACAGCTCTCAAGGTAATCAGCATCACTACTTTGTTGCAGATTTTGATAAAACTGATGATGTGGCAACAGTTGCAGCAAAAATAACAGCACAATACAGCATTGATATTTTGATTAATAATACCGGAGGACCTGCAGCGGGTAAGGCAATAGATGCTGCAACTGGCGGTTTTATTGCAGCTTTTAATACCCATCTTATCAATAATCATCAATTGGTTCAGGCAGTGGTGCCGGGTATGAAAGCAAAAGGCTTTGGCAGAATCATCAATATTATTTCTACTTCGGTAAAAGTGCCGTTACACAATTTGGGGGTGAGTAATACCATCAGAGGTGCAGTTGGCAATTGGTCGAAAACACTGGCAACTGAGTTGGCAGGGGCGGGTATAACCGTTAATAATATTCTGCCGGGTGCAACTGAAACAGAAAGATTGAGCACCATTATCAGCAATAAATCCAGTAAGCTGGCAGTTGATAACGCTGTGATAGAAAAGGAAATGTTAGC
Organism: Bacteroidota bacterium; assembly: GCA_040386935.1. Taxonomy (GTDB): domain Bacteria; phylum Bacteroidota; class Bacteroidia; order NS11-12g; family UBA955; genus JABMMZ01. Next base: position 56,161 of record JAZKEQ010000017.1, on the reverse strand, counting down.
TGAGATTCCAATGGGGCGTTTTGGGAAACCTTCTGAAATTGCCTATGCTGCAACTTTTTTAGCTTCTGATTTGGCGGCCTATATTACAGGTACCAATGTAGTCGTTGATGGAGGAAGAACACCATGTCTGTAGGCGTTTGGATAAAAGCAGCACGACTAAGAACATTGCCACTAGCAATAGCGGGAATTGTTTCTGGTAATTGGATGGCTTATGTTGAAACAGGGCATATCAACAAAAGTATTTTGGGATGGAGCCTGCTAACAGCAGTATTATTGCAAGTACTCAGTAATTTTGCCAACGATTACGGAGATTTTGTGAACGGGGCTGATACAGATGAAAGAACAGACAGGATGATGGCATCAGGAAAAATAAGCATAGCACAAATGAAACAAGCGATTCTTATTTTAATTATAGGGACCTTAATTTCCGGCATTACCTTGCTAGGCATTGGTATCGGTTTCTTTAGTTTTACTTTTTTTATTATGCTATTATTAGGGATAGGAGGTATACTGGCCGCTTATTTTTATACAGCCGGTAAAAACCCTTATGGCTATATCGGTTTGGGCGATGTGTCCGTATTTCTTTTTTTTGGTTATTTGGCAGTGGGCGGTACTTATTATCTTCAGACAACAACATTGACATCTCCTGTATGGTGGGTGGCTACAGCAATAGGATGCCTAAGTGTGGGAGTTTTGAATGTCAATAATATGCGCGATATAAGCAGCGATAGCAGTAAAAATAAAATAACAGTTGCTGTAAAACTGGGCTTTAAAAATGCCTGGTTCTATCAGTTGTTCCTAATTTGTACAGCAGTTGCTTGCTTCCTGATGTATGTTTATTGCAATAGTATTCATGCCACTCAATTCATGTTCTTAATATTTACGCCATTATTGATTAAACATCTACAACAATTAAAGAAAGCAGAAGGCAAAGAAAGGGTGGTATTTAATCAGCAATTGAAAATGTTGTCGCTATTAACCTTAATGATCAGTATTGCTTTTTGTTTTAGTCAAGCCATTGTAAATTAAATCATGGGATTACAAGCCAGTATAAAACCTCATACCTTATTATTTAAGAAGCCGGCCACTACCAGCAGGGGAGAATATACACAGCGTAAAATCTATTTATTGACTTTGTGGAATACAGCTAATGCTGCAATCAAAGGTGTTGGAGAATGTGCACCACTCAAGGGATTGAGTATAGATGATGTTCCAGATTATGAAAGTGTATTGATGAAACTGGTGGATCAGATTAATCAAAATAAAGCTACAGAAGATTTTGATTTCGACAGCTATCCGAGTATTAAATTCGGTCTTGAAACCGCGTTGCTAGATTTAAAATTTGGCGGTAAAAAAATTATCTATCAGAATTTTTATGCCATCGGCAAGCAAGGTATTCCTATTAACGGACTTGTTTGGATGGATGATATAGAAAGTATGAAACTTGAGGTAATTGATAAAATCGACAAAGGTTTTGAATGCATCAAGATAAAAATCGGGGCGCTTGATTTTGAAGATGAATGTCGGTTGTTGCATTTTATTAGAAAAGAAAAAAAAGGAGAGCAGCTGATACTCAGAGTTGATGCCAATGGAGCCTTTACTTCATCAGATGCAAAGGAAAAACTGAAGGCATTGAAAAAGTACGGGTTGCACAGTGTTGAGCAGCCTGTAAAAAAAGGACAGCTTGATTTAATGGCTGACTTGTGTGCAACTTCTCCTGTTCCTATTGCACTTGACGAAGAGTTAATAGGACTTACTACAGAGGAGTCTTTCCGTGATTTATTAAAACATGTTAAACCATTTTATTTGGTTTTGAAACCTAATTTAGTAGGAGGATTTGTACAATGTGAGAAATGGATTGCAGAAGCCAATAAAAAAAATATTGGCTGGTGGATTACCTCTGCACTTGAAGGAAACATTGGATTAAATGCCATTGCACAGTACACAGCTAATTTTAATTCCAAAGTACACCAGGGTTTGGGAACCGGGCATTTATATGATAATAATGTACCACCCTATACCAAAATAATCAATGGGTTTTTATGGCGTGATATGGGCAATGAAGTGTCTGATAATTTAATATCGCCCGATGCAATGAATATAGCGAACTAATGCGATACCAGTTTTAGTCCAATAATGGATGCAATCAGTGTGGTAATAAAAAACAAACGCCAAAATTCTGCAGGCTCTTTGAAGACAAATATGCCAATCAATACTGTACCGACAGCGCCAATGCCGGTCCATACGGCATAACCTGTACCTATTGGAATTATTTTAGTGGCTTTGTAAAGCAAATACATGCTGATAGAAAGGCAGATGAAAAAGCCCAGCATCCATAGTTTTGATGTTGTGCCTTCTGTCTCTTTCACTTTCCCTAAACAAGCAGCAAAAGCCACTTCAAAACAACCCGCAATTATTAACATTAACCAATGCATGGAGCAAAAATAAGTAGTAATACTAATTCAAGCACTAAACAAAAATGGATGAAGTATTTTTTGATGAATTAAAAGTCCAATCCCAGCGAGATATTGGTGATGGGTTTTTGAAATTTTTTCTCAATGTAACCCCAACCATAATCAACTTTGATGTAGTGCCCCAAAATTTTAGCCCTGATGCCGGCTCCCGTAGCATATAACATGGGGTCTCGTCTACTTACAACAGTGATGTAGTAATTGGGCATTTTGACAATTCGCGTATTGAACGGGTTGCTGATGTCATAAGGCGATTTACCCTGCCAAGCTGTGCCGATATCAACAAATCCAACAATCATTAAACTTCTTAAAAAATCACTGGTGATGGGTTTCTGAATCAGGTAAGTAATAATAGGCATGCGCAATTCGGCATTCATGAGTACAAAATTACTGCCGCCCCTTGTATTTCTTAAAAAGCCGCGCATGGGCGATACAATGGTTTGAAAACTGTAATCGACACCATTCAATGTAGGGATAGCGTAATTAAAATTATCGGAAGATTTTGCATAGCCTATTTCATTTTCAACACCTCCAAGATAATAGGCGGTCTTTTGCGGAGCCAGTGAAAATGCGCCACTCAGTCGCGATGCCAGGTAAATCTGTCGGTGTACCTTTAAATAATACCGACCGTCAAAACCATTATTGGAAACTACTGCATTTTGAAGTGTGCCGCTGTAATTATCACTGTATAATTTGAATCTCAAACCTTCAAAAGTATTGAAACCTCTACTCTTGATATTATCATACACATATTCGATTCCACCACCAAAATAAATATTGCCGGTAATATCCTTTCTTAATGCATTGGTATCAGTTGCCAGAGCAATTAAACGGTCTTGTCTTAGGTGTGTGTATAAATTGATTTTTGACCGTTGATTGAATGGATAGCTGTAGGTGAGACGCAATTGTTCTATTACCATTCGGTCGCTGGTTCTTTCATTGTCAAATACTCTTCCTTTTCTAAAGAACGCCAGCGATTTGTCCCATCTACCCCTTAACGATGTATAGCGAATAAAATAATCGGATGCTTTAACAGTGAAAGGAATTCTGATACCGGCTTCAATCTGATAATTATTGAGATTATCTGTAATCTTTGTTTGTATCAAGATGTTGAGCATTGGGTAATTAAACACCATTTCATTGACATTTGCCGGGTATAAATAGTTATTCAGAATTGAATTATCAAACTGTTGAAGAAAATAATTGACTCCAAAATTCAATTGAGTTGGTTGTAATAAAAATCCTTTAGCTTTTTCGCTAATCTTAACATCTTTTCGAATATCTTCTTTTTCTGTAAATCCACTAATGAATACTTTTTTTGTTTCAGTTTTTGTTGAATCTTTTTGAGTGTTTTTCAACAACAAACTGTCTCCCTTTTTTGTCGTATCAATTTTTAAAGGATTGCTTTCATTCAGCCATATGCGATAGGCTGTATTCACTTGTTTGTCTATCTCTTCTTCTTTGATATTCTCCGACAACTCTCCAACATAAATTCTGTATTTATTTCTATAAAAAATAAGGTCAGCAATATTTTGTGCTTCAGGCGCCACATCATTATACAATATTGAACGCTTATAATTGGTGAGCTGTATGATGCGATTGTCATTTCTTTTGATGGCGTAATTATTGACAATGCCATTAGCATCACTCAAAAAACTGATGTAATTATTCTGAAGTTCTATGGGTTGGTAATAATTAATCAATGATTGGGGTGAGCCTGCTATGAGATGAATAGTGCCTGATGAAAGAATGTATTCAAAAACTGAAAAGTAATTGGATGCAGTATTAGTAGCGATGATTCTGTTTGAAGAAAATAAAATGGACGCGTTATCAATAGTAAAACGAGGCGTCATATCATCGTACCCATCATTGGTGATATCTGTGATTTCTTTTGTTTTAAGATTGTAAACTACAATATCAGACTGACTCTTCCGTATAATTGACATGACAATTTTATCGCCATCATTGTTGTAATTAAAATCATTGATTATTGGAATATTGGTCAGTTCAATATCTTTTGTTTTTCTGCCGTCAGTTGAATATGAAATCAGGTGGGAAGAGTTGTCTTTGAATGTTATGACAGTGAGGTGTTTGCCTTTGTTTTCCCATGCAATAATGGGGTAGCCATACACGGTTTTCTGATTTAGAAACTGATGTCCCCCTTTTAATAATACAGTCGTTTTTCTTGTTCTTATTTCATATAGTACCACCTGGTAACGGCCTTTGGTATTGGTAACAATGGCTATTTTTTTTCCGTCAGGACTTAATTTAAATTGGGTGATTCTTTTCTTGACAAGTTTTGATGGTACATTTTCCTGACCCCTTGGCAATTTAAATGTATTTTCATCTTTAAAGTACTTGTCTTTATAATGCAATTCCCAGTCCTTTAACATGCTGTTAATTGTAAGACCTGTATAGTAGTTGAAGGCACTCTCGACACTATGGCCTACACGGGTAATGAATACGACATTGCCAACTGATCCGGCCCCAAATTTCTCTTCTACATAACGCCAAATACTATGCCCTGCTAACACTTCATCTTCTTCCTGTAAACTTGTGAAAACTGATGCTTTTCCACTCAATAAAAAATCTTTGAGATAATTGTCTTTTTCTATGTTCCAACTTTCAGCGAGGTAATTAACCAATCCCTTGTAATACCAGTCGGGTAAACTGAGTAATGCAGCTGTTTGTATTCTGTCCTGAATATCACCACCATAAATAAATTCACTGACGAGTATTTCGGCAATTGCTCTTCTTGTCTGACGGTATAAATCTATGCGGCTGCCTGAAAAATAAATGCTGCTGGTATTATCAGTAAGTGTAGAATAACCGCCTGCATATTGTTGCGGATTGGTAAGGTTGATATTGCTGTTCTGATAATCTATGAAATGGTTGAAAACAACAATGCGGATACCATTGCTCAGATTGTAATTCAGTCGGTTCTCAAAATCAGGTAATTGCTGTAAAGTGTATTCAAAAACAATACGGGCCAAATCTTCACCCCCCTCGTAATACACAATTTCAATATTGTCTTGCTGTAAGCTGTAGGCGATTTTCTTCTCCTGAACCCGGTTTTGGCCAAATTCAGTATTAATACCCTGTCCTAATAAGTGGTTACTCAGGCAAATCAGAAAAAGGGATAGGACAACTCTCACTCTTCAAAAATAGCACTTTCGTCATTTAAAGGCAATTTTATTATGCTGAATAAATGCCGCTCAACTGTCGAATAACCAATTCATTCTATCTAAAATTGAAAAACAGGTAATATTTTTAAAATAATAAAGGTTGCAAAAGCATAATTTTGCACAAAAATTTAATTATGGCCGGACCAAGGCAAGACCGCGATTTACCAAAAGTAAAGCTCAATGCAGAATCACTGAAGGAACTCAAGTTTCTTTTCAAATATTTAAAACCCTACAGAAAGTATTTTTTCGGAGGCTTATTATTCATTTCCCTATCAGCTTTAAGTACCATGGCTTTCCCTTTTTTAATGGGAAAAATGATCAATGCCGTTAGCGGAAAATCTGTTGAAATACCTGGTAACACATTGATGAATGCAAGCAATGGTGTTTCAATAATGGATGTTGAATGGACGTTGAATTTTGTGTTATTGCTTATTTTTATTCAGTTGACGCTTCAAACCATTTTTTCGTTCATGCGGGTATTTTTGTTAACCAAAGCAGGGGTTAATGCAACGGCAGATCTTCGCAAAGACTTATACAGCAATATTATCTCATTGCCGATGTCTTTCTTTAGCAGTCAGAGGGTGGGCGATTTGAGCAGCCGACTCTCAGCAGATACCGGACAAATTCAGGATGTTATATCGGTTGTGTTAGCTGAATTTTTAAGAGGAGTGCTTACACTTGTTATAGGGGTAAGTCTCATCTTTGTTATATCGTGGAAACTGGCCCTCATCATGTTGTCGGTAGTGCCTTTAATTGCCTTAAGTGCTGTATTCTTTGGTATGCGCATCAAAAAAATGAGTCGTAGGGAAACAGATATGTTGGCAGAAAGCAGCAATGTGGTGCACGAAACCCTTCAGGGTATCAGTGTAGTGAAAGCTTTTACAGCAGAATCCTTAGAACGCAATCGATACAGTAAGAATATTAACAGCCTGATAGATTTTGCGCTGAAGAGTGGTGTTTACAGAGGCTTCTTCGTATCATTTATTATATTTTCTGTATTTGGGGCTATTTCTTTTGTTATCTGGTATGGTGCAGGTATTGTGCAAACAAATCCTAAAGAATTGCAAATTGGTCAATTGATGATGTTTGTAATTTACAGTGTATTTGTAGGCGGTACTTTGGGTGGATTTGCAGATATGTTTGGGCAATTGCAAAAAGCATTGGGCTCAATTCAAAGGGTAAGAGAATTACTGGCCATGGATAAAGAAGAAAGTGCTGCAGCTACAACAGATGTTAAACGATTAAATGGCGATATCACATTTACAAATGTTGCATTTAGCTACCCTTCGAGGGCAGAAGTACAGGTGCTCAAGGACATTAGTTTCACTGTTTCAAAAGGTCAGCAGATAGCCATAGTAGGCAGTAGTGGTGGAGGTAAGAGTACCATTGCCTCATTGGTTTTGAAATTTTATACACCCGATGCCGGTACTATAGCAGTTGACGGTAAAGACGCTAATGATTATGATTTGAAGTACCTCAGAAGTCAGATAGCTTATGTTCCTCAGGATGTTATCCTGTTTGGCGGCACTATTTACGAAAATATATTGTATGGCAATCCTGAAGCAACTAAAGAGCAGGTAATAGAGGCTGCCAGAAGAGCTAATGCCCTGCAATTTATCCAATCATTTCCTCAACAATTTGAGACCATGGTGGGCGAAAGAGGTATTCAGTTGTCAGGAGGCCAAAAGCAACGTGTGGCTATTGCCAGAGCCATTCTTAAAGACCCTGCCATATTGGTGCTCGATGAGGCTACCAGTGCACTTGACAGCGAAAGTGAACAATTGGTGCAGGATGCCCTAGAAGATCTGATGAAACATCGCACCAGCATTGTAATTGCCCATAGATTGAGCACAATTCGCAGTGCTGATAATATCATTGTTCTAGATAAGGGAACCATTGTAGAACAAGGTAAGCACGAAGAACTCATAAAGATTGAGGAAGGTGTTTACAAGAATCTCAATCAGCTGCAACTGGTGTAATCTGAAAAAGTATTTTTTTTTTCAATTGAAATGTGCGTTTTTTACACTCCCGTTTTGGGGATTCGTAAAAAGTCAAAAATCATGAATGCTTTAAAATCCACCCTTTTGGTGGCTGTCTTTTCCTTGTGTTTTTATATGACCGGATATGGCAAAACCGCCATAGTAAGGGGAAATGTAACAACATTAAATTTCGAGGATTCGGCAAAAATTAATAAATTACTAGAGGAAGCCAAGTCGTACGAATTGGTGAAAGACTACGAAAAAGCTGTTTCAGCAGCCCTTAATGCGGCTGAATTGGCTGAAAAATCAAACTTTGAATACGGTAAGTACAAAGCCTATAAAGCGCTTGAAAATTTGTATAAAATAGCCGGACAGCAATTGAAATCTGCTAAATACAAGGTTAAAGCTCTCAAGTCACAATCCAAACTCGAAGAAATAAATTATGCGGCCAATGAAAAGGCGCTGATAGAGAAACAGGAAAAGGAAGAAATGATTCGCAAGCAACAAGCACAACTCGAGCTGGAGCAAATCGAATTGAAAAGGCGAATGGATGAAATTGAAAAACTGAACAACGATAAAAGTATCAGTAAAGAAGAGTTGGAAAGACGCAAATTGGAGATTCAACAAAAACAGTTTGAGATTGATAAGAAGAAACAAACCATTACACTTCAGGAGCAGCAGATAAGTACTACCAATAGTCAGTTGAGTCTTACCATGCAGGAACTACAGACTCAGAAATTGCAGGCCAAGGTATTTGAGGACTCACTTTCAATTACCAAGAAGAATGAAGAACTGGCTAAAAATGAAGTTGAAAAACAAAGTTTGATCAATTATTTGCTGGGTTTAGGCCTCAGTGTATTACTAATATTGGCAGCATCATTCTACAGGATGTATACCATCAAAAGAAGAACCCAGGATTTGCTAGTTCAAAAGAACAATGAGATTGAGAAAGAAAAGAAACGCAGCGATGATTTATTGCTGAATATTTTGCCTCAGGAAGTGGCTGAAGAGTTGAAATTAAATGGCAAATCAGAGCCACGCTTTTTTGAAAAGGCAACGGTGATGTTTACGGATTTCAAAGACTTTACGCGTATCAGTGAAATGATTACACCGAAGAAATTGGTTGAGGACATTGACTATATTTTCAGGGAGTTTGATGCCATTACCGAACGCCATAATCTGGAAAAAATTAAAACCATTGGTGATGCTTATTTGTGTGTAAGCGGATTGCCTGATGCTACATCACATTCACCTTTGAATATGATAAAAGCAGCCATGGATATTCAGGTGTTTATTGCCAAACTGATAAAAGAAAAACAAAGCGACAATCAACCATACTTCGACATACGCATCGGTATCCATACCGGTCCTATTGTAGCGGGTATTGTTGGTAATAAAAAGTTTGCTTTTGATATCTGGGGCGATACTGTGAATACAGCCGCCAGAATGGAGCAGAATTGTTTAGCAGGAAAAATTAACGTATCAGGTAGTACCTTTGAAGAAGTGAAAGACTTTGTCGATTATGAATATCGCGGTAAAGTTGAAGCAAAAAATAAGGGTGAAATTGATATGTACTATATAAATCACGTAATTGAAATTAAAAAAACTGTAAGTGTTTGATGCAAGTAGAAAAAGCCACTGACCACATACTCGAGCGATTAGAAAACGAATTGCCCGGATATTTACTTTACCATTGTGTTGATCATACAAAGGATGTAAGAAAGCAAGCCATGCGCATTGCCAAAGAAGAAGGTATTGATAATTCAGAGGAATTACTGTTGCTTGAAACTGCTTCTGTATATCACGATTGCGGGTTTCTGGAAACCTATGCCGATCATGAAGAAAAAGGATGTGAAATAGCAAGAGATGTATTGCCTCAGTTTGGTTATACTGACCGCCAAATTACCATTATTGAAGGGATGATAATGGCCACAAAAGTGCCACAACAACCCAAAACAAGACTGGAACAAATTATTTGTGATGCTGATCTGGATTATCTTGGCCGCGAGGATTTTTTCTCAATTGGCGATAATCTTTATGAAGAGTTTTTATACAAGGGAATTGTTAAAGACCCACTGTCATGGAACCAGCTACAGGTAAAATTCCTGACGGCTCACCATTATTATACACAAACTAATATCAATGGCAGAGGCCCTCAAAAAGCAGAACATTTAAAACAAGTCATTAAAAAAATAGATAACCAATAATACACCATGAGCGACCAATTTGCACCCAAAAATAACCTGATCATTGTGGCCTATGATTTTACAAAAGAAGCTGATTGCTCTCTGAATCATGCCAATAATCTGGCTAAAGCTACCGCCAGTACTATAGAACTGGTTTATATTATTACCAAAGATACCAAAGATAAAAATGTGGCTAATGCAGCACTTCAAAAAGTGGCAGACGACAATGCCGCTAAGTCAGGCATAACAACCAAAGCTACTGCGAAAGAAGGCGATATATTTTCAACCATTGGTGAAATAGCTGAAGAAAGAAATGCATGGTACCTAACATTTGGTACACATGGTGTGAAAGGCATGCAGCACATATTAGGGGCTTTTGCATTGAAAGTGGTATCATCATCACCTTGCCCTGTAATTATTGTTCAGAACAAAGGCGTAGCAGACCATGGGTATAAAAATATCCTGTTGCCAATCGACCGTTCTACTGAATCAAAACAAAAAGTGTATCAAGCCATCACACTGGCAAAATTATACAATTGCAATATTCACCTTTTTGGCGACCACGAAAAAGACGAGTACCTGGCTGTGAAACTAAAAGCCAATATGAGTTTTGTAAAAAACAAACTGGAAGAGCACGATCTTTCAGTGGCTTCAGAAGCATATGTAGATGCTACAAGCAAAGACAGTTTTAGTAAGCAAACAATCAAACATGCATCGGCCAATAACATTGATTTGATGTTGATTATTGCAGCAGAAGAAAAAGGAATAGTAGGTGCCATAGTGGGAGCAGAGGATGTTAAAATCATTAACAACGATGCGCAAATACCTGTTATGTGTATCAATCCTACGAACTTCCAGATATTGGGTAGTATTATCTCCTTCGGAGGTTTTTCATAATACCCTCAGATAAAAAACACTAGGCAGGTACTTTTAAAACAGGTACCTGCTTTTTTATAAACTATGAAACTAAAACTACACTGTGTATCACTGTGCTTATTTTTTTGTGGCTTATTAAATGCCCAAGTCATTGATAATTTTGATGATTCAGATTTATTGCAACAGCCTGTATGGGGTGGGCAAGTAAATTTTTTTACCACATCTTCTAAATGGCTACGCAGCAATAATTCCAATCTTAATGCCTCTTATTATATTTCGACACCCTGTGTTGCTGCAGCCAATTATCAATGGCTCATGGATGTGAAATTGTTGTTCAATACCTCTTCCTTAAATTATGTGGATTTAGTTGTGATATCTGACTCTGCTGATGTTACAAAAATGAAGAACGGCTATTTTGTAAGATTGGGCAGCACAACTGATGACATCTGTTTGTACAAAACTAAGAATGGCACCGATACAAAAATCATAGATGGAGCCGATAATGTACTCAATACCAGCAATAATCAATGGCATATTTTTTTGTCGCGATATGGGCGCGACAGTTTTGTATTGCAAAGGCAATTACTAAGCGGTGGCGCTTTTATAACAGAAGGATATGCGAAAGATACCGAAGTATTGAGCGGCCAGTATTACGGTTTGCGTATTAAGCACAGTACGGCATCATTTGTAGGCAAACACTATTTCGATAATTTATATGCCGGCAGAATTGTAACGGATACGGTAGCGCCATTGTGGGATAGTTTGGTGTTAATGGATAAACAGCGTTTGTATTGTGTTTTCAATGAGAATTGCGATAGTCTTGATTTGTTGAATACCGATCATTACACATTGCTAAATGGAGGAATTCATCCTTCACAAATTGATATTGTGAATAAGCAGAAAGTCATTTTGCATTTTGCAGCACCATTTCAACCCAATGTCATTTCATCTCTCATGTTACAAGGTGTCAGAGACAAAGCAGGTAATCCGCTAATGAGAGATACTCTTTCCTTTTATTACTCACGACCTGATACTGCCAACTATCGCGAATTGCTGATAACCGAAATAATGGCTGACCCCGATCCTGTGGTTGGTTTGCCTGCTAAGGAGTATGTTGAAATTTATAATCCAACTAAAAAATTCATTCAGCTCAATGGGTGTCAATTACACGATGCAACAAGTTATAAACCATTGCCAAATCTTATTCTTGCGCCCGATTCTTTCGTTGTATTATACAATGTGCCATCACTTAACAATGCCGGAGATTACCTTTCAATCACCAATCAAAACAACGCAGTATTGCATACCGTCAATTATACTGATGCGTGGTATGGCGACCCAAAGAAAAGCAATGGTGGCCGGAGTCTTGAAATGATACAAACCACTATTACCTGTGGTGGAAAGTCCAACTGGCATGCTAGTCTGCACCCATTAGGAGGCACACCGGGCTTACCTAATTCTATTACTCCTATTGCTGATGTAAGTGGTCCTGAAGTGTTGTCAGTTCAGGCATTGAATGATACCACTTTGCATATTGCCTGTAGCGAAGAGGTAGACAGTGTCACTTCACAAAATGCTATTTTAAAAATAAATGGGAGAGTAATAGCACATGCATTAAAAAATTATCAAAGCGGGTATACTGCAATGACCTGGACAATTGCATTTGCACCTGCCAAAGACAGTGTTTATAATATAGAGATATCAGGGCTGAATGATTGTTCAAACAATCCTAATAAAGTACATGTATTCAATCTGCAATGGCCTTCGATGAGCAACAGAGGGGAATTAATTTTCAATGAAATACTATTCAATCCAAAAACAGGTGGCTATGATTTCTTGGAGTTATATAACAACAGCAATAAGGCATTTGATTTGAGTAAGCATTTTATAGCCGTAATAGACGAACACAATCAATATAAAAGCATAGACAGGCTTAGCGATAGTGCCATCATTGTTCGCCCATATCAATATGTGCTTTTAAGTGCAAATCCAACTGTTGTATGTTCACAGTATCAATGTGGTGACAGTGCGACACTTTACTTACCCTTCAGTAAAATGCCGAGTCTGCCTGATGAAGGAGGCAATGTGATGTTGCTGAATATGAATGGTAAAACAGCTGACAGTTTGTATTATCTGGATGACTGGCATTTCCCTTTGTTGGGTGATAAGAATGGTGTGAGTTTGGAGCGTATCAGTTTTACTCAAGCCACTAACAGTAGCAGTAACTGGCACAGTGCCGCCTCTACTGCAGGGTATGCTACACCGGGGTATCAAAACTCACAGGCCATTTCTGCTAACAAAACACAGCAGTATTTCAAACTGCAAAGTAAAACAGTATCTCCCGATGAAGATGGTTTTGAAGATGTATTGGTATTGAACTACAACTTACCGGCACCCGACTATTTAGTCAATATTGTGATATATGACACAGAAGGCAGAATGGTGAAACAATGGCTGAATAACCGCACTACAGGAACAGAGGGTTTTTTAACCTGGGATGGCACTGATTCAGATGGTCAAAAAGCAGGGACAGGTATTTATATCCTGCAAATAGAAGGGCTGCATCCCAACGGAGAAAGGATTAAACAGAAAATGAGTTGTGTGGTAGCTGCAAGGTTGTAAATAGATAGCTAAATAATTTTTGCCATCTTAATAAGCGCTTCTCTATCATTAATTATAATTTTTCTACCTTTGACGTCCACTATCCCCTTTATTTTCAGATTATTTAAGAATCTAGATAAAGTTTCTGGTATAGTGCCTGCGAAATTAGCCAAATCAGTTTTATTAATATAAAATAATTTTTTAGATTCTGGTAAGCTGTTTATTTTTTGATTGACAAATAAAATTGCAATAGCAATTCTTTCATTGACCGATTTGAGTGTAAAGAATGATATTTTATTAATTAGAACCCTGTATTCATTGCCAATATGTTCTAATAGTAGCTTATTCAAAGTTATAGAATTTTGAATAAGCAAAAGAAAATTAGTTCTATCTATAATCTCAACTTCGCAATCTTCTAAAGCAGTTATGAAGAATAAAGATGAATTATTGCCTATCATTGATCTATGTCCATAGAAATTACCTTTAGTCAAAAAATAAACAATTTGTTCTTTACCATCAGCATTAATAAGATATAGTTTTGCTGTTCCGTGCTTAATAATATATAATCCTTTAGGGATAGTTCCTTCGCGATACATTATATCATTTTTTTTAAAATGCATTAAACTGGAATGTTTTTTTAATTCCCTATATATCGACAATGGCATATTGTCCCAAAATATTTCAGTACTAAAACAGTATTTTTCTATTTCACTTTCAATAGACATTTTAATTAAATGATAATTAGTGACAAATATAATCAATTTTATAAAATTGACTATAGTCAATTTTATTTACATCTTAATATCTATGATTGCAGCAGATAATACTTCTCCCAAAGTGATATATGGTGGATTTAAAACTAACTTGTACATTTATGTTTTTTGAGTACTTGTAAATCCATCATATAGCACTTTACTTTAATGTTCAACTTTAAACAAACAATATATATATGGAAAGAATCTACAAAACAAAAAACAACCTTAAATTATTTTTTCTATCACTAATTTTTGGCAGTGCAACAGCACTATCGGCCCAATTGGCCGGGACTTACACCATTGATAGTGGCTCTATTACTGGTGGAACAAATTACGCATCCTGGATTGACTTTAGAAATGATATTACAACCAATGGTATCAGTGGGAGTGTTGTGGTTGATGTGATAACAAGCCAATCAGGAGCACAAATTCAATTTACGCCAATTGCAGGGGCTTCAACTACAAGTACAATTACTATCAATGGCAATGGTAAGTATTATGCATGCAGTGTGGCAGATGGTGTGTTTTTAATGAATGGCGCAGACTATATAACATTTAATAATTTAGTCGTTCGAAATACTATGAACAGTACCAATGCTCAAGGGTTTCGATTCTGGAATGGCGCAGATTATAATGCGATTAAAAAATGTACAATTGAATTCTCTAACTTAACGTCAACATCTACTTCCGGTGGGGCATACATCGCGTTTTCAACTTCAGCTACATCACGAACAATAACTAGCTCAACCAACCATGGTTCTTATAATACCATTGATAGTAATTTGATGCGCACAACAAATGCCAATAGTCCCGGGCCAACTTTTGGTATTGCTATACAGGGAAGTAATTCAAGTTATAGTTCAGTAGCACAGAACAATACAATTAGCAATAATAGCATTCAGAACTTTTACTACTATGCCATTCGGAATTATTATACAAATGGCAATCAAATTATAGGCAATGATATTTCAAGAAGTAATGCAACATCTTACAATTGTTTTTCTACTTTATTTGGGATTTATTCCTATTATTCCTATTCTAGCTCCAGAGTTAGCTTAATTGATAACAACAATCTGCACGACTGGCCATATGTAGGCGCTAGTGTTTCAAGTGCACCGACTACTGTATATGCTTTTTATACCTATTACTGTTATGGCAATTCAACCCTTCGTTTTTCATTAAGCAATAATAATATTGAAAATATAGTAGCGTCAACCAACCTTTACTTAGGGTATAATTTTTATAATTCATTTTTTGATCTTATAGGCAATATGGCCAATAATAATGATGTTTCAGTATCTACATCATCTAGTTATAATTTTCATGGATGGTACAATGGCTATACTTCTGCATCCTATAAGTTTAATGATAATACTATACAGAATTGCGATGGCGGATATTATTGGTATGGTATTCGAAATTATTATCCTCAAACTCCTTCAGGAGTTCAAGAGATTAATAATAACTTAATTCAAAACAATAAGAACTCTTATTATTATACGTATAGAATTTATTCCTATTATGCACAATATGCAAGCAGTACATATCCTATTAATATTTCAGGAAATATAGTAAAAGATAACTCATCAAATTATTATTACACTTATAATTTGTATACCTACTACTATGGCACTTATAATATTACGGATAATATTATAGATAACAATACTTCAGGCTATTATTACATGTATGATATTTATACCTATTTTTATGGTAATTACAATATTCAAAGGAATAAGATCACAAATAATAAAAATACAACTATTGGGTACCATTATTCTATATACAATTACTACAATTACAATGTAAATATTACAGATAATCTAATTTGCAATAACTCAGGTTATTACAACACTTATGGAATTTATGCCTACTCATTTAATAGCGGTTCATATATAGCCAATATCAGACAAAATACTATAAAAATTGATGGTACTAATTCAAATTATTCGAGCCATACTGGCTATGGAATTTATTGCTATATGTATTATCATAGCCAGGTAAATGTTCAAGGTAATATTGTTGATATTCAAGGTAATTATGGCGCCTACCCGGCTTATACTTACAATTCAACACCAGCAAACATTAAATGGGATAGAAATTCATATTACATAAGTAGCATTAGCTATGAATATTGGTATTGTCCTTCGGGGAGCGCAAGAACTTTTACTGATTGGAAAGGGTTAGGATTTGCAGGGTCAAATGAAAGTTTTGGGAATCCATTATGGAATGCTCCGACAAGTTGCGATTTGCGCTCAAATGCTTTAATGAATCAAAATAATATTCCTTTAGATCCCTTAAATAATAAAGACGCTAATCAGGTTGCGCGAAATACGTATAAAAACGATCGTGGGGCATTAGAAAATTTTCTAGATATAGAAAGCTTGTCGAGTGATTTTTCACCCAATGCAAATGAGTGTTCAGGCTATACTGTTTCTCCTACAATTACTATAAAAAATAATTTTGTTGTTCCTATTAAAGATTTTGATTTGATGGTATCTGTAAATGGTGTAATAATATCTGCTCAAACTGTTACTAATGCCATTTCAGTAAATAGTGCCGGTACTGTTACTTTTAAACCAATAAAATTTAGCAAAACCGGTATCCAAACTGTAAAATTCTTTTTAGCAAATGCAGATGATAAACCATCGAATGATACATTGACGTATACGTTCAATATTAAAATTGCACCGGGTGGAGGCAATGTAACATTGGATACAATGGCATCAGCACCTAAAGCGCATTTTGATATTACAGGTAAACCGGATGTTACTACAAATAGCCAAAGGATTTCTTATAATATCACTCCGCCATCAACATTGGGATATAATAATGGAGATTATTTAGGGGGATTAAATAATACCAACAAATGGAGTGCTACAGTAAGTGCTAGAACTTTGTCGGGAATGGCCTTGCCTTCTTCAATGTTTAATATTGTTGCCCCTACAAGTTCTTCAGATTTGAGAATTGACTTTACACCTGATTTAAGTCTGGTAGATAGCTCTATTATTATTTCAATGAAGATAATAGATTACATCATAGTATGCGACACAACCTATCAAAGGTTGGTATTTGTAGCACCACAGGGTGTTCCAGATTTTAAATTCCCAACTTTGGTTTGCGATAAAGATGAAGTATTTTTTGAGAATATCTCGACTGTATCCACTGGTTCTTTGTTAAGTCAATGGGATTTTGGACAAGGACCTGAAACAGATGCAACAAGCCCTGCGTACATATTCCCCGGGCCCGGTACATACAACGTAAAATTAACCGTTATTACTTCACCTTATGGGTATGAAACCAGTATTACTAAAGTGGTGCAAGTAAATGAAATTCCAACAGCTAATTTTAAACCAACCAATGCTTGCGAAGGTGTAGCCATTAAACTGACAAACTTGACCTATATCGGTTCAGGAACATTGTCTTATGTTTGGGACTTTGGTGATGGATCTCCAACATCTACAGCAGTTAATCCAACTAAGCTTTATTCATTGCCGGGAGGCTATTCAGTTACACTTACAGCATCGGGCAATGGATGTAAAAATATAATTAAAAAGAATGTCTATCAATTTGCAAAGCCAAAAGCGTTATTTACACACGTTTCAGGAAGTTGTGAAAATGAATCTTTCTTATTTAGCAATTCTTCTGTTATTTCTCAGGGCGAGTTTGGTAATAATTGGAACTTTAATGATGCCGGTAATATGTCAACCATTAAGGAACCATCTTACGATTTCTTAACGGCAGGCATAAAAAATGTTAAGCTTAAAGTAATTTCAGACTTTGGTTGTGTTGATACAATGGTCGTTCCGATTAATGTAAAAGCTTCACCTAAGTCAGATTTTACCTATCCATTTACTTGTAGCAGAACATTAACACCATTTACAAATACTACAATTATTCCATCCGGAGAATCAGTTAAAACTACTAATTGGGATTTCGGTGATGGGTTTACTTCAATGGTATTTAGCCCCTTTAAACAGTGGTTTAATGTAGGGCTGACAGATGTTAAATTATCTACTGAATTAAACAATGGCTGTAAAGATGAAGTAATGCAAACTGTTTATGTAGGAGTTCAGCCGGCAGTAGACTTTCAATTTAGTGATCAATGTGCCGGAACTGATGTTCAATTTACCAATCGCACAGATTTTACCCAAGGTAAAATTACCTATGATTGGGATTTTGGAGATACTTATAAATCAAATGATGGATCACCTAAGCATTCCTATACAGTTGGTGTTGGAACACAGTCGTTTACTGTTAAACTGAAAGCTTCTATTGAAGGAGGATGTGCAGATTCATTAATAAAAATAGTGAACGTCAATCCATTACCTACTACATGTAATTTTGACCTAACACGCGATTATACCACCTCACTTACAGCCTATAAGTTTACCCCTACCGGAGGCAGTACAAGTGGTATCAATTATATTTGGTTGACTGGAGATGGTAATACTTTAACATCAGCAAATGCAGGTTTGTCATATTCTTTTGCGGCACCCGGTAAATATTGCGTAACCATGATAGCTGAAAATTCATTGGGTTGTGAATGCACTCAAACAAAGTGCGTCACTTTAGCTACAGATATCAATGCGGTTAATAACATTGAACAATTAATTTCAATTTATCCAAATCCTACACAAGGTATTTTCAATGTTACAGTCAATGGCAATATGCATGAATCAGTTACTGTATATGTTTACAATGCAGTAGGCGCCATTGTGAAAACTGTAACAGTTAATTCCAATAGTATTAGTATTGATTTGTCGGAATTGTCAAATGGCATATATGTTGTTAAAGTGCTAACTGATAATAAAATTACGACACAGAATATTGTACTCAATAAATAAAGATAAGGTTGTACGTTTATGATAAAATCGCTCTAGCAAAGAAATTTGTTAGGGCGATTTTCATTTTTTATAAATGCAGTTTCAATTATTTACTCGGGATTAATACTTTTTTGTAAAATTCCTAAACGTACTCTTTTTTGGGGAGCTTACACGGAGTGAAGCGATATAGCTACACCCCTCTCTCAATATAATCAATCAAACTGTGTATCACTTTGATGTGTATTTCCTGAGCACGATCAGCATAGGGTGCATGAGGAGCGCGTATTTCTACATCGCATAGGGCAGCCATAGCGCCACCATCTTTACCTGTAAGTCCTACCACTGTCATGCCTTTGGCTTTTGCAGCTTCAATGGCATGCAAAATATTTTTAGAATTGCCACTGGTGCTAATGGCTAGCAGTACATCGCCTTTATTGCCCAATGCTTCGATGTAACGCGAGAAAACAAATTCATAGCCGTAATCGTTGCCTACGCAGGCCATATGACTGACATCTGAAATAGCGATAGCAGGCAATGCTGCGCGGTTGTCGCGGTAACGTCCTGTCAATTCTTCGGCAAAGTGCATGGCATCGCAAAGGCTGCCACCATTGCCACAGCTCAATATTTTTCCTCCACTTTTTACAGCAGTTACCATAGCAGCTCCTGCTTTTTCTATGGCTTCAAAATTTTTGTCGTTGCTTAAAAAGGTTTGTAGTACCTGTTGTGCTTCCTCAAAATGTTGTCTGATGGCATTCATTCATGGCAAATTTAGGACATTTTTACTTCACTATCTTTACAGTGGTTAGCTCTTTAGATGAACTGAGACAAATGAGGTATTGACCTTTAGCCAAATCAGCGGGAAGATTAAGAGATAGTGTATGCTCACCTTTTGTTTGAATCTCATCGATTGTATATGTCATCAGTATTTTACCTTGTATGTCTGTCAGTGTAACCGTCATGCTTTCTGTATGTGCAAGTGTATAGCGCAACGAAATATTGTCAGTTACCGGATTGGGATATACTAATACAGGTGTGCTTATTTTGTTTAAATTCAGAATGCCCAGAAAAGGTGTTTTATTGTAACGAGCCATACCTATTTTCCCGCCATAGCCCATGTTTTGAGTTGTATTGCCAACTACTATTATTTTTTGATCTTTTTGAATAGCCATTGCCATACAGTTTTCTATAGTATTGGTCGAATCAATCATAAATGAATCAAGACCATTATAGCCAAAATTATTGTTATAACTGCCGTCAGCATTAAATGCCATTATCGCAAACATAGATTTACCACTTGCATACATTTGCCCACATACAAAAATTCTACCGGCACTGTCCAAGGCCATATCGTTTGCATAAAAATCATTGTATACTCTTCTTGTTTGCAGGCCATCCTGACTGAAAGTGTTATCCTGTGTGCCGTTATCATTCATCCTGGTGAGTCCAACACCATAGCGGCCTTGATAACTGGCGCTTCCGGCCATTACTATTTTGCCATCTTTTTGTACAGTAACAGCTGCTGCTCCTTGTTCTTCGTTATTGTTAAACACAATGGTTGCTTTGCCATCCAAGCTAAAGTCAGTATCAAGAGTGCCGTCAGTATTGATTCTCGCAATTGCAAAATCGGAATCCAGAGCCCCTCTGATAGAGCCGCCAACAACAATTAGTTTGCCATTGGCATCTAGTGCAATATCCCTCACACTTGCGTTCAGTGAAGTGTAACCATATCTTAATTTGCCGTTGGTAGCAAAAGCACTGTCTACGCTGCCATCAGTATTCAATCGCATCACCATAAAATCGTAAGTTCCTAATGTGCTTTTTCTGCCATAACCGGCCAATACTATTTTATTGTCTGATTGAATATTGGCTGCAGAAAAATTGTATTCAACTGTGTCGGCATGAATAATTAATTTACCACCGTTGCCAAATGTATTGTCATAAGTGCCATCATCATTTAAGCGGGCCAAAGCCAAATCGTAGAAATAATCAGTACCTCCTGTTCTGCCAACGATGGTCATTTGTCCATTGGCGTGAATAATCACTTCTGAACAGTAGTTATCTTTCTTTCCAAAATCACTTACCAAATAACCGTCATCACTGAAAGAATTATCCAAAGTGCCATTGCTAAGGTAGCGTGCTATAATGTAACTGCTGCTGTCGTTAAATGCACTGCCGAGCACTATTATTTTGCCATCCGCCTGTAATTTTATTGAATTAATATTGCTTACATTGGATATTTGAAAGGCAGAAGAAACTTTGCCATTCGTACCGAAGGTTTTGTCAAGATTGCCAACTTGCGCATTCGCCTTAAAAGCAAATAAAAATAAGCATGGGCATAATATCAAGAGCGTTTTTTTCATAATTCGGAATTATTTAGAGTCACAATTTTATATTAAAATGCCGGTAAAGCCAAACAATGTAACATATCTATAAGTGAATAAGAAAGTTATAAAAGTTTATTCAGTGAACAAAAAGATATTATTTCTTCTCTACTTCAATAATCATGGCGATAACAGAATTTTCATCGGCATCATCTGTTTCAAAAGTGATGGTATCAGTTGCTTTGTAATCGGCATTCAATAATTGAGAGCCAAATACTGTTGTAATTTTTTGCTGAAGGCTGCCACTGCTTTTGCTCAGTTTTGTACAATAATCGGCATAGTCAAGTGCTTTCTTACTGACCACAATGGCAAAATAATCAAGGGTGCCTGTTTCATCGGGCTGAAAACTGTAATCGCGCGGGAAAATACGTGTGCCCATAATGCCACAATATGGTGAGTGTTTAGGGGTGTAGGGGAATAAACCTTTCACACTGTTATCAGTTTCCAAACCGAATATATAAGTGTAACATTCTGCATCGTTGTTTACCTGAATCTTAAATTTAGAAGTGCCTTTTTGAAGTGCCACTGAACTTCTAAAACTAATATCACTGGTATGATTGAGGGGTATCAGTTGTTTGGAACTATTGTCCAATAAACCGAATGAGGCTTTCAAATGATTGATAGAGAATTTAACATCATTGGCTTTGCCCATTGGGTACAAACCGTATGCCTCCTTATCAAAATATTCAAAATCCTTGTAACGAACCCAGGCTATACCATTCTGGCCCCATTCCGGTCCCCAGCTGTTCATGATTTGAAATGCACCACCTGCTTTGTAATCATCATAACCGATGACACACATGGCATGACCGCCAAAGCCATTCATATCGTAGTCTGCATCTGTAGGTATCCATACTTCTTGTCCCATCATTTCCTGCATAAATGTACCGCCCACCATCATGCCGATGGTTACCGGTGCACCTTGTGCCAGATTTTGTTTTATGGCTATGAGGTCTATTTTTTCTTTTCCAAATCCCGAGGCATCGCCAACTGTTAAGCGCTGATAGCCTTTTATTTTAAATGATGAAGCTTTTTCTTTTAGATCTTCACCAGGCTGTTTGCTGCAATCCTGGTCGTTATAACTAAAATCACTGAAAGGGACTAAACCTTGTCCCTGCATTTTTTCCATGGCATTGGGGATATAGGCTCCCTGGCAACCTTCCAATTTTATTTGATTGTATAAAAATGAAGGACTGAATGTGCAGTCCTCGGGACTTTTGCCACTTTGCATGGAGTATAAAATAGAACGCGCTGCATAGGCATGACTCCAGGCAACACAACTTCCCTGCTGTCCCTGATTGAGTCGGGGAGGACAGTATTGTTCCAATGAAACTCTTTCAGGCAGGGTATTCACTTCAGCCAACGGTTCATATACTTCGGCATTGTCAAATTTTTCAGGATCCAGTTCAGCACCGGTATTCAGTACGCTTTGTTGCTGGTCGGTGCCCGGTAAATTGCCAATATTACAACCACCTTTAAAAAAATAAATGGCCGCACCCACTATCACTATGAGGATGGCCATTTTTGGATTTTTCCCAAACAGGCCAAGTATTAATGGCAGTAAAGCACCTATTCCACCACCACCGCCCCCACCACCTCTGCGGCCCGGTCCTTGTGGTTCGTCTACTGCATCATCATCGCGTACTACTCTAATTGGCATAATATTTTATTTTATATTCAAACCTACAGTTTTTTTATCTAAAACAGTAGATGATACACGTGAATATTTATCTACAGCTTTTTTCAATAGGTTAAATAAATAAGGCTATACATTTTTACAATAAGTAAAAGGAGTAATTAATCAACTAATTTTGCGCCCTGTTCGTGAAGGGTCATCCATTTGTATCTGTAAAATAATTTGAAGACTATTTGTACATTTGTTCTTAAACCTTTGCCAATTTTAATTGTCTAATTGCAAAATGAATTTCAAAATCTATCTACCTTCTCTTCTCATCATTTGTTTAATAAGTGCCTGTGGCAGCAAAAATTCAGGCGGAAAAGAAAATAAAAAAAATAATGCCCCGGTTGTAATCGATGTTTCGGTAGCTCAACTGCAGGGATTTACTAACAGCACCGAAGCTGCAGGGACTGTGCTTGCCAATGAGTACATTGAATTAAAACCTGAAGCAAGTGGTCGTATTGTTATGCTGAATATCAAAGAAGGTCAGCCGGTAGCCGAAGGCACATTGCTGATGAAATTGTTTGATGACGACTTGCAGGCACAACTCAAAAAATACAAAGCTCAATTAAGCATTGCCGAAAAAACCGAACAACGTTTAAAAACATTGCTAAGTGTTAATGGATTGAATCAACAGGAATACGACAATGCCTCTACCCAGGTGAGCAATGTAAAAGCCGATATTGATTTTACATTAGCACAAATTCGCAAAACAGAAATAAGAGCACCTTTCAGTGGTATTATAGGATTGCGCAATGTGAGTATGGGTGCTTATGTCAATCAGGCTGATGTGCTGGCAACTTTGCAACAAGTGAATCAACTGAAAATAGATTTTGTTTTACCTGAAGATTTATCGAGAGAAATAAGTGTCGGTAAAAGTGTAGATGTAGCAGTAATTGGTGGTAACGAATTAATGTCAGCAAAAATTATTGCGATAGAACCTCAGGTGAATACTGCAACCCGAAATATCAAAGTAAGGGCTATGCTACCTCCGGGCAAATATGCAGGACTTAATCCCGGTGCATTTGTAAAAGTGCTGATAGGGGCCAATGATCAAAAAATGGCCTTACTCGTTCCAACTAATGCAATAATTCCCGAAACCCGCAATAACAAAATAGCCCTTATAAAAAATGGCAAAGTAAAATTTGCTACAGTTGAAACAGGTTATCGCGGTATTGATAAAGTTGAAATTGTAAAAGGTCTAACGATAGGAGATACTTTCGCCATTAACGGGATATTGTTTTTAAAACCTGATGCAGCAGTTACAATAAGAAATGTTAAACCATAAAACCAGACGCAACTAGTATGAATATTTCAGAAATCAGTTTAAAGCGTCCGGTGTTTGCCATGGTGTGCAGCATCATCATCATTGTATTTGGTGGTGTGGCTTATAAGTTTTTAAGTTTAAGGGAATATCCTGCTGTCGATCCGCCAAATATTACAGTTAGAACGTCTTACACAGGGGCCAATTCAGACATTATCGAAAACCAGATTACCGAACCACTTGAAAAAGCAGTGAATGGTATTCAGGGTATTCGCACCATTACGTCATCGAGTAATCAGGGTACAAGTGTGATTACTGTAGAATTTAATCTGGATGTAAATTTGGATAATGCCGCTAGTGATGTGCGCGATAAGGTGAGTCAGGCATTGCGCCAATTGCCTGCTGATATCGATGCGCCTCCTGTTATCAGTAAGGCTGATGCCAGTGGTGATGTAATCATTATTCTTTCAGTACAGAGCAAAGAGAAGAGTATTTTGGAGCTCAGCGATTTTGCTGAAAATGTATTGCAGGAAAAATTGCAAACCATACCCGATGTAAGTGGTGTGAATGTTTTTGGATTGCGCAAATACGCCATGCGCTTGTATTACAATCCGGAGCGGATGAATGCATATGGCATTACTGTGGGCGATATTAAAACCACCCTCGATAAAGAAAATGTTGAATTACCTGGAGGTAAGGTGTATGGCAACAATACAGAATTAATCGTAAAGACAATAGGCCGTTTAACCACTGAAAATGATTTCAGGCAATTGATATTGCGCGAAGATGCAAATGGTATCATTCGTTTAGGCGATGTGGCTGAAGTGCGATTAGGAGGTGAAGCAGAGGAAGTGGGTTTCAGATTGAATGGGGTGAATGCTGTGGCCTGTGGTATAGCGCCACAACCGGGCGCTAACTACATCAAAATTTCAGATGAGTTTAATAAGCGTTTGGAGGAAATTAAAAAGCAAAAAGGATTTGAAGACATTGAATTCAAAGTAGTACTCGACAATACAAAAAACGTGAGACGCGCTTTAGAAGAAGTGGAAGAAACATTGATAGTCGCATTGATACTTGTGGTGTTGGTGGTGTATTTTTTCTTCCGCAATTGGAGCATTGCTTTCCGTCCATTGATAGATATTCCGGTATCGCTGATAGGCGCTTTCTTTATCATGTATGTAGCAGGTTTCAGTATCAATGTTCTCACATTGTTGGGTATTGTTCTGGCAACAGGACTGGTGGTAGATGACGGTATTGTGGTAACAGAAAATATATTCAGGAAACTGGAAGGTGGGATGGATATAAAAGATGCCGCAAGGGAAGGTTCTAAAGAAATATTTTTTGCTGTAATTTCAACATCTACAACACTTGCAGTTGTATTTATGCCCATTATATTTATACAGGGATTTGTAGGCAGCTTGTTCAAAGAGTTCGGCATCGTAGTGGCAGGCGCAGTCATTATTTCAGCTTTTGTTTCACTCACACTAACTCCTGTATTGAATGTGATGTTGAATCGAAAAAACAGCAAACCTTCTTGGTTCTATGTAAAAACAGAACCCTTCTTTCAAGGACTTGAAAATGGTTATAAAAATTTATTGACCAAATTCATGAAAGTAAAATGGGTGGCCTGGCCGGTGCTTTTGTCATGTGGTGTCATTATTTATTTGTTGTATAATACGCTTCAATCGGAACTTGCACCAATAGAAGATAAGAGTCAATTCAGATTTACAGTAACAGCACCAGAGGGTACTTCTTTCGATTACATGGATAATTATGTGAAGCAATTGGGTGATTATTTTCACGACAGTATACCTGAACGCGAATTTGTATTTGCATCCACTAACAATTCATTTGCAGGTAATGGTTCAGTGAACAGTGCGTTCGGAAGGGTAGTTGTCGGAGAACCTGACACCAGAACGCGAACTCAAAACGATATTGTGAATCAAACCAACGCTAAGCTTGGTGCATTTAATGACGGCAGGGTGTTTTTGGTGCAGGAACAAACCATCAGTGTGGGTCTGGGATCACGTGGTGCTTTACCCGTTCAGTATGTATTGCAGAATTTAGATTTCAAAAAAATACAGGAAGTGCTGCCAAAATTTTTAGCAGAAGCGCGTAAAGATCCCACCTTCCAGGCAGTTGACGCCAATCTTAAATTCAATAAACCGGAGTTGCAAATTACCATCGATCGTATCAGGGCAAAAGATTTGGGTTTGAGTGTTCAGGATGTTGCACAAACATTACAGGCGGCTTTGAGTGGTGGTAGATTGGGTTACTTCTTAATGAATGGTAAACAATACCAGATAGTTGGACAGATGGACAGAGGCAGCAGAGATGAACCGACAGATTTGGATAAATACTATGTTAAAAATAACAGGGGCGAAAGCATACAATTGAGCAGTGTTGTGAAAAAGCAGGAGAATAGCAATCCGCCACAGTTGTATCACTACAACCGTTTTAAATCAGCAACAGTATCAGCATCACTGGCACCGGGAAAAACCACAGGCGATGGTGTAAAAGCCATGGAAGCTATAGGCGCTAAATTGCTAGATGAAAGTTTTACAACCTCACTCAGCGGTCCTTCGCGCGATTTTGCAGAAAGTTCTTCAAATACACTTTTTGCCTTTATTCTGGCCGTAGTTTTAATTTACCTTGTTTTGGCGGCACAGTTTGAAAGTTTTATTGACCCATTTACAATTATCATTACAGTTTTGTTGGCATTGGCAGGCGCATTTTTATCGCTTTGGATAACAGGCCAGACCAATAATATATTTTCACAGATTGGTATGATTATGTTGATAGGTCTGGTAACGAAGAATGGTATTTTGATTGTGGAGTTTGGCAATAAGAAAAGAGAAGAAGGTCTTCCTAAGGCTCAGGCAATATTGGATGCGGCTACACAGCGTATGCGGCCAATTTTGATGACGAGTTTAGCAACGGCACTTGGTGCATTGCCTATCGCCTTGTCATTAGGCGCAGCATCTACCAGTCGTATTTCTTTAGGGGTGGTAATCGTAGGTGGTATTCTGTTTTCATTGATGCTGACCTTGTTTATTATACCGGCTGTTTATATGTATTTTTCCAGAGATAAAAAGTATTTGCAATATGCAGAGACCAACCAAAAAAATGAAACAAATGAGATTGAGAAATAGTCTTTTAATAAGTACTTTAATAGCAGGGTTGCAAATTGTATCAGGGCAACAAACCACTCTGACATTGGGGCAGGCCATACAAACAGCATTGAACAATAATTTGCAGTTGCAAATTGCAAAGAACGATGCAGAAATAGCCCACAATAACAATTATCCGGGTAATGCAGGGATGATGCCGCAAGTGAACTTTAATGCTTCAGATAATCCATCATTGGCGAATATCAATCAGAAGTTTACAAATGGAACCAGTATTGAAAGAAATAATGTTTTTAGCAATAGTATAAATGCCAATATAACCGCTACTTATACTTTGTATGACGGCAGTAAAATGTATGCAACCAAACGCAAACTTGAAGCAGGCGATATGGCCGGAAGAAATTTGCTAAAAGCTCAGATACAATCTACCATCAGCAATGTTATTATCAGCTACAGCAACATTGTTCGTCAGAAAAAATATCTGGAAGTACTTAAGCAATTGATTGAATTGAGTGAGCAACGACTAGAGATAGTAAAGGCGCGACAAATTGCAGGCCTGGCCAATAACACAGATTTGTATCTGGCTCAACTCGATTTGGAAACACGCAAACAAAATATTTTATCGCAAAATGCATTGATTGCAAATGCCTATACCGATCTCAATTTGTTAATGAATATTAAGGCAGACAGCGTTTATGTCATAGAGGCATTTACTTTGTCAGGCAAAACAATTGTGAAATCTGAGTTGGATTCATTGATCAAACAAAATCCGGATTTGATGCTGGCTGAAAACCAGGTAGCAATAGCCCTCCAAACACAAAAGGAAATAGCGGCAGCACGTATGCCGAGTTTGAGATTAACGGGCGCATATAACTACAGTCTGCAACAAAGCCAAGCAGGGTTTTCACTATACAACCAAAGCATGGGGCCACAAGCGGGACTATTACTGTCGGTGCCTTTATTTACAGGAAGCATCAATGCACATAATTACAGAAATGCTGAACTCAATTTACAAAGCAGTCAATGGCGACAGCAGCAAACATTGCAAAATGTACGGGGAAGCTATGCTCAGGCATGGCAAAATTATGCCTCATCCATTGAGCAACTGAAATCAGATTCTTCAGCACTGGCAACAGCGAAAGAGTACATAGATTTGATGCAAACCCGCTTTAAAGCAGGGCAAAATACCATCATTGAATTAAAGGAAGCACAACGCAGTTACGAAGAGATACAGTATCGCTATATCAGTAATCAGTATATCGCTAAACTGGCCGAAACACAACTTTTGGCCCTTACAGGTCAATTGGTAGGAAACTAATCGAAAAGTGCTTATTTCTCTTCGAGGTGGAATTCATACTTTGAATTGCCATCCTTGAAATAGTACCAAAATGCTTTGTCTTTCAATTTCAGAATTGTTAAAGTACGGGTTGGTTGACCAGCAACTGCCGAACGGTAGATTTCTTCTTTGTCAGCTTGAAACTGCCACTTACCGGTACCGCTGCCTGAATTTGAACTGTAGCTGTAGTTGCCACCTTCCTCATAAGTTTCAGAGTAGTTGTTATTCGTGTAAAACGAAGTATAATCTGTGCCATCTACAGTACATGAAACCACTTTCCAGGTATTGGCTAGTCGGGCTTCTTTTGATCTGAAACTGAGACCCGGTCCTTCTTCGTATTTTTTACAGCTTAACAAACATACGGAAGCAAATAATAGTGCGGTTAGAATGTTTTTTGTTGTCATAAAGTTTATTTTTTTAATAATCAGGTCAAATATAAGTGATTTTTTAGTATAACAGCAACTATAACTGACCCTTTTATTTGCCAATTTTTAAAGCGACCTTTGCAGGGCTTTTTCGGTAGAGTCGTATTACGAATTTTAAAGTACATATAGCCTTATTTACTGTAGCCCTTATTTACGGTTATACTTTTAGTCTCGTAAAGGATATAATGCCCTTTTACCTTCAGGGTTTTGGATTCATTGTTTTGAGGGTATCGGGAGCAGCTTTACTTTTTTTTATCGCAGGGTTTTTCAGAGCACCTGAAAAAGTGAATTGGAAAGCGCATTGGAAATTATTTCTGATGTGTACTGTTTTTGGCGTTGCGGCCAATATGCTGATGTTTTTTAAGGGATTGGAAATTACCACACCCATTAACGGAGCGGTATTGATGCTGGCCACACCCATTTTTGTTTTGGTGCTGAATACATTTATTTTTAAGCAAGCCTTAACAATTTTACAAGCTTTGGGTATCGGTTTGGCATGTGCCGGGGCTGTTTTGTTAATGGCAGGGCGCAACTTTACCTTTTCGGCTGTAACACTTCCAGGCGATATTCTCATTGTATTGAATGCTGTGTCTTATGCCATTTACCTTGTTTTGGCAAGACAATTATTGGTGCATTATCATACCATCACGGTTTCAAAATATACTTTTCTCTTTGGAACATTTCTGGTATTCCCTTTCGGGTGGGGTGAACTACAACACGCTAATTTCAATATGCCCGTGGATATTGTTGCTAAAATTGTGTTCATCATTGTGTGCACCACATTCCTCACTTATCTGTTGAATGCATGGGCCATCAATAAGGTAGGCCCTACACTGGTAGGCGCATATATCTACCTGCAACCCGTACTGGCAAGTATTATTGCCATTGTTTTACAAAAAGATACACTTACTTTGCAGAAAGTTATAGCCGCTCTGCTCATTTTTGCAGGCGTTTATACCACCTCATTAAAATACAAATGGTTCAAATAAAAAGCATGACCGGCTTCGGATCGGCCGAAGCGGAAAACAACAACTGGCGCGTAAAAACAGAGATAAAATCACTGAATAACAAATTTCTGGATTTCAATCTGCGCTTACCAAAAGCATTTAAAGATAAAGAAATAGAGTTACGTCAATTGTTGACCCTCAAAGTTGGCAGAGGATCAGTTTCTGTCTATATCACCGCTGAGAAAAAGGAAGATAACCAATCATCGGATTCTTTAATCATTAATAAAGCCGTAGCTAAAGGCTATAAAGATAAATTGGAAGGTCTTGCCACTGAATTGGGATTGCAAAGTGCTAATTTGTTTGATACAATTTTAACAACGCCCGATGTAATGAAATTTGATGAGAGCGAAGGTGTAGACGAAGACTGGCAATTGATTAAATCATCTGTCGAAGAAGCATTTGATAAATTTGATACTTTCAGAATTCAAGAAGGCAATACCATTAGAGCCTATTTGGAGGAATGCATTGCAGCTATACAAGAACAGTTGAAAGTTGTGGAGGTTGAAGAAAAACCAAGGAAAGAAGCCATCAGAGAAAAATTATTTCAGTCGCTTGCCGAGCAAAAAGAAAAACTGGAAATTGATAACAACAGATTCGAACAGGAGTTGATTTTCTATCTTGAAAAATTTGATATAGGTGAAGAAAAGAGCCGTTTGAAAAATCACTTGTCATATTTTAATGATACTCTGAATAAGGATGCCAATGGTAAAAAACTCAATTTCATTGCCCAGGAAATAGGTAGAGAAATTAATACCATGGGCAGTAAAGCTAATTACTTTACAATACAGCAGGCAGTTGTGTGCATGAAAGAAGAACTAGAAAAAGTGAAAGAACAATTGCTGAACATTCTCTAAAAGTAGTGACGAATACCTCTTTAAGAATAGCGCTTAAACCATTGTTATATGCCGTGCTAATTGCATCGGGTATGGCACTTGGCTATTATACCAAAGGGGTAAAAAAAGATAAATTTTCGCAAATACTCGATATCATCAAAAATGATTATGTCGACAGCACAAGCTCAGCTGATATTGAAGAAGAGTCCATTGATTTTTTATTGTCGCAACTCGACCCGCACAGCAGTTACATACCGCCTGAACTGGCAGAACAAAATGCCAGACAGATAGCAGGAAAGTACGAAGGTTTAGGGATTGAATACATTGTATTTAAAGATACCTTATTCATTTATAATATCTCAAAAGGCAGTCCTGCAGAAATAGCGGGATTACTACCGGGCGACCGTTTGCTGAAAGCCAATGGCAGAAAATTAACCGATAGTATCAGCAGCAAAAAAATAAGTGAAGCATTACAAGGTACTGAAGGGTCAAATGCAGAGCTCAGCTTATACAGACGCAGTGGTAATAAGTATTTCAATGTATCAGTGGCCAGGCAAACAATTGTAGTGAATAGCTCAGATGTGCTGTACATGGTTGATAAACATTTGGGATACATCAGAATTGACAGGTTCAGTGGGAACACGCACCGACAATTCGTAGCCGCCATGCAAAAATTACAGACTTTGGGTATGACAGATTTGCTCATCGACCTAAGAAATAATGGTGGAGGCTTATTGAGTGAGGCCATTGCGATAGCCAATGAATTTTTGGAAAAAGATGCCTTGATTTCTTATACAGAAGGCCTGCATCGCAAAAAGACGGAGTATAGAGCTGATGGTAATGGATCGTTTAAAAAAGGACGCTTGCTGTTATTGATTAATCACAATACAGCTTCGGCAAGTGAGATATTGGCAGGCGCGCTTCAGGACAACGACAGGGCTGTGTTAATAGGCAATCGCTCATTTGGAAAAGGACTGGTACAGGAGCCATTTCAATTAATGGATGGTTCTACTCTTAGGCTCACCATTGCAAGGTATTACACCCCGAGTGGACGCAGTATTCAGAAACCTTATTCGGGCAATATGACCGCCTACAGAAATGAAATCTACAAGCGGAATAATTTGGCAGATACGCTTGAACCTGCTTTAGATTCAGCATTGATCAAAGAATTTTTTACAAGAAACGGGAGGGTTTTAACCCCCGGTGGTGGCATCAGACCGGATATTATCTTAAGAGATACAACGGCCGATAGTACTGAGATTGAAATGCTATTACCCGGTTTATTCTATAGCCATATTTTTGATGTGTATCTGTTAGATGCCATGCAGTCAGAAATTAGTTTTGTGAAGCAGCATTATAAGCATGTCGATGATTTTGACAGAAGCTATGACGTTTCTGATGCACATGTCAGAAAATTAATTCAACTGGCCCAATCCATTCCTTACCTCCGCAAACTGGTGTATTCAAAAAAATCAGCAGCTGTTATACGGAAGCATTTGAAGGCTGCAATTGCTTATCGCATTTACGGTGAAATTGGGAATTCAATGGTTATTAATAAGGAAGAAGGCATTTTCTCGAAAAGTTTAGAGGTTTTAAAGAATTATAAAGCCATTTTAAATATAGGCAAACAGAAAGGTCGTAATTTTGATTATTGAAAATTTGATAATTAAAGCGCAACAACAACCCTTAAAGAAAACAGATGATTTAACTGATACAACCTTGTTGTGATAGGTCATTGTCAAATTCCTCAATAAAAAAGAATGTTCCAATCCATTACCAGTCAACTCCCCATGATACAACGCATTGTCACCATACTCATCATCTTCATACTTTTTGATGCTTATGCCTTTCAGGCCATACGCACACTGAGTGCAACACTTTCATTGCCGTTTCGCAGAACAGTCACCATCAGTTACTGGGTTTTGAGTACGGCATTCTACACATTATTTGTATTGACCATAACAGGTCAGTTTGTTAATGCCAGTAAAGGTTTTGTTGTGTTTATTACAGGTCTTTTCTTTGCTGTTATACTGGCAAAAATATTCATGGTGCTTCCATTATTGATAGAAGATGTTTACCGGATATTTAATAAAATTTACACACTGATAGCAGGCAGTAAACCTGATGCTGACGGGGTAGAAGGCAGTACGCGATTCTTTATTTCAAGGAAGCGGTTCATTTCTCAGGTAAGTGCGGGTATTGGCGGACTGACGTTTGCAGGCTTAGGGTATGGCGTGATGAAAGGTGCACACAATTACAAATTGCACAAAGTAAACATCGGTTTAAAAAATTTACCTACCGCTTTCAATGGCATCAAAATCGGCCATATCAGCGATATCCACAGTGGTAGTTTTTGGGATATGCGTGCTGTAGAGAAAGGTGTAGATTTATTAATGTCACAAAAACCTGATGTTGTTTTTTTTACAGGCGATTTGGTGAACAACATAGCTGATGAGATGACAGATGATTACATCCGCATATTTTCTAAAATAAAGGCCCCTATGGGTGTTTACAGCTGCTTGGGCAACCATGACTATGGGGATTACTTCGATTGGCCGGATAAGCACAGCGATGACTTTGTGAGAACAGCTTCTAATAAAGGTCATATGTCACCCATGCAAATGGAGAATCTAGAAAAGTTGATGAGCGTTCATAAAAGGATGGGTTGGGATTTGCTGATGAATGAGAACAGAATACTTGAACGAGAAGGTGAAAAAATTGCGATTCTTGGCATAGAAAATTTTGGGGCCAAAGGCCGTTTTCCTAAATATGGTAAGATGAAAGAAGCCTATGCAGGTACAGAAGGTATTGCAACAAAACTATTGTTATCGCATGATCCAAGTCATTGGGAGTATGAAGTGTTAAAGAAGTATACTGATGTCAGTATTATGTTTGCAGGGCACACCCATGGCGCGCAATTTGGTATAGAGACCGCTAATTTCCAATGGAGTCCTGTCAAATATATGTATAAACAGTGGGCAGGTGTTTACAGACAGAATGATCAGTTCCTTTACGTAAACAGGGGCTTTGGTTACTTGGGTTACCCGGGGCGTTTAGGAATTCGTCCTGATGTGTCTGTTTTAACCCTTACAAACGGGTAGTAAAAAGGCGAAAAAGGACTTTTTAGGGGTAAATGGGGCCTGTTGCGGCCTATGAGCGTGAAATGTTATGTGGCTCAAAACCATTGCTATCACTCATATTGTAACAACTATTTTATAATTTTTCTAAGATTTGTTTTAATAATTCCGAAAAAATTGTATTATCTTTGTAATATTATTTCAAACTTCTTATAACCAAATGAGTGCCCAAAAGAAAAGAATTCTATTTGTGTCATCAGAAATGACACCATTTTTAAATGAATCTCCGGTTTCAGCTGTTGCGCGGTTCCTCCCGCAAGCTATTCAAGAGAAAGAGAACGAAATCAGGGTGCTTGTCCCGCGTTTCGGAATCATCAATGAACGCAGAAACAGATTGCACGAGGTAGTCAGACTGTCGGGTATCAATATATCTATTGACGACAACGATAACCCCTTGTTAATTAAGGTTGCCTCAATTCCTGAAGCGAGAATGCAGGTGTACTTCCTTGATAACGAGGATTACTTCCACCGCAAGTTTGTATTTAAAGATGAGAAAAATAAATTCTTCTCTGATAATGATGAGCGTACCATATTCTTTTGTAAAGGCGTTTTAGAAACAGTTAAAAAACTTGGTTGGGCACCTGATATTATTCACTGCCAGGGTTGGATGACCAGTTTGATTCCTGTTTATCTTAAAACATTGTATAAAGATGAGCCGGTATTTAAGAATTCAAAAATCATATACTCTGTATTCGACAATGAATTTAAAGAAGATTTGGGTAAAGACTTCGGTCGCAAAGCTTCATTGAACGAAATTGAAGACAAACATTTTGAAGCTTACGCAAATGGCGATAACAAAAGTTTACATATTGGCGGCATGAAAAATTCAGATGCCATTGTAAATTGTTCAGATAAATTGGATCCGGATCTGGAAAAATTGCTGAAGACCAAGCCTAATATGAACCATCAGAATAACGAAAATTTAGGTGAACGTTACTCTGCATTCTACGAACAGGTGTTGAGTTCTGCAAAATAATAGCGTATTTCGCAGGATTGTGAGATCTTCATATCTATTTTTACTACTTTTAAGTATTGCTGTTTTTTCATCGTGTAAAAAACGCAGCGATAATGTTTTTCTGGCCAATGAAGGCACTCAGGGCTTTGACGGCAATGGTTATACGGATAGTTTTACCTTGTTGACACGCTCTGTTAGAGAGGATTCATTGAAAACCGATAGCTTGAGCCATAATACAATAGGCGTTATTAATGATCCTATTTATGGTCAATACAAAGCATCTTCGTTTTTTCAGTTCAGATTGCCCCAGTTAAACAACGTTATCAGCAACCACACACTGGATTCAGCGGTGCTTTTAATGCAATATACTTCCACAACAGCTTTTTATGGCAATGCAAGTGCTTCTTTAGACTTGAATGTCTATGAGTTGACCGAGGATATGAAGCGTGGTACCCATTCAAACGGGAACTACACTTATTCTCCAACAGCGATAGGCTCATACAGTGGAAAATTTAAACTCAACGACAGTATAAAGATTCGCAACCTGGGTGTTATGGAAACAGTAGCTCCTACATTGCGTATCAAACTGTCGAATGCCATGGCAACAAAATTATTCAATGCCACAAGCAGTGATTTAAGCAGTCAGGAAAGTTTTATGCAGTTCTTCAAAGGGATTGCAGTTGTTCCGGTTTCTACACCTGCATTGGGCGATGGTGTGATAGCAGCATTTAATATGAAGGGATTGATTTCAAAAATCAGACTCTATTACGATACCACCAAGCAAAGTGATTTCGAAGTGCAAACTGATTCCAGAACATTTACAAAGTTTGAAGTGAGCAATCAGTCATCACTGATTAGCCAACAAAAAACTGCAGGTTCAAAAGCCACTTTCGATACGACTTTTGTGATGGGCATGACAGGTAGCAAAACCCATATCCGCATTCCAACCTTGTTTAACATTGCTAAAAACGGCAAAACATTGTCGATTGCTAAAGCAGAAATCATCGTGCGACCGGTAGCAGGGAGTTATAATGTGACGTATCCTTTGCCGAGCCGTTTGCTGTTGTTGCAACCCAGTCAAACCAATAACCTGAACAATGGTGTATTGGATTTGGCAGAGCCTTTTTACGGAGGCAATCTCAACTCGATTACCAACGAATACAAATTCAATATCACCCGTCATATACAAAATCTATTCATCGATTATCAAAGAAAGGGAGTCGACAATAACCGTGGGTTGTTTATTATAGTACCTACTGATTATCCTGTTGCACCTTCGCGCATTATGCTTGATACCCGTAAGAAGATTGCAAATGCGGGTATAGAATTCAGATTGTATTATTCAGAACTTTAAACCAATACATTTGTTATCATATCAATGGACAATAAAAGAAAGCCTTATCAACTTGTATCGCGGGAATGGAAAAAGGAAAGCACTGTCATAACATTAAAAAATACTTCAATAGGCGGTGATAATATTGCACTCATAGCAGGCCCATGTGCAGTAGAAAACGAAGACCAGATATTTACCATCTGCGAATTTTTAAGCAAACAAAATATTAAACTGGTAAGAGGTGGTGCTTATAAGCCCCGCACTTCGCCATATTCCTTTCAGGGATTAAAAAAAGACGGATTAATCATGATGCGTCAGGCAGCAGATAAATACGGCATGGGTGTAGTTACCGAGGTGATGGAAACTAATCTTGTGGATGAAGTGTATCAATACGCTGATATCTTACAGGTAGGCACACGCAACATGCAGAATTATCAGTTGTTGCGCGCATTGAGCAAAATAGATAAACCGGTATTGCTAAAACGCGGTATGAGCAGCACACTTGAAGAGTGGTTGCTGGCTGCAGAGTACATCTTATCGGGCGGTAATGAAAAAGTGATTTTGTGTGAAAGAGGTATCAGAACTTTTGAAACCGCTACCCGCAATACTTTGGATTTAAGCATCGTGCCATTGGCCAAATCACTGAGCCATTTACCTGTAATCGTAGATCCAAGCCAGGGTACAGGTGTTAGGGAATTGGTGATTCCTATGAGCTTAGCAGCCATTGCAGCAGGCGCAGACGGTATTATGGTAGAAGTACACAATCACCCTGAGGAAGCCTTGTCAGACGGGCCGCAGTCACTGTATTTTGATCAGTTGACCCAATTGCAGGAAAAACTGGTGAAAGTAGCCGCTTTAGATGGTCGCAGAGTCGACTTTAAAACGGACGAAAAGGTACACGCTTAAAAAATTCTTTAAATAATATTTGGAATGAAACGCAAAGTTTATATCTTTGCACTCCCAAAATCAGCTACGGTGTGGTAGTTCAGCTGGTTAGAATACTGCCCTGTCACGGCAGGGGTCGCGGGTTCGAGTCCCGTCCACACCGCTCAAAGAAAACGCGTCCATCGGACGCGTTTTTTGTTTGCAAAGATTTGCCAAACACCGTTTGAGCAAATCGCGCAAACAAAAAACGCAAACAGCCGCTGTAAGCGGATGGCGTTTTCTTTGAAAGCCCACCCCTTAGGGTCCTTTTGATTTTCTTTGCAAAAGAAAATCAAAAAATCCCGAACACCCGAAATTCCGTTTGAGCGCCAGCGAAAACGCATTCAACCATCTCTTAAAAAGAAGATTACCTCCATTTGAGCGCCAGCGAAAACGAAAAACGCATACAATCAATTCTTAAAAAATAAAGATAACCTCGGTTTGAACAAAAGTGAAATGGAGGTTATTATATTTTCTTTGAAAAAGGAATTCTATATTTTTCAGATTTAATTAAATACATCATAGTATTCCTGGAATATATATATTCTATTTCTTTGACTGCCTGAAGCTTCCAAAAGAATACCTAATTTTTCAAAATCCTCAATTAATTTGTATGAAGAGACCAATGAAAGGCCTGTAATTTTTGATACTTCGTCAGGTCTTACTACTGGGTCATTAAATAATGATGATAGCAGTTTTTGTGCAGAATGCATTTTCTTTCCTAATTGTAAAATTCGTACTGTTTCACACTCTTTTTTTAATGCTAAAATATTCTTTAAACCTAAAATAGCTTTATCGCAAGTTTCAATTACTCCAATTATGAAGAACTTTAACCATTTGTTTAAATCGCCTTTATTTCGGATGTGTGTTAAATTGCTGTAATATAGTTCTCTGTTTCTTTCAAAAAAATCTGATAGGTATAGCACAGGTTTTTTCATGATTCCTGAGTGAATAAAATATAGTGTTATCATTAATCGTCCTATTCGGCCATTCCCATCTAAAAATGGGTGTATTGTTTCAAATTGATAATGGGCCAAAGCTATTTTTATGATATGTGGTAACCCAGTTTCTTCATTATGCATAAAATTTTCTAAATCCCCCATTAATGTATCTATTTCTTGCCAAATTGGAGGAATAAATACAGCATCAAGCAAAGTAGCGCCTCCAATCCAATTCTGACTTGTGCGAAATTCGCCCGGCAATTTGTGTTCTCCTCGCGCTCCGCTTAATAATGTTCTATGGGCATCTTTTAATAATCGTGAAGACAATGGAATGTGTTCCATTTTTTCAATTGATTGGTTCATGGCCATAATATAATTCCTCACTTCTCTCCAATCATTTCTTTTTTCCGGATTAATTTCTTCTTCCTGCAATAGTGCTTCTTGCATATTGGTCTGCGTCCCTTCTATTTTACTTGATACGGTAGCCTCTTTCACTACATGCAGCTTAATGAAATGTTCAATATCAGGAACCAAATCTGCATATGCATTTAATTCCCCTAATTTTATATTTGCCTTTTCCAATAATGGCAATAAATCTGTTTCATCAAATTGATAGTATCTATTGATTTTTTCAGGTTGAAACGCTTTATAGCCATTAATAGTAATCGATGTTCCTGGTTTAAATTTCATTTGAGTTTTAAATCGAACAACAAAGTTAATTAATAATTCGCTTATTTAACTATAGTGGCACTAAACTTAAATAGCGAAAAAACTATTTAAGTTTAATTAAATATATGTAATTGATTAACAGATGTTTGAAAATTATTGAATCTGAAGTCAATCAAAGCTTTTTTCTTCATAGAAGTTGTCATCATCGTGAAATAAGATGAATAAATTAGTTTTTTTTGAATTGTGTTTGATCGTTTTTGTTTAAACTAAGCTAATGCCTCCCCCCACCCCCTCATCAATTTTATCAATATCATCCACCCAACTATTCAATAAAATTTATTTTACATTTGCCCTGTAAGCATGGCTGAAGCAAAACAACAACAGGATAACCTCGGGTTTGACAACCGCACCGAAGACAATAGAAAGCGGACCATTAACCAGGACGGTAGTTTTAACATCGTTCGCAAAAATGAATTTGTCAAAGAATTTCAATTGTACCGTTGGAGTATTACCTGCCCTTGGAGTCACTATTGGCTGGCGGTTCTCAGTGTGTATATTGTCATTAATTTTTCGTTTGCAGGGATTTATTACATGCTGGGCCCTGAATATATCATTGGCATTAATCCAACACGCGAACACCCTTTTTGGCAATGTTTCTTTTTCAGTTTACAAACCTATACCACTGTTGGCTATGG
Source organism: Bacteroidota bacterium (assembly GCA_040386935.1). Lineage (GTDB taxonomy): Bacteria > Bacteroidota > Bacteroidia > NS11-12g > UBA955 > JABMMZ01. The sequence continues at coordinate 16,576 of JAZKEQ010000017.1, read as the reverse complement.
CGGATTGCACCCTGTAGGTATTGTGGCCAATTCAATGGCAGGATTTGAAGCCTTTTTGGGCTTAATGACCTTTGCTTTGGCAACAGGTACCCTGTATGGTCGCTTCAGTAAACCGACAGCCCGTATTAAATACTCGCCTAATGCGATTGTAGCCCCTTTTAAGGATCATAACGCACTGATGTTTATGATTTGTAACGACAGCAGCGGTAATCTCGTAGAAGTGACGGCACAGGTAAATTTAAGCTGGGTGGAACGCGATGATGAAGGCAAACCAATCAGAAGATTTGAAAGACTGAAACTGGAATACGAAAAAATTAATATGCTGGCGCTTACCTGGACCATTGTTCACCCGATAGATGAAACCAGCAAAATCAATCATTTTACCGCTGCAGATTTTGCAGAAAAAGATGTAGAGATATTTATTCTGATAACAGTGTTTGACGACAGTTTTTCGCAAACAGTACACAGTCGCAGCAGCTATTTAGGTAAAGAGATTGTGTATGGGGCTAAATTTAAAAGGCCGTTTTATGTGAATGATGTCGGTGAAACAGTGTTAGATGTACACAAAGTGGGCGATTACGATAAAGTATCACTCAACCAATCAAGCACGGGAGGCAAAATCAGTTAATGTTATGGTGGGTTTGCCCAACTCTTCCCAGGTCATTTCACTGCTAAAAATTTCGTTGTAATTATTCAAGGCTTCCATCAGCTTAACGCGGTAACGCTTGCGTTTATCAAATAGTCCCAGGAATTTTACCCATCCAATAGAAACTGTTTTAACCCTCAGTTTTTCACCTTTATAGTGTTTTGCAAATAAACGTGCGGCCTCCTGCATGGTATAGCAATCGGGGCCCTGTACATTGTATTCCCTGTCTTCGGTGCCCAGTACTTTGAATGAATTAACCACCATGCGGGCATAGTCATCAGCACATATGTAGTACAATGGGAATCGCGACTCACCAACCAGTGTAATCACTTTGCCGTGTTTGTGGTCATTCAATAGATTTTCCATAAAACTGCTTGGGTAAAAAATTGTGAAAGGAATACCGCAGTCTCTTACATAATTTACCGCTTCATTCTTTACCTGAAATACCCACCAGTCGTAGTCATTTTCACCTTGATAATTCAATACGATGGATGAAAGATAGACAATGCGTTTTACGCCACATTCCAAACTGGCATTGATGATTTCGCGCAGACCGTCTGTTTCAATGTGGTAATCATCTATGTCTTCGGTATCTGCAACATTCAGATTGCAGTAAATGGCATCTATGTTTGTAAGAAACCTTTTAATGTCGTGGTGATAGGCAATATTGCCTTCGGTGATGTTGACCTGGGCGGGTAACATAGATTTGGCTTTGTCGGCATCACGTACCAATACAGATACATTGTACCCGGCCTCCACCAACGCTTTTGTAACCGGCAGACCTAAAAAGCCGGTAGCACCAAATACAGCAATATTTTTAACCATATACTCTTAGACCTGCGAAAATAGGGATTTGGAATTAAATCAGCGTTAATAGATTTTGTGGCCGAATACCGATATTTCTATCAATTTATATTATACAGCTAAAGAATATGGTGATGCAAAAAGACAGCCGTAATCAGCAATTAAGCGTATCTTTGCAGTTTGAATTCATGGCGAAAGTAGTAGTAGGTTTAAGTGGTGGTGTCGATTCTTCGGTGGCAGCCTATCTGTTAAAACAGGAGGGGCATGAAGTAATAGGCATGTTCATGAAAAACTGGCACGATACTTCCGTTACCATTAGTGATGAATGCCCGTGGATTGACGATAGCAATGATGCCATGCTGGTGGCGGAGAGTTTGGGTATTCCATTTCAAACAATCGATCTGAGCGATGAATACCGCAAGCGTATTGTCGATTATATGTTTGCCGAGTACGAAGCCGGCAGAACGCCCAATCCCGATGTGCTGTGTAACCGCGAAATTAAATTCGATGTGTTTTTAAAAGCGGCCATGCAGTTGGGTGCCGACTATGTAGCAACAGGACATTACTGCCGCAGAGATGTGATTGAAACCCCAACAGGGCAATACTTCAGATTGCTGGCCGGTAAAGATTTGAATAAAGACCAAAGTTATTTTTTGTGTCAGGTAACACAGGCGCAATTGTCGAAAGCATTATTCCCAATTGGTGAACTTACAAAACCGGAAGTAAGGGAGATTGCCCATGCCATTGGTTTAACAACGGCAGGTAAAAAAGATTCGCAAGGGCTTTGTTTTATAGGCAAGGTAAGGTTACCTGAGTTTTTACAACAACAACTGAAACCTAAAAAAGGCAATGTGTATGAAATTGACAATGCCTCACCAAAATACAATTACGAATGGCCCGAAGGTGATGTGATCACCGATAAAACTGTACTCAGACAATTGACCCAACCTGTTGTCTATTCACCACAGGACGGTAAGAAACTGGGCGAACACAATGGGGCGCATTACTATACCATTGGTCAACGCAAAGGATTGAACATAGGGGGCAAACCCGAAGGTTTATTTGTAATGGCCACCAACACCACCGAGAACAGTATTTATGTAGGTTTGGGTGACAGTCATCAAGGCTTGTTGCGCAAGGGTTTATTTGTACCCGAAAACGACATTCACTGGATACGTCCTGATTTGAAATTGCAAAACGGAGAAAGTGTCACCTACGATGTGCGCATTCGCTACCGTCAGGCACCTGTTAAAGCCTGTTTGTATAAAGAGTCGGATGGTTTGTATATCATCTTTGATACCCCTGTAAAAGCCATTGCTGCCGGTCAGTTTGCTGCCTGGTACCTGGATGATGAATTGGTAGGCAGTGGGGTAATTGCGTAAGATTATTCGATTAAATTTAAAACGCTTTTTTAACTAAGTTTGCGCCATGGTTGGCCTGTCTGCATTTGTTACTAAATACTTTGTCTGGAGTTATATCTGGAAATTAATCAAAAAAATAATTTTCTGGTTTTTTGTGGTGTCCATCGGCAGCGTTATTCTGTTCAGATGGTTGCCGGTGCCCTTCACCATACTCATGTTGCAGCGCAGTGTTGAGCAAAAGATGGAAGGCAAACCCATGGTATTGAAAAAAGATTGGGTATCACGCGATGAAATATCCCCTTATCTCGAATTGGCTGTTGTATGTGCCGAAGATCAAAATTATTTGAAGCACAATGGCTTTAGTTTTACCGCCATTGAAAAGGCGATGGACTATAACGAGAAGATGGAAAAAAAAGGCAGCAATAAAAGAAGAGGTGCCAGTACCATCAGCCAGCAAACAGCCAAAAATGTTTTCTTGTGGCCGGGGCGCAGTTGGGTGCGCAAGGGACTTGAAGTGTATTTTACATTTTTAATAGAAACCTTGTGGAGCAAGGAACGCATTATGGAAGTATATCTGAATGTGATAGAATTTGGCGATGGCGTGTATGGAGCCGAAGCAGCAGCCAATACTTATCTTCACAAATCAGCTAAAAATCTAAGTGCTTCCGATGCCGGACTAATGGCCGTGGTATTGCCCAGTCCACGCAAGTTTTCAATTGCCCGACCAAGCAGTTACACTCGCTCGCGACAGGGCTGGTGTGTGCAGCAAATGCGCTACTGGGGCATGAAATTGGATTACGATAAGGCCGATTAATTTCCAAAATTTTATTTATTCCCCATTTTGGAAACTGTAGGCCCCATTTGGGGAACTGCATGCCCCAATTTGGGAACTCTGGTTTCCATTTGGGGAACCCGAGTACCCGTAACGGGAACCGCAGTTCCCATTTAGGGAAACGTAGTTCCCGTTTTGGAAAATATAGGCCCTTTTTGGGGTAATTTGTTCCCCCATTAGGGTACTCCATGCTCAACTTTGGGAACTGCATGCCCTGCTTGGGGAACCAGAGCACCCGCTATGGGAAAAAAATAACAGCTATAAGTTGTAAAATGGTTGCGCAGGGTTGTAAAACAGATGTTTAGTACATGTAAGTTTTTTGTAGAACAATTGGGATAATGAGGATAATGGGTATATTGCGGGGGGGTAATTTACAAAATGAACGAATGGTTCGCATATCTACCAAAAATGGCTGGATATACGAACAAAAGGTTCATATATAAGTGAGTTATATGCCATTTTAAACCGACCACATGACCATTAACGACAGAGAAATAATTACAGTAAAATACACGACTGAAGAAAACTGGATTAAGAATGTTCCTCAATCAAATTGGCTTTGTATTTTGGTTCACAACAACAGACAGAGAACGTATTTGGACGAAGTAATTTCGAAGATAATTGACAATGATGTTTGCTATGTCTGTACGGTTGGACAAAGTTGTGAGAAGACGCATGACTTAATTGACGAGGAAATTGTCTTTAGAGAAGTTGACATTGAAAAATCACACTTGCCAAATCATCATATTATGACCACATGGCACAACGACTTTGATGAAGGTATTTGGTTTGCATTATTTGCCGCTCACCATGACGAAGTATCAATTGACAAAGTCGTTGTTTTAGACATGACTGATGGTATTGAACTTAATAGAATAGAAAAACTACTGGTAGACTTAAAAGTAAATGGACAAAAAAACGGCATATAACAGCACATTTTCAATAGGCTGGGTTTCCCCGCATGGGCGGTGCAGGCTGTGCTCCGCAGATCCAGCACGTGCGGGAGTAGCCGAAAGTTCGGTTTTCCGAATAAACATTTGTGGCACAAATCCCGCCCAACGCAAATCTGCAAAACGTTATGCGTAATTTTGACAAACGAACAGACAATATCGTGGATATTTTTAGCGACAGCTCTTGCGACTAATACAAAACCATCTGACATCAACGGAATTTCTTTAGTTGCAGATGGAATTAATCACGCAGTACCGACACAAAAGGAATTGCAAACATCCATTTCATGGTTGACAAAAAGGGGCTTAATAATTAAACAAGGGAAAAGTTACGAATTGACAGCTAACGGCAAGTTTGAATATGAAACTGTATCAAAAAATACTGACAAATTATTGGCAATATGGAAAAATTTAGAAATCAAATTTAACAGCTATGCCGACCGTTGAAAAATTAATAGAAGAGATTATTCCTTATCCTGCCGACTATTCTCATAGAAACGGGTTTAGTAACGACCACATTATTGACAAACTAAATTCATCAGAAAAACTTGAAGTAGAGAAGGCACTTATAGCTAAACTATCTGAGCATCCTGACGACTTACTAATTGTTGAGACCTTGACTTCCTTGAATTCCAAAGATGCTCTCGACAGCATGTACAAACTTTTAACCGACACGCAAAGAGCGGAAACTAAAATTGTAATAGCGTCTTGCATTTTTCAAATTTCTAAAGACCCAAAAATGTGCGACCTCGTTTTTGAAGCTGGAAAGAGAATCTCTGACAAATACAGTTTAATAAGTATGTTTTATTACTTGGCGAAAATGAATGACAAAAGAATTAACGACTTAATTCGACAATACGAAAATCATGCAGACTATTTATTATCATACAATGCAAAACGTTCACTTGGAAACCATGGATAATAATAAAACTACGCATAACAGCACCTACCCAAAAGGCGGGGGTTTCCTGTTCCAAAGACAGTTTTGTAGTAGCCGAAAGTTCTGTGCTCCGAATAAACATTTGTGGCACAAATCCCGCCCATCGCAAATCTGCAAAACGTTACATGCTATATAGCTAAATCTATACAACAAATGAAAAACCAATTAATATTACTCACAATCTTGTTTAATTCTTTCTTTGCCTCATCCCAAAAAAAACTTGTCGATACTACTTTTAATGTAGGGTCAGGTTTCGACAACCGAGTACTGGCAATTGAATCACAAAGAGATGGCAAAATCCTAGTTGGAGGACAATTTGAAAGTTTCAATGGCGTAAAAAGAAATGGAATAGCAAGATTAAATAACGATGGTAGTCTTGATCTTTCATTTAAAACTCAATTTACATTTAGTACCAATACCCATGTAATTGCAATACAGGACGATGGAAAGATACTAATTGGAGGTTTATTCGGACACCCCAATATAATGTATAAGCCAAATGAATTTAATCCCTGTAATATTGTAAGGCTTAACACTGACGGAAGCACTGATACAAGCTTTATTACTCGTAGGGGATACAAGAATCCGCATGTTGGGGCAATTTGTATACAGGCTGATGGTAAAATACTTATTGGTGGGAATTTTGACCAGTTTAACGGAAAAAAATGCAATCATTTAGTACGCCTCAACCCGAATGGAAGTGTTGATACCACATTTCGGATTTTAGAAAAACATGCTAAGATTGTGTCTTATATCAAATTGCAAAAAGATGGTAAAATTATAACTTCTGGTAGTCCTAAATCCTATGATTATGATAGGAACAAGACCATTCAAAAGTTTTACCCTGATGGAACTATTGATAGCACATTCAATGTAGGAAGGAGATTTAGAAGTGGTGGCTATATAGCATTACTTGAAAACAATCAAATAATTGCTTCAGGTGGAATTAATCCAAGGGATACACTTGCTGTTTGTCTTTTAACCCGACTTAATAATGATGGAAGCACCGACACCAATTTTACAGCACCAAGAGGTTTTTCGAATGTGGTCAATAAATTTGTTTTTCAGTCTGATGGGAAAATAATCATTGCCGGAGATTTCTCGCGAATAGGTGAACCAAAGACCAAATATATGGGTCTGGCAAGACTGAATAAAGATGGAAGTATTGATTCAACATTTAATAAGGATAATGAATTTACAATAAATGTAACAGTAGCGTTAATGCCTGATAATAATAGCATAATTGTCAGTGGGGATGAAGGTAAATTTCCAGTTCAGTATGAATTGAAAAATATAGGGAGAAAATATATTTCAAGGATAATTCTTGAAAACAAAAGCAAACAAAAGAAGAAATTAAAGTAAGGACAGCATGTAACAGCAGATTTGCGATAGGCGGTGTTTAGCTTCGCTGATTTTCTATTCGTGCTTCGCAGACATTCAAATAAAATTTAAAAATATATAATTATGGCAAGTATTAACCCACACATTAATTTTAACGGCAATGCCGAAGAAGCATTCAACTTTTACAAATCAGTATTTGGCGGAGAGTTTTCAAAGGTTGTTCGCTTTAAAGAAATTTCAAGCCCTGAATATCCTATACCTGCAAACGAAGAAAGCAAACTAATGTATATTTCTTTACCTATTGGCAGTAGTGTTCTAATGGCTAACGACATTTTAGAGGTTATGGGTAAAGTAAGTGAAGAAGAAAACAGAAGCAAAATTTCAATCAGCGCAGAAAGCAAAGAAGAAGCCTTCAAATTATTTAACGGACTTTCTGCAGGCGGACAAGTTGAAATGCCTATTGACGAAAATCCTGATGGGACTTATTTTGCTATGTTTAGAGACAAATATGGAATTGAGTGGATGGTGAAATTTGACCCAAAATATAACGGGAATGTATAAGCAGGAAACTAAGAAGGCCTATTATTAGCTTGGTAGAGTGGGAGTTGATGCGTTTCAATTGAAACTTTGTGGTAAAAGCCAGCATTAAGAAATTATATTAACTTTGGTGCAGGAAATTTGCCACTGCCACTAAACTCAAAAAGTCACCTGCAAAGCTCTGACAACACTACTAGCATCATAATCTTTGTATATAAACAAGATTTCTAACAGATGAAAAATGAACTTATAAATTATCTAAAATTAAACCTTTCTTTAAGTGAGGATGAATTAGAAAGCATTATTTCTAAATTTGAAAAAAAGGAATTAAAAAAAGACCGTTTTTTGATTAAAAAAGGGCAGATTGTGGATAGTTACTATTATCTAGAAAGTGGGCATTTGCGAAGTTATCACATTCATAACGACAAAGAACATACACTTTGGATAGAAGCGCCAGGGGAATTAGTGATTGAAATTAAAAGTATTCACCTACAACAGCCAACCGACTACAACATTGTTGCCATTGAACCAGTGGTTTATTATTCTATTAAAGCAACTGAATTGGATAAACTTACAGCAGAATACCCAGTGCTTCAAAATTATATGCAGCACTTGTGGGAAGTGCGTTTTATAACAGCACGAGATGGTTTAAGAGCATTTCAAACGCTAAATGCAAAAGAGCGGTACGAATATTTGTTACAAAACTTTCCAAACTTTGAAAAGCTACCCCAGCACCAATTAGCAAACATACTTGGTGTCACTCAATATACATTAAGCAGAATTAGAGGGAAGAAATGATTTTTTGCCTTTTAGCAATTTTTGGCCTTTCATAATTTGAGAACTTTGCGGCATTGTTTAACCGTATTAGTTATTAAAATATGAAATGGATTTCAATTAAACCAAAATTGTTGACCGCAACACTAATTCTTTTTAGCATTTGCTTTATCTATCAATCCTGTCAAAAGGAAAGTTTGGTAAGTCCTGACAAAACAACTTTGCGCATTCAAAAATTATCTGAATACGGCATCTATGTTGGTAATCCTTCTGACTTAATTCCCTCAACTGATTACAAGCTGTACGAACTTTCATCACAACTTTTCACAGATAATGCAGAAAAGCAACGCTTAATCAAATTGCCGATAGGTACTACAATGTCTGTAATAGATAATGGACTTTTAAGTTTTCCGGAAGGCACCTTAATTGTAAAAACATTTTATTATTTTAATGATAAACGCAATCCAACATTGGGTAAAAAATTAATAGAAACAAGAATTTTAGAACTCAAAGAAGGCAAATGGATTGCGGGGACGTATATGTGGAACGATGCTCAAACTGATGCTAATTTAATAAGTACTGGATTAAATAAAACTATAAATTGGATTGACAACACAGGAAATGGAAACGTTATTTCTTACCAAATACCAAGTAATTTAGACTGTAAAACTTGTCATAATTCAAACAAAAATGTTATGCCTATTGGCCCTAAGGTGCATAACTTAAATTTTAGTGTAACAAGAAATAATGCCTCTGTTAATCAATTGATACATTTGCATAACGAAGGCATTTGTGATTCTATCAATCCAGATAATTATTTAAGCCTGCCGAATTATAACAATGCTTCAAAAACACTTGAAGAAAGAGGCAGAGCTTATTTGGAAATAAATTGTGCTCATTGTCATAATGACAAAGGCTTTGCTTCAAAGTTTAGATATAGAATGAATTATGAAGTGGATATTAACACTTCAAAAATAAAAGAGGGTAAAGCATCTATTAAGTATATGATGGAAAAAGGCGATATGCCAAAAATTGGCACTACAGTAATTGATAAAGCAGGATTAGAATTAATTAAAAAGTATCTTGAAACGCTATGAAAAATTTTACAATTATTTTATTCTTTCTGTCCATATCTGCCTTTTGTCAAGGGCAAGATATTAAATTCAAAAAGTGGCTGATTGGAGTAAGTTATGAGGCTAACATTTCAAGCCGACAACTTAAGTATAGTGCCTCAAACGAATGGGTAAAGCACATTCGAAATAATTCCGAACTTCCCAGATATGGATTTTCAACGGGGGGTAATTTTCGTTACAACCTTGATCAAACATTTAGCATTGAAACAGGATTATTATTTGCAAATAGAGGGTTTGCAACAAAAAAGCATCAACTCAATTGGGCTACACCTAATTTCGATTTCCCTATCACAAGTGAGACAGCTTTTGCATTCTATTACATTGAAGTACCTTTAAAAATCAATTTCAATTTTGCTTTAAGAAAACTTAGAATGTATGCCTCAACAGGTGTTTCAATGAACTATTTTGTAAATAGAAATACAACTCTTTTAGTCTATAATAATAATGGGGATAAACAAAAAACCAAAAGCCAACAGAAATATGGCTACACAAAAGACACGTATTCAATTTTGCTAGGCTTTGGAATGAATATAACAATTTCAAAAAGGGTATTACTAAATATAGAACCCATTTACATCCAAAATTTTACTTCTATAACAGCAGACAACAAAGCAAAAGAATATTTATACTCGTTTGGTCTTAATACCAAATTTTTTTTAAACTTAAAAAGAAATCCCAATAAATAATTATGGAAGTAGTGATATCGGAACTGAAAAAATATGAAATTGATGAGGTAGCAGATTTGTTAGCAAATAGTATGTGCAACAATCCCAACCACCTTGCCATATTCAAATCAAACAATGAGACGGTAATAAAGAAACAACAACAGATGTTTAAAATGTTATTACAAAATTCTAACAATAAATGCTTTGTTGCCAGACTAAATGGTCAAATAGTTGGCTCTATGAGTTACACAACTAGCAATCATTGCCAATTGAGCCTTTGGGAATTGTTTGTATCACTGCCAAAATTCATTGCCATTTTTGGTTCGAACATTGTGACCGTTTTAAAATGGAGGATGAATTGGGCAAAACACGATTGTAAAAACAAACACATTCATTTTGGCCCAATAGCCGTTCATACAAATCACCAAGGCAAAGGTGTTGGAAAAGCATTAATGACTCATTTTTGTAAATATATTGATACCACATTTCAGATAGCATATTTAGAAACGGATAAAGTTGAAAACGTTTCCTTGTATGTTAAATATGGGTTCAATGTAACTGAGACAGATACACTGTTTGGAAATACAAACTGGTTTATGCTTAGGGTTAATAATAATTAAAAATGAGCACAGTTAAACTTATTTTTATCTCTGTTTTTACCTGGTGCATTTGCATTCTCTTTGGTGCAATCGTTTTTAATACCCTTGTTTTTTATCCGAACGTCTTTTATCGAGTTCCTCAATCTTTAGAACTAACGATGCAATTTTTGAAAATGAGAGGGCCTCATCATTTTTTTCCACCATTTGGGGGAGCCATCATTTTGCTCAATATTGTTTCGATACTGTTTTATTGGAAAACCGGAAATGTAAGAAATTCATTGGTAAAGTCCTTATTGCTATTAGTAGTGTTTGAGTTTATCTTTTCGATCACCTTTTTTTGGGAAAAAAATGCTATTTTGTTTATTGAAGGACAAAAGAAACACTCAATTGAGATTCTCCAACAAACAGCTATCAGTTTTCAGAAATGGCATTGGGTAAGAGTATTTACAACTGGATTGGCTTCAATATTAGCCTTGTTAGCTTTTTCAAAGGCGTTAAACCAAAAAGACATTTTAAAATGAACATTCAAATTAAAAAATTAAACAAAGATGACCTGTTCGAATTTGTACAACTGATAAAAGTATTTGAGGAAGTGTTTGAAATGCAAAGTTTTGAGATTCCTATCAATAATCATTTACAAAATTTACTCAACAAGCAAGACTTTTTTGTATTTGTGGCAATAATTGATACTCAAGTAATAGGAGGATTGACTGCCTATACTCTGGAGCAATATTATTCATCCAAGCCATTGGCTTATGTATATGACCTTGCAGTAAATAAAAAACTACAAAGACAAGGTATTGGCAAGTTATTAATGGAAGCAATTTGTAATTATTGTAATGAAAATGGCTTTGAAGAAGTATTTGTTCAAGCCGACAGAGTAGATGATTATGCTTTGGCCTTTTACCGTAAAACTATGCCGACTGCGGAAGAAGATGTATCACATTTTTACTACACTTTAAAGTAATTATATGCAAGTTGAAGTATTTAAAACAAATGTAAAAACAAAACAAGAAGCAAATAGAATAGTTACATTGATTGAGAAACAGTATCCACATTCAAAGGTGAATTTTGACTTGAGTGACTGCGACAAAATTTTAAGAATTACTGGAAATGGACTTGACGTCAAATCAATCACTAATTTAGTAAATAAATTAGGTTATTTTTGTGCCGTACTCATTTGACAAAAAATAGTTAGTTGAAACGCAACTAATAATTACCATAATGATCATCACCTATAGATAGTAAGTATGGATGTAATAAATAAAATACCAGAAAGGTATAAAACTATTGCCTTGGACGATTGGAAAGACTGGGAAAGTATATCTACAATCAAAGAATATCAAAAGGACGAAGTTTTTATAAACGAAGGAGAAATGTCAAAATTTTGTGGTTTTGTTTTAAGCGGAGCATTCAAGAATGTTACTTATACAGATAATTTTGATGAAAGAATTATTAACTTTGGCTTTGAAACAGATTTTCTGGCAAGTTGCGAAAGTTATAATAATCAGTGCCCAAGTGCATTTTCAATAGTTGCAATTGAACCTTCAAAAGTATTAGTTGTAGAAAACGATGCTTTGGTAACACTTTGCTACAAAAATCAAAATGTTGCAAATTTTGGTTTTCTCCTTACCCAACTTCTAATGCAGCAACACGAAGAACATTTGAAAATTTTATCTCTTACAAATCCTATTGCACGTTATCAATATATAATGAAAAATCATCCAGATCTCATTCAAAAGGTTACGTTGACTGATTTGGCAAAGTATTTATATATAAGCAGAGAAGCTTTAAGCAGAGCAAGAAAACAAGCGTTTTTGTTTTCAAAATGATTTTGTGATTTCAATCACAGAGAGTTGGAAAAGCCAATTTTATCTTTGCGCATCACAATTTAAATAAATTAAAATATGCGTAAATTAAAATTACAAGTGCAGATGTCCATTGATGGTTTTATATCTGGCACAAATGGAGAAATGGATTGGATGACATTTCCTTGGACTCAAGATATAGTAGACTATGTAAAAAAAATCACTGAACCAGTAGACACCATTATACTTGGCAGAAAATTAGCAGAAGGGTTTATACCTCATTGGAAAAGTGTTGCGTCTAATCCAGAAGATCCGGAATTTGAAGGTGGTGTTGTTTATACCAAAACACCCAAAGTTGTATTTTCAAAAACCTTGGTGAAATCAGATTGGGATAATACTACCATTGCAAATGGCGATCTTACAGATGAGGTAAACAAACTTAAAAACAAAGATGGTAAAGACATAATTGTTTATGGTGGTGGGGCTTTTGTTTCAAATCTAATCAAGTACTCATTAATTGACGAATTGAACTTGTTTGTAAATCCGGCAATTATTGGAAATGGGTTGCCAATATTTCAAGGTATTACAGAAATGAAAAATTACAAGTTAGCGAATTCTTTACATTGCGACTGTGGTATAATTATATTGACCTATGTGCTAAAGAATGACTAATTCATAATGAACCTCAAGGCCACGGCTGGATATGTCAGCACTGCTTTACTGACCTTGATGGACATCAGTGAGAAATAGTTTATATGGATGCATCACAATTATCTATTCAATAAAAAACAATTATATGAAACAAATATTATCAATTACAATCGTTCTGTTTTTTACAGAACTGTTTAATAATACTAAATTGACATCTTCCATTTCTTATGGATCAAACAAGGGTAAGTACCAAACAATAAATGGCATAAAACTTTATTATGAAGAATATGGAAAAGGCACCCCGCTTTTATTGATACACGGGGGGCTTAGTTCAATAAAAGATGTTGGTATGCTTATTCCTGAATTATCTAAAAAATTCAGGGTAATAGCAGTTGACTGCCCTGGGTATGGACGTTCAGAACAAGCGGATTCTTTAAGTTATCAATTGATGGCAGATTATTTTTCGAAGATGATTGACTCAATGAAACTTGACAGTGTGTATGTACTTGGTTATAGCGATGGAGGAAATATTGCACTACTCATGGCTGCTGATCGGCCTGATAAAGTTAAAAAAATTGTAACCTTTGCATCTGCATCCAATACTTCAGGCTATTACCCCGAAGCCACTGCAGGATTAAGTCAGCTAAATCCAGGAACTATTGAAACCTATTTTAAATGGTGGTTGGATCCACACCTAAAAATGACCCCACAAAAAGATAAATGGAAAAAATTTATTGCTGATTTCAGTAAGATGTGTACGACACCCATTATTGTGCCGGAAGAAAAACTTAAAAAAATAAGTACAAGGGTTCTAATTATACAGGGAGATAATGACATTGTGAAACCTGAACATTCATTGCAATTGTATCAGTCTATAAAAGGCAGCCAGCTTTGCATTGTCCCAGCAGCATCTCATTTTATACTCTATGAAAAACCCGAACTGTTCAATCAGCTTGCTATCGAATTCTATACAAAAGAACCAAAGCTATTCGATTGGACACAGTTAGGTAAATAATAAAACTTGATACAATGTCAAACTACAATATGCATAGCCTCAATTATTTGAGAGAATTAATACGCAGTACATGCCTGGCAGATATTAAATGGGGAACACCACAAAACTCTTACAAAGGGGAAAATATATTTATGATGGGAGGATTCAAAAATCATTGCACATTTAGCTTGTACAAAGTTGAAATGATGAAAGACAAAGCCATTCAGGACATTGTAAAAGCAGGTAACAGCGGTTTAGCAAATGTGGCAATTCAGTGCTTCGTATCACAAATTTTCGTATAATTGAAGTGTGGTTCTACTTATGAAGTTTTGTGAATTATTTCACCACACTTGCAAAACCTTGATCGTTCACTTCCAATATTATGAAACAGACATTAATCATTTTACTGCTTTTACTGTCAACGAACAGTTTGTTGGCCTGCATGTCGGCATCACAAAACAGGTTGTTTCCGCTTGGGCAGACTTCAAAAGGATTGTGTGCTGTAGAAGCTCATTTGTTTCGAACTGAGTTGAGAGAAAAGAACAATGAAGGTGTTGAAATGAAACCTGCTTGGCACGGCATCAGTTATTTCAAAATTTACGACAAGAATTATAAAGCAATATTTTCTGAAATACTTGACACCATTAAACTTTTTAAACAACAACATTATGACAGCATCATCACCAAGACTCTTGTAAAAGGGTTAGCTTTAGCGAAAATATATCCCGACTTTGTTGTCGCTAAACTTACTTCAATGACATTTTGCAACTATCAGGAAAGGTGTAGCAAAGCCCAACTTTTATTCGATACGGTTAACAATAAAATCAGCATAAGTCTATCGGGTAAAATTAAATATAATGTTGGCGTTCTTTCAGACTCAACATCCATCGCTTCAAATATCTTGGACTATTATGGTGGTTTTGATGATGCAGACCTTTCCGCAAAGGGTTTTAAAGGCAATCTTTACATTAATTCGATTAGACAATTTCAAATTGGCAATAAAAAATTAACGATTGTTCATATTGGCTGTGGCCAGAATTATGAGGAGGGCGATCCTCCCAAAAAGGAATACACCCCTGAATTTGCATTCACTGACATAAATGATAGTGTTTTTGAAGAGCCTGTATTGCACCACGGCCATGGATTCGACTTTTATATTTGGGAATAAAAACTACAAAATATTAGCAGGTGCTTTAAAAGCAGAAACAGAAAGCAATGGATAACAAAAAAGATATACAGAAAATAAAAATGGAATTAAGAATACTACAACAACATGAAGATAAAACAGATCATTTATTTGCATCTGAAGACTGCCAAACTTTGTTGCAAATGTATGAGGATTATTACCCAATCATCGGGTTCAATTTGCCTTGGGTGGCTTATCTGGTGGTAAGACAAAATCAAGTCGTGGGTTCATGTAGTTTCACCGGGCAACCAAATAATGGTAAAGTTGAAATTGCGTATTGGACGTTTAAAGCATTTGAAGGGCAAGGCATTGCTTCCTTTGCGTGTAAAGAACTCGTTAAAATAGCCCAAACTGCTGATCCCAATGTAACAATTACAGCAAAGACAGCACCTGAGCATAATGCCTCAACAAAAATATTGGAGAACAATCAATTCGTTTTCACTGAAATTGTTCAGGATGAAGAAATTGGCGATGCTTGGTTGTGGACCTTTAAGCCATAAGAAAAATTAATGAATGGTTAATTTTCTAGTGCTATTCGAGTTATTTGTCTGAAGAGAAAACTTTGCACTATAAGAGGGAAAACACTAGAATGAAATTCATCAAACGAACATTAATAACTATCTTAATTCTAATAGCAATAGGATGTTTGTTTCGTGGATGGTTTTACAGACATTTGGTAACCTATCAATCGGTTGGTGTGCGGACTAATTATTCGGTTACTGATGCAAAACTTATCGCGTGTATTAATGCAAACCTCGATAAGGAGGCAAATCCTGGTATTGAAGAAATCATTCAACTTGGGTTGTCAATCACATCAAAGCAATTGAATTTTACTTCTAGTAAAAATGACATTGACCCCAATAAACTCATAAATTCTAAAACAGCTCATTGCATGGGTTATGCATCGTTTTTTGCCACAACTTGTAATTATCTACTAAACGAATATAATCTTGCCGATAGTTGGACTGCAAAACCGCAAATAGGGCAGCTTTATTTTCTTGGAACCAATATTCACCCATATTTCAACTCACCATTTTTTAAAGATCACGACTTTGTTACAATTGAAAATAAGACTACAGGAGCAATTTTTGCCGTTGACCCCACAGTAAACGATTATCTAATGATTGATTTTATAACATATGAGAAATGATGAGTGAATTGGCCATTTACCCCTTTTCAAACTCCGCTTTTCGTCCAATAAAAACGACATAAAAATAATATTTGTTTGAGAAACTAACTAAAATCTTAAATTTGCACCCTTTATCACTAAAAATACAGTAGTCACAAATGAGTAACGAAACCATTCACAGCAATCTGAATCCATTGGATTCAATGATGAAACGCTTTGATGAAGC
>JAZKEQ010000016.1:18347-132962 GCA_040386935.1 Bacteroidota bacterium | reverse complement strand
CGAATCGGCAAACGTGTAAACTCTACTTTTTTCCACTCTGGTTTTATTGTATCCAGCTGTAATGGACGGGCTATCAGCAATCTCACCCCGTTTGAACCTATATCAATGGCACCGAATTTCATTGGTTAGCGCAAGAATACAACGTTTTTCTGAAAATATAACGATTACTTGTACTCAAATTGGCAATGTGAAAACTGAAAAAGATTATGAAGGTAAAATACATGTAAGCCGGTAACAAAAAAGTACTTAAACTTAATAATGCGTTAAGCAATTCTTTTTTCTGCAACTCACAACTTGTGAATATCTCCGCAATTATGTGAATAAGCCTTGAGCACAATGCTTTTATTTCGTATCTTTACAGATATGGCAACGGATTCGAATGCAGAGAAGTTAAAAGCGTTAAAGCTTACAATAGATAAATTGGAAAAGAGTTACGGCAAAGGTGTCGTAATGAAAATGGATGATAAGAATGTAGTGGCAGTAGAAGTTATTTCTACCGGCTCATTCGGTTTAGACATGGCACTGGGTGTGGGTGGTTTTCCTAAAGGACGTATTATAGAAATATACGGACCTGAGAGCAGTGGTAAAACAACATTGGCAATGAGTTGTATTGCTGAGGCCCAGAAAAAAGGCGGTCTTTGCGCATTCATTGATGCAGAGCATGCTTTCGATAAATTTTACGCACAAAAACTTGGCATCAACACAGGTGATTTATTAATATCACAACCAGATGATGGCGAGCAGGCACTTGAAATAGCCGATAACTTAATTCGCTCTGGCGCTATTGATGTTATTGTGATTGACTCAGTTGCTGCTTTGGTTCCAAGAGCTGAGATTGAAGGCGATATGGGTGACAGCAAAATGGGTTTACAAGCCCGTTTGATGTCTCAGGCCTTGAGAAAACTAACCGGTACCATCAACAAAACAGGTTGCATTTGTATTTTCATCAATCAGTTGAGAGAAAAAATCGGTGTGATGTTCGGCAATCCTGAAACAACTACCGGTGGCAATGCATTGAAATTTTACGCATCAGTGCGATTAGATATCCGCAGAATCGGCCAGATAAAAGATGGTGATGAAATTAGCGGTAACCGCACAAAAGTAAAAGTAGCAAAAAACAAAGTGGCCCCTCCTTTCCGTGTTATCGAATTTGATATCATGTACGGTCGCGGTATATCACGTGTGGGTGAAGTACTTGATTTAGCTGTTGACAATGGCCTTGTTCAAAAAAGCGGTTCATGGTTCAGTTATGGCGGCACTAAACTTGGTCAGGGTCGCGACTCTGTAAAAGAATTGCTGGAAGACAATGTTGAACTTTGGAAAGAGATTGAACAGAAACTAAAAGATAAATTAATGGCCGGTGCGCTGGCTATACCGGAAGAGAAATCTGACGATAAAGAATAAGATAATTAATAGACTGAAATATTAATTGTATTAATGTGTGTAAAGAACCCCGGGAGGCCGGGGTTTTTTATTGTCATCTGAGTTCTTATAGCATAGGTTATACTATCCAATAACTTAATAACTATTAACCAATAAAAGGAATGAGGAGTTAGGAGATAGGAATTAGTGGGATGATCCAATCCCGAAGGATCTGGACTTCTAGTAACAATTAACCAATAAAAGGAATGAGGGGTTAGGAGATAGGAATGAGTAGGATTTTCTGTTAGCTACAACAAATAACTTAGTAACTCAATAACTATTAACTTAACCCTTAATCTGCTTCATAGCATAATGCCTGATGCCTGCTTCTTCAAATTCTTCACCATAGATTTCAAATCCCTGTTTCAAATAAAAAGGAATGGCGTGCAACTGGGCATGCATCATCACCTTATCGGCCAATGGCAAATCGGCCAGCACTGCTTTTACAAGTGCAGCCCCTACGCCTAAGCCTCTGTGTGAAGCCAGAACAGCAAAGCGCTCCAGTTTAATAATACCGGCATCCTTGAATCTCCAACGAGCTGTTCCACAAGGTGTTCCATCAACATAGGCCAAAAAATGGGTACAGGCCTCGTCATAAGTATCATACTCCTCTGATGCATCCACCTCCTGCTCTACAACAAATACCTCCTGTCTGATGGCAAATGCCAATTCTTTCTCTTTTAACGCCTTTATTTTGATTACTTCAATGCTCATATGGATGAATCCCCTCTAAAACACTGGCAATTAATAGCATTTTTTTGACAATTCTTTGCTTTTTCAACACATTTTATTAGTATATTTGCTTACAGGCGAATGAAAACTAAAACTATTAACTACCTCCTGTCTGCCTTATTGCTATTGTTTACATTGTCGATAAAGGCTCAGACAGTGGACTATTATTTGCGTGCCGATCTTGGAATCAGCGCAATGTACTTCAATCCTTCTTCACAAACCTCACCCCGCCTCAGCTATGGCTTAGGTGCAGATGCGTTTGTAAAAATCAATTACAGAAACATGGTTTTTAATCCATCTTTTCTATTTACCCAATCGGGCTACAATTTCCAACATGACGACCGAAAAGAGAAGGTTTCTGTACAGTCATTCAGAATTGATGCCCCTCTAAAACTCAATGTTTTTAAAGGCAAACTGAGAGACAAATTAAGCATTGGTATCGGCCCCTATTACGGTATGCCAATCTTTGGACATTTCACACTTTTCAGAAGAAATTATCAAATGAGTTTTGGCAATACTTCAGACAGTCGCAAGGCCTATGATATGGGTGCTGTTGCTAAAGTATTCGGCCATTTTTGGGGCAGTGAAGGTCCTTTTATGTCTTTTCAATGCAATTGGGGCATATTAAACTTAACACCAAGAGCCAGAGCCTTAAAAGATGAACCATCATTCTATAGCCGCAATTTTTATGTAACCTTTTCTTACCCTTTGAGAAAAGTAACAAGTCGGGTATTTAAAAAGGATTAAACCAATTCCTTTTTCAGGAATCGCGCAGTATGGCTTTTCTTTGATTTGCTGACTTCTTCGGGTGATCCTGTAGCCAGTATTTCACCACCGCCATGCCCACCTTCAGGACCTAAATCTATGATATAGTCCGCTACTTTTATTACATCCATGTTGTGTTCTATCACCAGTATGGTATTGCCTTTCTCAGTCAGGCGATTCAATACACCTAACAACACGGCAATATCATCAAAGTGCAATCCGGTTGTCGGTTCATCCAGAATATAAAATGTGCTGCCGGTATCTTTCTTGCTCAATTCTTCGGCTAATTTTACACGCTGCGCCTCACCACCACTCAATGTAGTAGATGACTGCCCCAAAGTAATATAACCCAATCCAACATCTTTCAATGCCTGCATTTTGCGGTGAATCTGAGGCATGTTATCGAAGAATTCTACTGCATGTTCAATCGGCATATCCAATACATCGTTGATACTTTTTCCTTTGTAGCGCACCTCAAGTGTTTCCCGGTTATAGCGTTTGCCATTACATACATCGCACAGCACTTCTACATCAGGTAAAAAATTCATTTGAATCACTTTATACCCTCCACCTTTGCAAGTTTCACAACGACCGCCACTCACATTAAATGAAAAACGACCGGGCTTATACCCCCTTATTTTTGCTTCAGGCAACATGGCAAACAGATTGCGGATATCGCTGAAAACACCTGTATAAGTAGCAGGGTTACTGCGGGGTGTTCTACCTATTGGCGACTGGTCGATGCGTATCACCTTATCAATGTGTTCCAACCCGGTTATACTCTTATAAGGCAGGCATTGGTATTTGCTATTGTATACATGCTTAGCCAGTATCGGATAGAGTGTTTCATTGATCAGCGATGACTTACCACTGCCTGATACACCTGTTACGCAAATGAATTGACCGAGGGGTAATTCAATGTTTACATTTTTGAGATTATGACCTGTACAACCTTTCAAAACCAATTTATTGCCATTGCCTTTTCTGCGTTTTTTGGGAACCGGAATAAATTTGGTGCCGTTAATGTACTGGGCTGTTGTAGAATTTTGTTTCAGAAACTCTTCGTAATTCCCTTGAGCAACAATGCGTCCGCCATTAACACCGGCATGAGGACCAATGTCGACAATATAATCGCTTTCGGCTATCATGTCCTTGTCGTGTTCCACCACTATCACGCTATTGCCTATGTCTCTGAGTTGTTTCAAAGAGCTAATCAATTTCTCGTTGTCGCGCTGATGTAAACCAATGCTTGGCTCATCGAGAATGTAAAGCACATTCACTAATTGTGATCCAATTTGTGTTGCCAGGCGAATGCGTTGTGCTTCACCACCACTCAAGGTATTTGCAGGACTATTAAGTGTCAGATAATCGAGACCGACATTCATCAAAAAACTCACTCTCGTGCTAATTTCTTTGATAATTTCTCCAGCAATTATTTTTTGTCTGTCGCTGAGTTTTGCTTCAATGCTGCCTAGCCATTTACTTAATTCTCCAATTGAAATCATGGAGAGATCGGCAATATTTTTATCCTGTAAACGGTAATGCAAGGCTTCTTTTTTCAAACGCTGTCCCTTGCACTCAGGACATTCCTTGGCATGCATAAATTCTTCAGCCCAACGACTTAAACTCTCGCTGCTGCCTTCGTAATACTGCTCCTCAATAATAGGGATAATGCCTTTGAAAGTTGTTTCTATCGATTGTGTTTTGCCTTCGTAATTGGTATAGGAAACAGTAAAGTGTTCGGTACTACCATGGAGTATAACATCCAATATTTCGTCAGATAATTTAGAGATGGGATCGGCCAAACTGAATTTAAATTTTTTAGCCAAACCCCTTAACTGGGCAAATGTATAATTCTCTCTTACTTCACCAATCGGCAGTATAGCGCCTTTATTGATGCTTTTACTTCTATCGGGAATAATATGCTCTACATTTACTTCGCTTACTATGCCTAACCCATTGCAATTGGTACAGGCGCCATAAGGACTATTGAATGAAAATGTATTGGGTTGTGGTTCATCATAACTCAATCCTGTGGCAGGATCCATCAAAAAGCGACTGAAAAAATGCACCTTATTGTCGGATAAATCGAGAATAGAGAGTGTGCCTTTTCCCATTTTAAAAGCGGTTTTAATGCTTTCATTGATGCGATTTTTATTGGCATCACTGGGTTCGATTCTATCAATCACCACTTCGATGTCGTGTATTTTATAGCGGTCGAGTTGCAGGCCGGTTTCTATCTCCATCATGGTACCGTCAACCCTTACCTTTCTGTATCCTTGTTTGCGAATCAATTCAAATAACTCGCGATAATGTCCTTTTCTGCCTTTTACAACTGGTGCTAATACGATGATTTTTTTCAAACTGAACTTCTCCAGGATGATGGCCATGATCTGGTCTTCGCTGTATCTCACCATCTTTTCGCCACTGATATAACTGTAAGCATCAGCCCCTCTGGCAAACAACAATCTCAGAAAATCATAAACTTCGGTAATGGTGCCTACTGTTGATCTTGGATTGCGGCTGACTGTTTTTTGTTCGATGCTGATAACGGGTGAAAGGCCGTCAATTTTATCAACCTTCGGTCGTTTCATGTCGCCAATAAATTGACGGGCGTAAGCGCTGAAAGTTTCGAGATATCGTCTTTGCCCTTCAGCAAATATTGTATCGAATGCGAGACTGGATTTACCGCTACCACTTAGTCCGGTAAATACTACCAGTTGATTGCGGGGGATACTCAGGTCGATTGATTTTAAATTATGTTCAGAAGCTCCTGTTATTTCTATCGTTTCTTGTTGATTCATTTGAATTCTACTGCAAAGAAAATCCATCTGCATGGATTTTAGGCCAATTAATTATAACAATTAAAAAAACTTTTAGTTCACCCCGGACCTGAGAAATTTAATGGCAATAAAAAAGCCCCGAAGTTCGGGGCTTTAATAAATCAATAAAAAAGATTAAAACAAAAGAACTTTATACCAGCTGGTACCTTTTCTGTAAGGTGAATCGTAAACTTTTACTTTACCTTTAGCTTTGCTACCACCCATTTTTACGTTAAGTTTTACTTTCTGAGATTTGCCCAGGAAGTTTTTAGATTTCATTTGAGTGTGTTTGCTCACATAAAATTCGTTTTCAATGTGCTTTTCAGTGCTGAAATTCTCGTTGAAAGAGTAAGTCAGGAAGTTTCTGAATCTGCATGGTGAATTTTCTTTTGTGAAAGATTTAGTGTAAACATTTACCGTGCCTTTACCGGTAGTGCTTGCAATTTTTTCTTTCTGAGCTGTTTTGTCTTTTTTCAGATCATCTGTGATGGTCATAGTCATTTTGTTGTCGCCTGTAGACTCAGTATTTACTTGTGTTGCAGAACTCATGATAACATAAGTCATTGGCACAGATACATAAGTGTGAGGAGGAATGAAAGTGTATCTTTCAGCTACTACTGTAGAAGATTTTCTTTCATAAGTAATGTTTTTACCTGTTCCTGTTGGTACAAGGTAAGTTTCTGTTGTGCTTTTCTCTACCCAGAAATTGTTTTTCCAGTCGTTGTAAACGAATACTGAACGCTTCCAGTCGATGTACATCGGCTTATCAGCTTTGTTGTAAAGAGAAAAATACGTTACGCCATTCTCAGACCAAAAGTCATAGCTCACTTTAATGTCTTCATTTTCGCATACAGAATTTACTACCGCGTCTTTTCCTACAGATTCTGTTTCGGTTAATCTGATTTGGCCTCCGCATGATGCCAGCAACACCATTGCCGTAATCATCATTAAACTTAGTTTGAATTTTTTCATGTTAATCAATATTTATTTGGTTGTCGCAAACATATAGTATTTTAGTATCCCATAAAAATAATACATTTGATGTATTTTTACCGAATTCATGGATAAAACACCCCTATTCCGCCTAAAATCGTACATATTACCATACATATTACTGGCAATGTCTATCATGTTATCCTCATCGACATCTGCTCAAAAGGATACCAACAGGGTCAATCAACTGAATGATTTGTGTTTTGAAAATCTTTATTCCAATATAGGACTGGCCAAATCTCAGGCATTCGAAGCATTGCAATTGGCTCAGGAAATAAAATTTAAAAAGGGTGAGGCAGGAGCCAATAACAGGATAGGTGTCGTGTATGATGTTGAAGGGGCATTTGACAGTGCCTTGTTCTATTACAAAAAATCTTTGGCCATTAACAGAGCGCTTAAAAACAAGAAAGGCGAAGGCAGTACTTTATGCAATATCGGATTAACGCTAGTGAATATGGGTGATTATAACAATGCGCTAAACAGCTTTCATGAAGCCATTAAGCCTTTGGAAAGTATTCAGCACAATCACTATTTAGGCAATTGCTACAATAATATAGGGTTGGTTTACATCGACCTGAGGCATCACACAAAAGCAAAATTCAATTTTTTCAAAGCACTCGATTATTATAAAAAAGCGGAACGCGATTATGAACAAGCAAGCGTCATGTGCAATCTTGCTATGATTATGTCGCAGGAATTCAAATACGATTCATCTTTGCTCATCAATGAAAATGCCATTGCCATTTTTGAAAAAGAAGAAGACTATTACAATCTGGGTAAATGCTATAACAATATCGGCAACGACTTTCAATTGTTAAAACAATATGACCGGGCCATCACCTATTACTTGAAGGCCATGGAGTATCAAAGAAAATCAGGCAGCTACAATTCCTATGGCGAAACGCTAATTTATATAGCGGAAACCTACGACAGAATTGGCAACAAAAAAGAATCTGAAAAATATGTGGCCGAAGCTTTCGAAATCAGCAATAAAATCAGATCGCCTAAAATCATTTCAAATATTTATTACCATTATGCAGTTGTAAAAATGCGGTTTGGCGACTATAAAAC
Source organism: Bacteroidota bacterium (assembly GCA_040386935.1). Classification (GTDB taxonomy): domain Bacteria; phylum Bacteroidota; class Bacteroidia; order NS11-12g; family UBA955; genus JABMMZ01. Next base: position 125,157 of record JAZKEQ010000016.1, on the reverse strand, counting down.
AGCTGCAATTTATTTGAGAAAAGTAAAAAACATCCGCGATTCAATCTTCAGAGAAGAAACATCTAAACTGATTGCCAGTACTGAAGCTAAATTTGGTGTTGAGCGAAAAGCCAGTGAAAACAAGCAATTGGCACAGAAAAATAAGATCCAAGATCTTCAGATAAAAAATGCTGCGACTGAATTAAAGCTCCGCAATCAACTCAGCTTAGGTGTCATCATTCTTGCCATATTGTTTATCGGTGGTGGTTTTTTGTACTTCAAACGCAGGCAATTTTTAGAAGCACTTGAAGCGCGAAATAAAATCAAAGATGCTGAACACTTACAGAGAATTGCCATTTCACATGACTTGCACGACAATGTTGGTGCACAGCTTTCTTATATTGTCAGTAATCTGGATGTTATACAAACCATTGTTCCGGATAACAATCGATTGAGATCGGTGGCAGAAATGAGCAAGCAGGCCATACTTACACTCAGGGAAACTGTATGGGCACTTAATAATGAAACAGTAACCACTGAAGCATTTGCAGATAAATTCAAACAATATGCATTAAAAATGCTGGACTTTAACAGCGATATCAAATGCGAATTCAGTGAAGACATTCAGCATTCAAAAGTACTCAACCCACTTCAGGCATTGAATTTATTCAGAATCTGCCAGGAGGCTTTCAGCAATGCCATTAAACATTCTGGTGCTTCACAACTCCATATTAAATTTTATAATGACGATACCAGTATTTTCAATTTCAGAATAAATGATAACGGTCATGGATTCAATACCGAAGATGGAAAAAACAAAGGCCATTACGGATTGTTAAATATGGAAAGTAGGGCTGCAGAAGTTGGAGCCGTTTACCAGCTGCAATCATCAGTTGGTGAAGGTACCACTGTAAGTGTTCATCTTAAAACAACCTAACCATGCCGGCCATAAAAAGGAATTGGACGAAGCGACTTTTGAAATGGTGTTGCTATCTGTTGGTTCTTTTTTTTCTATTGCCATTATTATCGAATGCACTGCCAAGCGGACTGAATCCCAAAAAAACACGCAACTTTTTTGCTGAACACAAAGTCAGTTTCAGCGACACACAATTATCTGTTCAAGGAAGAAAAATGCGGTTTGTATGCACCGGCAACGACACAATGCCCATCGTATTCTTTATTCACGGTTCACCGGGCAGCTGGGATGCCTTTAAGGATTACCTGGCCGATTCTATGCTGAGGACCAAAGCTTACCTGATAGCAGTCGACAGGCCCGGTTATGGCGAAAGCGGCAATGAAGGTGTGGCAACACTTGCTGATCAGGTTAAATTCATTTCAGGTGTATTGCAATTGCGCAAAAACACAAAGCAAATAACAGTTGTATCTCACTCTTATGGCGGTCCGGTAGCAGTAAAATTTGCCCTCACCTATCCCGAAATCACGAAACAGATTATGCTGATTTCTCCAACCATCAGCCCTTCGATTGAAGAGGATATTAAATGGAAAAGAAAGCTTCAAAAAATGAGCAAATGGTGGGGCTGGCGCTGGGCCATTAGCCGTGATTTAAAAAACAGCACCAAGGAAATGCAACCCCTTCCCGATGAATTGCGCTTAATGGAACCGGCATACATCAACTTTAAAACCCCCATCATTGAATTACATGGCACTGAGGATCCGTTGGCACCTTATGGCAATCAGGAATATGTAAAATACATGTTTACAAATACAACCGTAGACACAGTGACTTATCCCAATGAAAGCCATTTTTTCGTGTGGAGTAAAACAGCTGAGATCATTCAAATGATTGCGGACCGCCTGTAGTTGACAAATTATTATTTAAATCGCGCTTTAAAAAAAGGCCAGCTGTTCAGCCATTTTCTTGTACCCAGGTAATGGAAATTGCCCTGGTTTGCAAATGCCTCGCGTTCGAAACTAATGGCCATATAAGCGACCTGATGATTAAATTTATTGCCAAACATGCCCACCCAATACTCGATAAAATACCAAATGTAATAGGGAATGATTAATAACTCAAGTTGTTGACGGTGATGAATTTTTTCGTGATTGAGTACAACAAGATTATTGGCAGAAGCCTGATCTTTAAAAATAATAACAGGCCATAATGCCATTGCCACAACTTTTTTGTTCCCCAATGTCAACAAACTCAGTAAAGTGGTACTTACAATCTTCATCCGTTGCCGTTACTACCCTCACCTTCTTCTTGCTTTTTCTTTTCTTCTTCCTCTTTGCGTTTCAATCGCTCCAAACGCTCTTTTTCAATCATTTGTTGCAATTTTTCTTCTTCGCTCAACTGTTGCTCAGGTGTTGGTGTTTCAGCTTTTTTGATCGCTGCATTTTTTACTTTTATTGAATCATTAAGTGCCGTCACCATTTTCTTTAAACTGTCCAATTCATATTTCAAACGCAGATTCTTCGCCTGTTCAGTTGTCAATGTATTGGTCTTGGAATCCAATTGCTTGGTGAGATCTTTTGTCTCTATAAACAAGCTGTTATTTTCGCTGTTAAGACTTTTATTGCGCAGCTCAAGTTCTTCAATCTTTTGTTTTTGATTGCCAACCATATTGGTGAGGTTAATAATGATATCGCCATTTTCCTGACTGTTTTGAACGCCTGCTTTAAATTCTTCGAGTTTCTTTTTTTCTTCTTCGGCAGCCATCAGTTGCAACTGCAGATTTTGATTATCCGATTCCAGTTCACTTACTTTATTATTCAGTCGGTTGCGTTCATTGATTAAGGCAGTATCGCGGGTTCCGGCAATCGGAGTACCTGTTCCTGCCATTTTCAATTTGCTTTTTAATTCATCAATTTCCTTGTCTTTTTTATTGATCTGACCCTTGAGATTGATGATGATTTGAGTAAATGCTTTTTCTTCTTCCTTCACATTCGATACTTCCAATGTACTCAGGTCGGTTTTTTCCTCCCCTTTTATCTTCAGATAATCGTATTTGATTTTGCTATTGGCGCCTACATACAGACCCACCATGCCTTTGTTCAGTTCAATCTCAGTAAAAGAGATGGCAAATGCACCATTCAGGTAAAGATCATACACCTTGTCATAAGTTTTGATGGTAATGGTATTCACTGTTTTGGTCATCATCTGAGCAGCTTTTATCCAGCCATTGCCACTGCCTACTTTTACTACTTGCTTGTCTTTATAAATCCTGAGTATTCTGAATTCTCTTTTTTGATTGATTTCAACGAGCAAGCCACTGCTGTTGTCTTTGGCCATCAATAATACACCGGCACTTTGTTTTTTGTTATCGTGTTCAGCAAATGTTATGGCGGTTTCTAATTCAAAAGCACTGTACTCGATATTTTCCTTAGGTAAAATGAAATAGCCTGATTTTTCAGACCTTCTGAACAGTTCATAAAACCCGTTTTGGGCGATAAAAAGATTGTCGATATTGAAAGTACTGTTCCAGTTCTTGTCGCCATTGTTGAAATCCTCATCCAGTAAAATTTTTGTAAAATCCTTTTGAACTTCTTGTCCATAGACAAATAATACGGCCATACAGTTTAAAAGTACAAATAATTTCTTCATCTTTGCAGTTACTTTGAATTCTTGCAAAATTAGCGAAATTTATATTAATGAAGACCTGTTGTTATTTTTTAACCTTACTGTTTGTTGTTTTTTCTACCAATTCCTGCTCTAACGAAATAGAAGTATTGGCCGATTACGAAGAGAATGCCTCTGTGTATGGCGTACTCGACCCTTCTCAGCCTGTTCAATTTATTAAAATCAACAAAGTATTTACCAATCCCAACTCACCGGCAAAAGATGTCGCCAAGGTGGCCGATTCACTGTATTTTGACAGTCTGGCACCAACACTGACTGAGATTGAAACCGGTCGTGTCATTTATTTGTACAGGGCCAATGTGCTATTGAAAGACAGTGGTTACTTTGCCAATTCTCCGAATTACCTATATGCCACCACTGAAAAGGTGTATGCCAGAAACCCCAATAAACCGGCAGAATTTCTTCATTACAGATTGGATCTTCGTCTGCCTAAGTCGCAAAAATACATCACTGCCATTACAGATATTTCAGACCCCGTTCGCTTAACTTCCCCCACCAGTGTATTTGTGCCTTCATCGATGATTGATTTCCCATATAATGCTAATTTTAGAATACTTTTCAATTCACCAATCGGCAGTAAAATATTTGACGGTTATTTTTATTTCAACTATCAGGAGGTGAATAAGAACGATACGAATATCAAGGTGAATAAAACTGTTAAATGGCGTGTACTCAATAATATCAGAACCATTGACACCAAAGGCAATGAATCTATTTCAAGCAGCATCAAAGGGTCGTCTTTTTACGACATGTTGCTGACCCGAATTCCCAATAACCCTGATGTCACCCGAAGATTTTTGCCCTGCAATCTGGAACTGACAGCAGGCAATCTGGAACTCGACAATTACATACAGTCAACAGAACCCTCTATCGGTATTGTTCAAAAACAAACCGAATATACCAATATCACCAGAGCATTGGGCATATTTGCCTCGCGAAGAATCACATTGTACTCAAATCTCAAATTTGGTGACAATTCCAGGTATATTTTATTGACTGACCCTACCTACAAATCGTTGGCATTTACCAAGTAAGTTGTGTCTTTTTGGCGCAAAAAACTGACACAATTCACCCCTTATTACCCATTTTACTCAATTAATGTCAGAAACGCTGCAATGGCATTCGTTTTGATAAATTAAATCACAATCAGTAGAGTAATCAATCAAATTATGAGCAAAATAATAGGTATAGACTTAGGAACAACCAACAGTTGCGTTTCAGTAATGGAAGGCAATGAGCCGGTAGTTATTGCCAATAGCGAAGGCAAGAGAACGACACCATCCATTGTTGGTTTTATGAAAGACGGTGAACGCAAAATCGGTGACCCTGCCAAACGTCAGGCCATCACTAATCCGCGCAATACCATCTTCTCAATCAAAAGATTTATGGGCAACAACTTTGACCAGGTGACCACAGAAACCGGCAGAGTACCATACGAAGTGGTGAAAGGTGAAAACAACACACCACGCGTAAAAATAGACGACAGATTATATACGCCACAGGAAATCAGCGCTATGATTCTTCAAAAAATGAAGAAAACAGCTGAAGACTATTTAGGCACAGAAGTAAAAGAGGCTGTTATTACAGTACCTGCTTACTTCAACGATGCACAAAGACAAGCCACTAAAGAAGCCGGTGAAATTGCAGGACTGAATGTCAGAAGGATCATCAACGAACCTACTGCAGCAGCATTGGCCTATGGCCTCGATAAAAAGAATATTGACATGAAAATTGTTGTATTCGACTGTGGTGGTGGAACGCATGACGTATCAGTACTTGAACTGGGTGATGGTGTATTTGAAGTAAAATCAACAGATGGCGATACACACTTAGGTGGTGATGACTTTGATCAAAAAATCATTGATTGGTTGGTACAGGAATTCAAAGACGAAAACGGTGGATTAGATATCAGCAAAGACCCAATGGCTTTACAGCGTTTGAAAGAAGCTGCTGAAAAAGCAAAAATTGAACTTTCAAGTACGACTACATCTGAAATCAATTTGCCTTACATCATGCCGGTAGATGGTATCCCTAAACACCTTGTAAGAAGTTTGACCCGTGCTAAATTCGAACAACTGGTAGATGATCTGGTACAAAGAACCATTAACCCTTGTAAGTCAGCATTGAAAAATGCAGGCTTAAGCACAAGCGATATCAACGAAATAATTCTTGTTGGCGGTAGCACACGTATCCCTGCGGTACAGGCTGCAGTTGAAAAATTCTTCGGTAAATCACCTTCAAAAGGTGTGAACCCCGATGAAGTAGTAGCAGTTGGTGCCGCTATCCAAGGTGGTGTATTGACCGGTGAAGTAAAAGATGTGTTGTTGTTGGATGTTACGCCTTTGAGCTTGGGTATTGAAACTTATGGCGGTGTAATGACCAAATTGATTGAGTCAAACACAACCATTCCTACCAAGAAAAGCGAAACTTTCAGTACAGCCAGCGATAATCAACCAAGTGTACAGTTACATGTATTGCAAGGCGAACGCCCAATGGCCAAAGACAATAGAACCATCGGTATGTTTAATCTGGATGGTATACCACCTGCACAAAGAGGTGTTCCTCAGATTGAAGTAACTTTTGATATAGATGCTAACGGTATCTTACACGTAAGTGCTAAAGACAAAGGAACCGGCAAAGAACAAAAGATCAGAATTGAAAGTTCAAGCGGATTGAGCAAAGATGATATCGAACGCATGAAACGCGAAGCTGAAGCCAATGCTGAATCTGATATGAAAGCAAAAGAAGAAATCGAAAAACTGAATGCGGCTGATACCCTTGTTTTCAGTTCTGAAAAGAATCTGAAAGACTATGGCGACAAATTGCCTGAAGATAAAAAATCAGCCATTGAAGCTGCTTTGGCTAAGTTAAAAACTTCTCACACTGCAAAAGATGTTGCTGGTTGCGATGAAGCTTCAGAAGAGTTGAACAAAGCTTGGGAAGCTGCCAGTCAGGATATTTACAACGCACAACAACAGCAATCACAACCGAATGCTGATGCAGGTGCTGGTCAGAATTCAGAAAGTACAAATGCTTCAAATAATGTGGAAGATGTTCCATATGAAGAAGTAAAATAATATTGAACCCTCTTATATTTAAAAAGCTCCCTGAGAACATCAGGGAGCTTTTTTTATGTCTTATACTATTGATTGATTTGTAGTGTATGCTAACAGGAGATCTCACTAACCCCTATCTCCTATTTCCTTTCCCCTATTTCCTCATCCCTCTTCTTAAACTATTGGCAAATCCAGTGAATCTAAACTCTTATTCCTGGTAAATTTACCGTTAACGATCTGATCGTTTAGTTTATAAATTACCTTATCCATATTGGCCAGAATCTGTTGACTTTTCCTGAGTACCATTTTTTCTTCTTTTGAAATATGTTCTGTCTGATTGACCATATCAATGATGGAATACAATTTCGTGTATTCATGACGCAACTCATGTGATGTGATGTAAGAAAGTTCAGAAAGCACATCGAGCTGTTGCTTGATTTTTATTTCATTTTCTTTCTGAGAGGTGATGTTTGTAACGGCAATGGTATATCCTAAAATCCCTTTACTTTCATCATTGATTATTGGGAATATCTGGGTTTGGTACCAATTGTTTGCCCCATCTTCCTGCAGAAAACTATTTTCGTATTTTAAAATATTGCCTGATTTCATTCCCGCAACAAATTGCTCATACTCCTCGGGTGATTTAACATTGAAATACTCTTTGAGATTCATGCCTATACTGATAGTGTATTTCAGTTCATTTTTTGAAAATTCTTCAGAATATTGATTAAAAAAGACCACTTTAAAATCTTTGTCCACCAATGTAAAACCAATACTTGTATGATTGAAAATGGTTTGCAAATTGGCTTCAGATTTAATCAAAGCATCGCTCTCGAATTTGCGCGACAGGTAGATCCGCAACATATCGGCCAGCATTGCCAACAATTGTTTTTCTTCTGTTAAAAAAGGACCATCGCTTTCTTCAGGCATATGTTCTGTATACACCACCTCGATACTGCATGGTATACCTCCCGGTGATTTAAAGGTCTGCACTTGACTTTGTTTGCCTTGTTCGAAAAAGGATGTTTTGTAAACTGCATTCCCGATACTGATACGTGCTGCTGCAATTGAAGGATATTGATAACCCTCGGGTATTGTATCAGCAACACTTTGAAGAATGACATCGATATCGTTGTGTTCATCCTGTATAATTTGAGAACATCGGTAAAGTGTTTTAAGTTCTTTAATTCTTTCCTTTAACAAGGTACTGATTTCTTCTTTCTCTTGTTCTACTTGCTTGCGCTCTGATATATCTCTTGCAATGGCCAATACCATGTACTCATTCACTGCTTTTACATTGGCCTCAACCTGTATCACATCGCCACCGCGGGTCAGCATTTTTCTTTCGCTGAATACATGCTTGCCTGCAGCCAGATTATGAAAGGCAATGGGTCTTACTTTTAATTCTTCCGAATCTATCAGTTGATTGATATTCATTGTCAGCAATTCGCTGTACGAATAGCCAAACATGTTACACAACCATGGATTGACATCTAAAAAATTACCTTTGAAATCGGTAATCATGATGGCATCAGTTGCCTGTTCAAATAATGCTTTGTAGCGATTTTCAGTGATGGACTGTCTGGCGGATTTTGCGCCAATTAAATGGCATCCTGTAACAGCACCATCTTTCTTTATCACGGATAATTCCCAGTCGATATCGTAAATCTCAATGTCTTTAACAGGATGTTTGTAAGCCGATTGCAAGTGCAATAACTGCCTACTGTCACAACGCGAAGTAGTGGCTAGTGCAGTATCAAAGGCTTGTTTAGATCCTTCAACAATGAAATCTGAAAAAAATTTGCCAATTGCCGTTTGCTCCTTGTTTAGAAAATGTGCCTGAAACAAATCATTCACGACCACAATACGGCCGCTGACATCAATTGTTAAAGCGTAAAATAAACCGGATTTCTCTAATAAAAAGGTTTCACTCATATATATATTCTCCCCTATACCCCCACACTGCTTATATCACCAATAAGAGAACGATTAAGTGCGATTCAGAAAGGCTGAAAAACAGACTGCAAAATTAATCAATATTTCACGAATCAGAAAATTAATTGATTGAACAGGTAAAATGGCATACTGATTGCGCATTCTTTGTGTAAGTGGCAATTAAAAATCGATTTCTTCTCCTTTTTAACAAACCATTATCTTTGTACCAATTGAAAAAAATCCTATTTATATTATTCAGCTTTTTTACACTCACCTTAACAGTTAGGGCTCAGCCTGTTACCGGTGCAGCGCAAACCAATCTTTACCTACCGGCACTCAATCACAAAAAAGTAGCGCTGGTGGTGAACCAAACCAGCACCATTGGCAAAACCCATTTGGTGGATTCATTATTAAAATCAGGCATCAACATACAATGCATATTCGCCCCCGAGCACGGTTTCAGAGGCGATGCCAGTGCAGGTACTCAAGTAAATAATGGCAAGGACATCAGAACAGGTGTTAAAATCATTTCGCTTTATGGCAACCATAAAAAACCGACAAAAGAAGACTTAAAGGATATACAGGAAGTAATTTTTGACATACAGGATGTTGGTGTACGATTTTACACTTACATCAGCACCATGCATTATGTAATGGAAGCCTGTGCTGAAAACAATATTCCTTTCACTGTCCTCGACCGACCGAATCCAAACGGGCACTACATTGACGGCCCTGTACTTGATACCACTTACAGAAGTTTTATTGGCATGCATCCCATTCCATTGGTACACGGATGTACAGTTGGCGAAATTGCCAAAATGATTAACGGTGAAGGCTGGTTAAAAAATAAGATTCAATGCCAACTAAGCGTTATCACCTGCAAGGGGTACACCCACCAAACACCATATACTTTACCAATAAAACCTTCGCCCAATCTACAAACACAAAGTGCCATTTATTTATACCCTTCACTGGGTTTATTTGAAGGCACGATTGTCAGCATGGGACAAGGCACTGCAAAACCCTATCAATGTTTTGGTATGCCCGGCTTGGGTTGGGGTAATTTTAAATACCGCCCTTACAGTATTGCGGGTGTGGCCGAAAAACCAAAATTCATGGGTTATGAATGCATAGGTTTCGATCTTACCTGGTATGGATTTGAAAGAGCGAGAGCCGATGCAGGTATTAATCTCAACTGGTTATTACTGACTTACAAAACTGCGGCTAATAAAAACACTTTCTTTACTGACTTTTTTGAAAAACTGGCGGGCACAGCACAACTCCGACAACAAATTATCGCAGGTAAAACTGCTGATGAGATTAAGGCGAGCTGGCAACCTCAATTAGCTAAATATGCAGCCATGAGAAAAAAATATCTGCTATACACAGAATAAAAAACCCGGACCATTGCTGACCCGGGTCTACCTTCTAATTTATAAAATCGATGAAAAAATTATTTTGCAGGTGGTAATAAAACTGCATCAATGACATGGGTAACACCATTGCTTGAAATAACATCAGCAATCGTCACCTTAGCGCCATTAATCATCCATACACCATCCATATACGTTACTTTTAATTCCTTGCCCTGAACAGTGGTTAACACCATACCGTCTTTCAGGTCTGTAGATTTCAATGCACCCGGTACTACGTGATAAGTCAATACATTCACAAGGTCTTTCTTTTTTTCAGGTTTCAATAAACCATCAACTGTACCTGCAGGCAATGCATTGAATGCATCGTTGGTTGGCGCAAATACGGTAAAAGGACCCGGGCCACTCAATACTTCCACTAACTCACCTGCTTTTACTGCAGCTACTAATGTGGTATGTTCTGCAGAACCCAATGCATTTTCAACAATATTTTTTGATGGCACCATCAATGCACCACCTACCATTACACCTTCTTCTTTGGCTTGCTCAGGCATTGATTGCACGGCATTGGCAATTGAATCTTTAACTGCTTGCTCGTTTGATACTGCATTATTGCTGCAAGAAGTGAAGCTTGTGATGGCCGCAATGGCCGCGAATGTTAAAATGTGACGTTTCATTTTGATAAAATTATTTAATTGTTTAAGCTGATATACGAGCCATTTGCAAACATGGTTTTACCGATTTTAAAAAAATAATAATTTCTTCATATCTGTTTTCAAAAAATGTTTCTACATTTGCACCACTTAATCATGAACAGAAATTTCACTAAGTGTTGTATGCATAAACGTTGCCTTTACGGAGGGGCTTGTTGCATCGTGCAATAGTGAAATGTTATATAAAACATTGAAAAGCCCTTCAAAAATTTTTTGAAGGGCTTTTTTTATACCAAAAAATTTTAACACAAATAAAAAAAATGCAACCCAATAAATTAAACACCAACGGGAGTAAAAGTATTTCGGAACTGTCCGCAATACACTCCTTCATTGTATTTCCCGAAGACCTCAATTATGCCGGCACCCTTTTTGGCGGTAAGGTGCTGGCCGAAATGGATCTTTCTGCCGCCAAGGTCACCAGGCGTTTACTGTATGGCACCGACTGCGATGGAGCTGTAACAGCGAGTCTCGACAAGGTAGACTTTCGCAAGCCTGCCCATCTGGGCGATATCATAGAATTTAAAGCCAGTATCAAACAACTGGGTCGCACGTCTATTGAGATAGATGTTCATGTGTCAAAAGAAAATCAGACCGGGCAGATAGAAACTATTTGCAGTGCCAGTTTTGTATTTGTCTCTTTAAAAGATGGCAAGCCCTACCCTCATAATTGCTCTTTCATTACACCAACACTTCACACCAACAAACCGGCATGAATACTTTTCAAATCATTTTTATTGTAGTACTATTGTTTACCATTAAGTCCATTTATAACCAATGAAAGTTCAATACATTCTCGAATTATTAGGAACGGGTTTCTTTGCCATGTCAGGGGCATTGGTGGCCAACGAAAAATCAAAACCCGATTGGTTTGGTGTCAGCTTTATCGGCTTCATCACCTCTATTGGCGGGGGCAGCTTGCGCGATATGTTGTTGGGCAGTTATCCTTTGGTGTGGATCAAAGACATCAATTTTATATATGCCGTGTTTACCGGCATTATACTGACCAATGTGCTGTATCAATTGCTGACCAAAAATCGCAAAATGCTGTTGGTATTCGATACGCTTGGAATTGCCATGTTCACCATCATCGGTATGGAAAAGGCATTGAATCTTGGAGTCGACCCCATCATTGCCTGTATCATGGGCATGTTCAGTGCGGTAATGGGTGGTGTACTGCGCGATGTGCTCACCAATGAAACGCCCATTCTGTTTCAAAAAACCATTTATGCTTCGGCATGTCTGGCCGGTACTGTTGTTTATCTGTTGCTCGAACTGATGGGATTGGAAAGGCATTCAACCGTGCTATTATCAATTGGCGTAATTTGTGTAATACGTTATGTTGCGGTGAGGTACAATGTGACTTTGCCCAAATTCCGAAAAGAATAAAGACTATGTGTAACAAAACCTATAAATTGCCGTTAATTCCTAATATACCTCTCCAACAATGAAATTTAAACTAATTGCCTTCCTATTGCTCTGCATTTGCGCTCATGAAAGTATTGCTCAAAAACAATTTGCACCTCCCACTGAAAAAGACTGGAACAATTATTTTTTCTCAAAAGAAAAAGCCATCAGAACCAAGCTATTTAATCTGGCACTTGAAGGAAAAATTACTGCCTATAAAAATGATTCGCTGGCAGGCAAGTATAGCATCGAAGACTTAAAAAGCAGAGGTAATTTTGAAATTGTTATGAATGAACAAGTTGGCAATGTCTCAATGAATGCTGATAAACTGGAACACATCTGGTTTATAAAAACCATTACCACATCACCTTTTGAATCAACAGAATCAAATGTATTGAAATGTATTGCAATTACTTTTAGTCCTATTTTTGGATCGATAAAAGCCAACCAATCCCCTTTTTGCCTTTTTGCTCCACAAGACGTTAAAAAGATGCTCACCCCTGAAGAATACAATTGGTTGATGCTGATTTACCATTACACTAAAAATGACAATACCCTTGTATACAGAGACCTTGACGATTATGATGTATTTTGGGAAATCAATCATGTTAAAAATAGCTATGTTGCCAATAAAGCTGATTCATCATTATATAAAAAATTAGGTATTTCACTCCTCTCATCCAACTTTTATATGGAAGAAGCACTGGGACGCGATATTTTCCATGGAGATACTATGCCTGCCTTGATTTATGATCTGCAAACAAAACAATATATTGATTTATATAAATTTGAGACAAGCTATAGTGATGAAACCGTTGTGTTTCTTGCCACCGACCTCAATGATCCAACAGTAGGATATGACACAATGATTGCCAATCCATTCCAATTCAGGCATATCAATAGTTTTACAGTGAATGCGAGCACTTATAAAATTACATCATTTAACTATGAATTTGTAACAAGCAATCCCCCTAAAAAAACTTACCGGTTCACAATTGCGACTGAGCCCATCCGCAACCTTAATACCCTCCCGGCTGTCTTCTGGTTCTTCGAAGATTATTTCCGCTGGAAATCGAAATAAACCCACTCAATACTTCTATAGAAATTTTAAACATGATGTTTTAAAGATAATAGTACCTTCGCAGTACTCATTATCAAGTTATGAAATCATCAATATTTATCCTGCTTGGCGCCACCGCCCTATACGCCTGCAGCAACAATGCCAGCCATCAGGAAGCCAGCCATACAGACACTTCTCATGCCGGCCACGACCACAGTGCCATGGAAGCACCAAAAGACACCACTGCTATTCTTCCAACTCAGCATGTACTGTTTGGCAATCTGAAAGACAGTCAAACCATTAAATTGCCTTTTATTGTTAAGTTTGGTGTTGAAGGCATGGAAGTAAAACCCGCCATGGGTGTTGAAGCCAATGTAGGTCATCACCATTTGATGGTTGACCAAGGCCATATTCCCGCAGGTACCATGGTGCCTATGCAGAAAGAAACCGAAGGCTATTTTCACTTTGGAAAAGGACAGTTGCAAGACACTTTACAATTGAAAAAATATCCGATGCTGACTCCCGGTTATCACACACTCACTTTGCAGTTTGCCAATGGTCTACACCTGTCTTACGGACCGGCCATGAGTAAAACGATTACTGTGAAAGTGAAGTAATTCTATCCAATAATTTTAAAAGCTCCGAAGTTCGGGGCTTTTTTTATGCCCGTCTATTCCGATTTGAATTTGGCATAAAACAAATCAGGCGCAATGCTTTCGCATTGCGCCTGATGATTATCTATCGAATACTATACTTATTCGAATTCAGCTTGTAGAATCTTTTTGATTTCTACAACTGTTTCTTCTTCTAATTCAGTACGTCTTACTAAATCATCCGTTGGTGTATCCAATACCGCTTTGGCAGTATCCAAACCAATGGCTTTTAATTCGTCAATGATCCAGCTATCGATTTCGTCTGCAAATTCATCCAGATCAATATCAGAATCATCAAACTCTGCATCTTCTCTGTACACCTCGATATCGTAACCAACTAAACGACTGGCCAAACGGATGTTGAAACCGCCTTTACCAATTGCTAAACTCACCTGATCAGGTGCTAAGAATACATTCGCTTTCTTAGTGGCTTCATCCAATGCGATAGAAGAGATTTTTGCAGGATTCAATGCACGTTGAATGAACAGCGTAGTATTGGTTGTGAAATTGATAACGTCAATGTTTTCGTTTCTCAACTCTCTTACAATACCGTGAATTCTGCTACCTTTCATACCCACACAAGCACCTACAGGATCAATTCTGTCGTCATAGCTTTCTACTGCTATTTTCGCTCTTTCACCCGGCTCTCTTACAATTTTCTTAATGGTGATTAAGCCATCAAGAATTTCAGGTACTTCCAATTCCATTAATTTCTCAAGGAATACAGGAGATGTACGCGATAAAAGAATTTTTGGTGTACCGTTGTGCATGGTTACTTCGTGTACCACTGCTTTCAGAGTTTCACCTTTTTTGTAGAAATCGGCACCAATCATTTCTGATTTAGGCAACAACAGTTCATTACCATCGTCATCCAATACCATGATTTCTTTTTTCCAGATTTGATACACTTCACCTGATACAATCTCACCGATTCTATCTGTGTATTTGCGCATCAATTCATCTTTCTCCAACTCCATGATTTTGGTCATCAGGGTTTGACGGGCAGCCAAAATATTTCTTCTTCCAAAGAAATCCATCGGCACCTGGTCAATGGCCTCTTCACCTATCTGGTAGTCAGGTTCAATTTTTTGAGCATCTGTAATATTGATTTGCAGATTCTCGTCTTCTACTTCACCATTATCAACGATTAAACGGTTGCGGTAAATTTCTAAATCACCTTGCTCCGTATTGATAATGATGTCAAAATTTTTGTCATCGCCATAGCGTTTTTTTAGCATGTTGCGGAATACCTCTTCAAGGACACGCATCATCGTTGGCCTGTCTATATTCTTGAATTCTTTAAACTCGGAAAAGGATTCAACGAGTCCTCTAACGGTCATTACTTGTGGTGAAACTGCTTTCATTTGAATGATAATATAATGGTTGCTTTTTTTATGTTTTGATAAGGAACTGCTTCCAGCTCCGGTAAGTCGTTTTTCTTAGGCTTCAGTGCCTTGTGGTATTCAAAAGTGAGTACATCATTGTCAATGGCTTTTAAATGCCCGTTGAATGTTGTTTGATCTGCTAATGTAATGGCGAACTGGCGACCGATGTGCTTAGTAAACTGGCGCAACATCTTTAAAGGACTGTCGGCACCCGGACTGCACACATCGATGCTGTAATCTACCTCATCGGGCATGCGCTCTTCGGCAAAGTGATTCAGTGATCGAGTAATGCTTGAAAGGGTGGCAATACCAATGGCATTATCCGCATCCAGAATAAATTCATGGTGCTGATCATTGTGTTTTGCCTCAACCAGGAATACCCCTTCGTGCTGCTTTAATATCTCATCTAAGAGTTCGTTCAGTGTTTGCGCTACGCTCATATACAACAATTAAGGGGCTTTAGGGCCCCTTAACAATACTTTTTTAATACGCTGCAAATATACAACAGTATTTTAAAATTACAAAACTTTATCTGTTGACGGTTCCGGGAGCGGCCGGTGCTGTGGTATTGGTGTTAGTTGTGGTATTTGGTGTTGTTGTTCCGGCAGGCTTAGGCGTAGTAGTGGTCTTTGGCGTAGTGGTAGTGCCTCCTGACCCTGAAGTGCTTTCGCTGGTGCGTTTCACAGTACCTGAATTACTGCCGGCATTGCTATTATTAGTGGTGGTGCTTGTAGTAGTGGTTGTGGTGCTGCCACTGCCGCCCGAACCGCTACCTGTTTCACTGGGGCGCTTAGTGCCGGTAGTAGTACCTCCGCTTCTTGTGGTAGTAGTCGTATTAGGAGTAGTAGTGGTTGTACTACTTGGTTTCTTAACAGTTGGGGTAGTTGTGGTAGAGCTCGGTGTGGTCAATATGGTTTCTACAATTTCACCCAATATTTTTAACCCAACGTATTCTCTTTTTTCTTTCTTTTCAACCGGAGTTGTAGTCGTTGTCGTATTGGTATTTGTATTAGTGTTTTCGTTGTTCTTCTTGAAAATCTCAAAACTATCTTGTATTTCTTTTAATTCGATAGACTCCTGATTATTCGGACCACCGCTGCCGCTACCTGAACCACTGCCGCTGCCATCGCCCGGAGGGGTTTTAGTGCCTTCTCCATCGTGATTGAACAAACCATTCATACAACTATCCAATTTCTTGCTGCATTTTAATCTCTGCTCACTCACAAACTGGTACTCAGTTTGCAAACCTTTCAGTTGTGCAGTTAAACTGTTAACCTTATTCTGAAGCGTTGTATTCTGTGTATTCAGATTGCTGATAGTCGCATCTTTTTCTTCAATCTGTTTTTTATACTCATCGCAATTGGCTGTATTGCTTTTTGCTTTCAGTTCAGCTACCTCAGCTTCGAGTGTTGCTTTTGCTGTTACCAGATTAGCTGTAACTGATTTCATGCTATCCAATGATTTTGCTGTTGCACTTACTTTATTTTTAAGACCGCTGATTTCAGCTTCCATTTGTGCTTTAGCTTCGTTGCATTTTTTTAGCAATTCTGCATCATTGCTACCACTGGTGCTGTTGCATTTTACCAACTCAGCAGTTAAGCTGTCAACCTTAGCACCCAATTTATAAATCTTAGCATTCAGGGTCAAAGTGTTTTTATTAGCCGCATCCAGTTCTGCTTTATAAAGTGTTTTCTCATCTTCACATTTTTTCAGTTTGGCAATATCTGCTTCACTGCTTGAACCGCTGTTTTTCTTGCAATTGTCGAGGTCGGCTGTAACAGTGGTCAGTTTATTTTGTAAGCTGTCAATTTTTGCATCCGATTGATAAATTTTGGCGTTCAATCTCAAAGCATTTTTGTTGGCTGCATCCAGTTCTGCTTTATACAGCACTTTTTCTTCTTCACATTTTTTCAGTTTGGCAATATCTGCTTCGCTAGTACCATTGCTTTTTCTGCAATTATCAAGGTCTGCATTTACTGTGGTCAATTTAAGTTGTAAACTATCAGCGCGCTTGCCGGCCAATACATAATTGGCTTCTGCTTTAGCCTGGGCAGCTTTTGCTTTGGCTATTTCAGCTTCGTTGATCGACCCTGAATTTTTCTTACAATTTTCAAGTTCTGCTGTTTTTGCATTTACTACAGCAGCCAAACTATCATTTTTCTTTTGAGCTGCAGCTATCTGTGCTTTCAGAATAACGGCCTGATCTTCCAAGCGTTTTACCTGAGCCTGTGCTTCACTTTGAGTTGCAGTCTTTTTGCATTTATCGATCTCAGCCTGCAAGCCTATTACTTTCAAACTCAATGAATCTATTTGTTTTTGAGCTTTCAGTAATTTTTCGGCATCAGTGCCTTTCACCGGTTCTGCTGAGTTTTTAACACCACCTTTTTTCAGTGTGGCTATTTCTACCTGCAATTCAGCAATGGCTTTATTCGCTCTTAAAATATCAGTATTCAAACGGTTGATAGTGGCATCTTTTTCTGCACTGGCAGTTTCGCACTGTTTGCGTTTGGCCAATTCTTTTTCGTACAACTGGCATGGGGTTAATACTTTGCCGGTTGCTTCATCATACTGTAATACATTGTTGCAATTTTTCAGTGCTGCTATTTCTGCATCTTGTTTCGCTTTGTTTTTATTCAGCTCATCTATCTGTTGTTTCAACTTATCAATCTCTGCTTTTTGAATAACCGCATTATTTTTAAGGTTCAAATTTTCAGTGGTGAGTATGGCATTTTGACTCTTACAGTTCTTGGTATCTTCAGATTCATTATAAGTACCTTTCTCTTTCTCCTGAATTACTTTTTCCCTTTGCTCCAATTGTTTCTGACGGATGATTAAAATCTCTTCGCGTTTTTTCAAATCACTTTCCTTTTCAAGCATTTCTTTGCTTTTCAGATACACGGTATCGCGAATGATTTTGGTTTGTTTTTCACCAGTCTTTTTGATGTAAACAGTATCGTGTACTTTTATTTTTATTGTATCGCGTTTAATGATTTTGATGGTATCGCGTTTCTCAGTTTTAATAGTGTCGCGTTGTACCAAAGAATCTTTCTGAGTGACTGTATCAATATGAGTAGGCTCTACCTTGTTTTCATACCACCATCTGTGGCAATGACCAATACCGAATGATACACCACCATAAATATCAGCACCTCTGAATGGGGTATTGGCTGCTACATTGATAAGTCCGCCCAGGTTATCAGACCCGATAAACACAGGACCGAATCTGGCGTAAGCGCCTACATAAAAGTTTTTGTAATTTTCGCTAAGGGTTAATGGCATACTGAATTCAAACCCGCGTGACTCTACTCTAGGTATAACCGATAACATGGAAGTGCTGCGCATACCTGTTGAATTAGCCCCTTTCATGCTTTGATTCCAATACACTGAAGTATATAAATGTTCAGACATTCTGAAATCCATTTGCAGATTGAATGATGCCGGCAAACTTGTACCGAAACCGCTTTGTCTGGTAGCACCCATTTGTCCGAATACTGCTTGACCGATGGTATCGAAAGCATTTTGTGTTGGCTGATTGAAACCGTTCAATACACTTGAAGGTACTGTCAGGTTCACCAGTCCTGTATTTGAATAACTGTATTTAACCCCATCTTTATTGTAACCAATGCCGCCTAAATCATTGAAGGCTGCGGCCAGTTTAAAGTCGTAATCGCTTTTGTAAGTATTGTCGTTGCAGTACTTATTGCTTCTGGCGTATTTGCCAGGATTAGCAGTATGGGTATAAGTTAAACCCACATCGATACCGGCACCAAAACCCTGTGATTGCAGGGTAAACAAACCATAAGGTTTATTGAAAGGCTCTATCACACTTTTATCATCTGTGTAGGCATATTGTATATCGGCATTTTGAATTTGCACACTTCTGTCGCCTGTAATGGCCATGTCAAAACCATTGCCTTTTACATAAGCAGCACCTAGTCCGCGAATGAATTTTACGGTTAAACCACCATTCAATTTATTCTTTTTATTCTGAGCCAATATACCGGCAAATGAGAAACTCAGCTCCTGATAACTCTGTGCATTCACACCAAATTTACCAATGCTATAGGTTGTATTTCTGTTCAAGGCATAGCCATTGTTGTCGTAAATACCACCTGATGAGTCGAGGCCATTGAAAGCCATGCGGGCAAATGGTGCGGTAAGACCGAATATCTGCAAGCTGTTGCGCTGGCGGGTATTGATGGACATGTTCACTCTGTTTGAAATAGGAAACATGAAGGCAGGGCCCCATATATCCTGATTGAAACTGAATTGTTTGTTTTTGTCGCTCAATCGCTCTTTCAACCAATCCTTTTGGTAGTCAGGTTTTCCATCTATTCTTTGCTGAAAAATATCATAGGTGCCATTGGCCCATTGATTGAGCTTAATAGGTGCGTTATACAAAACACCATTGTTATAAAAATTAACACCTCTACCCCAAAAATTGAAGTAATAGCGGTATTTAGAATCCGCTATTGATGAGGCGTTGTTATAAAGTCCGTAGGTTCCTGTGTAATTTCCTGTTGTTCTGCCCAACCATTGTTGAGCCGACACTTTCCCCGTGAGGATAAAAACAGAAATAAATAAAATGCTTTTGGTAATTGCTTTTGACATACGCTTTGTTTGTTGGTTTAAAAAAACTTTTTTAGCGAAAGTGCGAAATAAGTACTTTCCTTTTTATCTTTAAACAATGATTGTACCAAAAAATAGACGATGCACCAAGACCGTTGCAGCACAACATAAATAGCGCATATTAGTTCGCTTAACGAATGCTCCAAACGAAAAAAGCCGATGTTCATTGCTGAACACCGGCCCTTTATATTACTTCAAAAAATTAATTAATTCTTGCTCAAGTAGTCGGCCACACCTTTGAAGCTGGCATCCATGGCTACTTTGCCTTTTTCCCAGTTAGCAGGGCAAACTTCACCGTTTTTCTCGTTGTGTTGCAGTGCATCTACTATTCTCAACGTTTCGTCAACGCTGCGACCAAGTGGCAAATGGTTGATCACCTGGTGTTTTACTTCACCTTCTTTGTCAATCAGGAACAAGCCTCTGAAAGCAATCATAGGACCGTTAGCAGTCAACAAACCTTCATCGTTGTACTCATACTGACCGAACAATACACCAAAATTAGTGCTGATGGTTTTAGTGGTATCAGCAACTATCGGGTAAGTAATACCCTGAATACCGCCTTTGTCTTTCGGCAATTGCAACCAGTTGAAATGGCTTTCTTCAGTATCGGTACTGCAAGCCACTACTTTAACTCCTCTTTTTTCAAATTCATCCAATTGCGATTGGAATGCATGCAACTCTGTTGGGCATACAAACGTAAAATCCTTTGGATAAAAGAAAAATACCACGTGGTTTTTACCGAGGTATTGATCTAAACTGAAATTTTCTACAATCTCTTCTCCGTTGATAACAGCCGGAGCGCTGAAGTGTGGGGCTTTTTTTCCTACTAATACTGACATAATGGGTGCAAAAATGGCTGTTTTAAACCAATACAAAAAATAGAAGGTGTAAATTTATTTATCGATTTTAGCTATATTATTGTTATTTATTATAATTATAAATAATATTCAGCCCCTTTCACAAGTCATTCTGCGAAACATGTGTAAACAAGCACTATTTTTATTAACTTTGCACAAAATTTTTGCAACAATGGCAATTGAAATAAAAGTACCCAGTCCAGGAGAATCTATCAGCGAAGTAACAGTATCTAAATGGTTGAAGCAGGTAGGAGATTACGTAAAACTTGATGAACCGCTTGTAGAGCTTGAAAGCGAAAAAGCAACATTTGAAGTAAATGCTGAATCAGCCGGGATATTGACTAAACAATTTGCCACCGAAGGAACTGAAATAAAAGTAGGTGCCGTTATTGTTGCGATTGATGAAACAGCGCCTGCACCTAAAGAAGAAGCCCCTGCAAAAGTAGAAGCCAAACAGGAACCTAAAGCAGAAACAAAAGCTGCTACTAAAGAACCTGCACCAAAGGCAGCACCTGTTGTAGCCGCTTCTACTGAAATGGACAGCGATGTTCACATTGCGCCATTGGCAAAAGAATTGATGTTGGAACACGGCCTTAAACCTGCTCAGGTAAAAGGCAGCGGACCTAACGGCAGAATAACACGTACCGATGTATTGGAAGCCATAGTTGCCAAAGGTGGCAGCGGTGGTGCTCCAAAAAATAAATACAGCAACCCTGCAGGCGAACGCTCTACCAGAGTTGAAAAAATGACCAACCTGCGCAAAACAGTTGCCAAACGTTTGGTTGCTGCAAAAAATGAAACGGCCATGTTAACCACTTTCAATGAAGTGAACATGAAACCTATCATGGACCTGCGCAATAAATACAAAGCAGCCTTCCAGGAAAAACACGAAATCGGTTTGGGATTCATGAGTTTCTTTACCCGTGCCTGCTGCATAGCCTTGCAAGACTGGCCGGCTGTGAATGCATTCATCGATGGTGAAAACATTCAGTTCAATGAGTATTGCGATATTTCTATAGCCGTATCAGGTCCAAGAGGATTGGTGGTGCCTGTTATCAGAAGTGCTGAAACACTGAGCCTGGCAGATATTGAAAAAGAAGTAAAACGTCTGGCCTTGAAAGCCCGCGACAATAAATTGAGCATGGAAGAAATGAGTGGCGGTACATTTACCATTACCAATGGTGGTGTATTTGGCAGTATGATGAGTACTCCAATTGTCAACCCTCCTCAATCAGCTATTCTGGGTATGCACAACATCGTTGAACGCGCAGTAGTTGAAAACGGTGCCGTAGTAGTTCGCCCTATCATGTACGTGGCGTTGAGCTACGACCACAGAATCATTGACGGCAGAGAAAGCGTTAGTTTCCTTGTAAGAGTGAAACAATTGCTTGAAAATCCTGAGATGTTATTTGACGGCAAATTGCCCGTTGAAAAAGTCCTGAACTTGTAATCCTTTATTTTATTGTAGCCCTGTATTGTACATTTGAAGGTGCAACACCGAAATTTTCGGGCAGTATTAAATTGTTGTGCTGCATGTAATGCATTGCATACACTGCTATAATTATTCGTGTTACTAATTGCTTGTAAATTGTAATCCGATTATTTGTACTTTCTATTTTTCATCCCATACTAAAAATGTGTATTTCGGGTTTAAAGATAACAGGCATGGTGTGACTCAATTCGTTAAAGGGATTAATATATTTGCAAAAATGAAAATCATCTGCATAGGGCGCAATTACGCTGAACACGCGAAAGAATTAGGCAATACCATTCCCGATGAGCCGGTTATTTTTTGCAAACCTGATACTGCATTGCTTAAAAATAATGAGCCGTTTTATATCCCCACTTTTAGCAACGACATTCACCACGAAATAGAAGTGGTGATTAAAATTGATAAAATGGGTAAGAGCATTGCCCCACAGTTTGCCCATAAATACTATTCTGAATTTACATTGGGTATCGACTTCACCGCACGCGATTTGCAAACCAAACTGAAAACAAAAGGCCTTCCCTGGGAATTGGCCAAAGCATTCGACAACTCAGCTGTAGTTGGCGATTTCGTGAGTAAGGAAGGCTATGATTTGAATCAATTGGAATTTACTCTGCTTAAAAACAATGCTGTGGTTCAACAGGGCAATACAAATCAAATGCTGCATACAATAGATAACATCATCAGTTTTGTATCGCATTATTTTACCTTAAAAACAGGCGACCTTATTTTTACCGGAACACCTGCAGGGGTTGGCAGTGTGGCCATTGGCGACCAACTGAAAGGACAAATTGCTACCCGTGAATTTTTTAATTTTGATATCCGCTAGTTGATCAGATACTGCCTCATATCGCTGTTTATTGTTTTATCAAATTGTGGAGTTGCACAATCATTCAGCGGATATCCTCAAAATGATTTCATCAATCCTGTGGTTGGTAAAATGGAAATCATCGGTACGTTTTGTGAATTGCGTCCCAACCATTTTCACGGTGGACTCGACATACGCACAGGTGGTGAAATAGGCAAACCCATTATTGCAGTGGCCGATGGCTATGTATCTCGCATCAATATCTCTAGTTTGGGCTATGGCAAAGCCTTGTACATTACCCACCCCAATGGCTATACAAGCGTGTATGCCCACCTCAGCGATTTTCCCGACCCGATAAAATGGTACATTGAAAAAAATCAATACAGCAAACAAAAGTGGGAACTGGAGTTGTATCCTGAACGCGACTTGCTACAAGTAAAGCAAGGGCAATTGGTGGCCTACAGCGGCAATACAGGCGGCTCACAAGGACCACACCTGCACTTTGAAATCAGACATACTGCCAGCGAAGCACCGGTCAATCCATTGTTATTCGGATTGAAAATGGCCGACCATCTGCCCCCTGTTTTGAACAATGTTTTTCTGTATGGCAAAGACACCATGGCCAAGTTATTGAACGGTCATTACCCTTCCGAAAATTTGCCCTTATATCGCTCACAAACTGTTACCATAAAGAAAAAGAAACGCAAAATATTAGTGCCCATCGGTGAACATAAAATTGCATTTGGCACTTATGCCTTTGGCGCCAACATCCGTGACATTGCGACTTCTAATGGCGACAACAACGGTGTGAATTACCTACAGGTGTACCACAACGATGAATTGATTTACGATTGCAGCATCGAACAATTTCTGTTTTCGCAAATGCGTATGCACAATAATTACATTGACTTTCGCAGACAAAAACAAGGGGGTATCAAGATGCATAAATTATTCATTGAAGATGGGAACACATTGGCGTTTTATCCCGACCCTGATTTGAAAGGATGGTTCACCATTAACGATACTTTATTGCATACTTTTAAAATCATCGCCAAAGATATTTACGGCAATGCAACAGAAAAAACAGTTGTATTGAGAGGCGATGTAGGCGGAAAAAAAATTACTGACTATTATCCTTACTACAAAGACAAGCACTTGTGCAAAGCCAACATTGATAACGCTTTTACCATTGGCGACAACTTCAAACTGAATTTACCAAAGAACACTTTATACGCTGATTATTATCTCAATTTTTATAAAAATTTTGGCGACAATTACACCATCGGTCATGAGCTGGTGCCACTTGACAAACGCATGGAATTGTCGTTTAAACTGAAAGCGGAACAAGTACCCATTGGTCACAAATATGTGGTATGCGGAGTGAATGGCAAATCGTATGGCGGCAAATTTAAGAACGGCTGGCTAACGGCCGGGGTCAAAGAGTTTGGCACCTACTACTACGCACTCGACACCATTAAACCTTCTATCAAACCACTGCAACTCAATAAAAGGGGCTACTTCTCATTTCAAATCAGCGATAACTTATCGGGCATTTCCGATTTTGATTTTTACATCGATGATGAATGGGTGTTACTGGATTATGAATCCAAGGCCAGTTTATTGTTCGGCAGAGTTCCCAATCCCATAGGTGCAGGCAAACATATCATCCGTCTGGTTGTTTATGATGAAAGGCAGAACGCCAGAACCTACACCAAGGAAATTAACGTATTATGACAACACCCTCCACAGGCACAAAAGCGCCTGCATTTAAAACGCCCGATCAAAACGGCACCATCAGAACACTTACAGAATTTAAAGGCAAAAAATTGGTCCTTTATTTTTATCCAAAAGACGATACCCCCGGTTGTACCGCTGAGGCTTGTGACTTGAGAGATAACTATAAAAAATTTATTAAAGCAGGTTATGCTATTTTAGGGGTAAGTCCCGATTCAGAAAAAAGGCATATCAAGTTTATTGCTAAATATAAATTGCCTTTCGATTTACTCTCCGACCCTGAGCATGTATTGGCTGAAGCCTATGGTGTATGGGGCGAAAAAAGCATGTTTGGTAGAAAATACATGGGCATATTGCGCACCACATTTATCATTGATGAGAAAGGAAAGATTGCCGATGTCATCAGCAAGGTAGATACCAAAGAGCACACCGCTCAAATATTACAATAAGGGCTTAATATGGTCGCTTGTAAGCGATGCTTTCGTACACATGCACCTTGTCTATATGCAAACCATCAGCCGACAGCTTATCGATGCGCACACGGCCGCTTGAATGAATGATTTCACTTTTGTTGATCATCATCCCCACATGGCTTACTTTATTTAAACCCGGGCGCGAAAAGAACACCAGATCGCCCGGTTCTAACTGACTGAATTGAATATCGTTACCAAAAATAATTTGTTGTTTGGTATCGCGTGGCAGATTAATGCCATTGGCTTTGAACACCACCTGCATCAGTCCTGAACAATCAATACCCATAAAACAGCGACCGCCCCACAGGTATGGTGTATTTAAAAATGATTTGGCTGTATTCACCAATCGTAGGCTGAGGGGTAAATGGTGATTGGGTTTAAGGTTGGCTTTTAATTCATACTGTTGACCTCTGATGGTGAACTTGCCGGCATCGGGCATCATGCCACCGCAGGGTATCATGAATTTTTCGCCTTTGGCAAATGCCTCAGAATACACAATATCCACCACCTGGGTAAATGATTCGGGTTCGTTGTAGCTATTGGCGCTTATCCAGCCTTTGTACTGATCGAAGTCGGTAACTATTTCGTACCAATCCTCCTGTTCTTGTATCACTGTATAGCTTTCACCAAACAAAAGAGACGACACCATTTCAGCACCTGAACGCGGCTCTGCACGCATGGGAATATACGTTTGCAAACAAGTTCCCTTTTTCATGTATCAGCTATTAAATATGTAAACGTGATTTGCGATCGAGCAAAATATTTTCTGTTTCCACATGATCGGGATCGGGCACGCAGCAATCAACAGGGCATACAGCAGCGCACTGTGGCTCTTCGTGAAAGCCCATGCACTCGGTACACTTATCGGCTACTATGAAATACACCTCATCGCTTACAGGTTTGAATTTCTCTTCAACATTCACCACTGTTCCATCCATTAGGGTATAGGTGCCTTCTACACTTGTACCGTCTTTGATCGACCACTCCACACCACTTTCGTAGATGGCATTATTGGGACATTCGGGCTCGCAGGCTCCGCAATTGATACATTCATCCGTTATGATTATGGCCATTGTGTTAAATTTATATGAGGCAAAATTCGCTAAAAATTATTAGAAAAAAGAATTTTGGGTGAATTTAGGTGTTGGGGTAGCTAAAGTATTCAAGCTAATCGCAAACTCAAACATTCGCAAAAAATTTTGTCTATGTTGAAATGGCGAAAACTCTAGTATAAGAGTTGGTCTGTGCTTGAACTTCCAGGATTAATGGAATAAGTATTGTGGCTTTAAATGTTATTTCAACTATGCGATAACAATTTCGTTTGCTATCATTTCTGCTTGTTTTAAAACCGTCTCAGTTGCCAACATTTGCATGTCAGGTGGATAACCGAACTTTCTTAAAATTCTTTTTACTGCAACTTTCAATTTGGCTTTTACGCTTTCTTTAATTGTCCAGTCGATTGATGCGTTTTGTCTGATGGTTTCTGTCAGCACAACTGCAAGTTCTCTCAATTTGTCTTGTTGCATGAGTTCTCTTGCACTATCGTTGTTAGCAACTGCAGTATAAAAAGCATATTCAAAGTCTGATAAGCCCATATGCTTGGCTTCATTGTCCATTTCAACAATGTCTTTGCTTAGATTTATAAGTTCTTCAATTACTTCTGCTGCTGTCAAGATTTTGCTGTGATACCTTTTGATGGAATCTTCCAACATCTCTAAAAATGTTCTGCTTTTTACAAGGTTCTTTTTTGCTCTCGATTTTATTTCATCATTCAACAGTTTTTTTAATACTTCCAAGGCAACATTTTTATGTCCCATTCCTTTTAGTTCCATTAAGAACTCTTCGGATAAAATAGAAATGTCAGGTTTCTTTATTCCTGCTGCATCAAAAACGTCAATTACTTGTTCGGAAACTAAAGCTTTGTCAATTACTTGGCGAATGGTCGTTTCGATTTCTTCGTCTGTTTTGCCTGAACCTGTTCCGTCAAACTTTGCTAACCTTGCTTTTACTGCTTGGAAAAATGAAACTTCATCTTTTGCATCCATTGCTTGGTCATGTGGAATTGCAATCGCAAAGGCTTTTGATAATGCAGTTACTTCATTGATGTATCTTTTCTTTCCATCATCCAATCCTAAAATATGTTCTTCGG
Source organism: Bacteroidota bacterium (assembly GCA_040386935.1). Lineage (GTDB taxonomy): Bacteria > Bacteroidota > Bacteroidia > NS11-12g > UBA955 > JABMMZ01. The sequence goes on along the minus strand of JAZKEQ010000016.1, from coordinate 97,862 downwards.
CTGAAAGAATCATAGACAGTTTTTTTGAAGTGTCTGCTTCAAAGTAGGTTTCATATTCAAAGCCATGATACATTTGAGAAACAATTTCCAATTTCTCCAACATCAATTGAACAGCTTGCTCTTGTAAAATAGTTGGGTCGCCTTTTCCACCTGCATCGGAATAAAATGCCAATGCTTTTTTCAAGTCGGCTGCAATGCCTAAATAATCTACAATTAAACCGCCTGGCTTATCTTTGTAAACTCGGTTTACTCTTGCAATTGCTTGCATCAAGTTGTGTCCTTTCATTGGTTTGTCAATGTAAAGAGTGTGCATACTTGGTGCGTCAAAACCTGTAAGCCACATATCCCGAACGATTACCAATTGTAATTCGTCATCAGGATTTTTCATTCTTTCGGCTAAGGTTCTTCTTTGTTCTTTGGTGGTATGGTGTTTTGAAATTTTTGGGCCGTCAGAAGATGCAGAAGTCATTACGACCTTGATAACTCCTTTATTCAAATCGTCTGAATGCCATTCAGGTTTCAGGTCAATGATGGCTGCATACAAATCGGCTGCAATTCTGCGGCTCATAGAAACAATCATTCCTTTGCCTTCAAAAACTTCTTGTCTTTGGCTAAAGTGTGTTACAATATCTTTTGCAATATTTTTAATTCGATTTTCACTTCCAACCAATGCTTCTAGCTGTGTCCATTTTGCTTTTGCTTTTTGTGTATTGGTTAAATCTTCCTGTTCTAGTTCATCATCAAGGTCGTCAACTAATTGCTTTCCTTCTTCGCTTAAATTCACTTTTGCCAAACGGCTTTCGTAATAAATACGAACCGTTGCACCATCTTCAACGGCTTGGGCTATATCGTAAATGTCCACATAGTTTCCGAAAACTGCTGGCGTATTCACGTCTGTATTTTCGATGGGTGTTCCTGTAAAACCTAAATAAGTTGCGTTGGGCAAAGCATCACGCATATATTTTGCAAAACCGTAAACGATTTTCTTACCAACTACATTTCCTTTTCCGTCTTTGGCATCAATGGTTTTTGCTTTAAATCCGTATTGTGTTCTGTGTGCTTCGTCAGCGATTACAACTATATTCTTTCTGTCAGAAAGTAATTCGTAAACATTGCCTTCTTCGGGTTGGAATTTTTGCACGGTTGCAAACACTACGCCTCCTGAAGCAACTTTTAATAATTCTTTTAATTGGTTTCTATCCTCTGCTTGAACTGGTTCTTGTCTTAGTAATTGTTTGGATGCTGCAAACGTGTCAAAAAGTTGGTCGTCCAAATCGTTGCGGTCAGTAATGACAAGAATAGTTGGATTGTCCAAAGCCAATACGATTTTACCTGTATAGAAAACCATTGATAATGATTTTCCACTGCCTTGTGTATGCCAAACAACACCGCCTTTTCTGTCGCCAATGGGTTGATTTTTTACTCCGGGCACTCCATAGCTTTCAGGAGATTCCATCACCATACTCACTGGCGTTTCATGTTTTAAAGTAAATCCTGTTGCTCTTAAAGTTGATTCAACTGCTCTGTTTACGGCATAATATTGATGATAAGACGCTAGTTTTTTAACGGTGGAAATAATTGTGATTCCTGTTTCAGAATCTTCTTTCTTCGATTTTTCGAAAACAATAAAATGTCTGATTAAGTCAATCAAGGTTTCTTTGTTCAACATTCCTTGAATCAAAGTTTCTAACTGACTTACCAAATGCGATGCTTCGGCTTTTCCGTCTGCCGATTTCCAAGACATAAAACGACTAAAGCCCGAAGAAATTGAACCTGCTTTGGCTTCCAGTCCATCAGAGATAACTACAAAACCGTTGTATGTGAAAAGACTTGGAATAATGGCTTTGTAGGTTTCTACTTGTTTGAAAGCAGAATTGATAGTGGTGTTTTCATCAGCTGCATTTTTCAGTTCGATAACCACCAACGGAATTCCATTTACAAAAAGAATTACATCAGGGCGTTTGTTGTTTCCGTTTTCAATAATGGTAAATTGATTGGCTACAACAAAATCGTTGTTGTGTGGATTTTTAAAATCGATCAACCAAACTCTGTCGCCCCTATCGTCTCCATCAACTCGTTTTGAAACGGGAATACCTTCCGTCAATAAACGATGAAAGGTTTCATTGTTGGTAAGCAATTCAGGCGAAGCAATACGCTGAATTTCTTTAATGGCTTCTGCTTGTGCATCGGCTGGAATACTGTGATTGATTAGTTTAACGGCATTTTGCAACCTGTTCAATAACAAAACTTGTGCGTAGCTGTCTCTTTGCGGGTTTTCGCTATCATGTGCAATGTCGGGTGCATAGATATACTCATAGCCAAGTTTATCGAGCAATTCAATTGCAAATGATTCTATAATATTTTCTGTAATTCGAGTCATGATTTATATACTTATTATTGAATTAGCAACTCTTTTTTCACCCCCTATTAAGGTAGTATAAAACCGCTGCTCAATCCCCCAAAGGACAAATTTTAAATCATCGTCATTCTCTATTTTAAATTTCCCATCTTGATAAGTCACTTGACCATATTGATTCGTGTAGTCGTAAATAGCTTGTTTTTCTTCGTTTGAAAAACGGCTAAGTGTTTCATTAACTAAAGCAATTCGCTTTCTATTTGGTACTGTAACATTAGTTGAAACAAAACTCGCTTCCACATCAAGAAAATTACTATTTAAAAAAGTTTGTGTCTCCTCGTTAGTTGCTTCTCTATATAATTGGTCCATCCCTTTAAATATTTTCTGTGCTGCTGTCAATTTCTTAAAATAAAGAATGTCATTTTGTTTGTCATAAACAGCATCAGGAAATGGATTTATTGTAATAATTGGTTTATTTGTTTCTATTGTTAATTCATCAATTGAAAACCACTTTTTACTTACATAAAAACCTGAATTTATGATTTGAAAAAAATAAAGATTGGATTGCACTGTGCAAATAAATGAAAGCTTAGTTAAATCTGCTCTAGTTATTTGGTCGTGATTTACTGAGTCCAAATCATTTTGAAGAAAGTCCAACATAAATTCAGAAGCAGAAAAATTTGTTAGTTGATACAATTCTTCATCCTCTATCAAAGTAGCTGGATTATAATCAACTCCATTTAATACAATTTCTGTTGTGTCATAAACATCGGTTTCTGTCTCGATGACACGAAACATATTTTGCTTTCTTTTTACCTTGCCGTAAATATAATTTGCCATATAAAATCTTTCTAAAGTTCTATGAATGTGTAGTTATTAATCCTCCTAAGTTTTTCAAAACTATCTTGTCCAGGCGTTTTCAATTTTTTCCTTGTAATCAGGAATATTTTGACGTTACCTGAGGTTTTAATAAAATAAAAATGATAACCGAAAAGTAAAAAAATGGGGTTGAAATAGAGTGTTTGCGATAAGAATGTGAAAACATATATAATCGCAAATACTACAATTAAAGTTGAAACATCTTCAACGCCAAGGGAAACAAAAAAGTACCCCAAATAAGTCGGCAAAAAATTATTATTAGCTAGCTCAATTTCTTTAACTGAACTACTTTGCAGTGAATCCTTAGGCAAACTCAATGCAATTAGAAAACTTAATGCAGTTAAAATTATTGGTAATAATATGAAAAGCCCCCATGAATAATATGAAGAATAAGTGTTTAAAAAATTGAATGAATACTTTTCCTTAACCAAAAAGACTACAACTATCAACCAAGTTGAATTGAATGCTAAAAAAAGTTGATAGAGTAGTTTTGCCATATTGTTGTTTGTGTTTTTTACTCTTTGTTTGTTTCACTTGCCGAAAAGGCGTTGTATTCATTAATATAAGCTTGCTTATCTACGTTAAATAAAATTTCACTGGCTGAATATGAATAGTTGGCCATTTCAAATTCACCAAATGAATCATCCCAAAATTCGTTGAATTCTTCAGCTTCCCAATAGTCTAAAGTTTCTTCTAAGGTTTCATTTGGTTTGCGTGGATTTTCGTTTTCATAATTCCGTATCAGGAAACAAGAAACTATTTCAACAGTATCAATTAAAAATTCTCTTGTAAGAATGTCCACACGGTTATTTCTTTCTCTGATTTCTTCCAACGATTTGCCGTGTGATGAAATGCCAATTTCATTTCTTAATTCGCCAACTTGCTGACCAATGGTAGCAAGGGCAGAAGCAATTTGATTAACCAAGTTGCTGTTTGTATAACCTAAAGATGAAAAGGCATTTTTCAGAACTCCGTTAATGCTTGATGTTTCGCTTAATTGGATTCCTTTCGATTGGCAAATTTCTTTACCAATAGTTTCTAATAATGCTTTAGCATTTTCTAATGAGTGGCTAAAATCAGATTCAATATGCGTTTCTATTCTACCAATGTAAATTGACAGTTCCGTCCAACGCCCATATTGCTCTATTGTCCTCTTTAGCTTGTTCATTATGGTTCAACAGTTACTTCTCCACGCATTAATTTTGGCAACAAAGTATCCTGTAATGCTGTAAGAGTGAGAATTTGAGTTTGATTTGTTATAGATTTTTCGTTTATTGGTTTAAGTAGCTGCATTAAATTCTCAATACCTTCTTTAGGAGGAAAAGCAATTTTATACTTCTCTATTGCATCTTTCGTAATCATTCTAACCGTAGAACCTTTTGAAGATGCAAGAATATGTTGTCGATATTCTGCTGACCTTAAAATCAAATAGAAAAGATAATTATCTATTTGTGTATTGTTTTTTACTCGATATAAATTTGCACCTACAATAACTTTCTTTCCCTTAAATTCAGGGGGAATAATAGCAGGAAATCCAAGTATAGGTAGATTGTCCGACTGCTGCCTTGTTGCAACTACCAAATCATTAGGATTTACTAAATATTTTTCTGGGCAATCTCCAGAATATGGTCTTGCTCCATTGGTTAAAAATCTATCTTGAAATGAAACACATCCCATTCCGAGAAGTAATGCTTCACCTGTTCCGATATATTCTCCTTTATATGAAAAACCACCATTAATTTCAATAAGTTGTCCTAATTCAAACTTCTCCCAATCCTCCTTCGCTTCTTCCACAAACCACTGTCTAAACAGCGTTTCCGCCATTTTTTCTAAGGTAGTGTTTTGGCGGTGCAACAGTTCTATTTTATCGTCTAAACTGCTGAGAATTGAAGCAATGGCGGTTTGTGTGTTTGGATTGGAGCATATTGAAAATTCTAAAGAATTCAATAAAGTTTGAGTAACAAGTGGATGACTTGAGCCACCTGCCCATTGATTCAAATTATTATGCCTTAAAAAATAATAAAGAAACTTTGTGTTATTTTTTCCTTTAGGTTTTGCTGATAAGGCGTTATCCGAAACCCAAATTGGTCTATTTTCATAGTACACAGCTCCACAATAAGCGCCAACACGTCCAATTACAATTGTTTCACCTGTATAGTTGGCATCATCTCCATAACCTAAGATTCCATTTCCACCATAAATTGGAATGTCGCCTTGATTTTTAGGTTTTACTTTTCCATTTCCAAAATCAAGCACTTCCTGCAATTTCATTTCCTTCCACTCACTCATTGACTTTAATCTTTAAAAGGTTAGCAGAAATAAATTCATTGAGTTTAACTTCTTCTTTTAGTTGTGCTTCCAATTCTGCCTTTAGGCTTGCAAAGCGTTCAGCAAAATTGAAGTCATCTTCTTCATCAGGTAAACCAACATATCTGCCCGGAGTAAGCACATAATCCAATTCTTTAATCTTGCTTACCGGAGCAGCTGCACAAAAGCCCGCAATGTCTTCATACTTTCCATCAAGATTTCGCCAATTGTGGTAAGTGCTTACAATTTTATCAATGTCTTCCTTTGAAAGTTCACGGGTTCTGCGGTTTATCAAATGCCCTAAGTTTCGGGCATCAATAAATAAAATTTCATTGCTGCGGTCTCTGAATTTTCCGTTTTTACGGTTGCGACTCATAAACCATAAGGCAGCAGGAATTTGAGTATTTAAAAACAACTTGGCAGGCAGGTTTACTATACAATCAATGAAACCGTTTTCTACCAACGCTTTTCTAATGTCGCCTTCACCTGATGTTTTAGAAGTCAAAGCACCTTTTGCCAAAACGACACCAGCTTGTCCGCTTGGTGCTAAATGGTAAATAAAATGTTGCATCCAAGCAAAGTTGGCGTTACCTGTTGGTGGTGTGCCATATTGCCAACGTCCATCGGTTCGCATTAAATCACCGCCCCAATCACTCACATTGAATGGTGGATTGGCAATGATGTAATCGGCTTTCAGGTCTTTGTGTGCATCGTTCAAAAAAGAACCTTCGTTATTCCATTTCACTTGTGAGCTGTCAATGCCACGAATAGCTAAGTTCATCTTCGCCAGTCGCCAAGTGGTTTGGTTGCTCTCTTGTCCGTAAATGGAAATGTCGTTTACTTTTCCTTGGTGTTCGGTTACAAATTTTTCGGAGTGAACAAACATACCACCTGAACCACAACAAGGGTCAAACACTCGTCCTTTGTATGGCTCTAACATTTCAACCAATAATTCTACAACGCTTCTTGGTGTATAGAACTGTCCGCCTTTCTTGCCTTCTGCAAGGGCAAACTCACCTAAGAAATATTCAAAAACGTGTCCAAGCACATCGGCACTTCTAGCTTTGGCATCACCTAAGGCAATGTTTCCGACTAAATCAATCAATTCGCCCAAACTGGTCGGGTCAAGATTTTGTCGGGCAAATACTTTTGGTAAAACACCTTTCAACGAAGCGTTTTCTTTTTCAATGGCATCCATTGCATCGTCCACAAACTTTCCAATTTCAGGTTGTTTAGCTTTTGATTGCAAATAATTCCATCTTGCATCCTGCGGAACAAAGAATACATTTTCCGCTTTGTATTCGTCTTTGTCTTCGGGGTCTGCACCGTTTCCTTCATCTGCCTTTAGTTTTGCATATAATTCTTCGAAAGCATCGGAAATATATTTTAAGAAGATTAAACCCAAAACAATGTGCTTGTATTCCGCGGCATCAATATTCTTTCGAAGTTTGTCTGCGGTCTTCCACAATTGCTTCTCTAAAGGTTCTTCCGTTGTCGCTTTTTGTTTAGCCATTCTATATTCCGTTAAGTAATAATTAATTTAATGGCTGCTAATTTAAGCTTTTTATACGCATTACTGTTATTTGAAATATAGGGTAAATTGATTCTTTTGGTATTGTGAAGGACTGGCTATTTTTCATTTACTTTCTATCTGCTTATTTTATTAGTAAACCCCTTCCGTCAAGTAGCATGATTTATTTATAAAGGAAGTTTATCTTCAAAACCTTAGTATATCCTGGCAAAAACTATGTATATGCAATTTTTTTTATAAACCTGCAATATACCAATATTCCTCATTATCACAATTGTTCTATAAAAAACTCGGATTTACTAAACATTTGTTTTATTAGAACAAGTAGGCATTTTACTGACCTACGCTTAACTTTTGCTATCACTAGCCATCATTTTATTTCTAAAATAGCAACTCGGGTGCGCTAAAATGCAACTGAAGTGCGCTATTTTTATCCTGCGTTGCGCTAAAGAGGGAATGCAGTGCGCTAAATGTAGCCTCTGGTGCGCTATATAGCAACTCGGGTGCGCTAAAGAGAGAAAACATTCCCCTAAACTGAGAACATGGTACTCTAAATAGGGAATGCAGTTCCCCAAATGGGGAAAGTGGTTCCCCATTTGCGGAAAACACCATTTTAAAGGCAGTTGGGCGCTGTAACCAAATACAATGAGATAAGAATACACGACAGCTGCGGTAGACTTACACCGGTTATGGCTCATCAACAACATGGGGTTTTGAAGAAATACTGGAAATCAAAATCCTATGAAAATAAACCCCAAAATTGAGTGACAAGCTATTTTAGGATTAAGACTTTTTAGTGACATCAACTATTAGTAATACTTAATTTCAGTGACATGGCTAAATAGTAATTAAAAACCGGACTGTAATCATGATTAGAAATAAGGACCCATTAAGTAAGCTAAATCAGGAATAAGAATTAATCCTGTAATACATTTTACAAGTAATTTTTATACTTGTATATTAGTTTTAGTAATAAGAATAATTACTGACAAGAACATTTAAAATTTAAACCCTCAATGTGTCAAGTAATTTCAGGAGGGGTCAGAGTTGCTTATTCGATATTACATTTAAAGACTCTTATCACCCTTGACCAAGTTGTTCCTGCCCATTCTCCTTTTCTTTCTGATATGTTAGAAATAAGTTTGTAATTTGTATTACTACTAAAGGATTGTACAAAACCGTTTATGCGTTCAGTCTTAAAGGTATCGACAAACGGACTTACACAAAGAAAAATATTTTTTCCTTTAAAGTTGAATTTAATCAAATCGATTAAGTTAGTCATAGAAAACAGGTCAATATCGAGAATATTAGAAAAAAGATGAATATATGTCCTGCTATTAACGATTTCAAAATCATCATTTTCTAATGAATCTAAGTCTTTGTTTATTGTCAAAATTTGTACATCTGCTATAAATTTTCTTATGTGTAATGAAGCTCTTTTTATTGCTATTTCAGAAGGTTCAATTAATGTAAATTTTTTAAACGAATAGTTTATTTTTTGATTATGTAGATATTCTATAATACAAACTGAAGCTAATCCCTGACCACAACCCCAATCATAAACTTCAAGGTCTTCTTGTAAATCATTTAGTTCAATTGAGCTAATTGCACTCATCATTTTTGCGTGGTGCATTTTTCCGTAACTGTTTAAGTACGCTAGTAATTGATTTTGCTCTGTTAAAACCTTAACGCCTCTTTGTAAAGACCAGAAGATTTCATTGCTTGCTACCACAGAATATAATTCAGCACATAATTTTTGAATTTCTTTAAAGTTGGCAGAAATGGTAGCTAACAATTCTGCGTAATGACTATCAAATTCAATTAAGTGTGGTTCAATATTAAAAGAAAGATACTGACTTGCTCTTTCTAAGATCTCATCTAGTTTTGTATGAACTGCTTGATAAAGTTCATCGATATTTTCTAACGAATATGACAAAACTTCATCAACACTTTGCGTATGAAGAAACTTAAATTCGTCCTTTTTTAATTCCTCAAGTAATTTCCTTTTAAACTCAATTACTCTTTCGGTATTTTGTTGACCAAAATTGTAAAATACTTCTGTATAAAAATGAATTAAAGTTGAAATTGTTTTCTGTTCGTTATCTTCTTCCTTTAAAAAACTAACAGATAAATTTGATAAAATCTCACTTATTCTATTTTCGTAATCATTAATGGAGTTTATACTAGTAAGAAATTTTGAAGTAGCGTTCAGACGACTATTTAAAGTAATGCTATTTTGATTGGCAAGATTAAACAGTTGGCCAAATTCAGTAGCTAAACCAAATCGTTGTGATACATCTAATAAACAAAATAGAAATGTTTGGTTCTTGTTATCTTTATAATCTAACTTGTTGTAAATGCTATATTTAGGAAGAATATAGTTTTCTATTTTTGATCTATGGATTATGATACTACTATTCTTTTGACTTATAAAAAAATCATAAATCTCAATCGAATATTTTTGTATAAAGTCAGCTAAATTTTCTGATGAATTTGAGGCATCATAAAGTCTTTTAAGAAAACTCATTTTTTAGATTCGTGTTTTATTATTTCAGCAATTATTAACTCTGGTTTTCTTTTTGTGATGTTATATTTCTTTGCTACGGATTTCAACTCTTCTTCAGACATATTTTTCAACTCAAATTCTCGTGAAAATGTAACATCACTAGAAAATAATGAGCCATTACTTTCATTAACTTTATCAACTTTATATTCAATGCTTTCATATTCAGCTAATTCTTCCTTATTTTTAACATTTGATTTAGCTGTTTCTTTTATCTGTTTATCTAGCTGATTTATGGAATTGTCTTTTTCGGAAATAATATTGTTTAATAGCTGTATTTCCGCTTTATGGTTGTTTATTAATTCGCATTCTATTTCATTTTTGAATTGCTCTATTTCAGACTTGAAATATTGTTCAATTTCATATTTTTTTACTTGTAGAAAACTGGGGAACCACTTGCTAACTATTTCCTCAATTTTAGCTAAAAGTTTTTCAACAGGAGTAAGTACTCTTTGTTTCCAAATAATTGTTTCTTCAATCATTTGATAAGTAATATAATTTGAAATTTTATTTTCTTCTTTTTTAACTTCCGAAAACAAACTATCTATGTACATAAATGATGAAGAATCATTCACAGAGTTGAAAACATTTTGGTAGATACTTTCAATAATGTAATAATCCAATTTACCATCAAGATGGAACTTAATATCGACTTCAAAATTGGTTGTTTTATACTTATTTCTAAATGCTTTGTAACCTTTGTTAAGTCCAAAAATAAGAGACAGTCCTTCTTTTTTCTTTTCAACAAATTTCTTTGCAATCAAATCAGAAATAAATTCATCATTTTTTTTTCGTTTACCAGCTCCATAACTTTCTAAAATGGAAACGAGGTAAGTTTGCGTATTGTCTAAAATCTTATCTATTTGAATTAAGCCATTTTTTGTTTCTAATCTAACCTTTTCACTTTCTGCATATCGTTGAAGCTCATTAAAGTTAATTTCAGAATAAATTGTATTGTGAAAGTTTTTAAACTTCCCCTCGTCTGTAAACGCAAATTTAAAACGATTTTCAATATCAATATTCTGTTGTGTGAGAATTTTACTAAACAAGGAGTTTATGTTTCCTAAAGTTGAAAAATAATGAGTAGGGTAATTTTGAAAATTCTCTTTACTTATTTTCATAGTTGAAAAACCACCTAAAACTTGGTCGTACCTTTTTAAATATCCACCCCAATTTATTTCGGAAGATTTGTAATCTATATTTTCTAATTCTTTCGTTTCAATGCTTTCTTCCTGTATAACCTTTAAAAGTCTTTCTGGAATAAATGCTGAACCTGAAGTAATATTAAAGTTTGTACTTACCCTTTGCTCTTCGTTCCTGAAATAAATGTTTTTAATTCTTGATATGGGTAATGGCATATTAAACAAATAGAAATGCTCACTTATTTTTTTTGGTGATTCTTCGTTGGTATTTAAAACAATTTCAATAGCACAATTCGTATCTCTTGTAAATTTAAAAGAACTAAGTAATAAATAATTTTTAAATCTATCTTGAATGTCAGGATTTTTATTTTCGATATAGATAGATGGCACAATGATTCCACTCCCTAAATAGTGAGCTAAATTCATTGATTGTATCGGTATATAAAATGTGTCGCTCATAATTATTCTATTGTTACTGTGTTTCTATCCCCAATACTTGGAAATCCATTTCTGCAAAGTAAAAACAAATTTGTTTTAGTTCTTGTAAATGCCACATAGTAATCATTTTCTTTTACAGTATGACCATTTTGTAAAAACCAACTAAACCTATCGAATTCTGGAATTATAACTGTATCAAATTCTGTTCCCTTCGAAGATTTAAAAGTTGTAACGTGAACTCCTGACAATCCTTCAAATTTATCTAACTTGTTCTGATGCTTCGTAACATCAATACTTTTATCCAATGAATTTCTTATATGTTGATAGTAATTATTTACCATTGCTACTGTAGGTACTAAAATAGCAATATTGTTTGTATCGCTTTGAAAATCATTAATTATATCTACAATATCATTAACTTGTTCTTCAACGTCCCAACCTATGTTTAATTTCAAAATAGGTTTTAAATTCGTTGAAGTAGCTCCGTTAATTGTATTTTGAGGAATCATATAGTTAGGAAATATCGATCTTGTAAAAAGTAGAATTTCTTTGGAGTTTCTAAAATTCCTATTTAAAGTTATAGGAACATTGGCTTGAAATCTTTTGTCGGTATTAAACCAATTAAAAAGTTCATTAAGTTCTTCTTGGGTTATATAAATACTTTGTCTCTCATCTGCACCATAAGAGATAAGACTTGCATATTTAAAATAGAGTTCAAATCTAGATTTATTAATGTCTTGTCCTTCGTCAATGATTATTTCTTCATAGCCAACAAATTGACTAGAATTTTTGTCAAATCTAGAGATACTTTCACCTGCATTTTCACTTTGCGTACTTGCGGAAGCCTTTAAATAATGTTCTAAGGTTTTTGTATATGTAAGCAACAGACTATTTCTTACACCTGTTGCGTGGTTTCTGATATGCCTCCACAAACTCACAACACTTTTACCTGTTCCTGGTCCACCCGATAATGCGAGTGGTCTTGTTTCATCAACTGCTCTTTGCTGGTCAGGAGTTAAATCTGTAATAACTGGTAAATTAAAATAGTATGGCATATTATTTTATTTCTCTAAAAGTTAGGTTTATTCTATCATATACAATTTTGTTTGTTTTGGGTACTTGGTGTTGCCAAAAGTGTTGCAATTCGCCTTGCATTATCAAAAGGCTTCCGTTTGTCAATTCAATCTCTAACTTTTCTTTTGTTTTAACGTGTCTAAGTTGGAATTTTCTTGTAGCTCCAAAATTAACTGATGCAATTATTGGATTTCGTCCTAGTTCTTTTTCTGCGTCTGTGTGCCATGAAATAGAATCGTTTCCGTTACGATAACGATTTAGTAAAACGCTGTTAAAATGAACGTTGGATATAGGTTCAATTTTTTCTTTTATTTCAAGAAGTTCTTTAGTCCAAATTTGGGGGGTTAATGTAATTCCCGAAAATGAATATGGTCTGTCGTTGTCTCCATACCACGCTGTCAAGCGTGGAAAAGCAATTTGTTTACCATACATATTCATTGATTCTTGTTTCCACTCAATATCATTTTTGAGTTTTTGCAAATAAATTTCACTCTCCGACTTAGTAAAGAAGTCGGGATAAAAAAGGTATTCACCATTCTCGAGTACAGTTAGCCCTGATTTTGCTTTAGGGCTAGCCTTTGTCGAAATTATATTACCAAAAAGGTCTGAATGTTCCATAGCACAAATTTAGTTAATTCGTTGTTTGCTTTTTTGTTAAATTGCAATAATGTCGATTATATGGTGAGGTTGGGCAAAATTAAATGTGCTGCAAAAGCGTTGGATTGTGTTTCGGCTTGCAGCACTTTAAATTTTTCGAAGTTTGGCTTTTTGTTTGTCAATTTTCTGTTCGTTTATTGTCGGTCGTGTCAGTCTTTTAGGGTGAGTGCTAACTTATATATATATGCAGTTTTTCTTCAAAACATGCTCCAATACATCTACTAATGGGTGAATTGGAGAAGTTTTATACTGCCTAATATTTACCCGCAATATACCAATATTATCCATTATCGCAATATTTTACAAAAAACTTGGCAGGCCTAAATATCTGTTTTGTTAACCTAATCAAAATTCCATAAACGTTGATGATAGATTTTATAAGGACACCTCCTATTGAGCGGAGCTAAACGCCTGTTATGCTATCGTCTTTTTATTGGCTGTTAAAATTGTATGTGTGTCAAATTCATTTTCAGCTTTTTTATAGGCCACTTTAAACACTTTAATGTTCTCAAAGTTGTTTTTTTGAAGTTGTGCGCTCAGGTCGTCTAAGTTGTAAAAGTAAAAGTATGTTCTGTCGCCACTGCTAGCCGTTTGATAATCGGATTTATTGGGGTCGCCTTCAACAAAACTGATGTAAAGCAGTCCATTTTCATTCAGTAAATTATAACTGTCGGCAATCAGTTTTTGGCTGTCGTGCTGTGATAGATAAGGTAAACAAAAACCACAAATGATGCCGTCATAGGTTGATGAAATTTCGTGAATGGATCTGCTATCCATTACGCCAAAACTTGCAGTTGGATTATTAACTTTCGCCAATGCTATCATATTGGGTGCAATGTCAATTCCAAAAATATCAAAGTCGGGGCGTTTAGATAACAGGTACTTTGTAATGTTGCCCGGTCCGCAACCAATTTCTAATAGTTTGGCTTTATTTTTAGTAATGGTGTTGCAAATAAAATCATAGGTGTCGTTATACAAGTCTAAGTCCATAAACTTGTCCTGGTAGAGCAAAGCCACTTTATTCCAGGTTTTAAATGTTTCTGTATATCTGTCGTCCATGGTTGGGTCGTTATTAATGTGGGGCATGGCTTATTGTCTTATCAACTTTAATAATAGGTAAACTCAGTGTAATTAACAGCTGTCAATTTTAAAAAAATAATCTCCTGTACCAACATAATTTATCGCTTGTGTTATCTCCTTACTTCTTATAGTATTCTTTCAATTCTTTGATTTCACTCATCTCAGGTGTTTTTGAGGAGTAAATCACCACTACTGTATCTCCATATTGAAGCGTTTTATTGTCATCGTCTTGAGTAGTTGTATGATAACATATACCGTTAACAACATACTTAGCTTTGACACTCCATGTTGAACCTCTATTTTTTTGAGTTACCAACCACGCCTTGTCAATGACTCCTGTTGTTTGTACGCCATATTTCTTCAACTCTTCATTGTCTTCGGAATGAATAAGGATTACAAACGGAATGGCTAAAAAAACCGAACCATAGACGATTGCTTTCAACGTGTCGCCAAAGAATCCATTTTGTTTAAGGATGAATCTTAAAAACAGGGGCAGTCCAATAAAAAATATTGCTAAAAGTATCCAGGGTTCTATCCCATTATCACCACCAATATTAAACATTCGCCTGGGCAGGGAATAAACACCTACCCATGCCAGCACATAAGCTAAGGGCAATAATAGCCTGTTAATTATTATTTCTTTTGTTGTCATTCAATTTATAAATGAAGTGTTCATTTTTATTTATTCGGATTCGAATATACCAATATTCACCATTATCATAAATTTTCAATAAGTTTGAAGCAATGAATATGAAGCGGATTCTTTTGTTTGTATGCCTGTATGCCGTTGGCATGTACTTATCACTGAACATGAATTCGAAATACAAACCCCTTACTTACAAAAGCACCATGTGGGCTGATGCAGCGGGGTATTACCTATACCTGCCCGCTACGTTCATTTACAACTGGCAATACGACCAATTGCCTGATAGCATAGACACAAAAACAGGCAATGGTTTCGCGATTAGAAAAGATCAGCAGATTATTTTTACCAAATACACCAGTGGGCTTACTTTTTTACAAGCGCCTTTCTTTTTTGCTGCCCATGCTTATTGTAAACTATCGGGTACTGAGGCCAATGGATTTACTCAACCCTATGTAAACGGCATGTTGTTTTCAGGTGTGTTTTATTTAATGCTAGGTTTGTTTTTATTATATGCGGTAATGCGCCATTACTTTACCAACACGGCTACCATCATGGCACTTTTTGCCATTTTTGCCTGCACCAATTTATACTATTACAGCATCGAGCATCCGGGACTTTCGCATGTATACACTTTCTTTCTGGCTTCGCTTTTATTGTATTTGATTCAACATTTTTCTGCCAAAAAAATGTTGCTCATTATTCCACTGTGCGCTTTAATACTTTTGATACGCCCTACCAATATTACTTTGGTAGCTGCACTCATTGGTTTTGGATTGGTGGTAAAAGGAAAAGGGATTTTACAAACTGTTCCTTTTAAATATTACCTCATTGGGGTGTTATTATCACTGCCCATTATATTGCCGCAACTGTTTTACTGGCACTATGCCAGCGGGCATTGGTTGATGTACTCGTACGGCAACGAGGGTTTTATTTATTGGAAAAATCCTCAGGTATTGAAAGTGTTGTTTGCTGCCAACAATGGATTCATTACTTACTCGCCTATTATTATTTTTGCCTTAATAGGTTTGTATTTCAAGCCGCTTGGCAAACAGTTTTCGTGGTTGGTGTTGGGGCTTTTTGTCATCATTACTTATGTGCACGCTTCGTGGTGGTCGTGGGGCTTTGGTTGTGCCTATGGCGGCCGTTCCTTTATTGATTTTTATCCCTTCTTTGTGTTCGGATTAGCAGCACTTATTCAGATGATTTTGAAACAATCGCGCCCTGTTAAAATTGCCTGTTCAATAGTAGGCATCGCCTTAATCGCCTACAATATATTATTCATATACGGCTATGACGATTGCTGGTACAGCACCGACTGGGATTACAGTTATATATTAACGGTATTGAAGGGGTAACCCTGAAGCAGAAAAAACCCTAAAATAGATTTAGGTTTTTTCTATTAATTTTATCAGGGTTTTACGCATTCAGGGTCGAACACTTTAACGGGTGGAATACAATGCCTCCCATGTCCTTTAAACGAAAAAACCCTGAATTGAATTCAGGGTTTTTCTATAAATATTTTCTCAGGGTTTTACGCTTCAGGGTCTAATCCTTTGGATTAGAAATTAGACAAGGTGGCCAGATACTTGATATTATCAGGATCGGTACAGTCGAACTGAAACAAACCATTATCAGCAGTGACGATCAGTGTATTGTCGTTCACAATGACATCGTAGGCGTGAATATCCGGATAGTTGTGTTTCAAAGTTACCTGCCCGGTTAATTTATTCCAATTGAAAACGCTCAAGCCGCTTTCGGCCTGGCAAATAAAAAGGAGATTGTCTTTTACACCTAATCCATATGGGTTTGTTAAACCAACTTCGTTTACAAAAAATGGTTTATTGACATCGGTTACATTGAAAACATACAGGGAATTAATGGTATTTCCCCAGCGACAAGCAGTACCATTGCGCACAGTAGAAAAACAGAAATCTTCACTTACTACAACGGGGTCGCAACCCAAAGCATGTGACAAGGTTCTGCGATAAACCGGCACTTCCGGATTACTGCTGCAATCGTAAATCAACACCCCTGAACTGGTTCCGAAATACAGATAGTCTTTATACGGAAAAATGGTTTCGATGTTATCTGAACTAAATTGAATTTTCTGTAATTTAATTGGATGGGATGGATCGCTGATATTGAGCGGTTGCAGAACAGCTGAATGGGCGATGTACAAATAGTTATTGACTACCGCAAACTTGGCCATAGAGCCTGCTTTGCCTGTGCTTACAGTACCTCCTCCACCTGCACTTGATGAGAACACTGGACTTATACTTTGATTACTTCCGAATCGGTTATTGTCTTCGCAAGGTATTTTGCGTTTTACTTTTACTTCTTTATACCCCGACAGAATTTTATTATCAGGTCGCAGAATATCCGGATTCACATTTTCTGTTCTTTTTTCTATTTTAATATTATTGAGGTCAGCGAAATTAATAGACAATAAATCTGCTCCATTATCAGCCAATAACACATCATTGGCAACAGCAAAATTAGCATTGCCTTTCAGCTTAATAAACTTAAGCGGCACAGGGCTGGCCGGGTTGGTATTATTGAGAATATGAATGCCTTCGTTTTGTTCGGCAACGAATAAATAGGATTGGTAGGAATAAATATTGCCCGGTTTCTTAATGGCAAAATCGGCCACGACCTCAAACGAATTTTTAACCTCATCTACATTGGTCAAAATTTCCTGATACTCTATTTCTTCCTGGTAGTAGTAACACTTATCTTCACAACCATTAAACACAAAAGCTATGGTGGCAATAGCGAACAATTTTCCGAAAATATTTTTAGCCATAATGAACTATTTTAATCGAAATAAGCTAATTTTGGTCAATAAAACAAATTTATTATTTTGAGACATTTCATCCTGATTGCTTCTTTTATTTTTGTCGGCATTATCAATTGCAATGCCCAACAAACAGATTTGTACATCATTAAATTAAAAAATGGTTTACAGATAAAAGCAGAATTGATAAAGGTGGTGCCCGATTCATTTGCTATTATTAAGCAATATGGATTGGCTACTAAAATTAATCTCAGTGAAATTTCCGAAATCACTTTCAGTGAAACGAATCCTGTGGCGATAAACCGCCCCGGTCGATTAAATGTTATCAAACGCCCATTACCCGACAGCGGTTGGGTATGCGGCTATCAATTCGGTATTTCGCTTGGCTCTGATGGGTTTTATCCTACTTCAAGTTTTGTGGCACGATTCAATGCATTAAAACGGATTGGTAAAAATGCTCAGGCAGGTTTTTCAATTGGCCTCGACCCTTACAGTTATTACGAAACAGCATTGGCTGTTACTACTTTAGATTTCAGAGAGTATTTCAACAACAAGCCCAAATCTATGTTTCTGTACGCCAATGCCGGTTATGGTTTCAGCCTGACAGAACCCAATACAGTGAAGTACGGTGGTCTCAATTTTGGATTCGGTTTTGGCCGATCATACCGAACCGCAAATCAAAATGTTTTCAGCATGATGCTTGGTTATAAAAGTCAGGACATGAAGGAAGACTATGTTAGGTGGAACGTACCAAGTACCATAAAATACATCAGTGCCCGAAGGATGGAATTTAAAGTGGAGTGTTTGTTTTAAGGAACTCCTTCTTTCTACGATTCCACCAAAGAATGCAACCCGTAATAGGCAAAGTAGCGATGAGCAAGCTCACTAAAAACGCCAATACTTTTCCGGCAAATCCCAATACGGCACCTGTGTGTATGTCGTAATTCATGCGCATTAATTTATCGGCCATGGTGGCATTTTTATAGCGGCCGTAAATGTGGTTCACCGTAATTTCCTTCAGCGAATAGCGATCGAAGTAGCGATAATCTATGGTCCAGTAAGTGCCTTTATCCATATTGACATTCACTGCTATGCCCGATGTTTCAGTCTCAGGCGGATGCACTTCTATGGATACCGCATTGGGTGTTTCGTTTTTTACTTTCTGATAAATGGCATCCAATGGATACTGTGCCGGCACTGCACTATTTTTAACAGACACCGCATCGCTGTACACCAATGATTTTTCGCCTCCCATTACTTTGTAATACCCATAGGCCCACCACTGAAAACCCCATACCAGCCCTGTAATAATAAATACCAATGCGATGAGTGAAATGTAAAATCCTGTGATGCTGTGCAAGTCGAAATTTTTGCGTTTCCAGGTGGTGGTAATTTTCCATTTAAAACGCAAGCGCTGCCCTATCACTTTTTTATTGGCCGGCCACCAAAGGATTAAACCGGTAATGACCATGACCAAAAAAATAAGGGTAAAAATAGCGACTACTACCTGACCAACTTCATGCGGTAACCACAGATAAAAATGCCCATCCAACACCCAACGAAAAAAACCTTCTTCCATATTCTGTACATGCAGCACTTTACCGGTATAAGGATTCAGATAAACGGTGTAATAGTAGGATGGTTCATAGTGATAAAAAATAGCTTCGACTGAACAGTCGGTTTCGTTGTATTTAACAGAGTGTAGAAGCTTGTCAGGCAACTGTTTCTGCGCAATGGCCCCTAACTGACTTGGCAGTAAATACGCTTGATTTTGCGGTGCAACATATCTGTAGGATTGTGTGGCAAATTGCAGCTCTTCCTGAAAGGCATACAAGCAACCTGTGATGGCGATGATAAACACCACCAGCCCGGAGGTGAGTCCGAGCCAGAGGTGTATTTTTCTGAATGCTTTTTTGTATCGCTTCATCTTAAAACTTAAAGCCTAATGCCAAGGCAACAGTTCTTGGTTTTTGAGGTGTAACAGTAGACCAACCTGTGAAATATTTTTGGTCGGTGAGATTATCGACTTTAAAATTGATGTTAAAATTGTCGCCTGTGTAAGAAATCACTGTATTGAATACATTGTAAGCAGGCAATGTGAATGTACCGGTATTGGCTCTGTTCAATGTTTTATGTTCGCTGGCTGAATTACCGCCAAATCCAATTCCCCAATTCTTAAATGCACCGCTGTTAAATTTATAGTTCACCCATAAGTTGATCAATGTTTGAGGACCTGCTTCTTCAGGGCGCAGATTCAAATAGCCTGTTTCAGGTGCATCTTTACTTACCTTGCTGATGTTATGACTAAAGCCTGTGATGATGTTTAAACCTTCAGCTAAACTACCAATCACACTTAATTCAAAGCCCTGACTTTTTACCTCTCCACCCTGAACAGAGTTATTAGGATTTGTTGGGTCGGTCATTACTTTATTGGCCACTGTAATGTCGTAGTAACTTGCAGTAAGCGCCAGTTTGTTTTTTAAAAGATTGGCCTTGGTTCCGAACTCCAACTGATTGGCATGTTCGGGATCAAAGATTTTAACAGTGGGATTATTGCCATTGATATCAGCAACCATGGCCGGGTCGATATTCATGAAACCATTCATGTAATTTCCGAATACTGACAGTTTATCTTTTATAGGTTGATACACCAATCCGAATTTAGGTGATAGGGTGACTTGATTTTTAATTTCATCGGTTGTCCAGTAGTTGGGTTTGCCTTTGAAATTATCAACTCTTAAACTCAGCATGGCCGACAAACTTGGCGATAGATTGACAACATCAGAAATGTAGGCGCTTAATACTTGTGTCACAGCATTTGAATTGCCTTCAGTAGAATTCAACAATGTATTGTCAACCGCCTGAGGGGTGAGTATACCTGAATCAACACCTGTAGCCAAAGACACAATACCATGCGCCATCCAACCTGTGCTGTTGTTTTGTATTTGTTTATTAAGGTAATCAACACCAACTACCATTCTGTTTCTGACTTTCCCTATTTTAAAATCGCCGATGAAATTTTGTTGAATATCAGTGGCATTGGTTTCACCGCTGCGTTTAGAAATGAATCGTGTAAACTGGCTGCCATTGGCTGCATCCCACAGGTAGTGATAGTAGCCGTTGGATTTTGTATTGCTGGCAGACAATACAGTTTGTGAAGTCCAGCTTTTTGAAATTTTATACAAGGCTTGTGATTGTGCACCATAGGTTGGGTTTTTAATCGATAGGCTATTGCTTGTAAATGAATTCTTGTAATTGTTTTCAAACAAGGTGAGGTTATTGAATGACAGTGGTGAATATCGGCTTAAAAAAATCATAGGAGCGTTGGCACTTTCAGATGATTTATATTCGGTGTTAATTAAAAATGTGAGCTTATCATTGGCAATAAATTTAAGTGAAGGTGCAAAGAAAACTGACTTATAAAAGCCTGCGTTCTGGAAAGAATTTTCGGAGTGCATGGCCGAATTGATTCTGATGAATAACTGTTTGCTCAAGGGTATATTGATATCAGTGGTGAGTCTGTTGAGTTGATTGCTACCTGTTACATAGTTCACTTCGCCACCAAACTTGCTATAAGGGCGTTTAGTGATGATATTAATGAACCCGCCATAGGCAATGAGGTTGCCGCCAAATAAAGTGCCTGATGGGCCTTTAATCACTTCGATGGTTTCAACATTGGCAGGATCTAAACCACCGTTGCTGATACCGGCCATGCCATTAATCATGGTTGGTTGCAGTGCGAATCCGCGCATGGTGTAATACTCGCCACCATCGCCTCCCCTGCCGGTAGATTCCCATAAGCGGGTTACACCGGTTGCATTTTGTAGGGCGTTGTTCAAATTAGTGACCACCTGATCTTTGAGCACACTCTTGGGAATGACATTGTATACCTGTGGATTTTCAATGTCTTTTAATGGCAGTTTTGAAACTGTGGAACTGCTGTCTGACTTATACTTAGAGCCTCCGACAGATAGTGTCACATTGTTGAGTGTATGGGTTTTGATAGAGTCTTTTTCTTGATTTTGTGCTTTGACAAAACCGGAGATGAGCATTAAAGCTGTTATTAATTGTAATTTCATGACGGTTCTTATTTAGAATTATTTTAAATAAGCCGCAAAAGTATGTTTCCATCAGTTGCCTGATTTAAGAAATTGGGAAATGATTTGTAGAAATCGGTAATATTAATTTTCGGCTACCTGACTGGGATTGATGCCGTAATATTTTTTGAATGCCTGACTGAAACTGCTGAGCGATGAATAACCCACCATGTCAGCGATATCAGCTAGTTTGGTTGTTTTATTTTTGAGAGAGTGGTGTGCTTTTACCATGCGATTTTCCAATACAAAATCAAAAATGGTGACACCAAAAATTTCTTTGAATCCCTTTTTCAAATAGCATTGATTGGTGCCCACTACAGCTGCTATGGCAGGAATGGTTAATTGAGCATGAAGATTTTGAAGAATGTATTCTTTTGATTTTTGAATTTTATCGACTTCAATAGGCTTATTCAGAAATACACATGAGTCGCAGAAAGGCATTTCGATGCTATTGCTTTTCATGGCATAGTGAACCAAATTCAGAATAAGCCCTTCGATGTATAAACTGCGCTGCAGACCCTGCATTTTGCAATTCAATATGTCCAATAGTTTGCTTTGCACATTGCAACAGATGGCCTGATTGTTTTTAAGAAAAAGCAGATCCTGTTGGTACTTTTTAAAATAGCTTTTCGCAATACTGATTTCGAATTTGTAGAAATTATCATTCAAATCGAACAAACAATCCTGATTGCCCAGCCAATAAACCAAGGTATGTGATTCGCTTGTTTCAGCAATGTTCAGTAAACTGTCTTTAAATGGTTCAACAGGAATAACAGCAAGTGCCATATCACTGTTGATACGCTCAATTTCTGCTACAACTATATTATCCTGCATATTCATCTCACTAAAAATACTTTCTGAACAATGCGGCAAAATTATAGCATTTCAAATCAATTTGATTATTTAAAAAATTGATAAGGATGTTTAATGAATCGTTCAATCTCCCATTTAAAGAAGAATGAAGGACTATAAATTAACGACTGAGGTACATGCTCTTTTTGCTGTAGATTTCGCGGAACTCAGGGTCCTTGGTATCTTTTACAAACAGAATGGCTTCACCTGTACTCTTCATTTCAGGACCCAATTCGCGATTGACATTCGGGAACTTATTGAATGAGAACACCGGCAACTTGATGGCATACCCTTCTAACTTCGGTTCAATTTTGAAGTCTTTCAGTTTATTGACACCCAGCATGATTTTAGTCGCGATATTGATATACGGCACATCGTAGGCTTTGCAAATAAATGGCACGGTACGACTGGCACGCGGGTTGGCTTCAATTACATATACTTTCTCATCTTTGATAGCGAATTGTATGTTCAGCAATCCGCGAATATTCATATTGAAAGCCAGTTTTTTACTGTACTCTTCCATTTGTTTTTTCACATTTTCGCTAAGGCTGAAAGGCGGCAATACCGCACTGCTATCGCCACTGTGAATACCGGCAGGCTCAATGTGTTCCATCATACCGATAACATGATAATCTTCACCATCGCATATTACATCGCACTCAGCTTCTTCAGCTCTATCAAGGAAATGGTCGATGAGTACACGGTTGCCCGGCAAGTCACCCAACAAACCGATAACGGCTGTTTCAAGGTCTTCGTCATTGATCACAATTTTCATTCCTTGTCCACCCAATACATAACTCGGACGCACCAATACCGGATACCCTACTTCATTGGCAATACGCACCGCATCTTCAGCTGTTTCGGTAACACCATAGCGCGGGTAAGGAATATCGAGGTTCTTCAATAGGTCGCTGAACAAACCGCGGTCTTCACTCATGTCCATATTAGGGAAACTAGTTCCGATAATTTTAATGCCTTTTTCGTGTAATTTTTCAGCCAGTTTAAGTGCTGTTTGACCACCCAGTTGTACGATGACACCTTCAGGTTTTTCATGCTCTATGATTTCCCATAAATGTTCCCAGTATACCGGTTCGAAATACAGTTTATTGGCCATATCAAAGTCGGTACTCACTGTCTCAGGATTGCAGTTCACCATGATGGCTTCATACCCTGATTCTTTGGCAGCTAATAAGCCGTGTACACAACTGTAATCGAACTCGATGCCCTGACCGATACGGTTAGGACCACTGCCCAATACCACAATTTTTTTCTTATCGCTCGATACACTTTCGTTTTCACCTTCGAAACAAGAGTAGAAATAATTGGTAGGTGAAGGAAATTCAGCAGCACAAGTATCTACCATTTTATAGGTACGTGTGATGCCCATTTTTTTGCGTTTTTCATACACCTCATCTTCGGTGCAATTTTTAATTAACCAGGCAATCTGAAAATCGCTGTAGCCTTTTTGTTTGGCTGTTCTTATCAGTGATTCAGGTAAAGTATCAAGCGTAAAACGTCTGATTTCTTTTTCAGTATTCACCAGATCCAGTATCTGCTCAAGGAACCAGCGGTCGATACGGGTTAATTTTTGTATAGTAGTTAAAGGCACACCCAAATCGATGGCGTCTTTTAAATGGAAGAGACGGTCCCAGCTCGGATGCTCCAGACTGTGCGCTATTTCTTCAAGATTGCGAATACCGGTACCATCGGCACCTAATCCGTGTTTGCGTATTTCAAGCGATTGACAAGCTTTTTGAAGTGCTTCCTGAAAACTGCGACCGATGGCCATTACTTCACCTACAGATTTCATTTGTAAGCCTAAGCTTTTATCAGCTCCTTTAAACTTATCGAAATTCCAACGCGGTATTTTGATGATCACATAGTCGATGGCCGGTTCGAAAAATGCTGAAGTGGTTTTGGTTACCGGATTTTTTAATTCATCGAGGTTATAACCGATGGCCAGCTTAGCGGCTATTTTAGCAATTGGGTAACCGGTAGCTTTACTTGCCAATGCTGATGAGCGCGATACCCTTGGATTAATCTCAATGGCGATGATGTCTTCGTTCTCAGGATTAACTGCGAACTGTACATTACATCCACCTGCAAAATTACCTATGCTGCGCATCATTCTGAATGACAGGTCGCGCATGTTTTGAAAGCAAGTGTCGCTGAGGGTCATGGCCGGGGCGATGGTAATACTGTCACCGGTATGAATCCCCATAGGATCCAGATTCTCGATGGTACATATTACTGCGATATCATTTTTATTGTCGCGCAACAATTCCAATTCATATTCTTTCCATCCCAACACGGCTTGTTCTACCAATACTTCGTGGGTTGGTGAAGCTTCTAAACCGATGCGCAATTTTTCATCTAATTCACTTTTATTGTTGACGAAACCACCACCTGTTCCACCCAAGGTAAACGAAGGGCGGATAACCAATGGATAACCGATGCGTTGTGCAATCTCTTTACCTTCGAGGAATGAATTGGCTGTGCCGCTGGTAGCAACACCAACACCAATATCAATCATCAATTGACGAAACAATTCGCGGTTCTCAGTTTTTTGAATGGCTGCTGTATCTACCCCAATGATGCGGATATTGTATTTTTCCCAGATACCCAGGTCTTCAGCTTCGATACACAGATTCAATGCTGTTTGACCACCCATAGTTGGAAGTACGGCATCGATATGTCTTTCCTTTAATATTTTTTCTATTGATTCGCAGGTAAGGGGGAGCAAATACACGTGATCGGCTGTCACCTTATCGGTCATAATTGTGGCCGGATTGCTGTTGATGAGGGATACCTCAATACCTTCTTCACGTAATGAGCGTGCGGCCTGACTACCTGAGTAATCGAACTCGCAAGCCTGACCAATGATGATGGGACCGCTACCGATAATTAGAACTGATTTGATGGAGGAATCTTTAGGCATATAAAGTATAAAATTTGGCAAAAGTACGACAGAATTCGCTGCAAATAAAATGATGTGGACAAAAAGGGAGTGAAAAAGGCTAATTTATTTTCTGACCAAGCTGTCATTTTTCAGTAAAAAAGAGGTCATGATTTTGTAAAACAGAGATTTAAGGCAATCAATGCTGATTGAAATAACTAGTTTTGAATTCCATTTAACATGATCTCTTATGAAAAAAATCTACACATCAATTAAAACAGGTTCTTTATTGTTACTGCTTTTGGGTGGTGCCATAATTACCAAAGCACAGGATACCACACCACCTGTGATTACTTACACTTCAAGGGATACAAGTTGTATTCAGATTAACTCAGTATTCATTCTTAAAAATTTATCGGTGACGGATAATGTGACAGATAGTTCCAATATAGTAGTTGAATTAACCTGGCCATCGGGCGCATTGAATTCAACGATGCGAAAAAGCTATCAATTAGATGTGAAAGCCACAGATGAATTTGGCAACAGCAGTTACAAGACCATTAATTTCAAAGTAGATGATTGTATTGCTCCTACTATTAATTTGAATACTAAAGATTCTATCTGCCACCAGATCAGAACACCTTATAATAGTATTGCTCCAACGGTAAGTGACAATTACTATTCAGCCAATCAAGTCAGCATTGTTTTAAAATCGGGCTATGTGAATGCCAATGTTAGTGGCTGGTATGAAGAAATATATGAAGCAGTGGATGCCAGCGGCAATACCACCATAAAAACAAGGGTTGTGTATGTGGGTGAATGCATGGCTTCATCAGTAAAACAGGTGCAGGCTCAAAACTTTGTGATGTATCCTAACCCTGCAAAAGACCAATTGTATATTCAATCGTATACTACTACATCATCACTTACCATTCGTATCATCGGTATAGATGGCAAAGTAGTGATGACTCAAACTGTATTAGGCAGTGAATGTATGATCAATACTTCATCGTTAAGCAATGGTATTTACACTGTAATGGTTGAAAACAATACAGGCGTATTTCAGTCGAAATTAGAAATTCTTCATTAACACACTTTCAAGCGCTATATATAAAGAAAGGCCGGCTATTCGTAGTCGGCTTTTTTATTTATAATCCATTGACTTATAATCAGATTGTTTGTTTTTAATCATAATTCAGTCATATAACTATCATAAATAACAGGGGCATGATTTTTATAAAATTAATCTGCATAGATTTGAATTACCCCTTTTTAACTGCCTTATAATTATGAAAAAAAACTACTCCAAAAAAATCAAACAGATACAACTATTCATTGCTTGTATCTTATGCTCTATTGCAGCAAAAGCTCAGGTGCCGGTTGTTAAATTTTCGGCAGATAAACTTTTAATGGAAGTATATGATGGCACTTCGCTTAGAGATTCATCATCCAATACACCCACACAATGGGAATGGAATATTTATGATTCTGTAACCTATAAAGACGATCCGATTGAACCCATCTCTGATATTGCTACCGGCTATGTTTCGTTTGACAACGCCACCAATCAATATTCCAAAACACCCCATGTATCCTTTTACAGGAATGGCAAATATTCTGTTGCCATGCGCTGCAGAAATGCTACGGGATGGTCGGCATGGCTTACAAAAAAAGACTACATCATAGTCACACAACCAACAAACTATTATTTAGGATATGGCGCCTACGGTCCAAACTCTGACAACATTGTTGAAACTGATTATGGTACAATATTCGATGATGGTGGCGCCAATGGTAAATACGGCAATAATCAAGGGAGCTCAACAAGATCATTTTTGCTTATTAAACCATGTAATGCTACTGAAATTACTTTGACCATGTCGCAATTAAAATTTGCTGATAATCAGGATGTCCTTTATGCTTACGACTCTGATCATGCAGATGCTACTAAATTATTACAGGCCTGGACCAACGGCAATACGTCTACAAAAACTGTAACTGCTTATAGTGGTACCATGTATTTGCTTTTTAAATCCAATGGCAGTGGTATTGATTCCGGATTCATCGGCACCTATACTTCAGTATTGGATACTGCTACTTCAGGCATTTCTATCGGCATTGATGGTGATACTTTATTGTACAACAGTGTGCCTTTTATTTATAAAAGTACGAACAATGGATTTCCGGGTGTGCCAATCATAAAATGGACAATAGATGGGTCAGATGATTACTACACCAACAAGCCTTTAAGAAACACCATTTACACAGATGGCACTTATGAAATTTGTGTGCAGTACTCCGGTTGTAATATCCTGAGAAAAGTTTGTAAATTTCCAACTGTTATAACACCTACTACTGCTACTAATATTAATTTCAAATCGAGTAAAACACCATTCAATAATACGGATACAGTGTGGTTAACCCCGCTTACAGATAAAGCCAGCAGATTTACTTGGACCATCTCTCCTACTTCTTATGTATTGCTTAATCCTCCCTCTATTCCTTCAAAATACTCACCGGGTAAAATTGAATACAAAGCGTTGAGAGGCGATAGTTTACCTGTACCTCAAATATGGCTGTTAGACACCGTGTGCTACAGCGTTACTTTAACTGCATATAATGACCGGGACAGTGTTTCATCATGGGCGTCATTGACCAAAACAAACTATATCTGCGGCAAAGATTTTAGAAAAACCTATGGCCTATATGGCAGGGTATTCCTCGATCAAAACAGCGATTGTCAGTTAGGCAGTTCAGAAAATACGATTAAAGATATTCCTATAAAACTGTACGACAGCAGCAATAATTTATTGAGCATTACCTACACCATGAGCAATGGCATGTATGTATTTGATAAAACTAAAGGCAAGTATAAAGTCGTGCTAAACATCTCAAGACACCCACTGGTTGCTCCTTGCGCTACCGGCATTGATTCTACCATTACACTCGATACATCATCCACTTTCAATGGTTGTGATTTTGCAACACAATGTGGCAAAAAAGACAATGGTTTCAGATCTATTTTCACCCAAGGCATTGTATTTCCGGGTCGCAATCACTACTTAAGAATTAATGGCGGCTTACTCGAAGGTGTTACTGTTACAGGTTGTGGTGATGATGTTGACAGTGGCACTATTAAAATTACCGTAACGGGTAAATTAAAATACATAGGAACGCCTTCAAACAGTATCAGTCCTACATCCATTTCAGGCAATACCTATACCTATAAAATAGCTGACTTCAATCAAGCCAAAAATGACATGTGGTTAACCTTCAGGACCGATACAAATGCCACCAGTTCCGATACAATTAAAGTAGAGGCAGAAGTCAATCCATTCATTAAAGACAATGACACAACAAATAACCGTGTAAAATACGAATACCTTGTAAGAAACTCCTATGACCCCAATATGAAAGAAGTGTATCCCATCAATGTAAAACCGGGTTACAAAGATTGGTTTGTGTATACTATCCATTTCCAAAATACCGGTACAGCACCAGCTTTCAATATCCGTTTAGAAGACACCTTAGACAATCAATTGGATTTGGAAACATTTGAAGTAATGGAGTACAGCCATCAGGCCCGCATTGCGCTTAATAAAAATATGCTGAAATTTTATTTCGATGACATCATGTTGCCGGATAGCTTTAGCGACAGCAAAGGTTCTAACGGTTTTGTTCAGTACCGCATTAAACCAAAAACAGGTTATGGAACAGGTACTGTGTTGCGCAACACGGCCTACATATTCTTTGATTACAACAGTCCGGTAAAAACCAATACCACACTGAATGAATATGTATCGCCTACTACTGCAGTTGAAGCCATTGTTAAAAACGACTTGTTTACTGTGTATCCTAATCCGAGTCATGGTGTATTCAATATCCATTTCAACGCAACCATAACAGCCAATCTGAAAGTATACAACGCAACGGGTGCTTACATCGGCTCTTATGCGAATTTTTCAAAAGACGGTGTCATTGATTTGAGTGATTATGCCAATGGTATTTACTTCATTAAAATGGAGTATCAAGGGCATTTTTACTTCGCAAAACTGATTAAAGAGTAGTATTGTAATATAGTTCAAAAAGAGCACCGGCCATTTGTGTCGGTGTTTTTTTTGCAATGAAAAATCTCACCACAATAAAAAGTAAGTATGGGAATAATGTAACGATTGCTCATTATTGTATAACATCTTTACTGCTTATTCATATCACCTTTGTACCGTTGTCATTACTCTAGTATTGTGACAACAAAAACAATTAATATGAACAAAATAAAATTTCTAATCGTTGCGCTAGTAATCGCTGCAACTTCAATTTCTCTTTCATCATGTCAAAAAGGTTCTGATGATCCTGCAGTATCTCTTAAAACCAGACAAGATCGCTTTACCAACACATGGACACTGATTAAGTATGAAAAAAATGGCACCACGCAAGACCTGAGCGGAGCCACTTATACATACACTACTTTTAACGATGGCACATTGTCACGCACTGTTGAAGGCACTGTTTTTGGATACCCTACACGCACAGTAAGCAGTGGTAACTGGGCTTTCCTTAACGAAGATGAAGATGTAAAAATCACCATCAATAACAATGTGACCATATACAACGTACAGCGTTTGGCTTCTAAAGAACTTTGGTTAAAAGAGGTAAACAATGCGGATACCTATATCTACTACTTCGAAGGTTTATAAGCCTTAAAGATTCTCATTTCTTAAACACTCCTGCTGCCTAATTGATTTTTTGCAGTGGGAGTTTTTTTATGCTTTATTTTTTCTGCTGACATAAGGCTGTCAATTCAATGTGTTAATTTTGAATCGTACTTAAGAAACAATCACTGATGAATCAATTTTCACATGTAAACCGGTTGGGGCGTATTGTAACAAACGAACGATGAGCAAAACTGAAATCACCACCTATTGCCCCGACAGCAAAAAAGCCTGGCGAAAATGGTTAATGAAGAACCACGAAACTGAACAATCTGTATGGCTCATTTGCTACAAAATATCTTCAGGCATTCCTTCTATCTCATGGAGCGATGCCGTAGATGAAGCGCTTTGTTTTGGATGGATAGACAGCGTGCGCAGACCGATAGACAACGAAAAATTCATGCAGTTTTTCAGCAAGCGCAAACCGAAAGGCACCTGGTCGAAAATCAATAAAGATAAAATTGAACAACTGATAGCGGCCGGATTGATGATGCCAGCGGGATTAGATAGTATTGAAAAAGCCAAACAAAACGGCTCATGGACCATCCTCGATGAAGTTGAAGCCCTCATTATTCCCAAGGACCTCGAAAAAGCATTTAAAAACCACCCTGGTTCCAAGGACTTCTATTTAAGTTTAAGCAAGTCGATCAAGAAACAAATACTGCACTGGCTGATGACTGCCAAACAAACTGACACCCGTCAAAAGCGCATCGCTGAAATAGTAGAATCTGCTGCACAAAATTTGAAACCTGAACGGTATCGGTAGACGGTGATTGTATTCTATCAATCATCTATTGGTGCTTCATCAAATTCCCTATATTTGCTAAAATCAACTGTATGAAATTTTATAAAATTGCGGCATTAATTTTAATCGGCTGCTTAACGGGAAACCACATTCAAGCACAGAAACTCATTGACCTGAATAAGACCGATGACATGACCAAGCACACCTATCCCGAAAAGAAAAAACCGCTGGATGTCGTCTTGCTGAATGTCAGTCAATGGAATAGCAGCGAGAACATCAACCTTTCAGCCTATAAAAACCTACAGGTACTCAGAATTGAAAATTGCGATATGGCCCGTATTGAAATTGACTTCAATCAAACACCGCTTCTGCAATCTGTCTACATCAATGCTGCGACTTACGACACATTGATATTTAAAGGCAAACCTCAGCATCTGATAGAATTGTTTGTATACGAACACCATTTTACCGACTACAATTTTCTGAGTCAGCTCAGCAGTCTTGAATCCGTTTATGCTGGCGATTCTATGAATTTAAACATCGATAATCTTGTCTCTAATTTACTCAAACTGCCAAAACTCAACACTGTCTATATTGTAGATGGCAACCTCACTAAACTACCTGAAACATTCAAGCAATTCAAGAAACTCGACTGGCTGAGTATGGTGTTTATGGACAGTACTTTTAACCTTTCCGCTTTCTTTGAAACCATCAAAGACATTGAGGTGAATCACCTCGACCTGGGAGGCTGCCAATCCACAAAATTGCCTGCCAATATCAAGGTATTAAAAAAAATCAAAAACCTGCATATTGTCAGTTCGATGTTCACGACCTTGCCTGAAGAAATAGGTGAGCTTACCCAACTAGAAGAAATCAGCGCATCAATGGGCAGTCTTAGCAGCCTTCCGAATGCAATGGTGAAGCTCATCAATCTGAAAGTACTGGGTGTTATGCCCTGCGAATTCACCACCATCCCCGAAGTATTGTATCAAATGACCTGGCTGAAAGAGCTTGAAGTAGGCTCTAATGAATGGTTCCCAACCGATGAAGAACTAAAACCTTTGAGAAAAAAATTGAAAGGGTGCAAAGTGAATGATTTTGGTGGGTGATGGGTGGGCTATCTCAAAAAATCAATTAATATTTCATTTCTCCATATGAGTCTTCATTATTTTCATCTTCCAAATCATCATTAAACAAATTATAATATTTGAATAAATCGTCAAAATCATACAGCAAGTTTTTATCAACTTGCTCAATATATGGGTCAAGAATTTTTCTAATCAGTTGTTCAATATCGTAATCTTGACCTATCCAATAGATTTGATTATTATCTATACATATTTTTAAAATTTCATTTAATTGATTAATCGAAAAATCCTCAAATGAACATAGTTTGTTTAAAATTCTCCTAGTTGAAACAAATGACCTACTGCTTGATAATCCTTGAATTAAATATTGCTTCTCGAAATCAGAATTAAATTTAATATGAGGAAATTTATCTTTAAAAAACTCTGAAATCCTTCTAAATGAAAATATTTTTGATTTCTTAGAACTTTCCCACTCACTCATTAAATACTTATTTAATATATTAGAGTTTATAAGTGAATAAAAATCCTTGTCATCACTTATGAAATATAAATCTTCTCCGTCTGGAACTTCTTTTAACAACGTTTCCCAATTTATAGCATCACCATAAGATTTATCTTTCCCAGGAGGCTTTCCTAAATCAAATCTATCCTTAGCTTTTGCTAACATATATGAGTTTGTTTCATACTTTGTTGCATAATCAAAAAGATTGGAGATAATTCTATCTGCTGCAAGATTATTCGATTCAATATCTGATATTAATTTTTCTAGAAGTTTTGCCTTATGCTTATTATACTCATTTTTTGCAACCATCATTTCATTATGTTCACTATAATTCTTGCACATTATTGGAACCTGATTATTTAGTTTTTCTTCATTAAATCTTTTTAATGCATCTGCAATTTTTGTTTCTCTATTCCTATAAAATTCATCAACAGTTTGATTAGGTAAATGAAGAATAATATCGTTAGTATTTTCAATAACTATTCTTAGCTTATCTAATTCTTCCAATTCTTCTGATGATAAATGATAAAAAGTTAAATAAACATTCGTATCAATGTATAGATTAATCATTAAAGCAAATTTAGAAAAAACGATTGATGTTAAAGATAAATATTATAAGAATTTGTTATAATATATTAACCGTTTGATGGGTTCTTACTCTCATTTATCAAGTAAAAAACAATAAACAACATTGAGAAAACAATGTAAATAGTTAATGTAATAATATGACCCCCAATACTTAACGAAGCGGCTGACAATATAAAGAGTGCAACATTAAATAAATTTTTCTTAATTCTATGCCAATTATCCATACTTCCAGTTTTTTCAAAATATACATGCATTACTAGATAATCATCAACCATTATTGGAAGAAAAATAAACAAAATATTTGCCATTGAATTGAAATCTAAAACAGAAATCAAATATTCTGCCGCAAAAATATTTATAACATAAAAACCAACCTGATTAAAATAGTAATTATTATAATAATTTGAGTCAGAGTCCAAAAAACCTCCTAGAGTCTTCGCTTTAAAGCTATTGTAATACATAGAATCATGATTATGACTGTTGTCTTTTGTATTAAAAAATCCATCTTTAAAAAACTCAAGGAAATTACCTTTAAAAACAAAAATGAATGTGAATTTGAGTAAATTCCACATTAAGATTAAAGACGTAATTTTTATTTGAATATATCCTATTGACTTGTTACTTAAAAGTTTTAAAAAATCTCCATTAACTAAATAAGCATTATTAATAATATTAAAAATTGAGTAAAGACCCTCAAAAATACCCAAACAACATATTATTAAAAAAAATATAATTAATAATTCATCAAAGAAATTATAGTAGTGATTTGTACGGTTATGCATCACTTTCAAAAAGAAAATAAAAAGGTAACTTGTTACAACGGTTGCAAGATATATCCCATTTTTACTAGATGTAAAATCATTTACAAAGTTGAAAGGATAAAATTTTTGCAAAATGAACAACTCGTCAATATAGCAAATTACAATGTCAGAAAAATAAATAGATAGTCCTCCGAATATTAAGATAATAATAAAGAAAACAAATGACTTTAAGAAAATTTCTAACTCACTTCCATAGTCAGTTACTTTTAGAATTCTATTAAAAGTATTGTCTATCTTAATAAATATAGCATCGCTTTTTCTTTTTCTACAAAAGATATAATATACTAATAAAAAAATTACAATTATGGCAATTAAATTTTGAACAAAATTATTTATTACAAAGCTTTTATATACTGAAGTGTATTTATAACTTGTATAATCAGCTCCATCAAATATTATTTCAAAATGCTTGTAGAATAAGAATACTGACGTGAAGAATAAAGAATTTCTAAGGTAGATAAAAAAAGATGGAATTGAAATTGAAGCTTTAAACTTACTATCAAAATCCTTTTTATTGAAGTTTCCTGCTTTTAGAATAAAATAAATGTAAAGTAGAGAAAATAAAATAAATTGCACATTAATCACATTAAACCAGCTCAAAATGCCTAAAACTATCATAATTTGATTATTCTGTTATTTGATTAATAAAAAACCCTGTAATATAATTCTTACAGGGTTTACTTATGTAGCGGAGGGGAGAGTTGAACTCCCGGCCTTAGGGTTATGAATCCTACGCTCTAACCACCTGAGCTACCCCGCCATTTTCAATTGGAGTGCAAAGGTATGAATTTTTACTTTTTTTCACAAATTTTATTGAAACATCGCTTTTAAAGCCTCTAAAACAAGGGTTTGACAGCCTCTTAGTGATCCTTTTCCACGATTGTGGAATCCCCCTTCTCCCCCACCATCTGCCCCGTAAAAATCAAATGATTCTTCACCATGCGCAGCATGCCGTAACTGATATCATCCCCTAAACCGACTTTTATTTCACTCAAGGGTTTGTCCTGATTGGCTAATAACACTTGTGTGATAGTTGTGACTTGAGTGTCATTAACTACCGCATTCAACGCCAGTTCTCCTTTCAATATGAATGTGGCCAAATGTCCTTCTATTGTTGTACTGGCAAATCCCCTTTCTGCTGCTATGGTCGCAATGTCCTTGCCTTCCTTAAACATCTCCAAACTGATGCGTTGCGATGTACCCGGTGCCTTTTCCTTTTTGGGTGGAGCAGGTGCTGGTGCCACCGGTGCTAAACTTTCCTGCACCACTTTTTCAATGCCATTATCAGCGCAATACCTGCGCACCATCTCTACCAACAAACTGCCAAATGCACTGATCTTTTTCTTGCCCAACCCTTTGATGGCTTCGAGCTCTGTAACAGTAACCGGCAATTGCTTGATAATTTCCATCAATACCTTTTGCGGCAATACCATGTAAGCCGGTTGATTGGCCTCATCGGCTTTCTCATCGCGCCAGGTTTTAATAGTGCTGTACAAGGCTGCGTGTTTCATCGACCGCACTCCAAACTCTCCGCCTGTAGCTCTGCTTTTAATGATGGGCTTAAAGTCGATGTCGGCATTGGCCCTTACACGCAAATAATTATTGGCCGCAAAGCCTTTAATTACTTCTTTCAAACAGGCTATCTTCACGAACATGGCCCGCTGCATATCTTCAACAGCACTTGTCGCTGTTTCTTTTAAGAGTTTATTGTCGGTGTCTATCACCAGTAATTTACTGGGCTCATACAGTTTTGTATCCATCAATTCAGCATAGTATCCCGCTGCTTTCATAATGCGCTGTTGCAAGCCGGCATTGTCTTCAGGCAAACTGTTTTGCTTCAGCAATTCGCCTATCTGATATCTGAATTTATCATTCACTGCAACAATCTCATTTGCTACTACTTCGTGTAGTTGATTAACTCCATCTAACAGGGTTTGCAAAAATGCCTTGCCGTTTTCCTGCACCAGTTTTTTGACATACTGCACTTCTTTGAGCAGGCCTGTAAAGTCGAGCAACTCCTGTAACAACAATTGCTGATACATTATTTTTGATTCTATCAATGCTGCATCATCCGGCAGGTTGCGCTCCATGTTGTTCGAAAACTCAGCCACTTTTCGGTCGGTGCGGATACTCTGTAAACCAATAGGCGAACTGAGCACCATGCCTTCGAAAGTTTTGCATCTACTAAGGGCCACATATACCTGACCATGCGCAAAGGCCGCATTCGCATCGATAATAGCCTTCTCGAAGGTCAATCCCTGACTCTTGTGTATCGTAATGGCCCAAGCCAGTTTCAAAGGGTATTGCTTAAATGTACCGATGACTTCTTCGTCAATTTCTTTTGAAGTGCTGTTCAGTGCATAGCGGATGTTCTTCCACTCTTCCTGTCGCACCGCTATTTCCATATAATCGCTTTCGCATTTCACATAGACTACACCTTCCGAAATATTGGTAATGCGACCGATTTTACCATTGAAATACAATTTATCTTTTGAACTGTCGTTCTTCACAAACATCACCTGGGCATTTACTTTTAATTCCAGTTGCTGTTCAGTGGGATAGGCGTAAGGTGGAAATTCATTTTTGATATCTGCATTAAACATATAGGAGGTATTGGTGAGCTCCTGCAATTTTTTGCTGTTGATTTGTTGGGCGCTGTTATTGTGAGTCGTCAACGTAATATAACCATCGTCATCGGCCGGTTTAAAATCAGGCAAATAGCGTTCATTCAATTCTTTCAACAAGTGATGGTCAATATTATTATCCCTGATGCTGTTAAGAATTTTAATAAAATATTCATCCGATTGTCTGTAGATATGCTTCAGTTCAATGCAAACCGGTGTCGACTGTTGTAAGGCCAGACTGCTAAAAAAATACCCTGTTTCATAATGGTCGGCCAACAATTTCCATTCATCGTCTTTGATAACAGGTGACAACTGATGCAGGTCGCCAATCATCAGCAACTGCACACCGCCAAAGGGTTTGTGATGCTGACGGTATCTGCGCAATACTTCGTCAATGGCATCCAGCACATCGGCTCTTACCATACTAATTTCATCGATTACGAGTAAGTCGAGACTTTGTATGAGTTGAATTTTTTCGCGGTTGAATTTTTTCTGCGTTCTTTCCTGTCGTGCACCGGGATTAAAATTGAGTTTACCGGGCAACAAATGTTCGGGCACATAAGGACCGAAAGCCAATTGAAAAAAGGAATGTATGGTGACACCGCCTGCATTGATAGCCGCTACGCCAGTTGGCGCTACTACTGCCATTCGCTTTGGCGATGACTTGCGCAAATTGTGCAAAAAAGTGGTTTTTCCGGTGCCTGCTTTTCCGGTTAAAAATATGTTGCGATCGGTGTACTCAACATAATCTGTGGCCAGTTTTAATTGATGATTAACAAATGAATCTGTCTGAGGTTCCAATGGGGTAATGTATTAAACAGTGATAGTAAAGGGAGTTTTTGACGGCCATTATGCTGATATCAATTTACCAACCGCAAAAGTAGTGTACAGGTGATTAACCGGTTGATTGCTTGCAAGAGAATGAATTATCTTTTTTCGTAACCACCGCCTCGTGCACCTGCTGTTGCTGCAGTACTCAGGTCTCTGTCGAACAAGTAAAGACCGCCTTTGTCTCCGCCAATCAAACGCAATTTATCAACGTATTGTTTGGCCAGCGATTCTTCTTCCAATTGTTCGGCAACATACCACTGCATAAAGTTGTGGGTGGTGTAATCTTTTTCTGATAAGCAAATATCAACCACATGATTGATCTCGCCCGTCACTTTTATCTCGTGTTGCAAAATGATATCAAATATTTCTGACAGAGATTTAAATTTTGAAACAGGTTCTTTTAATGCTGGTACTATGCCCTTGCCGCCTCTTTCATTGATAAAGCGCAGCAATTTCACCATGTGTACACGCTCTTCATCACTGTGCTTGTATAAAAACTCTGCTGCTCCGTTCAGACCTTCGTTCTCGGCCCACGAAGCCATTGCCAGGTAATAGTTTGAAGACAACGCTTCCAGTTCAACCTGATTGTTCAGTGCTTTCTCAATTTTTTTAGATAACATAATAATACAAAATTATAGAATTATTTCTGATTTATTCAACAAACAATACCAGACCCTTCAAATACTCTCCCTCAGGGTGAAAAATATTGACCGGATGGTCGGCAGGCTGTGTCAATCGGTGAATGATTTTAACCTTTCTATTGCTCTCAATCGCTGCTGATAAAATGGTTTGATTAAAGGTAAAACTATCCACCACCTGAGAACAACTAAAAGTAAATAACAAACCGCCTTTTGCTACATGTTTGAGTCCTTCCATGTTCAGGCGTTTATAGCCCATCAGCGCATTGTGTTTAGCACTCATATTTTTGGCAAATGCCGGTGGGTCAAGTATCACAATATCATAGGGATTTTCGAGTGTTTTAAAATACTGAAAAGTATCCATGGCCAATGCTTCTCCATTGTGTTCCGCACGATTCATTTGCATATTTTCTTTCAGTAATTCAATGGCATTTTTTGATACGTCTATTGAATCCACTTTTAAGGCATCCTGCATCATGGCATACACAGAAAAACCACCTGTATAAGCAAAGGTATTCAACACCGTTTTCCCTTTGGCATAATGTCCCAGCAGGGAACGGTTATCGCGTTGATCGAGGAAGAATCCAGTTTTTTGACCGGTTGTAAAATCTACTTTGAAACTGTACCCATTTTCGAGAACGGTTGTTTCTTCCTGTTGCCCGAATAAAAATCCGTTGGCAGCATCGGGCACTGAACCGTGCAATGTTTCAGCACTTTTGTCGAATACTGCTTTTAACTGTTGACCCAAAACATTTTGCAAAGCCATGGTGATTTCATTTCTGAAAGCGTAAATACCGCTGGTGTGGCTTTGAATCACGCAGGTACCGGCATAATAATCGATGATAAGGCCCGACACATGATCGCCTTCACCGTGCATCAGTCTGAAACAATTGGTAGTTGGGTTATCTGTAAATCCCAATTTTTTCCGCATGTTCCAGCTGTTCTGAATGGTGGCATTCCAATAGTTTTGATCGATGGCAATATCGGTATAAGTAAGAATGCGGATAGCAATACTGCCGTGCTGCACATAGCCTGTGGCGATATAATTTCCTTTGCTGTCCACCACCTTCACAATACTGGCCTCGGGTGTCTGGCGAATATCCTCCACTAAGGCTCCGCTAAATACCCAGGGATGTTGTCTGAGCAATGATTTTTCTTTGCCGCCTTTTAATTTCAGGTTCTTGTATGCAC
The DNA here is from genome assembly GCA_040386935.1 of Bacteroidota bacterium. Taxonomy (GTDB): domain Bacteria; phylum Bacteroidota; class Bacteroidia; order NS11-12g; family UBA955; genus JABMMZ01. The sequence continues at coordinate 58,810 of JAZKEQ010000016.1, read as the reverse complement.
TCATGATTTGCTGCAAAATTCAATTTTTACATTCATTTTACAGCATTTTTTCTTAACTTTGTTAGTATTATATGAAGTGTTTCGCAGCATTACTTGTTTTTCTGTGTCTTAATATTACTTATTCCAACGCTCAAACGGATATCGAGAGCTTAGCAAAAAGTGAAATGGGACGTTATTATCAATTGAACAATTACAGCAAGCGGGCTTCAGGCGGCAATATCAATATTACTTTCGCTGCTCTTCACGTGCATCCAAACATGAAGAATGCCTCCCTTGTTGGCAATGTGCTTTACCGTTTTAGAACCACCGGCAAAGTCGATAATATTATTTTAGATGTGCGCAACGAATTAACGGTTGACAGCGTTTTATACCACAACCAATACATCTCTTTTATTCAATCTGCTAATCACTCCGTTACGATTTTATTGCCTTTCGAACTAAACTCCAACACCATCGATAGTTTTGACATATACTACCACGGCACTCCCGATTTAGCCACCCGTGCTTACACGCGCAATGTCACCATGTCGGGACCGGTTATAGCAACCCTTTCCGAACCTTATGGTGCGCACTACTGGTGGCCGTGTAGAGAAAACCTTTCTGATAAAATAGATTCCCTGGATGTTTTTATTACCGTGGATACTGCCTATAAAGCGGCTTCAAATGGCGTATTAAAATCCATTACTGTTAAAGATACCATACACACTTACCACTGGCAACACCGCTATCCAATTGCAACTTATCTGGTGGCATTTGCCGCATCGCGTTACAGTGTGTATTCCGATTACATCACAATGGGCAACAATACACAGATTGAAGTGTTGAACTATGTATTCCCCCATAACGAAGCTGATGCGCGCTCAAAGACCCCTGAAACAGGCCCTATGATGCATTTGTTTGACAGCCTGTTCGGCCCCTATCCTTTTGCAAAAGAAAAATACGGTCATGCCCAGTTTACATTTGGTGGTGGCATGGAACATCAAACCATGAGTTTCATGGCCAATTTTGGTTATGACTTAATAGCACACGAACTGGCCCATCAGTGGTTTGGCGACAAGGTAACCTGCGGCTCATGGAGTGAATTATGGCTGAATGAAAGTTTTGCCACTTACAGCAATTGGCTGTGCTATAATTTTTTGAGACCACGCAGTGAATGGATGAGTCAACTCACCGGCAATAAAAAAGATGTGATGTCAGATAATGGTGGTTCAGTATTGGCTAAAGACACGCTCGATGTGGGTGCTTTGTTCAGCTATAGAACCACTTATCAGAAAGGTGCATTGGTATTGCATCAGTTGCGCTGGATGATAGGCGACCAGGCTTTTTTCACAGGCCTTAAAAATTATTTGTCGGGCACATCAACAGCTTATGGTTTTGGTAGGGCCCGCGACTTACAGTTTCACCTTGAACAAACTTCCGGTTTAAACCTGAATGATTATTTCAATGACTGGATCATAGGCGAAGGTTACCCAACTTATACAGTCAGATGGCAACAGAAAGGCACTGAGGTGAATATTGATGTGATACAAACTACCAGTCACCCTTCTGTATCGCTTTACAACGTACCGCTGCCTATTTTACTGAGAGGACATACAAAAGATACAATGATTGTAATTCCTATCAATAAAGGCATTGAAAATTTTAGAATTAATCTGCCATATAAAATCAAGGAATTGGTATTTGACCCTGATGAGTGGATATTGGGTAAACATACCATTCAGTTTACAATGGAAAATACCAATGGTGCATTGACCATATACCCTAATCCTTCGCACAACGAATGTTATTTTTCATTAGACGATATGCAATTGGACAAATGGCAATTGATAGATGCAACGGGTAAATTGGTGATGACCAAACAATACGATCTGCCATTGGCGAAAGGCAGTATAGAAAGAATTTCATTTCAAGGCATTGCATCAGGTATTTACACCATGATGTTTCACGATGCCCAAACAACCTATATCAGAAAAATCATTATTTATTAAATCGCTTTACATGAAAAACTATATTAAAATATTGCTCCTGTCCCTCGTTGTTTTCAGTTGCAAACCTGAAAACCCACCACCACCGGACAAGCCTGCAGATGAAACCGTATCACTGACTTTCAAATTCACAGGAAAGTTCAACGATATTCCAATGTCGTGGTTGAATTATGTGGTAACGCATGCCAATGATACAATAAGGGTAGCGCGACTCAAATATCTGTTATCAAATTTCGTACTTGAAAAATCAAATGGCGAATTTGTTAAACTGACTGATGCTTATGGTTTCATAAGTCTTGCCGACCGACTTGACAGTTTTACGTTTAAAAATATTCCGAAAGGCGATTATAAATCACTGCGTTTTGAAGTGGGCCTCGACTCTGCAATTAATCACGGCAATCCTCAGCAATGGAGCATCAACCATCCTTTGAACCCCTCAGTCAACGACATGCATTGGGGATGGAGTGGTGGCTATATTTTTCAAATTGTTGAAGGCTATTACAAAAGCAATGGACTTGAAAAGGCATTTTCATACCATGTTGCCAATGATGTGCATACACAAAAACACGCTTTGGTATACGACTTTACCATAAGTAAAAATAGCAAGTTTGAAATGGCCGTTGAAGTTGATAAAATATTTTACAACGCTGTAGATTTCAGTATCAAAAACGATGGCGATTTTTCACACTCAGGCGATCCTGATTTAGTGATGGATAAATTTTTTAAAAATGCAGGTGGTACCATTCAAATCGATAATTTTAAATGAGAAAAAAAATTGCTTGGTTGGTTGTTATTCTATTGCTGATAGTTGTAAAAAGCTGTAAGAAAGATGCGAAGATAGATGCACCTGTTACCGATGTTTACAATCCCACTCCCTATGTTCTGAAACACGAACCATGGTACCCACCATTTAATTTGCCTTCAGACAATGCATTAACAGAAGAAGGTGTAATGCTCGGCCGCATGATGTTTTATGATCCTATCCTTTCTGCTGACAGCACATTGAGTTGCAGTGGTTGCCACAGACAAAACAGATCATTTAGCGATAGCAGAAGAGTAAGCGTGGGTATTACTGGACAATTAGGTACGCGCAATGCCATGGCCTTATTCAATCAAATGTGGAACCGCAAATTCTTTTGGGATGGTCGTGCCAATTCTCTGAAAGAACAAGTGCTGATGCCAATACAAGCACATGATGAAATGAACATGAACATCTATGATCTGATTGAAAAACTTGAAAATTCACCCCGTTATCAATCAGGATTTAAAAAGGCATTTGATGTTACTGAAATAAAACCGCTCCACATCAGCAAAGCCCTTGAACAATTTCTTATCACCATTATTTCATTTAATGCGCCTATTGATAAATTATGGGGCCGAACAGATACATTGAATGTTATTAATGCATCAGCGCTGAGAGGTTTGAATCTTTTCATGACGCCTACTCAGAATGGCGGTGCAGATTGTTTCCATTGCCACAGCAATATTCCATTTTTCGGCAATACCAGTATCACCGGGTCTATGGCCAACAATGGGCTGGATGCTGTACTTACAGATAAGGGTTTTGGAAATATTACGGGCAACCTGAATGATGAAGGCAAGTTTAAAATCCCTTCGTTGCGCAACATTGCGCGTTCAGCACCTTACATGCACGATGGTCGTTTTCAAACATTGGATGAAGTACTTGATTTTTATTCTACAGGCATTAATTTCAGCTCTCCCAATCTCGATATCAATATTGCCAGTCACAATCAGCAGTTGAATTTATCGGGTCAACAGAAAGCAGATATCATTGAGTTTTTGAATACATTGACAGATACCACCTATTTGAATAATCCTGCTTACGCTTCTCCTTTTTAAAGGGGATTACTTGCAGGTTTTTTCTATCAGTTGTTTGGCTCTATCATTGCCCAAACGCAAGGCAATATTAAAATCCTGACAAGCTTCAGTTTTCAATCCCATATCGAGCCGCAACACACCTCTGCTGCAGTACATCTCTGAATTCATGGGTGTAATGTCCAAGGCCTTATTGTAATCAGCCATTGCGCCTGTATAATCTTTTAATTGAGTACTGATAAGCGCTCTTGAAAAATAGGCCAATGCAAAGTTTGAATCAATGGCAATGGTTTTTGTAAAATCATCCAATGCCCCTTGCAAATCCTGAAACATATACTTGGTAGCGCCTCGGTTGTAATACGCATTGGTAAACATTGAATCTATTTGAATGGCGATATTAAAATCGGCTATGGCTGCCCTGTAATTTTGTTGCAGTTGTTGCACCTTACCGCGATTGTTGTAGGCCATTGAATAATCCGGTCTGATTTTAATGACCATATTAAAATCTGCCAATGCACCGGCATAATCTTTCAGTTCTACTTTTACTGAACCGCGATTGGTGTAAGCTTCAATAAACTTTGGATCCAGTAATATAGTTTTTGTATAATCGTCAATTGCTTCTTTGTATAATCCTATCTTGAATTCCGAATTGGCTTTTGCAAAAAATGCCTCAGTCAATTTTGGATTAATCGTAACTGCTTTATTAAAATCAATAATAGATGCTTTGTAATTTTGATTATCAGTATGTAACAATCCTCTGAAATAATAGGCTTCAAAATATTTAGCATTTAATGCAATGGCCTTAGTCATATCGAGTATGGCAGCATCTAAATCACCGGCATAGGCCTTTGCCATACCGCGATAATAAAACACTTCAGCAACACTTGAATCCAATGCAATGGATTGATCAAAATCTAAAATGGCGGCTTTGTATTCTTCGAGTCCTATTTTAGCCCTCCCCTTTATTTTGTATTGATAGGCTGTTTGCGCTTCTGTAAAAATGGAAAAGCCCAGAAGGGAAATAGCTAAAAGGATTATTTTCATTGGGTAATAATTATTGTTCGCGCTTTACCAGCACATAGCGATTATCTTCTATTTTCATGTAACCGAATTCATAACACAAGCGATAAATACTGCCTGTTTTTGTTTCGTAAATGCCGGTGTGATAATCGAAGTTAAATCCGGCATCTTTCAATTTTTTTTCTGAGAGGGTAATTTTGCCTTCAGCGGGTACCAGACCTTCAATAACGCGTCTGTTTTTTCTCAGAATTGTATTCACTTTTTTAACAAACTCATTGGCATCACTGTTTTGTTTATTGTTGTAATTATTGCGGCAGGCATCATCACAAAATTTTTTGTCGCTGCGCCCGCTCAAAGGTTTTCCGCAATCAAGGCAAAGTTTGTTTTCCGTCATAGTTTTATTTTAATCTGTAAGCAAGTATAGGATTTTTTGTGAAATAATCCAATGCCGGTTTATTCTCTGATAAGTGTAACAGTGCCATTCAGTGTTAGTTCTTCATCAGGCTTTTCAGGCAGCGTGTATTTCAGTATATAATAATAGGTGCCGGCAGGGCAATCCATTGCGGGATTCATTGCTTTGCCATTCCATCCTTTTTTTTGGTCTTTACTTTCAAATACTTTTTGACCCCATCTGTCAAAAATCACCAACTCATATTTTGCAAAATTATATTTACCTATTGAAAACTCTCTCAATTTTCCCGTTGAATCTTTTCCCGGCACAAAAACATTAGGCGGAATAGTAACCGTTTCAAATTTTAACATCATTCTTTTACAAACAGTGTCTTTATCACCCCTGTAATCAGTGACTTCCAGACATACCCGGTAAACCCCTAATGAATCCCTGGTATCAATACTAAAAGTTGAATCAGTGTCATATACAATTTTGCTTTCCTTAAAAGGTTTGTGTGTTTTTGTAATATCAGTTGTATGATAAAGGCCCCAGCGGTATTTCAAGGAAGGATGAGGGAAGAACTTGAATTTAATAATGGGACGCGATGCAGTATCAATCACAAATTCAGCAGCCCGCATTTGAGCCTTTGTATTAGTTGCAAACAAAAAGAGAGCAGCCACAAGTGCTGCCCTCTTTAAAATATTGTTAATCATACCGATTGAATTAATAACCGAAAATTTCCTCAAGTGTTACGATGTGTACTTCACCGTATTTGCTCAGGTCAGTCGTTTTAATTTTTTCCTTAGAACCCAAGATACTGATGATCCATTTTTGTCCTTTTACATGTTGTTCCTGGAAAGCTTTAATGTCTTTGTACTGCATCGATTTAATGGCTTCGTATATCGCTTTTCTGTTGTCAAATGAAATGCCCATATCCACTGCACTCAAATAACTGAAGAATACATCTGTTTGATTAATTCGCTCTGCTTCGATGCTGCTGATAATGGCCTGTTTTGCCTGATTGAAACTCTCTTCGTTATCCGGCATATTGTTCAGCAATTCATTCATTGCTGTGATGGCATCATTCATTTTATCTGCCTGAGTGCCTACATAAGCCAATAAGATATCGTTCTTGCCTTTTTCAGTCGCCTGACTGTAATACGAATAAGTTGAATAAGCCAATGCTCTCGACTCTCTGATTTCCTGGAATACGACACTGCTCATACCACCACCAAAGTATTCGTTATACGCTCTGATAACGGGTGCCTTGTTGATATCAAAAATATCGGCTGTATGACGCCAATTAATTTCTGCCTGCACCATTTCATAATGGGCAAAGTACACTTGAGTAGAGGCTACTGTTTGTGGCTTAAATACATAGGCCGCAGGAGTCGGTAAAACGGTGGCTGGAAATTTATGCAGGGCAAGAATATCAGCTGTAAAGCCTGCATTATCCTGTGGACCGTAATACATCACCTGATGGTAGTATTTGGTCAAATTTTTAATAATAGTAATTAATTCATCTGCCTTCAATTGTTGCAATTCCGCATTGGTTAAAGTATACGTTCTTGGATTTACTTTACCATAAAGTGCATACGAACTCAAGGCCGAAGAGATGGCGCGTTTATTCAGTTTCGCATCTGCTCTGCCTTTCAACTGTCTGCCGATATAATCTTCTAATGCTTTTTGATCAGGCTTGGCATTGGCCAGCAAATCCTCAAACAATTGCAGTGCTTCTTTGAAATTTTCCTGTGGACCATTCAGATACACATAGCTGCGTTTTTCACCGGCTGAAATACCAAAGTTGCAAGCCAATTGATAAAACTTCATACTCAATTCAGAGGCACTCAATTTGTCTGTCCCTACATATTGTAAATAATCTAAAGCGAAAGGCAATTTCTTGTCATTCAATTTGCCCATTTCTACCACATAATACAAAGTGAACAATTGGTTCTTATCATTCTTCTTATACAACACTTCGCTATTTCCTATTTTAGAAAAGTGAATGTCTTTATTGTAATCAATAAATTTTGGATAAATGGTATCTGATTCTTCTTCTAGTAATTCAGTTACAAACTTTGAAGTTTTATCTCTGTTAAGATCCACTTCTGTAATGTTTGGTTTATCAATTTTGGCCTGCTTGGTATCTTCACCTGTTCTTTTGTAAACGATTGAATAACCATCGGTGTAGTATTCATTAGCGAACTCAACAATATCCGCTTTTGTAATCTTGCTCATCTCATAGTTGATGTTCAACACATCCATCCATTTTCTGCCGGTAATGAATGCATCCAGCATGCTGTAAGCGATGCCTGAATTGTCTTCCAATTGGCGGATATTATCAACAGTATTGTTGGCGATAATGCCTTTTAATAATTTTTCATCGAAGTTGCCTTTTTTAATGTTGTTCAATTGCTCGAGCAATAAGTCGCGCACTTCTTCCAGACTCTGACCTGCTTTTGGTTTTCCAAACATCATGTGAACGGTATAATCTTTCATGAAATCAGGTGATGAAGAAGCAGACAATACTTTTTGTTCTTTCACCAGATTCAAATCAATTAAACCTGCTTTGTTGTTGCTCAATATTAAATCGATGATGCGCACCATCATGGCTTCTTTGCTGGCCACACCATCAAAACGCCATGCCATCATCAGATTGGCGGCATCAGGACCTGTAACAGAAATACTATCGGGGCGACCTCTTGGATACTCGGGCTTAAAAGTAAAAGCAGGTACCGGTTTGCTTTTCATGCTGCCGAAATGGTGATCAATCATTTCAATAACGATTTCAGGATCAAAATCACCGGCCATGATGACGGCCATATTATTCGGCACATAATACGTATTGAAATACTCTCTGATTTTTATCAGTGAAGGATTTTTTAAATGCTCAACAGTGCCTATGGTTGTTTGAGTACCATAAGGGTGTTGTCGAAATAAACTGGCATTCAGTTTTTCGTAAGCCTCTTCAGCATCGTTATCCAATGAAATATTTTTTTCTTCATACACCGCCTCTAATTCAGTGTGGAACAAACGGAATACAGGATTTCTGTAGCGTTCTGATTCCAGTTCAATCCATTGGTGAATCATGTTGGAAGGAATATCATTGACATACACGGTTTGTTCAACACTTGTAAATGCATTGGTATTTTGTGCACCTATTGATTGGCAAATTTTATCAAACTCATTGGCTATGCTGTACTTTGCAGCCAAGCCACTTACGCTGTCTATCTGGCGATAAATGCGTTTGCGCATTGTAGTATCTCGCGTTTTGTTGTATTGCTCATACAGGTTATCAATCTGGTCGAGGTAAAATTTTTCTTTTACATAATCCTGGGTGCCGTATTGATCGGTGCCTTTGAACAACAGGTGTTCGAGGTAATGCGCCAATCCGGTATTATCAGCCGGGTCGTTTTTACTGCCTGCTTTTGTAGCAATCAGTGTTTGCACACGCGGTTGGTCTTTGTTAACGGCCAGTATCACTGTTAAACCGTTCTCCAACACATACCAGCGACTGTTGGTAGGATCGCCCTGTACCTTGATATAAGAGTACTTACCGTGCTTTTCTTTGCCGTAAGTGGCGTATCTGATTTGGGCTTTCGCAGAGAAAGCGATGAATGCCACCAAGGCGATAACAATTTTTTGCATATGTCTATAAAAATCTAAAAGGATGCCAAATTTAAATAAACTGTACCAATAATTATAATTTTTATCGACAAGCGCCCAATGCCTTTAGAGACAGGCTGTTTAAATACGTACAATTAAACCCCGAACTGGCGTAAATGGTGGTCGAGGTGCTTCACCACCAGCAGGTCCCACTGTCGGGTGGTCAACCTGCCAAAAAAAGGATGGGCATTTTTAGTGAGTACATCCGGGCCACCTTCAAACAGACGTCTGATGAGGGCTTTTAACTTATTTTTTTCAGTTTCAAAATCAGAAAATTCTTTAATGATAAAGTGCTTGTCTGTTGGCATATTTCTCGCAAATGGTTCATCACTTGCGGTCAGTTTTTTTCTAGCCAGTTTACCGAACAGCATGCCGATGATCCCGCGCTTTAATTTCAATTCACCCAAACCTACGCGAATGGGTTGCTGACAATGGGCCAGCATCTGGCTCACCTGCATTTTACCCCAAAGCGCTTTGCTTTCGGGCGTTAACTCATCGATGCGATGGAGAAATGCTTGGGTATCGGCCTGATTGAATATGCTGTTCATTATTTAAAATTATTGACACAAAATTAGGCGAAACCAAACATTAAACTATATTTGTTATTCATGAGATATTTCCTGCTGTTATATTGTTTAATTGCCTTTATTGGGACAGCTGCAGCGCAACAACAAAAAGATACAGTGGTTAGAAAATACATGGTCTTCAGGTCGAAGCAATACGGCTACGAATTCAAATTTTTTAAAGAAGGAAAAAAAATGTTTGTAAAGGATACCGCTGGCAATAAACTAACCGGATTATTAAAAATCATGAACGACAGTACGCTGGTGCTGGTTAATGCATATAAAAATAAACGTGACACTTTTAAACTCAGTGAAATTAAAATAGTAAGAGCTACTAGATGGGAAAAATCTCTATTTGCAGGCGCCTTTTTAATAGGCGGCTTTTTAATGTATGGTTTGGCCGGACTTATAAAAGCTACCGGGGGATTACCCGAAGGTGTTTATCAATTAATGGCTATGGGAATGGGTGCCGATTTGCTGGCAATCCGATTAGCAGTTGGTGTCAGATTACCCCACAAAAAATACAAGTACAAGATTGTCACAACTAAAGGCTATAAATTGAAAAAAAGATATGTTCCTTACTTCTGAAATGAAATTGTATCTGTTGGTGCTATTTACTTTGCACCTTGCATCCAATGCGCATTCTCAAACGCACGATTCAACCGTCAGAAAATATATGGTGATTCAACCCCATAGCTTTGCTAAAGCCTCGCTGATTATTAAGGAAGGTAAAACCATTATTGTTAAAGACAACAGAGGTATAAAAAACAGAGGGCATCTGCACATCCTGAGCGACAGCAGTTTTTTTCTATACAACTCATTCAGAAATGAAAGTGATACTTACCTGCTTAAAAATGTAGCAACCATAAAATACCCGACTGTGGGCAATGTGGTAGTAAGTGTTGGGCTTACAGCCAGCAGTGTTGCTTTTTACGCACTTGCCGGATGGGCTTTTCAGGACGGTGAGTTTACAGGAGTTGGTATTATCCTGGTTGGCATTGGTGTATTGTCAGATGTCATTGCTATAACAACTGTTAATGGTTTGAAATATTCAGGTAAGAAAAGTGATTATTCTATTGTTAAAACCAAAGGGTATAAACTGAGACGTTATCATCTCAATAGGTAAAACGAATCCGGGTAAATTAAGGTGTCAGAAAATCTCTTAATACCTGCAAAAACTCTACAGGATTATCGGCATGTACCCAGTGACCTGCATTGCTGATAGAAGCGTATTCAGCATTGGGAAAATACTGTTCAATATAGGGCTTATCATCCTCAGAAAGGTAATGCGATTTAGCGCCCAGTATAAACAAAACAGGACCGTTGTAAACATTCGTAAAATGCAAGGCGCCTATAATTTCTGCATACGCCTTTTGTATGACCGGAAAATTGGTTTTTACAGTAAAACTGCCCTCTAAATTTCTGTCAATATTCTTCGCTAAAAACAAACGCACACCCATGTCGGTTTCATAAGTCATTAAAGCATCATCCACTTCCTTGCGACTCGTTAATGTATGCCAGGGAATGTTTTTAAATGCTTCGAAATACGACAAATGACCGGGCTTGTAAGTCTTTGGTGCAATATCCACCAGTATCAATTGGTCGATTCTATTGCCAAACTGATTGGCGATCCACAAGGCAGTTTTACCACCCATGCTATGACCCATTAAAATGAATTGATCAATGCCTAAATCATCCGCCATCTCAATCACATCTTCAGCCATCAATTGATAACTCATTTCATCGCTGTGTGGCGACTGTCCGTGATTGCGAGCATCAATGGTGTAAACAGTGTATTGCTCGGATAATTGCTTGGCGATATTGTGCCAGTTATCCAACATACCGAATATACCGTGTAGTATAAAGAGAGGCTTACCGGTAGTACCGTATTTTTTGTAAAAAAGCTTCATTACAGCAAAGGTATCGGATATGTTATATTTTTTTTCATTATCAAAAAAGCTAGTTGCAATAACCGCTCTTATTTCTTGTAGCGCATTTTTTATAAGATCATTTACTTGATAAGGGACATCATACTTTTTTTCATTGCCAAAAAAGTATGCAAAAAAGCTAGTTGCTGTAATTGCTCTTATCGCCTTCGATTATTTTTTTTGACCTCTGCGAGTGATCTCCTCGAGACCTCTCGAGGAGCTTCTCTTGTGGTGCCCAAAAAAAATTAATCTCAGTTGAACGACCAATTAATGCAACGTCCTTGGCGTACGTAATGGATTTATATGGGCTTTATTTATGAATTAGGTACTTAACTGAATGCTTCATCCAATATAGCCGCCTGCTCTTTGTCGTGTACTTTCTTGAATCCTGTTGCCGGACTTGCACTGCTTTTTCTGCCAATGTAATTCAACGCAAAAGGAAAATCGTAACGGCTCAGGTGCATCCAAGTGCCCATGTTGCGGGGCTCTTCCTGTACCCAACTGAAACTTGCATTCTTGTATTGTGCATACACTTCTTCCAATTGTTTTTCAGGTAATGGGTATAATTGTTCTACTCTTACGATGGCAATGTCTTTGCGTTTTTCTTCTTGCTGACGGGCCAACAATTCATAGTAGATTTTACCGCTGCAGAGCAATACTTTTTTCACTTTTTTAGCATCTGCATAAGCATCACCTATCACTTCGTTGAAACTGCCTTTTATAAAATCTTCAACAGGACTTACACATAGCGGATGACGCAATAAGCTCTTTGGTGTCATCGCTATTAAAGGCACTCTGAACGAGCGTTTCAATTGTCTGCGCAATACGTGGTAATAATTGGCCGGTGTGGTGCAATTCACTACCTGCATATTGTTGTTGGCGGATAGTTGTAAGAATCTTTCCAAACGAGCTGAAGAGTGCTCAGGTCCCTGACCTTCATAACCATGTGGCATCATCAATACCAAACCGCTGTACTGCCCCCATTTGGTGCCTGCACTGGCGATAAACTGGTCGATCATAATCTGAGCGCCATTTCCAAAGTCACCGAACTGCGCTTCCCATATTGTTAAATGATGAGGTGTTGTGGTGCTATAGCCATATTCAAAACCCAGTTCAGCGTATTCGCTCAACAGTGAATTGTAAACATAAAATTTAGCTTGTTTTTCGTTCAGGTGATTCAATGGAATGTATTCCGCTTCTGAATCTTCTTTTTTAATCAATGCATGACGGTGACTGAAGGTACCTCTTTCGCAGTCCTGACCGGCCAAACGTACACCATGACCTTCATCAAGCAAGGTGGCATAAGCCATCAACTCACCCATGGCCCAGTCGTACTGGTTGTCTTTGATCATTTTTAAACGGCCTTCATAAATCTGCTGTACTTTTTTAATCGGCAAATTATCCTGTGGCAGTGTATTCATTTTTTCTGCCAATGTCAGCCATTTCTTTTTATCATAGCCTGTTTCAGGATTTGAATCAAAATCTGTTTTTACAGGGAAGTGGAAATCCTTCCATACATCGTCAATTTTCAATTTCGACAATGGTGTTTTTTCCTGCTTCACTTCATCCAATGTATTTTGTAGCAATTGTTTGAATTGCTCTTCCATCTCCTTAGCCAATTGCGCATCAATATCACCACGGGCAATTAATTTCTCTTTATAGATTTCTCTTGGATTCGGGTGAGTTGAGATGATTTTATACAACAATGGTTGTGTGAATCTAGGCTCATCGCCTTCGTTGTGTCCGTATTTTCTGTAACCCAATAAATCGATGAATACATCGGTATTGAATTTATTGCGGTAAGCCATGGCCATTTTAATGGTGTGCACCACTGCTTCCACATCATCGCCATTCACATGGAATACCGGACAGTTGGTGGTTTTTGCCACATCGGTACAGTAAATACTGGTACGACTGTCGGTATAATTGGTAGTAAATCCTATCTGGTTATTCGTAACAATATGCATGGTACCACCAATGCGATTGGCTTCTAATCCGCTCATTTGCACCACTTCGTACACGATGCCCTGACCTGCAACGGCCGCATCACCGTGAATCAGAATAGGACAAATTTTATTGATATCGCTACTGTAGATATAATCAAGTTTGGCTCTTACCATGCCTTTTACGACAGGGTTTACCGCCTCTAAGTGAGAAGGATTAGGTGCCAGTTTCAGTTTCACTTCTTTACCATTAGGAGTTGCTACGATGGTGCTGTAACCTAAGTGGTATTTTACATCGCCTTCAAACTGATCATCCTGAAATACTTTGCCTTCGAACTCACTAAAAATATCAGCATAGGTTTTATTGAAAATATTGGTCAATACATTCAAACGACCGCGGTGGGCCATCCCCATTACAAATTCCTGAATACCCAGCTCAGCACCATAGTGGATTACAGAATCGAGGGCAGGAATCAAACATTCAAGACCTTCAAGTGAGAAACGTTTCTGGCCGATGAATTTGGTATGTAGGAAATTTTCGAATGCTGTAGCCTGATTCAATTTGTTGAGACATTGTTTTTTCTCATCAATGGTCAGGTTGGGCTGATTGCGGGTAGTTTCCATCAGGTTGCGCAACCATTCTATTTTCACAGGATCGCCAATGTGCAGGTATTCGGCACCGATGCTTTCGCAATAGGTAGTTTTCAGATTGGCAATGATGTCGTTTAAAGTGGCAGAGCCCAGTCCTATTTCATGACCGGCATTAAAAGTTTTAGTAAGGTCGGCTTCGGTTAATTCGAAGTTAGCGATATCCAGCGTAGGCACATAGTGTCTGCGTTCTCTAACAGGATTGGTATGGGTGAATAAATGCCCGCGGGTACGGTAAGCATTGATCAGATTCAGCACATTGATTTCTTTTAAAGCATCCTCGCTGATGGCTGTGGCACCGGGCATATTTTTGCCTGAGCCTAAGTCAAAACCTTCGAAGAATTTTTGCCAGCCAAAATCCACTGAGGCTTTATCGCCTTGGTATTGTTTGTAGAGATCGTCAATGTAATTGACATCGGCATTGCTTAAATAAGAGTTATTGAGCATGTTACTGATATAAGTTAAAATGGACTGCAAATTTACGAAGAATTTCGTGTAATACCGAAGGAATGAAGCAAAAAAGGGCACCTGCCTTCGCAAGTGCCCTTTACATCAACCGTATTCTCCCCTCTCACAGGTGCAAAATTGATGGTACCGATACGACTGTGGTTGCTTATTCGGAAGGGTGCGGGAGCCATTGTAACTCCCGTTCTTCTCAAAAAAAGCCTCAGTCAATCATCTTGTGTTTTCACAGCCTTTTAGGCTACACGGCTTTCAAGTGCCGGCAAGTTCCGAACTGCAGGTGCATTGTGACCTGCAATCCGACATGCTCAGCCGGAGTGCCTTGTGTATTAAAAGGGCAGGTCATCTTCCACAACAGGTGTCATGGGTACATTTTCAGCTTTTTTACCGCCTACGAATTCAAACTCTTGTACACGCACTTCGGTGATTTGTCTTTTTTCACCGGTTTTGGTTTCGTAGTTGCGGTTGGTCAGGCTACCTTCAATAGCAAGGCGTGCACCTTTATCTACAAATTTCTCAATGATGTCTACTTGTTTGCCCCAGAATACGAGGTTATGCCAGTGGGTGATTTCAATGGTTTCACCTTTTGCATTTTTTTGTTTTTCATTGGTGGCTAATCTGAGTTTGGCCATTTTGTTGCCATTGGTTAAACTTTTCACTTCAGGAGTTGCTCCCACGTTGCCCATCAGACGTACTGAATTAATTAAATTTTTCATGTTACTATATGTATTAAAATTGTTTTGTTATCGTATCACAGCTTAGTTGTTGTGATTTGATGATGCAAAATTGTGGCGGTGTGGACAGCCGATTCGGTATTTAATCAGTTAGAGTCGAATAGAAACATTTGTAAACGCTTAATACCGTCTTTAGTGTTGTTATTGCTATACTTTAAAAAATAGGAAAAATTTGAAAAAATAAATTTCCTAAACGGTTTTCACCCGCATAAGGGGCAAATAAACCTACCATAAATCCATTATTATCCGTTTTTATTCCAAACTAAAATTACTATTATTGCTATCCCACTCGTGTTTCAAAAAATTCACTGCTCTTTTCCTGAATTGGGACTGAGGAGCACGGGGTGCGGAGAGGATTGGAAGTAACTATTAAAATTATATCTTATATTAAATCACCTATTAAACCTATAGCTTAAGAATGCTCAATTATTACTACAAAGATTCGATAGATTCATTTTTGAAAAAACCCAAAGATGAAATATTGGGTCAAATAACCTCATCGAATGAATTTGATTCTACCCAATTGCAAAACAAATCATGGGAACAACAAATACCAATTCTAAAATCAGTACTAAAGGGTTATGAAGGAACAATATTTTTTGAATTCTCAATTCCTAGAATGGGCAAAAGGGTAGATGTAATAATTATTATTGAGAATATTGTATTTGTTATAGAATTCAAAATGGGTGAAAGTAAATTCTTGTCATATCATGTTGACCAAGTATGGGATTATGCACTTGATTTAAAAAACTTTCACAAGCCTAGTCATTTAGCATTATTAGCTCCTATACTAGTTGCCAGTGATGCTAAAAACTCCTTTATTGAAATTGCAATAACTCATAACGATAATCTTTTATTACCCATAAAGATTAATAAACTTGATTTGAGACTTACTATCGAAAAAGTCATTGAGTTTAATACCTCTAAAAATACAATAAAAACTGATGGTGATTCATTTGCGAAAGGAACATACATGCCCACTCCTACTATAGTAGAAGCAGCTGTTTCTTTGTATAACAATCATAGTGTTGAAGATATAACCAGAAGTGATGCAGAAGCCATAAACTTAACGCTAACTACTGACGCTATTTCTGAAATTATAGATACTGCAAAAAAGCAAAAACAAAAAATAATTTGTTTTGTAACTGGAGTTCCTGGTGCTGGTAAAACTCTTGTCGGATTAAAAGTAGCAACACAGCATCTAGACGTAGAAAAAGGCAATACAAGTGTTTACTTATCTGGCAATGCACCTCTTGTTGCAATTTTACAAGAAGCACTAACAAGAGACAAAGTAAGACGAGCAAGTGAAGTTCAAAAAAAAATCACCAAACGAGAGGCGAAACAGGCAGTAAAATCATTTATTCAAATTATCCATCATTATAGAGATGCCTATCTGAAAAACACTGATGTGCCCTACGACCACGTTGCAATTTTTGATGAGGCACAAAGAGCATGGAACAAAGAACAAACAGTTAAATTCATGCAGCAAAAAAAGGGGGAAGCAAATTTTAATTACTCCGAACCAGAATTTCTAATATCATGCCTCGACAGACATCAGGATTGGGCTGTAATTTTATGTTTAGTCGGTGGGGGGCAAGAAATAAATACAGGTGAAGCTGGAATATCAGAATGGTTAAATGCAATCGGCAATAGATTTTCAAATTGGCGTGTATATATTTCACCAAATCTTACTGACACAGAATATGCTGCAGTTGATGCAATTAGTGTCCTTCAAACTAAGAGTAAAGTTAATTTCAATCCGAATTTACATCTTGGGGTTTCTATGCGTTCGTTCAGGTCGGAGAAACTTTCTTTATTTGTAAAAAACATACTTGATTTAAAAAGAAATGATGCAAAGGATATATTCAAACAGATAGAAAATAAATACCCTATTGCGCTAACTAGAGATATTTCAATAGCAAAAAAATGGCTTAAAATGAAAGCAAGAGGGAGTGAAAGATATGGTATGGTAGTCTCATCCCATGCTCAAAGATTAAAACCTTTTGCTATAGATGTAAAATCCCCTATGAATCCTGTCAATTGGTTCCTAGATGGAAAGGATGATGTAAGATCTTCGTTTTATTTAGAAGATGTTGCTACTGAATTTCAAGTACAAGGACTTGAACTAGACTGGTCGTGTGTTGTGTGGGACGGAGATTTAAGATTTGATGAAGATGGCTGGAAAACTTTTGCTTTCAAGGGTAACAAATGGCAGAATATTCATAATCTAGAACGAAGAAAATATCTTGTTAATGCATACCGTGTTTTATTAACAAGGGCAAGACAAGGAATGATAATAGTTGTACCTGAAGGCAATCCTGAAGATCATACTAGAAAAGCAGAGTATTATGACGCTACTTTTGAGTATTTAAAAAGTTTAGGAATTAATGAATTGAGTTAAGAAAAAATATTATCAATTTTATTTAGTTTTTAAAAATGAACATATATGAACACACAAACAATTAATCAATCACCCACATTTATTCATTTAAAGAATCAATTATTTGGCTCTTATAATTTCATTTTTAAAATAAATGATTCTTACTCTATAAATGAAATATCAAAATTGAAAAGTAAGCATCAGTTCTTATTTCAGAAAATTGAAAACAAGAATCAACAATTGAATTTAATTTATGTCGATAGTGTTTTTGCCAATATTCTAGCAGATTTAACACTTGAAGTATTATTGAAGAAAGTACATTCTTTTCAAGGTTATATCGATTCCAAGTTTAAAATCAAATTAGTTGAACCTGAAGATGAAATTCGCTATTTTACTTACAAATTTTCTGACTTCATCCATTTGTTGCTTTATTCAGATATTGCTGCAAATAAAATCTACACAGATGAGATTTATACGGATAGGGTTTTTTGTCTGAAAGAAAACAATCAGGATATTGAATTCTTTTCCATTTATGAGCAACAAGAATTAAAGAATCGATTATTAAATGAAATGAAATTAGAAATAGATTTTAGCTTGTCAAGTATATCTGAAAATGAAGCAAATATTTGCTTAAAAATAAAAAGCTGATTTTTATGGCTTTCCTTCCCTCGATTGTAACAAACACAGTCAAAAAATGAAACCTATAACAGCAATTATTACAATCCTCCTTCTGACATCCTGTGGCCATCGATATGACATCACTGTTGAACAACAAAAACTTTTCAATCAAAGACAAGCTCAACAGCTTGATACACTGATTGGCTACTATACTTCCAGTACGGGTAGTTTAGATTTGTTTATATTGGAAGGGAAATTAACTTTTCCTGAAGATATAAAAAAACAACTGTATGATAGCTTAACTAGTGATATAAAAGTTTGTGGCAATTTTCCGAAAGACCTGATTGATATCAATACTTGGAATTACGATACAGATATTGCTTTCAAAATAGTGGGTAAAACCATTAAAGCAGACTCGATAAATGCAATAGGAAAAGTCCCTTTGTTTTTTGTAACTGAATGGACAAAATTTGATTACCCTCATTAAGCTTAATTAGTAAGGGTAAAACAACAGACTCATCCTTTACAGTGAGCAAAGTGAAAATGACCCCATTAATTATACTAATAATTTTAACCCTGACATTACCCCCATGCTAACCCTCCTCAAACGCAAGAAAAAAACAATCTTTATATGTATAGTTGCGATGGCTGCACTTGTGCTATCATCAATTATCTACTGCGACTGGCGGGTGAGAGCTGCTGCTGAAGGAAAGACCTTCTCTACTATTGATGATGTGCATTACAATCATGTGGGATTGTTGCTGGGTACTGGTAAATACACCCGGGGAGGGCGATTGAATCCCTATTACCAATACAGAATTGAGGCAACAATCGCTTTGATGAAAGCAGGAAAAATTGATTGTTTGATTATCAGTGGCGATAACAGCCGAAAAGATTATAGCGAACCTGAATCGATGCGCGCAGATCTGATAATGGCCGGTATCGATTCAACTCGTATCTACCTCGACTATGCCGGTTTTCGCACCTTCGATTCTATGGTAAGACTGAGAGAAATTTTCTCCCAAACAAATATTACTATTATATCACAAGGCTTCCACAATGAAAGGGCGTTGTACATTGCCCAACGCGAAGGTATCAATGCCATAGGTTTCAATGCGCAGGATGTGCCTGCATCGGCTGATCTTAAAATTAAATTGAGAGAAAAGCTGGCAAGAGTAAAAGTGTTCGCTGATTATCTGTTCAATACTCAACCAAAATTTCTGGGACCTAAAGTTGCAATTTCCTGTAGTGAATTGTAGCGTGTTAATGAGAAATCAAATACAACAGAAACAAAAAATAAACCGACCAATTTCTAGTTGCTTGTATACTCCCCCATGCATCCAAAACGCATCCTCATTCCTCGAATTCTGATTTGGAGTAGTATCTCACCTGCAAAATATTAAATTTAAAACCATGACACCTGAACAATATCCCAAAATATATTTGTACAGAAGAATTGTTCAGGCAAAACAATTTATCGATAACAACTACTCTGAAAAAATTGACCTTGACAATATTTCAGACGAAGCCTGCTTTTCTAAATTTCATTTTATAAGACTGTTCAAGTCTATCTATGGAAAAACCCCTCACCAATATCTGACTTCTGTTCGTATAGAAAAAGCACAACACTTTTTGCGGGACAATAAGTCAGTGACGGATGCATGTGCCCTGGTAGGTTTTGATAGTGTCAGCACTTTCAGTGGTTTATTTACAAAAATGACAGGCAAAACACCTTCAGAATATGTGAGTTACCATCAGGAAAGGAAAAAGCAAATTCAATCAACTCCCCTCGCCTTTGTGCCGGGTTGTTATGCATTTATGCATGGCTGGTCGAAGAATAGCAATTTTGAAGAAGTCGATATCTAATCGATTGCTCAAATTTGCAATCTGTATAATACTAAAAAGAAAAAATAATGATTACAAAATTAAGCGTTACAAACATTCATGTAATAGACCAAAACAGTGCCTATGACTTTTACATCAACAAATTGGGATTCAAACTTGTTGACGATATTCCTATGGGACCGGATACCCGCTGGCTAACGGTTTCGCCACCCGAACAACCCGATTTACAACTGGTTTTATTTCCCGTTACAGTAAGCAAAATGTTTCCAAAAGAAATTGCTGAAAGTTTGATTGATATGATTAAAAAAGGCATATTTGGTTGTGGTGTATTAACCTGCAACGACATATTTGCTACGTATGAAGAGTTGAAATCAAAAGGGGTAGAATTCATTAAACCACCTACAAAAGAATTTTATGGCACTGAGGCATTATTCAAAGATGACTCGGGTAACTATTTTTCATTGCAACCAGCCACTAATTTTGACAATGAAAACAATATTTGACAAAGCAACAAGAGATGAATTGATAGCAAGAATTAACTCTCTTGATGAAAACAGCACACCACTTTGGGGCAAGATGAATGTGTATCAAATGGCCAAACATTGCACCATATGGGATGAATGGGTATTGGGTAAGTACCATCAGATTTATGAACAGGATTTACTCGGTAAATTATTTGGCAAAATGGCTTTAAAAAGCAATACCAAAGACGATAGACCTATCGGCAAAAAAATGCCTGCCGGAAAAAATTTTATTGTAACAGAAAAAACGGGTGATATCAACATACAAAAGGTTATTTGGGCCAACTTAACAGCCGACTATGCTAACTTCTCAAATGATAATTTTATTCACGACTTTTTTGGCAAAATGACGAAAGAACAAATTGGCATATTTGCTTACAAACATGCTGATCATCATTTGAGGCAATTTGGTGTTTAGTACTGAAATGAGATGCAGTAAGTCGTAACTAATGCATAGCTGTATGCTTAAAGTAAGCAAAGAAAATTAAATATTTACAAACTATGGAAACAACTAAAATTGAAAACAAAGTGAATTCACCAGGCCAAAGTCCATTTACGCAAACCTATTTTCACGGTACAAAAGCTGACTTAAAAATTGGCGACTTGATAGAAATCGGCATTAATTCCAACTATGGTCAGCAGAAAAAAGCGAAGTATATCTACCTCTCTGCAACTCTTGATGCCGCTATTTGGGGCGCTGAACTTGCTTTAGGCGAAGGGCATGAAAGAATCTATTTGGTGGAACCAACAGGCGCCATTGAAGATGACCCGAATTTAACCGACAAAAAATTTCCGGGTAATCCAACAAAGTCATACCGTTCACAACACCCTTTTAAAGTTGTAGGCGAAATTACAGTATGGCAAAGTCACTCACCTGAAGTGGTGAAAGCAATGAAAGAAGGTTTGGCTAAGTTAAAAGAACAGGGCATTGAAGCAATAGAGGATTGAATACCTTAAAATCTCTCTACCGATACTTTGAATTTGACAATTCGACAACAATATATAAGCCCAATTTTCGTTAATTTCCTGTTGACAGCTTTAATCAATTACACTTCTTTGGCATATGATTAAGAGATTATACAAGTACTTTTCAAATCCTGCTAAATTAGCTGTTCTGAATGCAGTACTGATTATGATTTTAATCGCCATCAATACTTACTTTCAGGCCTTTTGTATTCCAACTACATGGACCCTGATTGTACTAATCATTTGTTTTGCTAACACCATTTTGTATCCATTGCTCCAACCAACCAAATTGGCACCATTCACAAATTTTATCAATGGCGTATCATTTTTCATATTCATTTATTGTGTGCTGTTCCTCGAACACATTAATATATATGGATTGTTCGCGATTATTGCAGGAATAGGTTTAGTTGTTTTTATTCCACACTTTCTTGTTTTACAGCTTATCTGGAAAAGCATGTACCGGCCTGCAATTCAAACTTCGCGTTACTATTTTCTGACTGCTTTTATCTGTTGTATAATTATGGCAATAGGTATTGGATATAGCTATAAAAAAGCCATTCACTCAATTGAAGTATTTAAATCATCCAACTACACAGAACTTGAAAGGAACTATATGACTGAAAAAATTCTTGGGATGCATTTTATTTATCACACAAGAATATGTGAATTTGATGGTTGGCGACCACCCAAACACGACCCTGCACTGGTGATAGGTATGTGGTTGAACAGCAGATATGACCCTTTGAAAGTTGATTTGAATACCAGGCTCTTACTTTATAAAAGGTTTTTCCCGGATAATCCTTATAAATTTGACTGCAGTTGCGGTATTGAATACAATGAAGTTTATCACAATGATCCGCTTTGGGAAAATTAAATCAAACATAACAAATGAGCAAATTTTTTAGATTTTTTACAGAAGGCATTGCATGGCTGCAAATTGTAGGATCGCCATTAATCATTGGCCTTGCCATTGGAGCATTGGTGTATCTCTCAACGCCAAATACAACAGGACTAATCATCGGAATTTCTATAGCAAGTTTAGGTTTAATTATTGGTGTGTTGTGGGCCACAAAAGTATGGCGAACAAAAGGGACTGTTTGGTTTATGTCGAGAGTTATGGCAACACCTGATCTCGACAAAACGGATGAAGAAATCAGGAATAAGGAAACTTAAAAGTTGTAACCAATAACATAGATGAAAATCTGGAAAATCATCTTTTATACATTAGGCGTCATTCCCTGGTCATTCATTGTAACATTGATGTCATTTTATTATGAAGCCGGAAATATTTTGGGGCATGCTCCCACGTACGATAATCCCGATCCGGGTGAACTCAGTATTTACAAAAATTATGCACCTTATATTGATTTTACAGCAGAGGTTTGGCTTTATTCTTTGATTCTTTGGATAATCCTTTGCATCGTTTATATAATTGCAAAAAGAAAGGAAATTCAATGGACCCCTATCGTAATAAGCGGAATAGGGCAATTTTGGGGGATTAGACTACTTTTCTCGGACATTTTTGTTTGGTATATTGACTGATTACTCCAAAAAAATTAACTCATAACTTTCCATTTCTGCATGCAAATAAAAATCATAGTCATCTCTATGCTGAGTTTACTAACCAATTGTACAAGTAATACTCAAACTGCTAAAAAAAATAAAGTCGAATATAAAGACTCTGTTAAAATCATAGACTCCTGCAGTTATGAAAATTGTATTATTAAGCAGACTAACACAAAAACAATAGGTGAGCCAAGAATTAATGAGCCAATAGTCATTGAATTTTTTTCAATTTCAACCCTAATTTATAAATATGGTGAAGATTCTATGCCTGAACGGTTTAAACATGATGGCAGACAATTATTGTATAAAACTTTAGATCAAGCTGCATGTTACTCAGATGTTATAAAATCTGTGCTTGATACACTTGGTATCCATATTGAAAAAAAAATAAAAGGTAATACTTTAACATTCGACTACAATCAACAGGATTATACTATAGCCCTTTCATATTTCAAAGAGCATGATGGTGTAATTTTATTCAAACCAGGGAAGAAACCTATTCTCTGGAATTATGACAACGGGCCATTAAAATGCGACTTGGGCAATTATATTAAAAAATATTTTGATCGTTAATACAATGGAACACTGGATCAAACATCCCACTATTTTACAAGGTCAGTTGGTCGACCTTTTACCATTAGAAAAATTGCATTTTGAAGAACTTTCCCAATTGGCTAAAGATGAAAGAATATGGCAGTTTCTGCCAAAAGACGGCTCAGATACTGCTACCTTTTTGAATGAATACAATGAAGCCCTGATTGAAAGAGAAAACGGCCAACAATATCCCTTTGTAATTCTCAACAAACAAACCGGTAAACTCATTGGTTCCACACGACTGTTCGACATCCATCCTCAACATAAAAAACTGGAAATAGGCTGGACTTGGTTGCACCCCGACTACTGGGGAACCGCCATTAATTTTGAATGCAAATTATTGCTCCTCACCTTTTGTTTCGAAACTTTAAAAGCAATAAGGGTACAATTAAAAACCAGCGACAACAATTTACGGTCGAGAAAAGCGATAGAAAAAATTGGCGGTCAGTTTGAAGGCATTTTGCGCAAAGACCGCATCAGAGATAACGGAACGATTAGAAATTCTGCCTATTACAGCATACTGGATGATGAATGGGAAAATGTCAGACAAAATTTGCTCAATCAATTGAATAAAAAAAAGTCTTAATTTTGAATAACTTGAAAATCAAAAATAGGCAAGTATTTTTTTTATATAAAAAATGACTTTGCCTTTTAATGATTTTATAACTATTGGATTCAAAACAGCTAGTAAACAATGTCTGAAACTAAACTAAAAGCGATAGAAGCGAAATACAATGCATTAATCAACTATGCCGGTGATGCCATTATCATGGTTGATTTTGAATACAATATCAATGAGGTAAATAAGAGCGCCTGTAATCTACTCAACTACACTTCTGAAGAATTGCTGCACTTAAAGATGTATGATTTGATTGCTGCAGATGAAAAACAATTATTTATAGACAGGGTCAAATTAATTGATAAGGTTGGCGGCTCTATCCACGAAAGATGGATGAAGCGAAAAGATGGCAGTTTTGTTGAAACAGAAGTCAATGTTCGTGTGATTGAGGATGTGGGCTATATTTCCATTATTCGCGACATTACAGAACGCAAAAGGATAGAGAAAGAATTAATAGAAAGTGAGCTGCGCTTCCGTGAAGTGCTTGAAAATTCTTTATCGGCCTCTTATAAGCGCAATCTCAATACAAATACGTATGAATATCTCAGCCCTGTATTCAAAAAGATAGCAGGATACACACAGGATGAGTTGAATACTACACCGATTGAAATTGTTTTAGGTTTGATGCATCCGGATGATGTTGAAGCGGTAAAAACCGGACTCACTAAAGCCATTGAAGAACCCGCAGGATTTGAAAACTGTGTTGAATACCGTTTTAAACATAAATCCAATGGTGAATACCGCTGGCTGAAAGATGAATTTGTAGTGATGAAAGATGCGGAAGGCAACCCTGCTTCATTGATAGGCAGTGTAAGTGATATTACCGAACAAAAAGAATCTGAATTAAATTTCAGAAACCTTGTCGAAAAATCATTTGTAGGTGTTTACATTATACAAAAAGAAAAGTTTGTTTATGTCAATCCTAAGTTTGCGCATGACCTTGGCTACATACAAGATGAATTAATCAATATAAATGACTTCAGAGAAATCGTTGATGAAAGCTATACACCTGATGCATTGATAGAATGGCGAAAAAAATTAGAGGCCGGTGTTATTGATGATTTCCATATTGAATTAAAATATAAAAGAAAAGACGGTTCAATGTTATGGGCTGAAGTGTTTTGTGGTGAAACATCCTATAAAGGAGCAAAAGCCATTCTGGGAGGATTTCAGGACATCACTGAACGCAAAAGTAATGAAGCGCAGATACAGGAAAGTGAAGAAAAATTTCGAATGTCTTTCATGACCAGTCAAGATGCATTTTATATTGGCACACTCAACGAAGGAAGAATCATTGATATCAATGAAAGTTTTTGCGATTTATTTGGTTATTCAAGAGAAGAATCTATTGGCAAAACAACAACAGAGCTCAATCTCTTTATTGACCCCGATGACCGTGCTAAAATTATTTCGGCTTTTAAAGCAAACAAAAATCTAAAAGACCTGGAATTAACCTGTAAAAGAAAAAACGGCACCCTGGTTCGCATATCCATCACCATCAATACCTGGACAATGAACAATGAACAGGTGATTATGGCCGTAATTAGAGATATAACAGAACGCAAACAAATAGAGCAAGAATTAATAGAAAGCAGAGAGCAGCTCAGCCTGTTTATTGAGCACAGTCCGGCCTCACTTGCGATGTTTGATACAGAGATGTGCTACATTGCCACCAGCCGGAGATGGATGAACGATTACAATCTTGGCAATCAAACTATCATTGGCAAAAACCATTATGAAGTATTTCCTGAAATACAACAGGAATGGAAAGATATTCATCAACGCTGCCTTAAAGGGGCAATTGAGCGGAACGAGGAGGATTCATTTATTCGTATTGATGGCACCAGAGATTGGATGAGATGGGAGATACGTCCATGGCGCAAGTCTACAGGTGAAATTGGAGGTATTATTATGTTTACTGAAGTAATCACTGAAAGCATTATCGCACGCGAGAAATTTACTGCCAGTCAGGAAACAAGGAAACATATCATCAATTCTGCACTGGATGCCATTGTAGGGATGGATAAACAAGGATTGATTACTATCTGGACTCCACAGGCCGAAAGAATATTTGGGTGGACAGAAGCCGAAACACTGGGTCAAAAAATGAGCGATGTAATTATTCCTCTTCAATACAGACAGGGCCATGAACGGGGACTTAAACATTACGGCCATTCAGGTGAAGGACGGGTGATTAATAAAACGATAGAAATAAGCGCCCTGCATAAAAGCGGTAAAGAGTTTCCTGTAGAATTAAGTATTGCCGTAATTAAAGACAATGGCAACGATTTCTTCTGCTCCTTTATAAGAGATATCAGTGAAAGGAAAAAACTTGAAGAACAACAACGCCTGATGACCTCTATTGTTAATTCATCCGAAGATGCCATTATCAGTAAGTCTTTGGATGGCATTGTTACTTCATGGAATCACGGGGCCGAATCCATACTCGGTTATGCGGCTTCTGAAACTATTGGGAATCCTATCAGACAAATGATCCCCCCTCATCTTTACAATGAAGAAATAGAAATTCTGACACGCATAAAAAAGGGTGAATCAGTGGATCACTACGAAACCGTAAGAAAAAAGAAGAATGGCGAATTGATTCATGTTTCATTAACGATTTCACCAATTTTTGATGCAGCGGGTCATGTAATAGGTGCCTCTAAAATATTGCGCGACATCAGCGACCGTAAGCTTCTGGAACTCGAGCGCGAAAAAAATATGCATGAACTCTTGCAACGCAATAGAGACCTTGAGCAGTTTTCCTATATCGTCTCGCATAATTTACGCAGTCCGGTAGCAACCATTTTGGGACTTACAGATATACTTCAGGACGTTCATGTAGAACCCGTTGAGAAAGATCAATTGATTCATGGTATGGGAGAAGCCGCTCATAATCTCGACTCGGTGATAAGAGACCTGAATACAATACTGCAGGTGAAGCGGGATTTGAGCGAGAAAAAGGAATCCATTCTACTTTCAAACCTCATCAAAGACATCAAAGTGAGTTTAAGCAGTGCGATTAATTATGAAAAGGTTAAATTTGAATGCGATTTTGAGGCCGTTAATGAATTAATTACCATCAAAACGTATATTTACAGCATTTTCTATAATTTGATTTCTAACAGCATTAAATACAGACAACCCAATGTGGATCCTGTCATTAGGATTAGTAGTGAAATACGCGATAATAAAACCGTATTGCACTTCGGAGACAATGGCCTTGGCATCGATTTAAAAAGAAATGGAAAAAATGTGTTTGGCCTCTACAAGCGTTTCCATTTTCACATTGCGGGTAAAGGCATGGGACTATATATGATAAAAACCCAGGTAGAGGCATTAGGAGGTAAGATTTCAATTAAAAGCCGAGAAAATTTTGGAACTGATTTTACAATCGAATTTGAAAATTAAGAATATATAAAATATTACAATGACCATACAGCCGGATTACATTATTATCGATGACGAAACCCTTCACACAGTGGTATGCAAATACCAGATTGCAAGGGTGCACGACAAAGCAACGGTAAAAACTTTTACTGACCCACAAAAAGGGCTCGACTATCTCAAGGAGTTTATAAGCGAACCCATTAAAAATAAAACCATTGTTTTGCTTGACATTAACATGCCCGGTTTGTCAGGCTGGGAGTTATTGGATGAAATTGAATCTACCGAGCAAATACCATTTGACAAGCTTTCAATTTACATGCACACAACTTCAATCAACCCCATTGATGAAGAAGCAACAAAAGCGAATCCACATATTGCGGGATTCATTCCAAAGCCCTTGACAGTTGAAGCTTTGCAAGCTATTTAGTGTTTAGAAAATAATCGTAGAATTTTGGGGTTATGCTGATTGATAACGACTTTGGTATTTTCAATAATTAACAAAACACCCTATGAGTTCATGCAAGTATATTTTGATAATCATTTTGGTAAGCTGCACTACCTCAAAAAATAAAACATATAAAAGCAATAGAGCCGTTTTTAATTCATGTCAAATTGCTAATAAAACAATTGATATGGCAATAATTGAACCTCAATTTGAAATTACAAACTATATTGATTCTAGTCTAAAATTTAAGTCGCATTTGATTGTTGAAGAAGAATTTACTGACAATATCATTAATCTTGGTTCAATAACTACTGCTAATGGTCAAAACTACCATGTATTAACATCATTCAGATTGATTGAAACTGCCACCGGAAAACGTGGCAATACTACTATATACTTCTTAAATGAAAAAAAGCAAATTGTACAGCGCTACCACTTAGATATGCGTAATGAACTTCCTTTTAAAATAAAGGACAATAAGTTGTATTTTAATTACATTGATAGCCTAACAAAAAATAGAAAAGTTTTTACTGAAAAAATTGAGTTTGAATGGCCTGAATTAATCTGTGTAAGTCCCTATAGTTGTTATCAGCATGATTAGTAAATCCTTTTTTTGTATTGAAAAATGAGCATTTTTAAATTTAACAAAACAGTTTTATTAATCACTGCTTTGGCCTGTTTGTCGGCTTGTTTCAACCCTACTGAACAACAGAAAACAACAACATTCAACAATCAAACTTCTGATTCAGCTAAGAGAGATACCATTACAGAGGTATGCTTGTGGGCTGACTCATTCATAGCGGACTATCTTGAAGCAAATAAAGATATTTCAACAACAACTCCTGTCACTTATCTCAAACAGCGCAAACAGCAAAATGGCCGAAATTATGCATTTGTGAGAATAGTACACAGCGACAGTCTCCGCTTTACAACCAAGCAGATCATTTACATTGACAGTATCACACAAATAATTTATAATTATGATGTCGTAAATGATACCTTAATCCCTTGGAATACCAGAGCAAAAAATATCATACAATCAAATGAAATTTTACCGGATGGCCAATACCATTTTGATATTGCATATGCAGAATGGGAAGGAAGATCAATGGGCGATAAAGTAATTGTTGTCATTAAGGGCGAATCAATAAAAGTAATTTACGAAAGTGGTGGTCGACTTGGATTGGCAAAAAAAGGAGATATACTTGATCAGGGTACAATCATGAAACATCGCTCAGGTGTTTGGATAATTGGGCACAAAAATACAGATATGCAGCTGGATGAAATTGGCGGCTGCACTGGCGGACCGGCCATCATCGACTTTATAAAAAGAAAATATTGGATGTGTTAAGAAACTTATTCAACTATAAAATAATTCAGCATTTTAAAAATGTATACCATTAAACGCACCAATTCAGACGATTCAAATTTTCAGGAATTAGTAAAAGCCCTCGACAAAGACCTGGCCATTAGAGATGGCGATGAACATGCTTTTTTTGCGCAGTACAACAAGATTACCATGATCAAATATGTCGTAGTGATTTACGAAAATAATATTGCCGTAGGTTGTGGCGCTATCAAGGACTATGAGCCGGGTGTTATGGAAGTAAAACGCATGTTCGTTCCACCTGAAAAACGGGGGCATGGTATTGCTTCATTAGTGTTGGGCGAATTGGAACACTGGGCCAAAGAATTGGGGTATAAAAAATGCATTTTAGAAACAGGTATCAAACAACCTGAAGCCATAGGCCTGTATCAAAAAAATAATTACAACACCATTCCTAACTATGGCCAATACGAAGGTGTTGCCAGCAGTGTGTGCTTCGAGAAAAATTTAATTCCTATTAATGAAGACTAAGAAAAAAATCATACTTGTCATTTCACTTGTTATTGTTGCAGGAATAATACTTTATATTTTTGTTTCATCGCACAACTATTATAAAATGGGTGAATCAGATCAATTTAACATCAGCATAGGAGAAAGTTTTACGGTTAAATTTATGGAAAATGGTTCCACCGGATATTCAAATTGTTGGATTAATAAAAACAGCTGCCCTACTGTGGAGCTAATTGATGAAGATTATACTGCCAGCTGGTTAAGCATATTTGGGTCAAATGGCGTTGGTGGAAGCGCTTCATGGACCTTTAAAGGAAAAAGAAAGGGAATTGATACTATAAAAATCACTTTCTGCCCTACCGGACAGATGAAAAAAGATTGCAGCTTTTTTTCAGACAACAACTCAACTGACCAACCCTTATTAGTTGCTGTAGACAGTAGCAGTAAAGAGGCAATCGCTTACTATCAAAAACACGACTATCTATTCATTGTAAATGTGAATTGATAATGATAATATTTCTAAAATTAACATCCGACTGAACAGTCAATTTATACAATCATCAATCAATATGAAAAATAAAATAGCCTTTGCGCTTATAATGGGAATCGTCACCACTTGCATCATTTCCTTTACCCTTATATCTATCAATATTGGCTTTAATGATGCATTCTTCAGAATATGGCTAAAATCATGGGGTATTGCCTATCTCGTTGTTATTCCTGCTATATTGATAATAGGACCACTTGTACAGAAATTAGTAGATGTCATTTTGAAAAAGAAAGGGTAATAGTGTTTATTAAAAAATTTAACAGGCTAATATTAAATTTCGACTAAACAGTCAATTTTACTACTATAAAAAGCAAACGGCCGACAACCCTAAAAACACTAACTCATGCAAGATCTACCGGATATCAATCGTCAGCTAAGCAGTAAAACATTGTTAGATGCTTTCAAAATGCAGTTAATCAAAGATTTTGAACAAAGCAATTACCCCACTTCCTTCATCGATGAACTTGAACCCGATTACAATAAAATGCTTGCAAGTATCGCCTTTGAATTACAGCGAAATGAAACAAAATCTGATAGTGGCATCATGCAATTACTCTATCGCATCGACATTAGTGAAGCGCAATTAAAAAAAGCGCTTCACACACATATAGGCGTCAGTTATAATAACGTGCTTGCTGAATTAATTATCAAACGCATATTACAAAAAGTCGTCATTAAACAATATTATAAAAACACCAATGGCCCACATTAATATTGAGGGAAGCATCAATAAACAATAAGTAAAATTGAATGTGAAACAGTCTCAATTTATCACCACTTAAATGACAACGGATTCTCAACTTTCACTACTTTACCCCGACTTGCTGATGGCTAAAATAAAAGTGTATGACAAGTGCAATTTTCATTTCTCAAATCCTGTTATAAATACTGAAGGCAGTGCCTATCATGCTTGCTCATTTGAATTAAATGGAAAAATAGTGCAATACCGTGGTGCTAATATTACACCAAAAAAGGAAGGGCAGTTTGTCGCTATTTGGAAGCGCAACAATGCCGGCATTACTGAACCTTTTGATGTATCAGACAACATGGATTATTTGATTATTACTGTTAGAAATAATGACCATTTCGGACAATTTATTTTCCCCAAAATTGTATTAGCAGACAAAGGCATCATCACTAGAAATGGTAAGGAAGGCAAACGCGGTATCAGGGTGTATCCACCTTGGGATATGACACAAAACAAGCAAGCAGAAAAAACACAGCGCTGGCAAACACTGTATTTCCTACCTATTCCTGCTCATAAAAATGTTGATTTGGATTTAGCGAGAAAACTATTTGTGTGAAAATAACATCTGTTATTTATTTACAATGCACATAGAAACACACCATATCAACGACATTAAAATTGCAGAAATTATATCCGATGCAATGTTGATACAAACTGCCGATGAGGGTCTCAACCTATTGATGGATTTATACTATCAGGACTTTGATAGAATGATGCTATATGAACGCAACATCACCCCGCTCTTTTTTGATTTGAAAAATGGACTGGCCGGTGAGATTCTTCAAAAATTTTCCAATTACCGTGTCCACCTTGCGATAGTAGGCGATTTTTCAAAATACACCAGCAAGAGTATTACTGATTTCATGTATGAAAGCAATAAAGGCAAACAGGTGAACTTTGTAGATTCGAAAGAGAAAGCACTCACGATGCTTTCAAATCATTAAAAACAAGATGAACAGCAATATAATGTCAAATCCCAATGAATATTAAAAACATTATCACGATTATTGGCATCATCCTTTTAGTAGGTTTATTGGGTCTAATGTTTACCCAATCTGTTAAACACAAACGCATCAGTTCAACTATTAATACCGCTTTGAATGCTGACCAATATACAACTACTCGTAACGACACAATCATTGAAAAAATATACGGCAAATTCAGACCGCATACTGTGCTTGTACGCATAGAAAAAAAATGGGGAATAAAAGACACCATCACCAACGCATTAATTGTACCTGCCAAATACGACTACATCAGCTCATTTGCCAACGAAGGCATGATTGGTTTTGAACAACAAAAAATGCACGGATTTTTAAACAAAAGTGGCAAAGAAATCTGTCCTGCCATTTACAACTCTGTTACAGAATTTAATAACGGTTTGGCAGCTGTACGTGTGGGTGATAAGTGGGGCTATATCGATACTTCAGGTAAAGTTATCATTGCAGTAGAATTCGACCTCGCATGGGAGTTTAAAAATAATTATGGCGCTGTACTAAAAAATAATAAATGGGGATTTATCAATAAAAAAGGACAGTACGTCATTCAACCGATTTATGACCAAGTCAGTCGTGACTTTGATAATAAAACAAAGGTCGCTAATGTGAGCATTGCCAATCATCATTTTTTTATCGATTTAAAAGGGCGGATTATCAAAGATTCAAAACCCTATGATGAATACAAGCCATAATTGTCGGGATTTAATCACTAAAATTGTATATGGAATTCGGAAAACTTGAAGCACATGAACTGGAACTGTTAGATTTAACCTTGCCTGCTGATCACAAGCAAACAACAGCAGTGTTAAAAAAAAGTAAAGCTAAAAAAACAACCTTTCATATCGGCTGTGCCAAATGGGGAAGGCCCGACTGGATTGGAAAAATTTACCCCAAAGGCACCAAGGCGGCCAATTTTCTGGATGAATACGCCAAACAATTCAATTGCATTGAGTCGAACGGTTTTTTCTATCAGCTGCCAACCAAAACACAAATACAAACATGGTTAAAAAAAGTACCGGCAGATTTTATTTTTTGCCCGAAATTTTCAGGTGTTATCACTCATAACAAGCGCCTTAAAAATATTGAACCCGAACTCAATCACTTTCTTGATATTATCAATGAACTGGGACCGCAACTAGGACCCGTATTCCTGATGCCACATCCGCAAATGGGTGCTAAGCACTTTGACACCATTGCCGCTTTTATGGATGCTGTACCAAAAGACATTGAAATGATGATGGAATTTCGCCATACAGATTGGTATGCCAATCCACAATGCGACCAGATGTATGAATTGATGGAGGCCAAAGGTCGCGGCTCAGTGATTACAGATGCTGCCGGCAGACGAGACTGCGCTCATATGCGACTAACCTCTTCTACGGCCTTTATTCGCTTCGTAGGCAATAGTTTACATGCCACTGATTATCAGCGAATCGATGATTGGGTGGTTCGACTGAAATCGTGGATGGAACAGGGACTTGAAAACTGTTATTTTTTCATGCACCAGCACGATGAATTGTATTCGCCCGAATTATGCAAATACCTGATTGTGCAACTCAATGAAAAATGCGGACAAAACATTCCTGTTCCGCGCTTTGTCAACGACAATCAACTCTTCTGATAAATAAATTGTAATCGGTAATTAAACCAGCATTTTCACAGGCTCTTCCAACAACTCTTTTAAAGTGTTCAGGAATTTAGAACCTACTACTCCGTCTACTACACGGTGGTCGCAACTCAATGTTACTTTCATCACATTGGTTTTAGCGATTTCACCATTCACAATACCTACTGTTTCTTTCACACCTCCCACTGCCAGAATACAGGCATCAGGCGGGTTGATGATAGCAGTAAATTCTTCGATGCCGAACATGCCCAGGTTGGAAATGGTAAATGTATTCCCTGCCCAATCATTTGGCTGTAGCTTTTTATCTTTTGCTTTCGCGTTGAATTCTTTCACTTCGGTGCTGATAGAAGAAAGCGATTTTTGATCGGCAAATCTCACAACAGGAACCAGTAAACCATCTTCAACAGCCATGGCCACACCGATGTTGATGTGGTGGTTGAAACGTATTTTAGTACCTAACCAGCTGGCGTTTACCCAAGGGTGTTTTTTCAATGCAATGGCTGATGCTTTTACAATCATGTCATTCACAGAAATTTTAACATCGCCACCTGCATTCATTGCTGCACGGGCTGACAATGCCTTATCCATGTTGATTTCCATGGTCAGGTAGAAATGCGGGGCAGTGAATTTGCTTTCAGCTAAACGCGCTGCAATTACTTTGCGCATTTGCGACACATTGATTTCATCAAAGCTTTCAGTTCCGGAAACATATACAGCACCTGATTTTGCAGGAGATGAACCGCCTTTGAAATTTTCAATATCACTTTTCACAATTCGGCCGTTTTCACCACTGCCTGTAATGGCAGCTATGTCAATGCCTTTGTCTTGAGCCAGTTTTTTCGCCAATGGTGACGCCTTTACACGGGCATCGTTGGTGATATTTGCTACTACAGGTGCGGCAGCCACCGGAGCGGGTGCTACTGCTGTAGAAGTTTCAGTTTTTGTTTCAGTTGTTGCCTGAGGAGCAGCAGAACCGCCTGCCAATAAGCCTGCAAAATCTTCACCCGGCTTGCCTACAACTGCAATGATAGAATCAACACCGGCTGCATCGCCTTCATTGATGGCAAAATGCAGAATTGTGCCTTTCTCATAGTTCTCAAGGTCCATGGTGGCCTTATCTGTTTCTACTTCAGCCAGTATATCTCCACTCTTAATGGTATCACCTACTTTGAAGTTCCACTTGCGCACCACACCTTCGGTCATGGTATCACTCATTTTGGGCATTTTAATTGCTACCGCCATAATTCTTGATTAATTCTAACTGCAAACCTAACTATAATCGGGCAAATGCGCAAAAGGTTATCAATTCTTTTTATAAGCCTGGCCCCTGCAATGAAATTTGCTGTATTTTTGAACTTTAATTTCCCATGAATTTAACAGCCATTGCCATACACGGAGGGGCCGGCACCATTGCCCCTCACCTGCTTACCCCCGAACTCGAAAAAGCTTATTTGGCTGGTCTTGAAGCTGCATTGAAAGCCGGTCATGCTGTATTGAAAAATCACGGATCATCGCTTGATGCTGTTACGGAAGCTGTCAAATCGCTTGAAAACTGCGAATTGTTCAATGCCGGCAAAGGATCCGTTTTCAACCATTTAGGTGGACATGAAATGGATGCCGCCATTATGCAGGGTTCTGATTTAAAGGCGGGTGCCGTATGCGGTGTGCCTTCTGTTAAAAATCCTGTATTGCTGGCAAGGGCTATTATGGAACAATCTGCCCACGTGATGATGGCAGGTGAAGGTGCCCTTACTTTTGCAAAACAACTCGGTATTGAAACAGCCGATGACAATTATTTTTTTACAGAGCATCGACACAAACAATGGCTAGAGTTAAAAGACAGCGAAGCATTTCAGCTCGACCACAGCAGTGAGAAGGGTGAAAAAAAATTTGGTACCGTTGGTGCTGTTGCGCTTGATGAATATGGCCATTTGGCTGCTGCTACCAGTACCGGTGGCATGACCAATAAAAAATTCGGCCGCATAGGCGATTCTCCCGTGATAGGTGCCGGCACTTATGCCAACGATGCCACCTGCGCCATCAGTTGTACCGGCCATGGCGAATTATTTTTGAGAAGTGTGGTGGCTTACGATATCAGTTGTTTAATGGCTTACAAAGGCATGTCACTGCAAGCGGCCTGCGAACTGGTTGTACATGACAAACTGGTGAAGATTGGTGGAGAAGGCGGCCTGGTGGCCATCGATGCCAATGGCACTATTGAAATGCCTTTCAACAGCGAAGGCATGTACCGCGGTAAAATTGATACGGCAGGTAACATCACCATCCGCATTTATAAATAATCTTTACCTCTCAATTTGCTTCACTTGCATTTCATTCGCCATAAAACGAATGCCTTTGAATACAAAAAACAACAACAATCCAAACCCTACAGTAACCATCCATGTACGCGGATGATCAAAAGGATTGATGACCCTGTCTGTCATTTCATTGATCAATGATCCGGGATTGTGCAATACATCCCAACTGTTGAATCTCAAATAACGCCCGAGATAAATACCGAATCCCGACAACAAACTGATGGCCAATATCGCCAATGAGGTATTTTGCTTTTTCCAGGCAGTGCCCAACAAAAGTGAAATATCATTTAAAGAAATAATGGCTGATAGCAGTGATGCCACAGCAAACCATGTGATGGTCATGGCATCGAGCCAGAAATGTCTAAAACTGCCATAAGAAAGGTGTATAAAATCAGTGAGTACATAGGGTGCATTCGGAAAAAAAATGAGCCATATAAAACCAACACTGATTATCGACATTCTCGAATATTGTAAATTTTTCATTTGCATCATCACAGAACTCAATACAAGTGGAATCAATGCAAGGAATAAATTCCAGAAAAGAAAAAGAAAACTTTTTTCAGTGTGAATGAAAGGGCGAATGGCCAGCAGTACAAACCCAACAAATATTAATCCGCTGAACAATAAAATCAGTGTCTGTCTTTTTCTGATTGTTTCCGAAATGAGTTGTGAAAATTTCATACTCGCTAAACTAATACCTGCTGCTGATGGCTGTTTGCATAAGTCGGCAGACAACAAAATATTTCGGCTAAAAAGAAGAGGGTCGGCTTTCAGCCGACCCTCACATACAATAGATGAATAAAAATTAACGCTTTTCAGAAGGACGTGGTGCCGGTGGTTTAATGCCGGGGAAAGAACCTTTACCGGAGCCTCCTCCACCACTGCCACTACTTGTACGGGTTGTGCCGTTACTCCCTGTATTTATAGTTTCAGGTATTCTTTCTTCTGTGTTGTTGGGATGCACTTCAGAAGTATTATTAGTTTTGTCGCAAGGCTTACAATTGCATGGCAACATTATTTTTCCTGTATCTGACACATCAACAACAATACTGTCAACTCGTTCTACATAGTGTGCAGGTTCTACCAATTTCTTAGTATATTCTGTTTCACTGATATTGAAAATAACACCCACTTTTAATTGACCAAAGTTTGAGTTAATCTCTCTTTTATCAAGGTTGTAATTCAATCCATTAAAGGTTGAACCACTTGTATTAACGATTTTGGTTTTAGTGCCTGCTGTCCATTCATAACGGGCATCAAGTGAGAATGCCGGTGTTATTTGCAATCTAGCGCCTATACCTACCCCTGCCATCAGTGTTGCAGTCAATGAAACGTTATTGGTCATACTGTTTTCATTGTCTTGTAATGGCACATATGAGGTAACACGTTGTCCGGTAGAATAAAATCTTGGTCCGCCAAAGACGTTAACGTATGGCACCAATCTGTGTTTATTGTATTCGAAATGGCCACGGACCATAAAGTCGAGCGAGTGTGAGTAAAGGCGTGTGAAACCGCTGTCCTGACTGGTATTATTCAACACCACATTTGTTTTAGGTGTTCTTCCGTAAAACTGCATTCCAAAATCGAATCCGAAATAGCCTGCGAAATTTTCAGTTGACAACCTATTGCCTGACATGAATTGTACATTGAATCCTTGGCTGCGTTTTAACATACCTGAACTATCCCATGGTGTTTTCATGTGCGAATACTGCTCAGTGAAATGCAAGCCTATCCAACCGTCTTTGATAGACCCTTTTTTCTCTACTTCGACATACTCATAACGATCGCCAACCCATGATTTATAGATAACAGCTTTGGTAACTTTTTGTGAAACAGGTTTCAGTAATGAACTGTCTTTTGAGGCTTCAACAATTTTTCCAGCAACAGTTTTGATAGGATCAACTACTTTGGTAGCAGCAGGTACAACGGTTTGATCAATTGTGCCGGTATTGTTTTGCATCACTTCGAGTGGAGCTGCAGTTTCAGTATGATTGGTTGCATTGTCAATGATACTGCTGTTGCTATTTGTATTGATTACTGAAGAAACTGAAGAATTATTAGCTGAAGCAGAAGATATTTCTGCAATAGATGAATTAGTTGATGTACCATTAACAACAGTGTTGTTATCAACGGAAGAGTTAGTGTAATTTGCAGTTGAACCTGGTTTATCGTCAACTATGGCAATACGCACTTCGCTTGTTGCTGAATAAAGCGCCTGTGAGGCAATGGCGGTAGTACCGCTGAACAGCAAAGCGACAGAAGATATAAGACTAAGAATAGACATAATAATAATGATTGTTTTAAGGTTGTTGTTTGATTTGATTTTGATGAAGGGGAAAAGGAACCATGGGCGTCTTTCGTCCGCTTCGAGTTTTATACGCATATCTTCCCATGCTTTAGGATCATAAACATCCTCAAAGCTGTTTAATTCTTGGCGAAATAAATCGTCAGGGAAGTTGTTGTTGTCTTGTAGGTTCATTTTAAAATTCTCCTTTCAATTAATGCTTTGAGTTGTTGACGGGCATGGTTGACGTGCCATTTACTGGTACCCTCCGATATATTGAGTATGCCGGCTATTTCTTCGTGTTTGTATCCATCAATAGCGAACATATTGAATACGGTGCGGGTGGCATCAGGCAATTGGTACAACAGTTTCAAAAGGTCATCGGCATACAGTTTTTGCAATGGTAAATCAGAGGCTGTCGGTGTAAGTTGATCCAAATCTGAAGTACTTTGAAAAGCCAGTGTTTTCTTTGACCTGATAAAATCGATGATGGTATTGTAAATAATTCTGTAAATCCAAGCTTCAAAAGGGCCCTTTTGCTCATAGTGTTTCAAATTCTGATACACTTTAAGAAATCCGCAGTTTAATACTTCCATGGCATCATCTCTGTTTTGAAAATAGCGCCTGCAAACCCCCATCATTTTTCCGTAATACTGCTTGTAAAGTTGCTCTTGTGCCGACCGGTCGTTAGCCACACACAAACTAATCAGTTGTTCCAAATCCGGATTGGAAGTGCTGATATAGCCTTTTTGAGTGTCGTTATGTAGCGGTGTTACAAAATCCATTGAAGGGTTGTTTTGGTACTCGTTTCATCATCAATAACGGAAGCCGGAGAGAAAAGGTTGGGTCAACCGGAAAAATAATTATAAAACATGCCTCAATCGGCAGTATCAAACATTTCTATTCATTCAAAACAAGGGCCATATCCTATTTTACTCATCCCCTTCGTAGACAAAAAAAGCACTTTTATCGGATACCATCCTTCTTCCTGTCAATGCGACCCAACCTGACCGGTTGTTGTGTGAAAAAATTCAATTCAGGTATCAGCACCCCTTTAAAGAAATTACGGTAACTATCTTCACCGCCATAACTCTTGTTTATTAAGTCCTTTTTTATCCAAACATGTGTGAACTGTTTTGTTGTATCATCAAAATAAGTCAGGTCATTAACGCCATATGATTGAAAAGCATCTGTCGAAGCGCTGTCAAAAAGGGGCACGTAAAATTGAACAGCTGTATTTGTAACACTGTCAACACGCATTGCAAAATCATTATCAGTGGCAAATATTAAATAATAATCATTTGTCTGCGGATGTTCCAGCATATCTTTGGTCATTTCAATATCCTTCATTCTAGAGCGATGGTGCATGTATGACTGTATGGGAATGGTCGCTAAGAATCCCAAAATAATCAATGCTATTAAAATAAATCCTGAATAAGTATACCAAGGACTCCTCAAGCGAATGTTTTTATTCCTGATAGCCATTACGTACTCAAGGGGTATCTCATACTTCTTATGGGCCTTCACCATTACCCAATATTGCTTGAGCCCGAAAAAGGGAATGAAAAACAAATGAAAATATTTCTGACGCAATTGAATTTTTACCGGTGCGTTGTCGGGATCAGGTATGTCCATATCCTGCAGGGTATACTCCTTCACCTTAAAGTTATTCCATCCAAATATAAAATACATCAGTTCGTTATATTTTTTTCTTATTAAAAAGCGACTCTATACTATCCTTTGAAAAAAGCTTTTAACATTATTTCAAGGTCTTTCCCTACACTGTAATGGGTGGCATACAACAGGTTAAAACTCTTCAGCAATCCTTCATCCATTCTATTGGTATCAATAGGCAAATTGAATGTAAAAACAGACGGTTGTATTTTTGGCAAGTGCTCAGTTGATACTTTGGTATTATAACCCACCCAGGTACTGTTGCCCGTCAGGCATGACCACCAGTTTCCCAGTATTTTTTTCA